>ONBX01000036.1 GCA_900316205.1 uncultured Eubacteriales bacterium
ACCTACTGGAATACTGCAAGAAAATCATAGAGGGAATATTTGACAAGGAATCCCTCAATTCCCAAACAGATTTGTTCGACAGAATCCTGGCATCCAGCCACATGAAAATGGAGGGGCTCCAAAATCAGCCTTTTATCTTGCAGTTTATTACCAGTGCCTGGGAGGAAACTTCTCCCGAGGTGGCAGATACGCTAGCGATCCTGACGGAGGAGGCCAGCAGATTCCGAAACGATCTTGTTCTGCGGGAAGAGGATGCTTTGAAATTCAAAAACCCGGAGGATGCCCAGCCGGTCTTTCAAATGCTGCTTCTGATGGCCGAGGGCTATGCGGCCCGGTACCGTGGGGCGGCGGCCTTCGATTTTCAGGCTGTCATGGAGGATTTTGAGGAGAACATCGCAATTCTGCGGCTTAAACCAGCTGACCAAGCACTATGGAACCCATCGGGGGATCAACGACCTCAGTTTCTCGGTGAATGAGGGCGAGTTTTTCGGCTTCATTGGCCCCAACGGTGCAGGAAAATCCACCACCATCCGCACGCTGATGGGCCTGATCCATCCCAGCGGCGGCAACGCCTCTATTTTCGGCCTGGACTGCCAGACCAAGGCCAGTGTCATTGCCAGAGATGTGGGCTACCTTCCCAGCGAGAACAGCTATTATGAAAACATGAAGGTGCGGGACCTGCTGCAATACACCGCTGACCTGTACGGCATGGACTGCGAAACGAAAATGTATGAGCTTTCTGAGCGCCTTAATCTGGATCTGACCCGGAAAATCGCAGACCTGTCTCTGGGTAACAAGAAAAAGGTGGGGATTGTGTCTGCCATCATGACCTCGCCCAAGCTGCTGATTATGGACGAGCCCACCAGCGGCTTAGACCCGCTGATCCAGCAGGCCTTCTACGATATTCTGAAGGAGGAGAACAGCCGGGGAACCACCATTTTCTTCTCATCCCATGTCCTCAGCGAAGTACAGAAGCTGTGTGACCGGGTGGCAATCTTAAAAGAAGGCAAGCTCGTGGGCATTCAGTCCATCAAAGAGCTTCGGGAAAGCGGCTATAAAAAGGTCAGCCTCACCGCCAAAACAACCATTCCCCGTGACTTCTGGGGCTTGCCCGGCATTGCCAACTACACCGAGAGTCCTGACAAGACCTCTGTTTCCTTTATGTATAACGGCAATATCACAGCGATCATCGACAAGCTTCACCTGCTGCATTTGGACGATGTGCTTTTGGAAGAGCCCTCTTTGGAGGAAATCTTCATGCACTACTATGCGTAAGGAGGTGTCAGGCATGGTCATTTTGAAATATGAACTGAAAAGGCATCGAACCTATATCCTGGGCTGGGCTATCGCCTTGGCACTGTGTATTTTTTTGATGACGCCGACTTATTACAGCTTTCTGGATGCTGCCTCCGTGGAACTCTTTGAAACCATGGGCACCACGGACTTTTACAGGAGTGTCGGCGTATCGATGGAATACCTGACATCTCCGCTGGGTATTTACGGGTTCCTGACCAGCTTTTTCATGATTGCCTCCGGCATTTTTGGGATGCACTTCGGCATTTCCATTCACACCAGAGAATGTACGGAAGGAACCTCGGAATATCTGTTTACAAAGCCCTTTCCCCGGAAAGCAATTTATTGGGCAAAGGCATTGACCGTGTTTGTCGGCGTGGCGATTGTGGGTACGGGGTATCTGCTGGCTTCCCTTTTCGCCATGGCAATATTCCGTTCCGGAACTCCTTGGGGAGAGTTTTTCCTGATTGCCCTGTCCCTGACCCTTGTTACGCTGTTCTTCGCTGCAATGGGGCTGATGGTGGGAATTTTGTTTTCCCGCAACCGCAGTCCGCTGCTGACCGCCGGATTAGTCGTATTTGTGGAGTATTGCATTACCAGCTTCTCCAACATCGTCAGTAACCGAGCTATCAGCTTTCTGTCTCCCTACTCTTTCTTCGGAGCCGCTGATATCTCCAAAAACGGCTTCTATGACCTCCGGTATCTTGGATGGTGTGTGCTGCTGTTTGCCCTGTTTTTGGTGCTTTCTTACGGTGTCTTTCTGAAAAAAGACATTCAGTTCCGCAGCTAAGGAGGTGTGAACATGAAAATGAGTTTCGTCAAACCAGAAAACTTTTGTTGATCTGGCTGGGAATCATGCTGCTTCTGTGCGGTTTCTGCTATTTTGAACTTATGTCTCTACAGGATAGTCTGGATGAAATGGCAGCGATGGTCAGCCAATTTCCGAGACTGATCATGATTATGTTTGGAGTCAAAGGCGACTTGACGACATCCACCGGCTGGTATGTGTGCATCTATTTCTGGGAGGGGCTACTGGCGTTTCCCTATGCCATGTCTTTGGGGCTGTCCTGTGTGGCTAAGGAAAAGAAATTCGGAACATCGGAATACCTGTTCACAAAGCCAGTGAAGCGGAAAACCATTGTTCTGGCGAAGGTGATCGTTTCAGCAGTGAACCTGCTGGTGTTCGCCCTGTTCAGTGGCGTGTGCAATTATTTCACAATTGTTCTTCCTTTGGGCGGTCTGGATCAGCCGGGAGCGGTGCTTTCCACAACGATGGGAATGTTCTTTACCCAGATCCTCTTTTTTGCCCCGGGGCTGTTGTTTGCCAGCGTGCTCCTGTCCTATAGGGCTGCGGTGCGGACAGGAACAATTTTCATGCTGGCTGCCTATGCGTTGGCCTTTACTGCCGAGTACACAGGTAATCATTTTCTGGACTATCTGACCCCATTGCGTTATTTTGATGTGTACGAGGTAGCACTGCACGGTTTCCACCTTCCCTATATCTTCTTAACAATCGTTGTGGCAGGCATTTGTGTCGCAGCTGCCCTGAAGCAATGGAAACGGCGGGAATTGTGATTTTACATGAATCGTGTATCTTGAAAAAGGCAGCTAACGATATATGGAGGAAATATTTATGTTACGACCAAAAGAAGTAGTATGTAAATGGGTAGATGCGTTCAATAATCACGATGTAGAAGCAATCGTGAGCTTGTACCATGATAACGCAACCAACCATCAAGTGACAAATGATCCCGTGATTGGGATAGATGCAATCCGAGAAATGTTTACAACAGAATTTGCCACTGCCGATATGACTGCCATTGTAGAGAACATCTTTGAAGATGGACAGTGGGCGATTTTAGAATGGAAGGATCCTCTGGGACTGCGGGGATGCGGCTTCTTCCATGTTGTAAATGGTAAAATTCTGTTCCAGAGAGGATATTGGGATAAGCTGTCCTTTTTGAAGCAGCATAATTTACCTATTGAATCGTTGTGAAAAAGTGAACAAAGCACGAAGTTGAAGGGATCAGTAAAATGGAGCGAGGAAGAATTATCGTAATTACAGGCCCTCAGGGAACTGGAAAATCGACAGTATCAGCTATTGTTGCGAAGGAATCCTGTATGGAAAAATCAGTGCATATGCATACCGATGATTTTTACCATTACCTGAGCAAAGGGGCAATATTGCCGCATTTGCCGGAATCCAATGAGCAAAACCTGATTGTGATCGAGGCCTTTTTAGAAGCCGCAAAGCGTTATGCCCGTGGTGGATATGATGTAATCGTGGATGGAATTATCGGCCCGTGGTTTTTGCAGCCTTGGTTAAATATCGTTCACGAAGGCTATGAAGTACATTATATCATTTTGAGAGCAAGCAAGGAGGAAACCCTGAACCGGGCGACTGGACGTTTGAAATTGGATAGCGAAACAAATACTGAATTGGTAGAAGTGATGTGGGAGCAATTCCATCATCTTGGAGTATATGAGCGGAATGCTATAGACACAACAAATGATTCGATTCAGGATACAGTTTCCTCAATAAACGAGAAAATTTCAAATAAAACAGCGTTGTTATTGTAACGGAATACCACCAGCGAAAAACCGCTGCTACATGGAATTAAAACCATGCGGCAGCGGCTTTTTTATTTCCGGGCTTTATTCTTATGACTTGGGAAACTCTTTAACAACTTAGATTTCTTAAATATTCTCTTCATGGTGTCATGCTCGTCATCAAGAAGCTTATCGTAGTCAATTTGCAGTTCTTCGCAGAAGTAACGCCAAAATTCTTCAATCGGATTACTCTTGTATTTCATGGACTGCAAAAGCCGCTGCATCTTTTTGTCGTTGGATGCGGGGCGTTCAATGGGAGCGGATTCCGTGGCATTTTGGTTTTTCTCACGGATGCTGCGAATGACCCGATCCAGATCGCCGTGGATGTTATGGAAGAAGTATTCCTCTTCGTCGATGCGGGCAGCGTCCAGAACCTGAACATACAGGTCGTTGCTCTCTGGGTTATGTTGTTGCACAATTTGGAGCCGAACCGCATTCAGCCAGTCGTTCATATTCTTAATCTGCATGGTGGCGATGCCGTCCACATAGATTTCGGTGTCAGTCATCAGCTTTAGAAAATCCGGGTGCTTTATCATCTCGCAGAGCAGACGGTTGTTGAGTCTGCCGCTTTTTAGAATATCCAAGGTTTCATCGTCCAAATGAAGCTCCGCAATTTCGTGATTCTGAACTTCACGGGATTCGGTGAGACCCAGCAGCCAGTCGGTAGAAACATGGTAGTATTCGGCAAGGATCACCAGATTCGTATGACTGATGTCTTTGTAATCATCGCTTTCATAGCTGCCCAGAGTGGATGAAGAGATTCCGGTTTCTTCCGCAAGCTGTTTTAGCGTGAATCCTTTTTCCACAACTCGCAAATCTTTTAGTTTTTCTTGTATTGATAAGCCTTTTTTCATGGCAAAATCTCCTTCCTGCGGCTGCATTTCTGCCGCTGTTTTCATTATATCATGCCTTGTCCACAATCGTGGAAATTTTTGTTTTTCAGCCGGAAATCCTACTTTGCGGATATACAGCACGGGGGTCAAAAATGTTCCATAATGTAGTCAGTTCATCGATGGATTATTCCAATCGAATGACCGTCCTGATGGGATATGCTTCCCGGTGAAGCAGCGCAGTGACTATCGGCAGGAACATGGAGGAACCCTGACCGATACGAGCGTGCCAACGGAAGCAAAACGCCGCAGAGAAACTGGGGCAGGAACGACATCAGGGTACAGCGGCGAACTGACACAAAAAATGATACCGAAACACGACAATCTGACAGGGGGATAGTCTACCCTGTCAGCAATCCTTCGGGGATTTTTGCACCGCTCCAAGGCGGTGTTTTGGTTAAAAATCGCCCCGAAACCATACACAAAATCGGGAGGATACCATTGTGCCGAGAATGAGCCAAAAGAGGAAACTGGAACTGTCCTTTTTCCTGAATGATCGGGGGCGTGTCAGCTACAACAATCTGTGTCGGAAGTGCCAGCATGAATGCAGGCAGAGTTTCCGGGCAGTTGTGGTTGACTGCCCTCGTTATTTATCCAAACGAGCGAAGAAAAAGGAGAACCCAACCAAATGAATTTTGAATTTATGACGATAGACACACCGCTGCCGCCATGTATGCCCTTTCCCAGAGCGTTGCTGGGATTCCCGGTCAGCAGCACTGCTAAGGTCATGTACTGCCGGATGCTGGATGCCATGCTTTCAGATGGACAAGAGGACGAGAACGGCATCCTGTTTGTCTGTTTCCCTGTGACTGCAATCGCCGCCGCATTGTCCAGAAGCACAATGACTGTGAAGCGTTCTTTGAACGAGCTGGAAACCGCAGGACTTATCATGCGGGTGCGCCGGGGCGTTGGAGAACCGAACAGGATTTATGTGCTGACTCCGAGAGAGGACGAAGATGTTCCCTCCTGAGTTCGCTTGAAAACCCTCAACACTGTTGAGAGAAAATCGAATGTGACCGCTAAGGTCAGATGAGAAGCCGCTGTCAGTTTTTGCGTGAATGCAAAATCCGGCAGCGGCTATTTTTTCGGAAGTCCCTTGGGGGGTTGCGAAAAAGCCGAAGAAGCTGAAAGGAGCCATAGAGGAAAGGGCGAGGTTCAGCTTCTTCGGGCAGGAGTACAGAGGGCGCAGCCCTTTGTGCATGGGTACAGGGTCGCACAAAGTCCAGGGGACCTTGGTATTGCGTGGACCGAAGCGGAGCGTAGATGCAATACCCCTGTGCAGGTCAAGGGCGGCAGCCTTGCCCAGTTAAGTGGCGTTGCGCCGCTTAGTACTGGGTATTACTTGGCGCAGAAATGCAGCAAGGAAGCAGCTTCGCTGCCCCTCCCCCTGCGGGGAAAATCTTTAAGAAACGGAGGAACCAAGTTTGAAACTGACAAAACACAACGGTCGTGCCGGAAAGAATGGCGTTTACAATCCCAAGCACAATGACCGTAATTTCGATGTGAGCAACAGCGAACACATTGACGAGCAGCGAGCCGAACACAACATCTACTGGGACTGCTACAACGGTTATCGGCAGCTGGCAGAAAAGAACAGTGACGAGATTGAGCTGGCTTCAACCTTTGAAGAAGTCGAGCAGATTTATTATCACACCCATTATTCCGATTACACGGATGGACAGAATGCCCGTAATGAAAAGAACCGACACACGGAGCGCAACCGCACTACAGATGAAATCCTGAAAAATAAAAAGACCTGCCCGGAGGAAAGTTTGCTCCAAATCGGAAAGATGGAGGAACACGCTTTTGCGGAAACCCTCTTTCTGGTGGCTACGGAATTTTTTGCGGAGCTGGAAAGACGCTTCGGCTCCCATGTCCACATTTTGGACTGGGCATTGCACATTGATGAAAGCACGCCTCACATCCATGAACGCCACGTCTTTGACTGTGAAAATCAGTACGGGGAGCTTTGTCCCCAGCAGGAGAAAGCTTTGGAAGCCCTTGGCTTTGAACTGCCGGAGCCGGACAAGAAGCTGGGTCGCCACAACAACAGAAAAATGGTCTATGATGCCGCCTGCCGGGCTTTGCTGTTCGATATTTGCAGGAAGCACGGATTGCAGCTGGAGGAGGAGCCGGAGTACGGCGGTCGCAAGTATCTGGAAAAGCAGGACTTCATTCTTGCCAAGCAGAAGGAGCAGCTGGTGGCTCAGTCTCAGACGATTCAGGAGCAGGAAGCCGTCATTCAGGAAAAGGAAGAAAAGCTGGACGAGCTGACCTTGAAGCTGGATGATGTGGAAGCTCTGATTGATGATGTTTCCGAGATTGCCTATGATAAGGCGGTGGAGGTTGTGACCGATACCGTCCGGGTGGAAACACACAAGCAGGACATTCAGCTGGTGGAGGAAACAAAGTCCTGGCTGCTGTCCCCGGAGCGCAAGGCTCCCAAAAAGGAGCGGGAGTACGCTGCCGCCCGGCTGGACAATGTGGTTTCCAAAATAACCAAAGCCATGCATGCAGCCGTTCGTGCAATGAAGGCTGCACTGACAAAGCCGGAGGTCAGAAAAGCAAACACCCAGCAAATCAAGGAAAATGCCAGAACTTCCATTTATGAAATGCTGAACCGCAACAAGGCGATTGTGGCGGCTGAGGATGCCGCACGGAAAAAGGAAACTCACAAAAAACAGAATATGGAACGCTAACAGGCACTTGCCATTTTCGTATTGAGAATGTCAGGTGCCTTTCCTATTTTCAGGAGGAAATGATTTGAATGTATTTGAAACAGTCAAGCAGTCTGTGACCACCCGGCAGGCTGCGGAATTGCTGCCCGTTCCACAACGACAAGACCCCCAGCATGAAGCTGGACAGGCGTTACCACTGCTTCGGCTGTGGGGCAGATGGGGATGTGATTGACTTCACAGCGGCTCTTTATGGGCTGGGAAAGAAGAAAGCTGCTGTACAGCTGGCAAGGGACTTTGGACTGTCCTACGAGGAAGGGAAGCTCCCAGATAAGATGAAAAAGCCCAAGCCCTGGAGCAAATCCCCAGAGGTACAGTTCAGGGAAGCACAAGAGCGCTGCTTCCGTGTTCTTGCGGATTATCTTCACCTGATGAAACGGTGGAAAGAGGAGTATGAGCCCGAACAGACGGATGGGGAATGGCATCCCCGGTTTGTGGAAGCCTTACAGAAAATCAGCCATGTGGAATATCTGCTGGACACACTGCTGTCCGGCGATACGGAGGAACGGGCGCAGATCATTACAGAATACGGAAAGGATGTGATAGAGCTTGAAAAACGATTATCAGAACTTGCCGCCCCAGATGCAGCAAGCCGTGAAAAATACAGTAAACGCCATGCAGCCGCCCCGGAGCGTTGAAGAAGTGAAAGCTGAATTGGAAAGCACGGAGAAGGGCGGTGCCCGGCAGAGCATCCGCAACTGTCTGACAGTGTTTCAGCGTGACCCGGTGCTTGCCGGGGCGATTGCTTATAACAGCCTGACTGACCGCAAGGACATCATTAAGCCCATCGGCTATCACAGAACAGGTACAGCCCTGACAGATACGGATATGAAATATCTGCTTCTTTATCTGGAAGAAAATTATGGGCTGACCAGTGAGAAAAAGATTGAAAACGCCATCGGGATTGTGGCGAATGAAAATAAGTACCATCCAATCCGGGACTGCCTAAACAATCTTGAATGGGATGGGACAGAACGCATCCGATATGCCCTGCACCACTTCCTTGGAGCTGAGGTCAGCGAGTATAGCTATGAAGCCTTGAAGCTGTTTATGCTGGGGGCGATTACGAGGGCATTCAAGCCCGGCAGCAAGTTTGAAATCATGCTTTGTCTGGTAGGCGGTCAGGGAGCGGGTAAGTCTACCTTCTTCCGGCTGCTGGCTCTCCGGGACGAGTGGTTTTCGGATGACCTTCGCAAGCTGGACGATGACAATGTGTATCGCAAGCTGCAAGGTCACTGGATTATCGAAATGTCCGAGATGATGGCAACCGCCAACGCCAAGAGCATTGAGGAAATCAAGTCCTTCCTGAGCCGCCAGAAGGAGGTTTACAAAATCCCCTACGAAACCCACCCGGCAGACAGACCGAGACAGTGTGTATTCGGCGGCACCTCCAACGCTCTCGACTTCCTGCCCCTTGACCGTTCCGGCAATCGCCGCTTTATTCCGGTCATGGTGTACCCGGAGCGGTCGGAGATTCACATTTTGGAGGACGAAGCTGCTTCCAGAGCCTACATCCGGCAGATGTGGGCAGAAGCCATGGAAATTTACCGCAGCGGAAACTTCAAGCTGAAATTCAGCCCGGAAATGGCAAAGTACCTGAAAGAGCATCAGCGGGACTTCATGCCGGAGGACACGAAAGCCGGACAGATTCAGGCCTATCTGGACAAGTACACCGGGGACACGGTCTGCTCCAAGCAGCTCTACAAGGAAGCCCTGAACCACACTTTTGACGAGCCGAAACAATGGGAAATCCGGGAGGTCAATGAGATTATGAACCAGTGCATTACTGGCTGGCGTTATTTCTCCAATCCGAGGATGTTCGTAGGATTCGGCAGACAAAAGGGCTGGGAGCGTGAAAAGACAGCAACGGACAATGGCAACCCGTCCGACAAAATCCCTGACGGGTTTGTGGAGATAACGGAGCAGATTGAGCTACCATTCTGAAAATGACAGCCCGTTGCCCTCTTTGTTGCAATCCCGTTGCCGACCCGGTTGCCGGGAAAAGCCTTGATTTCCAACGCTTTTTTCCTTCTGACAACCAAAACTACAGAAAAATAAAAGAAAAGTAAATAGATAACCAAAAGCCAGATGGAGAATGTATTTGAGGTCTTTTGAAGTCCGTTGCCGGACTTCGTTGCTGACCGTTCTCTGCCTGGCACATTTCATTTATGGAGGATAAATGCCTATGACGAAAAATATGGAGATTCCTGTTTGGCGCAGATATACGCTGACCATTGAAGAAGCTGCCGGATATTACCACATCGGAGAAGGAAAGCTGCGGATGCTCATTGACGGGCATCCCAACGAGGATTTCTATGTGATGAACGGAAACCGTGCCCTCATTAAGCGTGAGAAATTCGAGCGGTATCTGGATCAGGCAACGGCAGTATAAAAAAGTGCTTGGTAGAATTGCCGATTTCCTATGATAGACCTATACGGAGAGCCAAACTTGTGCTATTATAACGGTGCAAGTCTGGCTCTCCTTTTACAGTAAAGGAGAGATTTCAATGAGTGAAAAAAGACGAGACAACCGTAATCGAATTTTGCATGAAGGCGAGTACCAGCGTGCAGACGGGAGGTATCGGTTCCGTTACATTGACGAGGACGGAAAAGAGAAAAATGTGTATAGTTGGCGTTTGGACAAAAACGACCCAATGCCCAAAGGCAAGAAACGGGAACTTTCGCTGCGGGAGAAAGAAAAGCAGATTGAAGCGGATTTGTTTGACCACATCGTAACCAACGGCGGCAATTACACGGTGCTGGAACTGGTGGAGAAGTATGTGTCCCTGAAAACGGGTGTCCGGCACAATACCGTTGCCGGGTACAAGACGGTAATCAATGTCCTGAAAAAAGAAGCATTCGGGAAACAGCGCATTGACAAGGTGCGCTTGTCGGATGCAAAAGCGTGGCTCATCAAGCTTCAGCAGGTGGATGGCAGGGGCTACAGCTCCATTCATTCCATCCGGGGCGTTCTCAGACCGGCTTTTCAGATGGCGGTGGACGATGACCTGATTCGGAAAAATCCCTTTGGATTTGAGCTGGCATCGGTGATTGTCAACGATTCTGTGACAAGAGAAGCAATCACCCGGAAGCAGGAGCGGGATTTGTTGAAATTCATCAAGGAAGATGCACATTTCAGTAGATACTACGATGCAATCTACATTCTCTTTCATACCGGGCTTCGTATTTCGGAGTTCTGCGGACTGACGGTTTCTGAGATTGAGTTTGATGAAATGCGTATCAAGGTAGACCATCAGCTGCAGCGCACCGCCCAGATGAAATATGTGATTGAGGAGCCTAAGACAGAGAGCGGTACCCGCTATGTGCCGATGACCGAAGAAGTTGCAGCCTGTTTCCGCAGAATCATTGCCAACCGTGAAGCACCGAAGGTCGAGCCAATGGTGGATGGGTATATCCGCTTCCTGTGTCTGGATAAAAACGATATGCCAAAGGTAGCCCTGCACTGGGAGAAGTATCTGGAACACATCGTAGAGAAGTACAACAAGATTTATCGCATCCAGATGCCGAAAGTAACCCCTCATGTATGCCGACACACATTTTGCTCCAACATGGCAAAATCTGGAATGAACCCGAAAACATTGCAGTATATCATGGGTCACTCAGACATCAGTGTAACCCTGAATGTCTATACCCATGTAAACTTCGATGATGCCAAAGCCGAGGTGCTTCGGGTAGCGAATGGCTGAAAAAGCCCGTTGGTAAAGCCGCTGACTATACCAATGAATTTACCAATATTGCAGGGAAAAACATGAGAAGATACGGGACGATTTGAGAAGATACCCCGGAAACAGCCAGGGAGCTAAAACCCGAAAAACCCTGTGATACCAAGCATTTGAGAAGAAATACAAGACTTATATGGAGTTATAAAAAGATGATAAAAGTACTATTTATATGCCACGGCAATATCTGCCGCTCGCCGGCGGCGGAGTTTGTACTGCGGGAGATGCTGGACCGGGCGGGTCTGGGCGGAGAGTATACCGTTGCCTCCGCCGCTACCAGCAGCGAGGAGATCGGCAACCCCGTCTATCCCCCCATGCGCAAGGTACTGGCCGCCCACGGCCTGGACTGCGCGGGCAAGACCGCACGGAAGCTGCGGCGGCGGGACTATGAGGACTGGGACCTGCTCGTCGGCATGGATGAGGAGAACCTCTGGAACATGCGCCGCCTCTTCGGCGGGGATCCGGAGAGCAAGCTGCACAACTTCATGGACTTCGCGGGCTTTCCCGGGGAGGAGATCGCCGATCCCTGGTACACCCGGGACTTTGAGCGGGCCTATGCGGACATCCACACCGCCTGCGAGGGGCTGCTCTACCACCTGACGGGCATCGTACCGGTGGACTTTTCCCTCTGCTGGGACATCCCCACCCTCTATGCGGAGATCCGCAGCAAGCTCCAGTGGGAGGACTGGTACGGCGAAAACCTGGACGCACTCTATGACGTGCTGACAGGGCTGCCCCATCGGGGCGAGCGCTTTCTGCTCACCATGCCCGGAGAGGACGCACCCAAGGAAGCCCGGCTCTATGCCGAGCGGATCCGCCAGGTCTTTGCCGAGGCCCACGCCCTAGTCCCCGCGGAGTGAGCGCCGCCGCTTCCTTCATAATAACCGCAAGCTCCCCGGCCTCGGCCGGGGAGCTTGCGGTATAAAAGTGGAGAAGTGAAAAAGCCTCGCAGAGTTTTTCGCCTCGGAAGGCGAAAAAAAAGTACAATCCGTTTTTTCCGAGGACATGCGCCTCGGAAAAACACTTCTCAGCCCGCAAACGTGCAAATTGGCCTCTTACGCGGCCAATTTGTGCGCTGCAGCGGGCTGCAATCCTTCTTGTAGACAAAGGCCCTTAGCCTTTGTCTACAGTCTAAGCTCCCCGGCCGAGGCCGGGGAGCTTCCTTTTATATATTGGTGCTTTGCGTTTACTTGAAGGCGACCATGGTGTTGGCAACCGCCATGGTGGTCATGAGCAGCGCGTTCAGGAAGGCGGGCAGCCAGATGTTGCCGGTCTTCTTGTAGAGGCTGCGGGAGATGACGGCGGCGATGGAGAGGGTCGGGACCATGGCCACCAGCACGATGCCGGAGAGGGCGGAGCCCGGGTGGGCCGCCACGCCGGTGCCGAAGAGCGTGCCGTACTGATTGGCCAGCCACAGGATGGGGCCGCCGGCGTTCAGCACGATGGCCACCAGGTAGCCCCAGAAGCCCTTGAGCTTTTCGGTGTTGGTGTTTACGGTGATGGCCGCCGTGGACACCACATAGAAAAGCAGGAAGGTGGGCAGGTAGCGCAGAATCGCCGGGAAGATGTTGAAATCAAAGGTCTTGAAGGCGAAGGTCCAGATGCGGAAGTCCGCCTTGAAGAGCAGATCCATGAGGAAGAGCACGCCGTAGGCGATGGCCCAGGTCAGGATGGCCACCACCAGGGACATGAGGATGGCCAGGGGATTGAAGCTCACGCCGTAGTTTTTGAAGCTCAGCCCTTCCTTGGCCTTGGCGCCCACATAGATCAGGCTCATAGCCAGCAGGGAGATGAGAGCGCAGCCGATGGTCCAGTAGGCGATGCTGTTGAGGCCGGGCGCGGTCCAGTAGGGGCCGTCGGCATACATGGGCGTGCGGGCCACCAGGGCCAGCGCCGCGCCGGAGAGCATGACGAAGAGGCTGCCGATGACGAGGCGCAGGCGGTTTTCCTTGTCAAAGAGGCCGAAGATCAGGCCGAAGAGGCCGGCCACGGCGAAGGCGCAGCCCGCATAGAAGAGGATCATGACCGTTTCGCTGCCGGCGCCGCCGTCCATCAGGGGGCTGAAGAAGATGGCAGGCAGCAGGATCAGGCCCAGCACCAAGGCCAGGGCGCCGAACTTGCCGCCGCCTCCGCGGACGGAGGGCGTGGGCTCCAGGGCGCCGGTGCACGCCTTGCTCAGGCCGGGGATCTCGATGAGAAGGGAGGCCAGGGACACGATCAGCAGCACGAAGCCCAGCAGGGCCAGGCACTCACTGCCTTCCTTCAGCAGCCAGATCTGGTCGTTGGGATCGATGAAGTTCAGATCCTGGGAATAGTCCTTGAAGGCTTCCTTATAAAAATACAGGGCGTGGGCGGTGGTGGTGACGGAGAAGTGGTTCCAGGGGTGGGTCTGGGCCGGCTCAAAGATGATGCGCATGCCGCCGTCGGAGGTGGGGTACCAGGTGTTGGGCTCGGCGGAATCGGTGCGCTGCAGGAAGGCCAGGCCGTCGGGGGTGGAGACGAAGTCCTTGTGGCGCACGGTGCCGCCGGTGACGGCGGGATCGTTGAAGAAGAACTCGTCATACTGGGCCGCGACCTTGCCCATGGTGCGTCCGCCGCCCAAAGCGTCCGCCGCGGCGACGTCCACGCCGAAGAAGCCGGTGTACAGGAAATCGGAGCCCTCGGTGAGGCCGCAGTAAATCTTGCGGATGCCGGTGGCCGCAGCCTCCTGCTCATCCATGGCCAGGGCCATGGTGCTGCCGAAGCCGCCCATGGAGTGGCCGGTGACGCCGATGATGCCGTTGCCGGCCTCATCCTTCAGGACGTAGGGCTGCTCATACATATAGGCTACGGCGTCGTGCATGGAGTTGATCCAGAAGGGCGCCCAGATCTCCATGAAGCTGGTGCCGGTGTAGACCTTGTTGTCCAGGTCGGAGTGACCGTGGTCATACTGGTCCAGGGCCAGGACCACCAGGCCCCGGCGGCTCAGCTCGATGGCATTGGCGTCCTGCATCTCGGCGGAGTTCAGGTAGCCGTGGGTGACGATGACGGTGGGACGGGGATTTTCCGCGGAAGCCCCCTTGGGCATGTAAAGCAGACCGCTGAGGGTGCCGTTTTGCGTCTCAAAGGAGATGCGGGTGACCGTGACGCTGCCGTTGCTGCTGTTGTACATGCCTGCCAGGATGCTGCCTGCCAGGATGAGGACCAGAGCGATGCACAGCACGATCACGCTGCGTTTCTTGGTTTTCATGCGTTTTCCTCCTATCCGATCTTTTCCGTTGTTTCCGGTGGAAACGTTGGGTTCATTATACTGCACGCATTTTGATTGTGCAATAGCTTCTTGTGAGAAACGGAGAATTTCCCCCGTTCTTTTGGCGATATTTGGTACACAATGACAAGGGCGTGCTGCGAAAAACGGATGCCTCATGGGAAAGGCGCTCAATGTTATCTCGTAGAGGCGCTTCATGAAGCGCCCGGCGTTCCCGGGTAGCATAACACGGAAGGGTCAGGCGAATTCGCAGTTTTTACGAACTTGCCTGACCCTATCCGTTTTTTATTCTTCCTGCCGTGCGGGCGCTTCGTGAAGCGCCCCTACGGTCAGGGGATGGCTTTTTGCTTTTTCGTCTCCTGCCAGTGGTCGTTAGTCATTTGCAGCAGCTCCCATGCCGCCCTTTTCCTCGTCCTTACTCCTGCTCCATGGCGAAGAGCTCCTGGGCGATGGCGCCCACCTTCTCCTCCAGGTCCGCGGGCAGTTCCTCCGGCTCCTGCTCGGGTTCCGGCACCCGCTCGGGCTCCTGAACCGGGGCCGGGGCGGACAGATCCTCCTCTCCATCCAGGCTGCAGAGAAAGGCCTGCCACTGGGCGTTCAGCGCGTCGACGCTGGCAAGGTGCAGCTGCTTCATCCGGTCGAAGGCCGCCTCCACCCGGCGCGCCGCGTTCTCCTCCTGAGCCCGGCTGCGGGCCAGCATCTGTTCGCTCTCCCGGCGGGTCTCGGCCATCAGGGCCTGGCTCCGCTTTTCCGCCTCGGCGGTGATGGCGTCCGCCCGGGCCCGGGCCTTGTCCACGATGTCCTGATACACGCTCTGGGCGCTGAGCAGGGCGTCCCCCAGCTCCACCCGGCGGTCGTTGTGCTGCTCAAGCTCCCGACGCAGGCCCTCGTTCTCCTCGTTCAGCTCCTCCGCCCGGCGGCGGATATCCTCAAACACTGCCTGCACCTTCGCGGCGTCGTAGTATTTCTTTTTCACCACTTCGATATAGATCGAGTCAAAATATTCCGCGTCCAGGGCCATATTCTTTCTCCTTTCGACCTCTCTTACGGTGTCATTATACCAGAAGCCCCGGGCCGAATCAATCATGCGCCCCAACTTTTTCCCGCTTGCGCCGCTCCCCCGTCTGTGGTAGACTCATCCCGGAGTTTTTCAGAAAGGAGCGTCCACCCATGCCGGAGCGTCTTGGGAAAAAGCGGATCTTTGCCTGGTCTCTGCTGCCCGCGGTGCTGAGCCTTGCCTGGCCCACCATGCTGGAGCAGCTGCTGCAGACGGCGGTGCAGTACATCGACACGGCCATGGTGGGCTCTCTGGGCACCCAGGCCACCGCCGCCGTGGGCTCCACCGCCACGGTAGGCTGGCTGGTGGGCAGCAGCACCGCCGCCTTCGGCGTGGGCTTTCTGGCCTATATCTCCCAGGCCCTGGGCGCCGGGGACGAGGACCGGGCCAAAAAGGCTGCGGGCCAGTCGGTGCTGGCGGTGCTGGTGGTGGGGCTTTTCTTCACCGCGGTGACCCTCTCCCTCAGCCCCCTGGTGCCGGTGTGGATGCAGGTGGACCCGGCCATCCGCTCCCTGGCCTCCCGCTACTTTTTCATTCTCTATCTGCCCATGCTGCCCCGCACCGCCTCGGTGATCTTCGGCACGGTGCTGCGGGCCGCCGGGGACACCCGGACCCCCATGCGGGTGGGTCTTGCGGTGAACGCGCTGAACGTGATCCTGAATTTCCTGCTCATCTATCCCAGCCGGACCCTCTCCCTCTTCGGTCTCCGCCTTCCCATGTGGGGCGCGGGCTGGGGTGTGGTGGGCGCGGCGGCGGCCAGCGCCATCGCCTTTGCTTTTGGCGGCATCGCCATCACCCTGGCACTGTACCGCCACCGGCGCATCTCGCCGAGAGGCCAGTCTCTTTGCCCCGACAGAAAGGTGCTTGCCCCCTGCCTGCGGGTGGCCTTCCCCAACATGCTCCAGCGCTTCGGCACCTCCCTGGGCTATGTGGCCTTCGCCGCCATGATCAACGCCCTAGGAGAGATCTCCACCGCCGCCCACACCGTGGCCAACACCGTGGAGTCCGCCTTCTACATTCCGGGCTACGGCATGCAGGCGGCCGCCGCCACCCTGACGGGCAACTGTCTTGGCGCCGGAGACGAAAAAAAGCGCCGGGGCCTCGCCCGGCTCATCATCCTGCTGGAGGTGGGGCTGATGCTCCTCTCCGGCTCGCTGCTCTTTGCCTTTGCCCCGGCCATGGCCGGGATCTTCTCCAAGGACCCGGCGGTCATCGCCCTGGGCAGCACGGTGCTCAGGATGGTGGCCTGCTCCGAGCCCTTCTACGGCGTTTCCATCGTCATCGAGGGTATGCTCCAGGGCGCTGGCAAGACCAAAGTCCCCTTCGTAGTGAATATCCTTGGCATGTGGGGCGTGCGGATCCTGGGCACCTGGATCTGCACCACACAGCTGGGCATGGGCCTGGTCTCCGCCTGGGGCTGCATGATCGGCCACAATCTGCTGCTCTTCGCGCTGTTTCTGGTCTATTACCTGCGGGGCAGGTGGAACCCGCTGCGGGAAGGGAAAAGTGAAGGGTGAAGTGTGAAGAGTGAAAAGAACCGGTGTCCGCTCCGCGGGCGGATTAAATTGCATGCAAAAGCCTTCCCCGCGCACGGGGAAGGTGGCATCCGCCGTCTCCCGCCCTAAAGGACTAGCTTCGCGTCGCAAGGCGGATGACGGATGAGGTCCTTTTTGTAGAGGGTACGAAGAAAGCCTCGCTGCGCTCGGGGACCTCATCCACCGCATACCCGCAGGGCACGCAGAGCGGTCCCCCTTCCCCCTGCGGGGGGAAGGCAAAGCTTCGCACGGGCGTGATGCGCCCCAACAGGCTCTTCCCTCCCCTGTTTTCCTGCAAATCCAGGCAGTCTACCAACGGTGGATTGCCTTTTTTCACGCCCGGGCCTACAATATGCCCGAGGAATCGGAAGGGAGCGCGGGCACATGGATCAGCAGCAGATCGGAAGCTTCATCCGCCAATGCCGGGAGTCCGGCGGGCTCACCCAGCAGCAGCTGGCGGATAAACTGGGCGTCACGAACAAGGCCGTTTCCAAATGGGAAAGGGGCAGAAGCATGCCGGACGTGGCGCTGTTCGAGCCGCTTTGCCGGGAGCTGGGGATCAGCCTCTCCGAGCTGCTGGCAGGACGGCGGATCCGGGAAGAAGATCGCCCCGCCGTGGCCGAGCGGCTGCTGGCAGAGTCCATCAGCAGCAAAAAGCTCATCGGGCTGCAGGCCTTCCTGATGCTCAACAGCGTGATCGGCGTGCTGCTGGCCCTGAGTCCCCTGCTGCTGCCTTTAGAGGCACCCTTCTCCTGGATCTTCAGCGCGGCGGGGCTTCTGGAATGCGGCGCGGTGATCTACTTCGATCTGGCTCTCCCCGGGAAAGAGACCCGGCGCAATTCCTATCTTGCAAGCGTCGTTCACGCGACGGCTCTCTTTGCGGCCATTGCCGTGCTCAACTACCCCGCCGGCGTCCGGGCCGGGATCCCGCTTTCCACCATGCTCCTGATCTATCTGGTCCCCTACCTGCTCTCCCTGCTCCTGGGCTATTTTCTGCTGCGGGCAAGGAGAGGCGGGAAATAAAGGGACGGCAGGTTGTATTGCAGCATACTCGGATGAGGTGGAAAGCCTTTTTTATCGTACATCTGGATCATGGCAGCAAGATAAGGGACCTCATCCGGCGCTTCGCGCCACCTTCCCCGTGCGCGGGAAAGGCTTGACGGGCTGTCGAGGACGCCGTCCCCTGCGCATGGCAGAGCGCCCCGGTCACGCCGTAGGGGCTGCCGCCCTCGGCAGCCCGGCGGTAAACAGGGCTATAAACAGGAATCGTGCGGCGAATTCGTACAAGGCCACGAATTTGCCGCACGATTTTGTGCTTCCCCCAGCGGGGGAAGCCCCCTCCAGTGCTCACACTGGAGGGTGATGAGGGAGAAGCCTCGCCGATCGCCGGGGATCCACTCTTTTCCCTCACCTCTCAGCTGCGCTGACATCCTCCCCCGCTGGGGGAGGAACAGCGGAAAGCTGGGGGAAGGCTTTTTGGCGGGACGTCGAGGACGCCGTCCCCTACATATCCAGAAAAATCGCTCTCCTTTCGGAGAGCGATCCTTCTTTCATTTCCCGTAAAACTCGCACTTGGGGACGCCGTTGTTTTCCACCACGGAGCGCAGGCCGTTTTTACAGTCCTCGGTGGCAAAGACGATCTCCGCCGCCCGCAGCTCAAAGGCTCTGGCCTCCTCGATGCCGTTCTGGGTGGCCTTTCGCACACAATCCTTATAATACTTCACGGCGATTGGCGCGGCCCGGGACATCTTTTTGGCGATGGCGAAGGCCGTCTCCTCCAAAGCGTCGTCCGAGACGCACTTGCTGGCCAGGCCCAGCTCCACACACTGGCGGCCGGTGAAGTCCTCGTTGAGGAACATGTAGTCCAGCACCTTGTTGCGGCCGATCCACATAGGCAGGCGCAGGGAGCTCATGCCCCAGGAGCCCACGGTGCCGTAATAGATATCCCCGTCATGCATACGGAAGCCCTCCCCCACGATGCGGATGTCAAAGGCGTTGAACATGGCAGTGGAGCCGCCGATGCAGCGGCCCTTTGCGGCCACCAGGGTGGGCTTGTCACAGCCGTCGATACATTCCACCAGGCGGTTTCCCAGGACGGAGTAGCTCTCCGTGATCTCCTGGGATGCGCCCAGATCTCTTTTGATATCGCCGCTGTCGGCGCCGTAGGAGAAATCCGATCCCTCCGCCCGGAGCATGATGCAGCGGACCTCCCCATCGGCCCCAAGCAGGCGGAAGGCTTCGATGAGCTCGGCGATCATCCGCTTGCTGACGGAATTGTAGGGCGGATAGTCCAGGGTGATGACGCCCACCCGCTCCTTTTTTTCGATTCGTATCGTCTGAAATTCCATAGCTTCTCCTTTCTCAAAGGGACCTGTCGTCAACGGTTTCCGCCGCGCCTGTGCCCAGCACCTCCGCCACCCGGGCGGTGTTCTCCGAGGGCGCGTGCCTGGTGCAGAGGCTCACGGCGACGTAAGCCGCGATGGCCGGCAGCACGGGAAAGATGCTGGAGAAGGGCACCTGGATCACCTTGAAGATGCAGAGGAAAGCGGTGGCCATGCCCACCGCAGCGGCAGCCGCCGCGCCCTTGGTGGTGCCCCGCTTCCACAACAGGCCGCCGATCAGCGGCACCAGAGTGCCGGAGAGCATGATGGTATAGCCCGTGGAGAGCAGGTCGATGACGTTTTCAAAGGCCGCCGCGCAGAGCACTGCCGCGGCGGAGACCACCACATTCACCACCAGGTTCAGCCTCTTCTGCTGGACCTCGGTGGCGTTTTTGTTGATAAAGCCGCAGTAGAGGTCGTGGACCACCAGGGCATCGGTGGCCACCAGGGCGCCGCTGGCGGTGGACATGATGGCGGCGATGATGGCGCAGAGCATCAGCGCGCAGACCAGGGGAGAGACCTTATTGAGCAGCAGCACGATGAAGGCGCTGCCGCCGGCCTCGGGAAACTCCGCCCCGGCCCACATGCCCACATACACCATGAGCATGCCGAAGAGGATCAGGGGGATACTGCTGATGAAGTGGCCCCAGAAGGCGATCTTCTCGGTCCGGGCGGAGGACACCCGCTGCACCGAGGTCTGGTCCACCAGGACGGAAAGCAGCATGGGCCCCACAAACATGACCCAGAGATCCGGCGTGAGGTTGAAGAGGCTGAACATCTCCGGGGCATAATAGGAGCGGATGGTCTCGAAGCCGCCCCGGAAGATCATGCTGGCAAAGACCAGCAGCGCGCCGACGATGATGACGATCACCTGGAAGACCGAGGTGGCGTAGGAGCCCCAGAGCCCGGCGAACATGGTGTACACCAGCATCACCGCCGCAGTGATCACAAGGCCCAGGATCGGGTCCATGCCGAAGGCCCGGAAGATGGCCTTGGAGGCCACCAGCTGTGCGCCCATGGCGGCTGCACAGGCGAAGGGCCCGATGCCGCTGTAGAGCAGCACGATGAAGTTGCCGGAATACCTTCTTTTGAAATAATCAGAGAGGGACACCAGTTTGTTGCGGTAGACAAAGCGGCTCATGACCAGGGCGTAGACCACCCCCGCCAGGCCGCAGGCGATGGCGTACCAGGCGCCGGCCACGCCCAGGCGGACGGCATACTGGGTGGTGCCGATGACAACGCCCGAGCCGATGCTGGCGCCCACGGCGGAGCCGATGATGAACCAGATCCCGGACTGGCCGGAGGCGGTGAGGAAGTCCCGGGTGGTGCTGGCGTGGGCCCGGCCGCGCAGGCCGATGATGATATTGACCGCCATAAAGATCACAAAGGAAATGATGATCCATGTAAGATTCATGTTGATTTCTCCTTTCTCATCGCGCCAGAGTCAGGGCATCCCGTAAAAGGCACTGGCGTTGGTATAGAGGATGCGCTCTTTTGCCTCCCCGCTGAAGGGCAGCGCTTCCACCTGGCCGATGATCTCCTCCAGGGGAAGGCTCTGGGTGCTCCAGTTGGAGGCAAAGCAGATCCGATCCTTCAAATATCGTTCCCCGTAGAAGAGATAGGGCTCGTAGCCGGAGCCCGGCATCCCGATCTTTTCGGGGGCGTGGGTCTCAAAATTCAGGTAGACGTTTTCATGCCGCAGGGCCAGGGCCAGGAAATCCAGCACCCAGGGCCAGCCGCTGACGGCGGCCATGATCCGCAGCTCCGGAAAATCCCTGGCCACCTGGTCGATATAGCGGGGATGCCCGATGTCATAGGGCACCTCCTTGGAGAGGTTCAGACTGGAATAAAGATGCACCGGGATCCCCAGGTCACAGGCCTTGCTGTAGAGGGGATAGTTGCGCTTGTCGTCCGCCGGGAGACGGGTGCGAAAGGCCGTGAGATACAGGGCATGGAGCCTGTAGTCCTTCACGCAGCGCTCCAGCTCCTCCACGGCGGCCTGTCCACGGTTGGGGTCCACAAAAATGAAGCCCTTGAGTTTTTCCGGGAAGGCTGCCACCAGCTCCGCGGTCTTCCGGTTGTCGTGACCCGGGTCGTTGGTGATGCCCCATGCCACACCGATCTCGTCCAAATGTCGCACGAATTGGGCGGGGGACAGCAAATGTCGCTCGGCGCCCTCCAGCACGGCGCGGCGGAAGCCGTCCAGCCCTTCCCGGGCATAGATTTCGTCCAGCTCCCGGATGCGCAACCCTGCCTGAGCAGCAAGGCCTGGCCCATAGCTATGCTTGTACCCGCGGTAATGCGGGTCCAGACACATGGAGCAGAGCAGTTCCGCCAGGGCTTCCGCGTCCATGGGCATATCCAGACACAGATCGATGACTTTTCTCATGGAGCTCCTTCCTTTCTCTTGTTTTGTCGCCTCGCTCGCTTTAGCGTGGTAGCGCGGTAGCGCGCTAACGACAGCGTCATTGTAGCACAGGCCAACCGGCGCTGCAATTGTCGAAGCCGATAGACTTTTCTCTGCCGCGCGCTTCCCTTTTATCCAATTCGGCCAATTTCGGGGCGAAGGGCCCCTCTGCCCCGCCCCGAAGGCGCCAAAAAAGCCCGCGGCAAACCTCCCGCGGGCATAAAAAACGCTCTCCAAACGGAGAGCGTTTTTTGTTCGATTGAAGCTCGATTACTTGAGCTCGACGGTAGCGCCGACGGCCTCCAGCTTGGCCTTGAGCTCTTCGGCGTCTTCCTTGGAGATGCCTTCCTTGATCTTGGCAGGGACTTCCTCGACCAGCTTCTTGGCCTCGGCCAGGCCCAGACCGGTGATGCCGCGGACTTCCTTGATGACCTTGATCTTCTCAGCGCCGAAGCTGGTCATGACAACGTCAAACTCAGTCTTCTCTTCGACGACGGGGCCGGCAGCGACAGCGGGACCGGCAGCAACAGCAGCGGCGGAGACACCGAAGGTGTCCTCCAGGGCGTGAACGAGCTCAGACAGCTCCAGAACGGTGAGGCCCTTGATCTCTTCGATCATGGCAGCGATTTTCTCAGACATTATTTTTTCCTCCTGATTAGATTTTGTGATGCCGAATTATTCGGCGGCTTCGGCGGGCTCCAGAGAGCCGCCCTTCTGCTCCAGGATCTGGCCGAGGCAAACGGCGAGACCGGTGATAGGAGCGATCATGGTTCCGAGGACCTTGGAGTACAGAGCGCTCTTGCTGGGCAGCTCTGAAATCTCGGCGATCTCCGCCTCGCTCAGAATCTTGCCGTCCATGAAGGCGGCCTTGATGTTGAAGCGGTCACCCAGCTTCTTGCTGTAGTCAGCCAGGATACGGAACGGAGCGATGGGATCCTTCTCGGCGGTGGCCAGAGAGGTGGTGCCGTTGAGAACGTGGTCAAGCTCGTTCATCCCCAGCTGATCCAGAGCCTTTCTGGTCAGGGTGTTCTTGACGACCGTGTAATTCACTTCGTCCTTGCGCAGCTCGGTACGCAGGGCGGTATCCTCGGCGACGGTGATTCCCTTATAGTCGACCAGGACGCCGGCCTCGGCGTTCTTGATACGCTCGGCCAGTGCTTCCACGATAGCCTGCTTTTCGCTCAGAACTTTTGCGTTGGGCATGTGTGTTTTCACCTCCGGTTGCGATAGATCACGCTCATAAAGAAAACCCCTGCATCAGAAGACGCAGAGGCACAAAAACAATCAAAACTTGTTGATGTCCTCGGCAGGATTTACGGGCGGACCCACCTGCTGTCTTCGGAGCGCCCCAATAATATAAGCGAAAGGCGCCCCAATGTCAAGCTCTTTTTTCAGAAAACCCGGATTTTTTCTAAAGAATTCTGAACTTGACTTGTCTTTCCCGCTCCCGGGTGCTACAATCCTCCCGGTCCCCGGAAAGGGGGCCGCGGCCTCCGCCCGGGGCGGAGGCAGAAAGGATAGGAAAATGAAAAAGACCGCACTGCTTTTTGTGCTGAGCCTTACCCTGCTGCTGGCCGCCTGCGGCTCTGCCGCTCCCGCCGCCCAGCAGCCCGCCGCTGAGGAAGCCCAGGAGATCGTGGTGGAGGAGGCTCCGGCCGATGGCCAGAACCCCGTGATGAACTTCGTGGGCGTCTACGCCCCCGAGATCAGCTCCGCCGCCAAGCCCCAGATGCTGGTAGAATGCAAGGGCGCGGACAGCGCCGCCGTCACCGTCATGTGGCCCGTGAGCAACGGGGAGGTCAGCTGCTGGACCATGACCGGCAAGCTGGATCTGGACAGTCTGACCGTGGATTACACCGACGGCGTGCACAAGACCCTTGTCTACGGTGAGGACGGCAAGCTCGCCTCCGAGACCGGGATTTATGAAAACGGCAAGGGCAGCGTAAGCTTCCATGCCGAGGACAACACCGTTGTCTGGATCGACGAGCAGGATCACACGGCGGATGAACTCATCTTCGCCTTCGTTGTCCCCGAGGCTGCCGACGACCCCGATTTCTACAGCGCCTTCAGCGCCATGGAAAAGGGCCTGCTGGAGAGCTATGCCCGGGATATCCGCCAGGCCTTTCTGGACGAGGACTGGGACTTCATCGCCGACCTTGCCCATTACCCCATCCTTGTAAACGGCGCTGCGTATGCCGATCGGGATGCCTTCCTGGCTTACATGAGCGGCTGCACCCTCTCCGACACCGCCCGCAGCGAGATGGAGGCCGAGGACTGCCATGACATGTTCCATAACGGTCAGGGCCTCTGCATGGGCGCGGGCCAGGTCTGGCTGCTGGACTACAGCTACATGAGCGAAAACGAGCCGGAGCTCCGGATCATCTCCCTCAACGATATTGTGGAGAAGTAACGCGCTGCAAGCCCAAATCGCCCAGCCGCCCGGGATCACGATCCCGGGCGGTTTTCCCTTCGTATCATTTCCCGCGGGGCGGGAAATACTAACACCACGCTTTTGCAAAGGAGTGGTGTCAGTTGCTGCAGGGGAAAGTGGAGATCTGCGGGGTCAACACATCCCAGCTGCCGGTTTTGAAGGGGGCGGAGATGCGAACACTGCTGGAGAAGGCCCGGGCCGGGGACAAGGCCGCCCGGGAGAAGCTCATTTCCGGCAATCTCCGGCTGGTGCTCTCGGTGGTGCAGAAGTTTGCCGGCCGCGGCGAGAGCATGGACGATCTCTTTCAGGTGGGCTGCATCGGCCTCATCAAGGCCATCGACGCCTTCGATCTGAACCAGAACGTGCAGTTTTCCACCTATGGCGTTCCCATGATTGCCGGGGAGCTGCGGCGCTTCCTGCGGGACCACAGCGCTCTGCGGGTCAGCCGCTCCATGCGGGATACGGCCTACAAGGTGCTGCAGGTGCGGGAAAAGCTCACCGCCGATACCGGACGGGAGCCGGACGTGGATACTGTGGCCGCCGCCCTGCAGATCCCCAGGCAGGAGGTAGTCTTTGCCCTGGAGGCCATCTGCGACCCGGTGAGCCTCTATGAGCCGGTATACAGCGACGTAGGCGAGAGCGCCACGGTGATGGACCAGATCGGCGACAAGCGCAACACCGACGAGCATTGGCTGGAGCAGATCGCCCTGGCAGACGCGGTGAAGCGCCTGACGCCCCGGGAGAAGCGGATCCTGGCTCTGCGCTTTTACGACGGCCGCACCCAGATGGAGGTGGCCAAGGCCGTGGGCATCTCTCAGGCCCAGGTCTCCCGCCTGGAAAAAACCGCCATCCAGCAGATCAAGAAGAACATCACGGCGTCGTAGGGGCGGCCTTTGGCCGCCTCTTGTTTGTCCCGTTCTGTCAGGCGACCGCAGGTCGCCCGTTGTGCTTCCCCCAGCGGGGGAAGCTCCCGCGAAGCGGGTGATGAGGGGGAATGACCGATCACGATCAGCAATGGAAATAGGAGAAGTTGGCAGCGTTCTCCCTCACTTGTCAGCTGCGCTGACATCCTCCCCCGCTGGGGGAGGAACAAACCCCTCCGTCACCACCGCAAGCGGCGGCGACACCTCCCCTTTCAGGGGCGGCCAATGTGTCCCGCCGTAGGGGCAGGGGCGGCCTTTGGCCGCCTCTTGTTTGTCCCGTTCTGTCAGGCGACCGCAGGTCGCCTGGTGTGCTTCCCCCAGCGGGGGAAGCTCCCGCGAAGCGGGTGATGAGGGAGAATGACCGATCACGATCAGCAGTGAAAATAGGAGAAGTTGGCAGCGTTCTCCCTCACTTGTCAGCTGCGCTGACATCCTCCCCCGTGGGGGAGGAACAAACCCCTCCGTCACCACCGCAAGCGGCGGCGACACCTCCCCTTTCAGGGGCGGCCAATGTGTCCCGCCGTAGGGGCTCTTCTACGTAGACTGCAAACAAAGTCGTTTTCTGTCGTTGCGAACCAGTGACCGATGTCACCGGTGTGGCAATCCGGTTTCCCCAAACCGACTTCTCATAGCTCAAAACTCTTGAAGCCTTCGCCGTGGACCTCGGTGGAATCGGTGACGAAGGTGAAGGCCGCAGGGTCCGCCTCCTTGATGATGCGCAGGGTCTGGGCCAGCACATGACGCCGGGTGACGGTGACGACCATCTGCTTGTCCGCACCGGTCCAGCCGCCGGTGGCGGGGATCACGGTGGTGCCCCGCTGGGTCCTCTCGTTCAGGGCCCGGGAGACCTCCTCCCCCTTCTCGGTGATGGTGTAGATCACCTTGGCGTAGTCCACGCCCTGGGCAATGGCGTCGATGACCTTGGAGGAGACCACGATGGCGATGGTGGAATAGAGGGCCACCTCGATGTCCTTGAACACCAGCACCGCAATGGCCACCACCAGCCCGTCCACCGCCAGGAGCATGGTGCCGGAGGGGACGTTGGGCAGGGCCTTTTTCAGCAGCAGGGCCGCCAGGTCCGTGCCGCCGGTGCTGATGCCCCGGAGAAACAGCAGCCCGATGCCGAAGCCGCTGATGGCGCCGCCGGCCACGGCGGCCAGGAGGGCGTTGTTGGTGTAGCCCGGCAGCAGCGCGCCGAAGAGATCGATGAAGCCGGAGAGCAGCACCGAGGAGAGCAGGGTCATCACAAGGGGCCGAAGGCCCATCTGCTTCCAGCAGGCCAGGAGCAGCGGCACGTTCAAAAGCAAGGCCCAGGCGCCAACGCTGATGTGGGGCGTGAGATGGGCCAGGGCGGTGGCAAGGCCCGAGACGCCGCCGGGGGCAATGTCGTTGGGCACGGTGAACACCGCAATGGGCAGGCCCACCAGCACCGTGCCCAGCAGGATAAAGACCAGGTCCAGCAGAAAGCCCTTCCAGCCCTGGGGGCCGAGGATCTTTTTCATAGGTATCGTCTCCCGATTCTAAGTAAACGGTAATAAAATCGGCAAGAGCGAATCCCGAGAAATCTGCGTCCTGACGATGGCACTTTTTCGCAGGCATACTTTGTGTATGGCAAGAAAAAGTGACGAAGTCAGGGCACAAATTTTCCGGGAGGCGCCGCAGACGATTTGATTAGCGCTTACCTGGTTTTTCGGGCAGTATACCACAGATCCGGTCTTCTGCCAAGAGCCGGAGCTTCCTTCTTTTGTAGGGGAGGAGCTTGCCCCTCCCGTGGGAATCACACAAATCTCGCGGGAGGGGCAAGCCCCTCCCCTACGGATTCATCCCCAGATCAGCCTGCACACCCAGGCGGAGGAGAGGAAGCAGGCCAGGTCCGCACAGAGCGCCGCCGGGATGGCCCAGCGGCTCTTTTTCACCCCGGCGGCGGAGAGGTAAACCGCCGCCACATAGAAGGTGGTCTCACTGGAGCCCAGCATCACCGCGGCGGTGCGCCCGGCGAGGCTGTCCGGCCCGGCCTGGCGGATGATCTCTGCCGCGGCGGAGAGGGCCCCGCTGCCGGAGAGGGGCCGCAGCAGCATCAGGATCCCGGTCTCCGGCGGCACGCCCAGGCGCAGGAGAATCGGGGAGAGCAGGCGGCTCAGCCCCTGGGCAAGGCCGGAGGAGCGCAGCAGGTAGATGACCGGGAACAGGGCCAGCAGGGGCGGCAGGATCTTCCCCGCCGTCTCCAGGCCCTTCTTTGCCCCGGTGCAGAGGGCGTCATACACGTCCACGCCCCGGAGGGAGGCCGTGAGCAGGGCGCTGCAGAGCAGCAGCGGGGCGAGAAGCGCACCCAGATCCTTCAGCGCCACAGCCGCCGGAGAAGGGCCGCCGTGAGCAGCCCACAGCTCACGGAGACGGCGGAGGAGAGCCACACCGCCGGCAGGATATCGAAGGGGGCGCTTGCTCCGGCCGCCGCCCGCACCGAGGCGATCCCCGCAGGCAGCAGCTGCAGGGAGGCGGTATTCAGCACCACCAGCATCCCCAGCTCGTCCCGGGCAGGCTCTCCCAGCTCCGCCATGCCTCGGGCGGCCCGGATCCCGGCGGGGGTGGCGGCGTTGCCCAGTCCCAGGAGATTGGCGCTGAGATTTTCCGTGAGGGCCTCCAGGATCTCCCCGCGTTCCGTGGATCGGGGAAAGAGCCGCCGCAGCGGTCTTTTGAGAGCCCGGGCCAGAGCCCCCGCCGCGCCGCAGCGCTCCAGCAGCTCCAGCACCCCGCTCCAGAGGCAGATGCCGCCGGCAATGCCGAGCACGAAGGGAACGGCGGCCTGGGCTCCCTCCATGAGGGCCCGTCCCGTCGCCTCCGCCGTGCCGTTTGCGGCAGCGTACAAAGTGCAGATCACATAGAGCGCCGTCAGCACCGAACCAAGCATCATAAAACACCTCCCGATGGGGCGAAAATGCAGCAATTTCAAGGGTTTTCTAAAATATCAGTTGAACAGAACCGAAAAACTGTGTATACTGTGGAAAAAGTACTCTGAAGGAGTATTTTTTACCGAAAGAATATCCTGTCGAAAGGGGCTTTCCTATGAAATCCACCGGCATCGTCCGCAAAGTAGATGAACTGGGACGCATCGTCCTGCCCATCGAACTGCGCCGGACGCTGGACATTGAGGAAAAGGACGCGTTAGAGATATATGTGGAGGATGACAGCATTATTCTCCGCAAGTATCAGATGAGCTGTATCTTCTGTGACAGCACCCGGGACCTGGTCAGCTACAAGGGCAGAAACGTCTGCTCCGACTGCATTGCAAAGCTGAGAGGCCGTGCATGAGCGTCCCGGAGGAAACTGTGCGCCCCGCCGCCTTCCTCCTTGACCTTTACGGCACCCTTGTGGACATCCACACGGACGAAAACCAGCCATCCCTCTGGAAGAGGATGGCTGGTTTCGTTCTGTCCCGGGGCGCCGACTGGGAGGGGAAGGCGCTGCGCCGGGCCTATCTGGAAGGGCTGCGCCAGGAGGAGGAAAGGCTCCGCCTGCGGGACCGCGGACTCCCCTGGGCCCAGGGGGAGATCGACCTGGCCCTTGTCTTCGCCCGGCTCTATACAGAAAAGGGCGTCAGGGCGGACGCGGCGCTGATCGCGGAGACGGCCCTGGCTTTCCGCAAGGCCTCCACCACCCGCCTGCGCCTTTACGCCGGGGCAAAGGAGCTGCTGGCCGCCCTGGGGCAGCGGGGACGGGTGATCCTCCTTTCCAACGCCCAGAGTCTTTTTACCCGGCCGGAGCTGGAAATGCTGGGACTCACAGACTGCTTTGACAGCATCTACCTCTCCTCCGAGGCGGGCTTCAAGAAGCCGGATCCCCGCTTTTACCGCCTGGCTCTGGATCGGGAGGGTCTGAAGCCAAAGGACTGCCTCATGATCGGAAACGACCCGATCTGTGACGGAGAAGGGCCCCGCTCGGTTGGCATCCCGGCCTATGTGATCCGTTCCGGCATCTCGCCGCGCGGGATCCCCGAGGGCTACGACCAGGAGGGCATGGACCTGAAAAAGCTCAAACGCTTTTTGTGCGTTTGAGCAAGGAAAAAGGAAAAGTGAAGAGGGAAAAGGTATGGTATTGCCTGCGACGATGAAATTCAATCATCGCCGCAGGCGATACCTTCCTTATTCTCTATTCCTTATTCCCTCTTTCCTATGATAGATCCGCCGCACTTCCCCGCTCTCCCTTCCCTCCGCGTCCTGCAGGATCAGGGGCGGCTCGACAATGAGACCCGGTCTTCCGCCCCGGCGTCCCTCGACCAGCACCAGGCTTGGCGCGGCATCGGCCCGGGCGGAGACAAAGCGCATTCGCTTGGGCTCCAGGCCGCTTTCACGCATGCACATGAGCATCTCCGCCAGCCGCTCCGGTCGGTGGACCAGGCAGAAGCGTCCCCCTGTGGGCAGCAGAAAGGCCGCCGCCGCGCAGAGCTCCGGCAGCGTACAGTCCCGCTCCTCCCTGGCTCCCGCCCGGGCGGGATCGGGAGAGCTGGCCCCGCTTCCCGCCGGGAAATAAGGCGGGTTTGCCACCGCCAGATGGAAGCTTCCGTGGGCAAAGAGGCTCCGATGCTCCCGGATGTCCCCGGTGAGGATCTCGCTTCGCTCCCCAAAACCGTTTCGCGCCAGGTTTTCCCGGGCCAGGGCCGCAGCCTCCTCCCGCAGCTCCAGCCCGGTCATGTGCAGCTTTTCGCTGCTGCAGAGCAGCAGCAGGCTCAAAATCCCGGCGCCGCAGCCCAGGTCGATACCCCGCTCCGCCCCGTGGAGCTTCACAAAGTCTGCCAGCAGCACACTGTCGGTGGAGAGCTTCGCCCCCGCATCCTGCCGAAAGACCGGTCCCCCGGCCCAGAGTTCACAGGCGTCGATCATACATCCTCCTAATCCATTGCAAATCGCTTTTGCCTCATATACAAAAAGAGCTGAGCTTTTCCGATCAGCTCTCAAACACGCTGCTCTTGCAGCGCGTTTGAGAGTCCGCGTTTGCAACGCGGAGAGGATTGAACGTGAAGAGGGGCTTCCCATCCCCTCTTCACAATCACCCCATGCTAAACGAAGCCTCACAGCCCTTTCTGTTCTTTGCCTCATATACAAAAAGAGCTGAGCGAACGCTCAGCTCTTTCTGTTGTTTCTCGATTACTGCAGCTCGATGGCTTCGGCAGGGCACTGGGCAGCGCAGGAACCACACTCCAGGCACTTTTCAGGATCGATCTCGTAGTGCAGATCGCCCATGTCGATGGCTTCGGCAGGGCACTGGGCAGCGCAGGAACCACAGGACAGGCACTCGTCAGTGATCACGTACGGCATGGAATTCCCTCCATTTATGTATGAATTTGGCCCTTTTCGGCCGTTTGTGGCATCATTGTAGCACATCTTTTCCAAAAATCAATAGCTTCTTTTTGACAAACTGTTAATTCCGAGAAAATGTGGAGATAATTTCCACAGTCTGCACGGCAGCGCGGCGAGGAATCTTTTCCTTCCGCCGCGGCATTCGCCCCAATCGGCGGGACCGAGGCAGGATAATGGAAAGAAGCAAAGAGCTTGGCCTGGCTGCGCTGATACAAAGCGGCGCCAGCAGGCCGGCCAGGAGGCACAGCATGAGAAGCAATGAAAAGTTTTCCCAGCGGGCGGAGACCGCCATCGAAAAGGCCCGGCTCAGTGCCCGGGACCTTGGCCACAGCAGCGTGGGCACGGAGCATCTGCTGCTGGGCATCCTGACGGAAAGCGAGGGCCTTGGCGCCCGGATCCTGCTGCGGCGGGGGCTGCAGGCGGAGCGGCTGCGGCAGGCGGTGCGGGAGATGGACGGCGCTGGCTTCCCCGGCGGGCCGGTGCTGGGTCTCACCGAAAACGCCCGCAAGGCGGTGGAGACTGCCGCCGCCGAAGCCGAGCAGCTGCGTCAGGGCTTTATCGGCACGGAGCATCTGCTGTTGGGCATCCTGCGCCAGCCGGACTGCGGCGGCGCCCGGATCCTTCGGGGCCAGGGCGCGGAACTGAACGACATCTATACCGACATTGCCGCCATCTTCGGCCACCCGGTCTCCGGGGACCGGCAGCAGCTGGGCACCGCCAAAAGCGTCCGCCGGGCGGACACCCGGGTGTTGGACCAGTACAGCCGGGATCTGACCGCCCTGGCCGCCGCGGGAGAGCTGGACCCGGTGGTGAGCCGGGGGGACGAGATCCGCCGGGCAGCCCAGATCCTCTCCCGCCGCAGCAAGAATAACCCGGTGCTCATCGGAGAGCCCGGGGTGGGCAAAACCGCCGTGGCCGAGGGCCTGGCCCTCCGGGTAGCCCGGGGAGAAGCGCCGGAGAGCCTGCGCAGAAAGCGGATCGTTTCCCTGGACGTTCCCGCCATGCTGGCCGGGACGAAGTATCGGGGGGATTTTGAGGAGCGGGTGAAGTCCGTTTTGAAGGACGTGAAGCGGGCGGGGGATGTGATCCTCTTCATTGACGAGCTGCACACCATCATCGGTGCGGGCAGCGCCGAGGGCTCCATCGACGCGGCCAACATCCTCAAGCCCGCCCTGGGTCGGGGCGAGGTGCAGATCATCGGGGCCACCACCCCGGAGGAGTACCGCCGCCACATCGAAAAGGACGCCGCCCTGGAGCGGCGCTTCCAGCCGGTGAACGTGCCGGAGCCGGGGCGGGAGCAGACGCTGAGCATGCTGCGCTCCCTGCGGCCGGGGCTGGAAAAGCACCACGGCGTCCACATCCGGGAGGAGGCCCTGGAGGCGGCCTATACCCTCTCCCGCCGCTATATCCACGACCGCTTCCTGCCGGACAAGGCCATCGACCTGCTGGACGAGGCCGCGGCGGGTCTGCGCCTGGGGGAGGGTCCCGGCGGTCTCACGGTGGGCCCCGGCGAGGTGGCCGGGGTGGTCTCTCTCTGGACCGGGATCCCGGTGACGGGGCTGAGCGAGGACGAGAGCGCCGCCCTCCGGGACCTGGAGGAAAAGCTCAAAAGCCGCATCATCGGCCAGGACGAGGCGGTGTCCGCCGTGGCAAGGGCCATCCGCCGCAGCCGGGTGGGCCTGCGGGATCCACGCCGGCCGGTGGGGAGCTTCCTGTTCCTGGGCCCCAGCGGCGTGGGCAAGACCGAGCTCTGCCGCGCCCTGGCCGCCGCCGTCTACCGGGACGAGGGCGCCATCGTGCGCATCGACATGTCCGAGTATATGGAAAAGCACGCCGTGAGCCGGCTCATCGGCTCGCCCCCGGGCTACGTGGGCTATGAGGACGGGGGCCAGCTCACGGAGAAGGTTCGCCGCAAGCCCTGGTGCGTGGTGCTCTTCGACGAGATCGAAAAGGCCCACGAGGACGTGTGGAGCCTGCTGCTGCAGATCATGGACGAGGGGCGGCTCACCGATTCCATGGGCCGTACCGTGGATTTTCGCAACACCGTCATCGTCATGACCTCCAACGTGGGGGCCAAGGCCATCCTGGCGGGCCGGGCGCCTCTGGGTTTCGGCACCGGCCCCGCCGGGAGCGAGGAGGAGATGCGCCGCCAGGTGATGGAGGAGCTGCGGGGAACCTTCCGGCCGGAGTTTCTCAACCGGGTGGACGAGACCATCGTCTTCCACCGGCTGGAGGAGGACGACCTGCTGCGCATCACAGAAAACCTCCTGGCAGAGCTGCGGCAGCGCTTTGAGACTCTGGGCATCCGCCTGGAGCTGCCGGAGGAGACAAAGCGCGCCCTGACCCAAAAGGCCGCGGCGGAGCACGCCGGGGCCCGGCCTCTCCGCCGCCTGCTGCAGCGGGAGCTGGAGGACCGGGCCGCCGAGCTGCTGCTCCGGGGCGAGGCCCAGGCGGGGGATACGCTGGTCGCCCGGGAAGCAGACGGAGAGATTCGACTGGAGGTCAAGCGGCCGTAGGGACGAGCATCGCTCGTCCGCCCCGTATCCCGTATGGCGCAGCTGGCCGTCGAGGACGCCGGCCCGAATTGGGCTCCCCTGCAAGGGGAGCTGTCACGGCGGCTTGCCGCTGTGACTGAGGGGTTTGACCCTTCTGCCCCGGTGTGCCGCCGAGCAATGCCCGGCGCTGCGGGGCGCGCTCTCCTCAAGGAGAAGGCGGAAGCGGGCGGCTGATAGCCGCCCCTACGCGGGAAGACTCCCTCCGTCATCCGGCGGGCGTGACACGCCGGATGCCACCTCCCTCGGAGAGGGAGGCAATAGCGGACAGCCAATGGCCGTCCCTACGCGGGAAGACTCCCTCCGTCATCCGGCGGGCGTGACACGCCGGCTGCCACCTCCCTCGGAGAGGGAGGCAATAGCGGACAGCCAATGGCCGTCCCTACGGGCCGGGACGGGACCAGGCTGTCATCCTGAGGAAGCGAAGCCGACGAAGGATCTCGGCGGCGCCGGGCAGGAACCCTGCGGTAAATGGGAGACAACCCCTCCGTCATCCGCCTTGCGGGGGAAGGCGGATGACACCTCCCCTTGCACAGGGGAGGTGTTTCTTCCGTCGCGTAACTCTCTTCTCTTTTCCCTCTTCTCTCTTCTCTCTTCTCTCTTCTCTCTTCCCTCTTCCCTCTTCCCTCTTCCCTTCCTTTTCCTCCCCCAAAAACCAAAAACTAAAAACTATTCCACTTGACATAACACCGCGAAAAGGCTAAAATAAATCGGATAATATTGGAGGGGTTGGTTTTCGCACCCGCGGAGCCATGGGGAGCCCCTCTGGATATTCGTTTCAATTTCGACGGATGCGCTTGATGGTCCGTCTTGCTTTAGATTTTACAAGGAAGGCCGGTTTTCCCCCGCCTTCCCCATAATGACGAAGCTAAACCACCGCAAAATTCTGAAAGAATGGAGGTGTGTTTACTTACGATGCCGTTTGTTTTCATTTTGATCGGCCTTGTGGTCGGCGCCGGCGCGGCTGCCGCCTTCTTTATCCTGCGGGAAAAGAACGCGGAGCGGAACCTGGCCAACGCCGAGGAAGAGGCCCGTCAGATCCTGAATGATGCAATCAAGAGTGCCGAGAGCAAGAAGAGAGAAGCTCTCGTAGAGGCAAAGGAAGAAATACACAGACGCCGCTCCGAGTATGAGCGGGAAGAAAAGCAGCGCCGGGCAGAGGTGCAGAAGCAGGAGCGCCGCCTTCAGCAGAAGGAGGAGACCCTGGACCGCAAGACCGACGCCCTGGAGAAGAAGAGCGACACCCTGTCCAACAAGATCGCCGCTGTGGAGGCCCAGCAGGCCGAAGTGGCGCTGATCAAGAAGAGCCAGCTGGAAATGCTGGAAAAGATCTCCGGCTTTACCGTGGAAGAGGCCAAGGCCTACATCATCGCCAACGTCAAGGACGATGTGACCCACGAGATGGCCGTGAAGGTCAAGGAGATCGAGGCCCAGTTCAAGGATGAGGCCGACGAGCGCGCCCGCGAGATCATTGCCACCGCCATCCAGCGCTGCGCCGCCGACCATACCAGCGAGATCACCGTCTCCGTCGTCCCCCTCCCCAACGACGAGATGAAGGGCCGCATCATCGGCCGCGAAGGCCGCAACATCCGCAGCATCGAGACCCTCACCGGCTGCGACCTGATCATCGACGATACCCCCGAGGCCATCACCGTCTCCAGCTTTGACCCGGTTCGCCGTGAGGTGGCCCGCCTGGCTCTGGAGAAGCTGATCCAGGACGGGCGCATCCACCCGGCCCGCATCGAGGAAATGGTCGCCAAGGCCCAGCGCGAGGTCAATGCCACCATCAAGGCCGAGGGCGAGCGCGCCGTGTTCGAGACCAACATCCACGGCCTGAACCCGGAGATCATCAAGCTCCTGGGCCGCATGCGCTACCGCACCAGCTACGGCCAGAACGTGCTGAACCACTCCATCGAAGTGTCCCACATCGCGGGCCTCATGGCCGCCGAGCTGGGCGTGGACGTGAACACCGCCAAGCGCGCAGGTCTGCTGCACGATATCGGCAAGGCCATCGACCACGAGGTGGAAGGCAGCCATGTCACCATCGGCGTGGACCTGGCCCGCAAGTACAAGGAATCCGACGCCGTCATCCACGCCATCGAGGCCCACCACAACGACGTGGAGCCCCGCACCGTGGTGGCCTGCCTGGTCCAGGCGGCGGACGCCATCTCCGCTTCCCGCCCCGGCGCCCGGCGCGAGAACATCGAAAACTACGTCAAGCGTCTGGAAAAGCTGGAGGAGGTCTCCAAGAGCTTCCCCGGCATCGCCAGTTCCTATGCCATCCAGGCCGGTCGGGAGATCCGCATCATGGTCAAGCCCGACGAGGTCAGCGAGGATCAGATGGTCCTCCTGGCCCGGGATATCGCCAAAAAGATCGAGGACGAGCTCACCTACCCCGGCCAGATCAAGGTCCATGTCCTCCGCGAGACCAAGGCTGTGGACTACGCCAAGTAAAAACGAAAACCCGAAAGCAAAAGCTTTCGGGTTTTTTACAGTTTTGAGTTTTCAGTTTTGAGCTTTGAGAAAAGGTATTCCGCTTCTCCCACCCGGGCGGCTTTTGCCGCCCGCTCTTGCTTCCCCCTCGGGGGGAAGTGCCCCGAAGGGGCGATAGGGGTGTCTCTCCCCCCACAGGGGCGGCGGGAAAGCGTGTCACAGCGCCGCGTGGACATGTTGCCGCCAGCGTGCGGATTCTGTTCTCTCTCCCTCATCCGTCACGGCGCTTGCGGGAGACGCGCCGCGACACCTTCCCCCGCTGGGGGAAGGACATGAGGGAGGGCAATTGCTCAGAGTCCCAGCATCTTCATATACGCGGGCAGGGCGGCCTCGAATTTCACGCCATACCAGTGGCTGGGGTCGGCCCGGGTGATCTCAATGCACTTTACGGTGTAGTCCGCGGCGATGACGGCGGCGTCATAGGCGTTTTTGCCGTTCAGGAGCGCGCCCACGAAGGCGGCGGCGTACACGTCCCCGGTGCCGTGGCTGCCGGGAGAGAGCTTCCGGTGCTCGTAGTAGCGCCTCTGCCCCTTCTCCTGCACCAGGACCCCGGTGCGCTCCGGCGCATAGCCCACGCCGGTGAGGACGACGGTCTTCGCCCCGGCAGCGGTCAGCCTATTCAGCAGCTCTGAGATATAGCCTTCGTCATAGTCCTCCCGGTAGTCCATGCCCGTGAGGAAGCAGGCCTCGGTGATGTTTGGCAGGATGATGTCCGCCGAGAAGGCCAGGGTCTTCATGGCCTCCACATAGGCCCCATCAAAGGCTGGGTAAAGCTTGCCGTTATCCGCCATGGCCGGGTCCACAATGGCAAGAGCCCCGGGGGCGGAGAGGCGAGCGATCAGGTCCCGCACCATGCCGATCTGCTGGGTGCTGCCCAGATACCCGGTGTACACCGCCTCAAAGGCGATCTTCTCCTTCTCCCAGTGGGCGGTGATGGCGGGGATGTCCTCCGTCAGGTCCCGGACGGTGTAGCCGGTGAAGCCCGCTGTGTGGGTGCTCAGCACCGCCGAGGGGAGGATGCAGGTCTCCTGTCCGGCGGCGGAGAGGATGGGCAGGGCCACCGTCAGGGAGCACTGGCCCACACAGGAGATGTCCTGGATGGTGAGGATTTTATGATAAGCCATGGAAAAGCCTCCTTGACATTTGATCTGCTTCCATTATAATCAGATTTGGACTTATTTCTATCGCCAGTTTGATGCAAAATTATAAGGTCAGATTTGAGATCATGCTATGAATTATCACATTGAAAAGCGCTGCGGCGAGAGCGCCTATCTGCAGCTCTACCGCCAGCTGCGGCAGGACATCGTCTCCGGTGCCCTGCCCACAGGCGCCAAGCTCCCCTCCAAGCGCAGCTTTGCCGAGGAGCTGGGCCTGAGCGTGATCACGGTGGAGCACGCCCTGGCCCTGCTCACGGACGAGGGCTATCTCCTGGCCCGGCCCCGCAGCGGCTATTACGTCGCCTTCGGCGGCGCCTCCCCGGCGGCGGTGCCGCCGCGCCGGGCGCAGCTGGAGGAAATGCGGGCGGGAGAGGGCGCGCCGGCGGACTTTCCCTTCTCCCTCTGGGCACGCACCATGCGCGCCGTCCTCTCCGACTATGACAGGCATATCCTGGACCGCTGTCCCAGCAAGGGCTGCCTCCCGCTGCGGGAAGCCCTTGCCGCCTGGCTGAGCCGCAGCCGCTCCCTACCGGTGGACCCGGAGCAGATCGTGGTGGGCGCCGGGGCGGAGTATCTCTACGGACTCATCGTGCAGCTGCTGGGCCGGGCGCGGTCCTTTGCCCTGGAGGATCCCTGCTATGAACAGATCCAAAGGGTCTACGAGGCCAACGGCGCCCGCTGCCGACCCCTCCCCATGGGAGAGGACGGCATCGAAAGCGCCGCCCTTGCCGGCTGTGAGGCCGGGGTGCTGCACGTGACCCCCTATCACAGCTACCCCAGCGGCGTCACCGCCTCCGCCGCCAAGCGGCACGAGTATGTGTCCTGGGCAAGGGAGCGGGACAGCCTCATCGTGGAGGACGACTATGACGCCGCCTTTGCCTCCCCCACCCGGCGGATCCAGACCATCTGTTCCCTGGACCCGGACCGGGGCATCTATCTGAACACCTTTTCCAAGCTCCTGGCTCCCTCGGTGCGCACCGGCTTTCTGGTGCTGCCGCAGCGGCTGCTGGAGGACTACCGGGCGAAGCTGGATTCCTTCTCCTGCACGGTGCCGGTCTTTGACCAGTTGGTGCTGGCGGAATTCATCAACGCCGGACACATGGAACGCTATATCAGCCGCCGAAGGCGGAATCAACGGAGAACGGAGGAATAAACATGCTCTATTATCTCAGCGACTACACCGAGGGGGCCCACCCCCGTATCCTGGAGCGGCTGCAGGAAAGCAATCTTGTCTCCCAGCCCGGCTATGGGGAGGACTGCTTCTGCGCCGCCGCCCGGGAGAAGATCCGCGCCGCCTGCCGGAAGCCTGCGGCTGACGTGTATTTTCTGGTTGGCGGCACCCAGTGCAACGCCGTGACCATTGCTTCCCTGCTGCAGCGCTGGGAGGCCGTCATCGCCGCCGACACCGGCCACATCAACGTCCATGAGGCGGGAGCCGTTGAGTTTACCGGCCACAAGGTCATCGCCCTGCCCCAGCAGGGCGGAAAGCTGGCCGCCGAAACCGTTCGGGACTACTGCGCCGGCTTCTATGCCAACGAGACCCGCGACCACATGCCCTTTCCCGGCATGGTGTACGTTTCCCAGCCCACGGAATTGGGCACCTTGTACAGCAAGGCGGAGCTGGAGGCCCTCCACGCCGTCTGCGGGGAATACGGCCTGCGCCTTTTCGTGGACGGGGCAAGGCTGGGCTACGGGCTCATGAGCCCGGATTGCGACATGACGCTGCCGGAGCTCTGCGAGCTCTGCGATGTGTTTTACATCGGCGGCACCAAGGTGGGCGCCCTCTGCGGCGAGGCCCTGGTCTTCCCCAAGGGGGACATGCCGAAGCACATGGCCACCCTGGTCAAGCAGCAGGGCGCCATGCTGGCCAAAGGGCGGCTCCTGGGGGTGCAGTTTGACACTCTCTTTACCGACGATCTGTATTTCAAGATCAGCCGCCACGCCATTGAGCTTGCCATGAAGCTGAAGGCCGCTTTCGTGGAGAAGGGCTATCCCCTCTTTGCCGACTCCCCCACCAACCAACAGTTTCCCATCCTGACGAAGGCGCAGGAGGAGAAGCTGCGGCAGTACGCCGCCTTTGAGACCTGGGAGCCCCTGCCCGACGGGCGGAAGGCGGTGCGCTTCGTCACCAGCTGGGCCACCCGGGAGGAGGACGTGGACGCCCTGATCGCCGTACTGTAAAGAATAGTGAAGAGTGAAGAGTTGAGGTGTCCGCTTCGCGGACGGATCGAAAGGATCTGTCTTTGAGGCGGACGCCTCTTTTCTGCGCTTTCCTTGTCGGCAAAAGAAGAAAGGCATCGTCTCCGGAGATGCATTTCCATCATCGCCGCAGGCGATACCATATCTCTTCACTCTTCACTCTTCACTCTTCACTTTTCACTGTTCACCATGCACTCCTCTCTCTTCAATTTTTCCAAATTTGCTTTCTCGTTCCCTCTGTTTTTTTCGTCCTTTCCACAAATCTTTTTCAGCGCTCTTGACATCATTACGTTAGGGAATTATAGTGGTATACAAGTTCACAGTTTGTTCTTTTTTCCCCCGGGTGGGGCTGTCCGGCAAAAACGGCGACTATGAGAAAGAGAGGGATCTTATGATTACAAACGGCTTTACTTATGTGGCTGTGCTGCTGTTCATGGCAGCGGTCCTGGTCACCCTGGAGAAGAACGCCAAGGGCTGGCTGCAGAAATTCTTCAAGTTCATCCCCGCTGTGGTTCTCTGCTACCTCATTGCCATGCTGCTTTGCACCATGAAGGTCTGGGATCTGGGCGAGACCAAGCCCGCCTACTCCGCCCTGAAAAACAACCTGACCTACGCCATGATCTTTGCCATGCTGCTGCGCTGCGACATTCGCAAGGTCCTGCGCCTGGGGCCCCGGATGCTGATCGGCTTCTTCTCCGCCACCCTCACCATCATGATCGGCTTCGTGGTGGCCTTCGTGCTGATGAAGGGCGTCATCGGCAAGGACGCCTGGATGGGTCTGGGCGCTCTCTGCGGCTCCTGGATCGGCGGCAGCGGCAACATGGTGGCCGTGCAGGCCGCCCTGGACATCAGCGAGGCCGACATGGGCTATGCCCTGGTCATCGACTCCATCGACTACTCGCTGTGGGTCATGTTCCTGCTCTGGGCCATCCAGCTGGCGCCGGCCTTCAACAAGTGGACCAAGGCCGATACCAGCAAGCTGGACGAGGTCTCCCTCCGGCTGGAGGAGGAGGCCAAGCTCAACACCAAGCCCGTCTCCTTCCAGAGTCTGTTGCTGCTCATCGGCTGCGCCTTCCTGGTCAGCGCCATCGCCACCAACATTGGCGCCGCCCTCTATAACTTGACCAACTTCTCCGACAAGGCCACCTGGACCGTCCTCTTCGTCACCGTCGTGGCCCTCATCGCCGCCGTGACGCCTCTGGGCAAGGTCGCGGGCTCCGTGGAGGTATCGAACCTGCTGCTCTACGCGGTCATCGGCCTGCTGGCCTCCCGGGCAAGCCTGTTGGAGCTGGGCGACGCCCCGGCCTGGATCCTCACCGGCTTCATCGTACTGGCCGTCCACACCGTGCTGATGCTGATCATCTGCAAGCTGCTGAAACTGGACCTCTTCACCGCGGGGGTGGCCTCTCTGGCCAATATCGGCGGCACCGCCTCCGCGCCGGTGCTGGCCGGCTCCTACTCCGGCTCCCTGGTGCCCGTTGGCATCCTGATGGCCCTGATGGGCTATGTAGTGGGCACGCCGCTGGCGGTGCTCTGCGCCAGACTGATGGCCGCCCTGGCCTGAGGCTTTGGCCTGCTCAACATGCCCCGGTATGCTGAGCAAAGCGAAGAATCTTATGAAAAACACTATGCAAGTGAGCTTTCACTTGCATAGTGTTTTCTCCGAATGTATCGGTTGGAAAGGAGAGCCTGGATGGGCGTTTTATCGGGACTGGAACCCAAAGCGGTTTTTTCTTTTTTTGAGCAGATCTGCGCCATCCCCCACGGATCTTTCAATACCAAAGCCATCAGCGACTATCTGGTGGCCTTTGCAAAGGAGCGGGGCCTCCGCTTCCGGCAGGATGAGAGCAGCAACGTGATCATCTGGAAGGCCGCCTCCCCCGGCTATGAGGAAGCTCCCTGCGTCATGCTCCAGGGCCACATGGACATGGTCTGCGAGAAGGCCCCCGGCTGCGAAAAGGATATGGAGCGGGAGGGTCTGGACCTCTTTGTGGAGGGAGACGAGGTCGGCGCCCGGGGCACCACCCTGGGCGGGGACGACGGCATCGCCGTGGCCATGGCGCTGGCGGTGCTGGACGACGACAGCATCCCCCACGGGCCTCTGGAATGCCTCTTCACCACCGATGAGGAGGTGGGCCTGCTGGGCGCCCGGGCGCTGGACGCCTCTGACCTGCGGGCAAAATGCCTGCTGAACCTGGATTCCGAGGCGGAAGGGGTGCTCACCGTGAGCTGCGCCGGCTCCACCCGGGCCCTCTGCACCCTGCCCGTGAGCCGGGAGGCCTTCCCGGGCACGAGCCTGCTGCTCTCCGTCACCGGCCTGCTGGGCGGCCACTCCGGGGAGGAGATCCACAAGGGCCGGGCCAACGCGGACATCCTGCTGGGCAGGGCGCTGGACACTCTGGCAAGGCGCACGGCGCTGCGGCTCATCCGGGCGGAGGGCGGCAGCAAGGATAACGCCATCCCCCGGGAGGCAAGGGCCCTGATCCGGGTCGAGGACCCGGCTGCCGCCCAGGCTGCCTGCGCGGAGCTTGCCGCCCAGCTGCAAAACGAATTCCACGTCACGGATCCGGGGATCACGCTCTCTCTCGCCCCGGTGGAAAGCGACGAAGTCCCCATGAGCGCCGAAAGCACCCGGCGGATCCTCTGCTTCCTCTTCTGTGCTCCAAACGGCGTGCAGGTCATGAGCCCGGAGGTCCCCGGTCTGGTGCAGACCTCCCTGAACCTGGGCCAGGTATCCACGGCGGAGGACGCGGTCATGGCCCGCTTCATGGCCCGCTCCAGCATTTTCTCCCAGCAGGAGGAGACCACCCGGCGCGTCATCGCCCTGGCTGAGGCCCTGGGCGGCAGCGCGGAGATCCCAGCGTCCTATTCCGGCTGGGCCTACCGGGCGGATTCCCCGGTGCGGGAGCGAACGGCGGAGGCCTTCCGGACCCTCTACGGGAAGGAGCCCCGGATCGAAGCCCTGCACGCGGGACTGGAATGCGGCGTGCTCTCCGGCAAGATGCCCTGGCTGGACTGCATCTCCTTCGGCCCGGACCTGATCAAGATCCACACCCCCGAGGAGCGGCTGCGCATCGCCTCCACCCGCCGGACCTGGGCGCTGCTGCTGGAGACGCTGCGCCGCCTGCGCTGATACGCGAAAGGAGAAAAGCCCATGTGCAAGGACAAAACTTCCGTCATTTTTACCGGCGACATCGGCTTTGACCGCTACATGGCCCGCCGCTGGGAGGACGAAAAGCTGCTGGACGACGAGACCCTGGCCTTTTTCCGCAGCGCGGACCACGTGGCCGCCAATGTGGAGGGCGCCCTCATCGACGCCGTAGACGACGGCAGCCGGGGCGTGTTCTTCCACAGCATGGACCCGGCGGCGGCCTGCCTGCTGGAAAAGATCGGCGCGGATATCTGGTGCATCGGCAACAACCACACCATGGACGCCGGCCGGGAGGGTGTCATCAGCACCCGTGCCCTGGCGGCGCAGCTGGGCTGCCGCACCATCGGCGCGGGGCTCAACGAGGTGGAGGCCTCCCAGCCCATCTATCTGGAGGAGGCCGGCGGCATCGGTATGTTCGGCGTTGCCTATATGGCCGAGTGCATCCCCGCCACCGCCACCGAGCCCGGCATCTTCCGCTGGGACGACATGGACTATATCGCCGAGCGCATCGCCGAGGTGAAATCCAAAGCCCGCTGGTGCGTGATCGTTTCCCACGGCGGGGAGGAGTTCACCAGTCTGCCCTCCCCCTACACCCGGGACCGCTATCTGAAATATCTGGAGCTGGGGGCGGACGTGGTGGTGGCCCACCATCCCCATGTGCCGGAAAACTACGAGCTTTTCGACAACGGCAAGGCCATTTTCTATTCTCTCGGCAATTTCATCTTCGATACCGACTATCAGCGGGCCCATCTCTACACCGATATCGGCGTGCTGCTGAAACTGATCTTCACGGAGGAAAAGCTGGACTTCGAGGCCCGGGGCATCCGCATCGTCCGGGGCGAAGAGCGGATCGAGGCCGCGCCCCTGCCGGAGATCTTCACCAACGTCCCGGCAGAGGAATATGCCCTGCTCTCGCCCCTGGCGGCCCAGGCCTTCGTGAAGGAGGACATGCGCAAGATGCTCTATCTGGAGCCGCAGCGCTTCACCGATGCACCGGCGGAGGTCTGGCGGGACTACTTCTTCAGCACCGAGCCCGACGGCTATTTCGAGGGCGCCCACATGGATTTCTCCCGGATCGTGCCCCTCTCCCGCCGGGCCGAGGAGGGCGCCTGGCGGCAAAGCAAGCTGGAACAGGTGAAGGCCTACATTATGAGGCAGCTGGAATAATAAGAGAAAAGTGAAGAGGGAAAAGGGAAAAGTTGAGGTGTCCGCTTCGCGGACGGATCGAAAAGATCTGTCTTTGAGGCGGACACCTTTTTTCTGCTCCTGCCATATCGGAAAAAATAAGGTATCGACTGCGGGGACGGTTTTCCATCATCGCCGCAGGCGATACCATATCTCTTCACTATTCACTTTTCACTCTTCCCTTTTTCCCACGTCTTTCACCGTAAGCCGGTCGCCGTCCACGGTGAATTTTACGTTCTGTCCGGCGAAATTGAGGCCGTAGACCCGCTCCGGGTCCTTCTGATACCGGGGCCGGGGGTCGTTTGCCAGGACGCCGCGGAGGGCCAGTCGCTTTTCCGCGGGCACCAGGGCCTCCAGTTTGGCTGGACAATCCACCGTGAGCTTCTCCCCGGCGTCCGGGGCGAAGCCGGAGCGGGCCTCGGGGTGGGCGTCGGCATAGGGGATATAGGGCTTGATGTCAAAAATGGGCGTCCCGCTCATGAGATCGGCGCCGCCGATGCGCAGCACCGTGCCTTTTTCCCGGTCCTGCTCGATCCCCAGCAGCCGCACGCAGCTGAGACCCAGGGCGTTGGGCCGGAAGGGGGAGCGGGTGGCGAAAACCCCCATTCGGGTGTTGCCGCCGAGCCGCGGCGGGCGCACCGTGGGGGACCAGTCCCCCTCCTTGCGCAGATTTTCGGAAAACTGCCAGATGAGCCAGAGCCGGTCAAAGCCCTCGATGCCCCGCAGGGCCTCGGGATCCCGGTAGGCGGGCTCAAAAACCACGCGGCCCTCCAGCTCCTCCACCACCCCGGCCTGGCGGGGAACGCCGAATTTCTCTCCCAGGTCGCCGTAATAGCGGGCGATGGGGCGGATGATCGTCTCCTCCATCTCTCAGCCTCCCAGGGCCAGGAGCGAGATGCTGTTGTTCAGCATGTGCAGCAGGATGGCCGTCCAGATGCACTCGGTCTTTTCATAGCTGCGGCAGAGGATAAAGCCCGCGGGGAGATACTGCAGCAGATAGAGCCAGAAGATGGGGTCCGTGAGGGCGTACTGCCAGGTGTGGTACAGGGCGAAGAGCAGCATGCACAGCCCGTAGGCCAGATAACGGTTCCAGCGGCGCAGCAGGCCGAAGACGCCGCCGCGGAACATCAGCTCCTCCACCAGCGGGGCCAGCACGATGGTGATGGCCAGGATCCTGCCCCGCTCGGCCCTGGCCAGGTCCAGGATGGCCTCGTTGTTGGGGTTTGCCTGGGGCAGAATGGCATAGACCAGGATGGACACCAGAAACTCCGAAGCCATCAGGAGAAAATAGCCCTTCAGGGCCTGGCCCAGGATATACAGGGGCCGCTCCCAGAGCCGGTCGAAATCCCGGCGGAGAAAGCCGAGACACAGGGCCGTCAACAGTCCCGCGCCGATGGCGTAGCTCCAGAAGTTCAGTCCTCCCACGGTGAGGTCGGGCAAACAGCGCAGCAGCAGCCAGGGCAGGCCATACACATGCATCGGCAGCCACAGGATGACCCCGGCGTATTGCCAGGGGCGCATTTCGCTGCGGGGCAGTCGGTTCTCTTCCATCAGCTTCTCGCTTTCTTCTGCAGTTCAAAGAGCAGGTTCATGGCCTCGATGGGGGTCAGGGTATTCAGATCCAGATCCCGCAGGGTCCTTCTCAGCTCCTCCGCCGCCATGTCGGCCAGACTGATCTGGTCGTCCTCCTCGAAGCTCAGGGCGGGGCGGGGAACGCCGTCGCTCTCCAGCTCCTTGAGATAGCCCTTGGCCTTCTGGATCACCGCCTCGGGAAGGCCCGCCAGCTTTGCCACCTCGATGCCGTAGCTGTCGTCGGCGGCGCCCCGGACGATCTTGCGCAGGAAGACCAGCTCGCCCTTCTGCTTCTTGGCGGTGATGTTGTAGTTGCGCACCCCGTTCACCTCCCCCTCCAGGGCGGAGAGCTCGTGGTAGTGGGTGGCAAACATGGTCTTGGCGCCCAGCTTGCGCTTGTCGGCGCAGTATTCCAGCACCGCCCGGGCGATGGCCATGCCGTCGAAGGTTGAGGTGCCCCGGCCGATCTCATCCAGGATCAGCAGGGAGGAAGCCGTGGCGTGGCGCAGGATCTGGGCCATCTCGTTCATCTCCACCATGAAGGTGGACTGGCCGGAGGCCAGGTCGTCGGAGGCGCCGATGCGGGTGAAGACCCGGTCCACCACGCCGATGACGGCGCTCTGGGCGGGCACGAAGGAGCCCATCTGGGCCATGAGGACGATGAGGGCGGTCTGGCGCATGTAGGTGGACTTGCCGGCCATGTTGGGGCCGGTGACGATGGCCACCCGGTCGTCGGCGTCGTTTAGGTAAGTGTCGTTGGGGACGAAGAGCACGTCCTTCAGGGTCTGCTCCACCACCGGGTGCCGCCCCTGCACGATGCGCAGCTCCCTGGAGGCCTCCATCTCGGGGCAGACGTAGTTGTTGCGCACCGCGGCCTCAGCCAGGGAGCAGTAGACGTCCAGGGCCGCCACCGCGTCTGCCGTGGCCTGGATCCGGTCCACCTGGGCAGCCACCTGCTTGCGCAGCTCCGTGAAATACTCAAACTCCAGCTCGTTGATCCGCTCCCGGGCGGAGACCAGGGCGTTTTCCAGCTCCTTCAGCTCCGGGGTGAAGTAGCGCTCGTTGGAGACCAGGGTCTGCTTGCGGATATAGTCCTCCGGGATCTCCACGTCCCCGGCGGACTTGGGAATGTCGATGTAATAGCCGAAGACCCGGTTGTAGCCCACCTTCAGCTTCTTGATGCCGGTGCGCTCCCGCTCCCGCCCTTCCAGGGCGGCGATGGCATCACTCCCGTGGTCCCGCAGGGAGCGGAGCCGGTCCAGCTCCTCGGAATAGCCCTCCCGCAGGATGCCGCCTTCCCGCACGGAGAAGGGGGGATCGTCGCAGATCGCCCGGTCGATGGCGTAGTGCAGATCCTCCAGGGCGTCCATCCCCGCGATCTGCATGAGCTCCTTGCACTGGAAGGAGGAAAGCTGCTCCTTGAGCTTCGGCAGCACGGAGGCGCAGTTGCAGAGCTCCCGCAGGTCCCGGCCGCCGGCAGTGCCGTAGACGCAGCGGCCCACCAGGCGCTGGATATCATGGATCTCCCGCAGGGAGAGCATCAGCTCGCTGCGCTTGACGGATTCCCGCGCCAGCTCGCCCACCGCGGCGTGGCGCCGCTTGATGGCGAGGACCGACAGCAGCGGCCGCTCCACCCAGGCCCGCAGCAGTCTTGCCCCCATGGGGGTCTTGGTCTTGTCCAGCACCCAGAGGAGGCTGCCCCGCTTTTCCCCGCTGCGCAGGGATTCGGTGAGCTCCAGGCTCCGCCGGGTGGTCCAGTCCAGCTCCATGTAACGCCCGCCGTAGAACACGTCCAGCTTCCGGATATAGCTCAGGTCGAACTTCTGGGTCTCCTGGATATAGCGCAGCAGGGCGCCCACGGCGGCGACGGCCTCGGTCTGGCCCTCCAGTCCCGCCTCGTCCACGTCCCGATACCCGAAGCGCTCGCAGAGGGCCGCGGCGGCAGGCATGTACTCGAAGTAATCCCGGGGCGGCTCCAGCATGGCGCCGAGCTTCTGGCGCAGGAATTCCCCGATCCGCCGCTCCTCCAGGGCTGCCAGGGACAGCAGCGCCTCCCGGGGCGCGAAGCGGCCCAGCTCGTTGAGGATGTGGCTCACGGCATCCTTCTCAAAGGCCGCGCAGCAGAATTCCCCGGTGGACACGTCGCAGAAGGCAACGCCCCCCTTATCGCCGTTCAGGGAAACGGCGCAGAGATAGTTGCTGCGCTTTTCCTCCAGCATGGAGCTCTCGGTGACGGTGCCCGGGGTGATGATGCGGATCACATCCCGCTGCACCAGGCCCTTGGCCAGAGCCGGGTCCTCCATCTGCTCGCAGATGGCCACCTTGTAGCCCTTGGCGATGAGCCGGGCGATGTAGGTCTCGGCGCTGTGGTAGGGCACGCCGCACATGGGGGTGCGCAGCTCCGGGTCCTCCACGTTCCGATCCCGGGTGGTCAGGGCCAGGTCCAGCTCCCGGGAGGCAAGCTTCGCGTCGTCGTCGAACATCTCGTAAAAATCGCCCAGGCGGAAAAACAGCAGACAATCCGGGTGCTGCTGCTTGATCTCGTTGTATTGCTTCTTCATGGGCGTCAATTCAGCCATGATAAAAAACCTCCGGTTTTTCAGTGAAAAGTGAATAGAGAAGAAGGAAGAAGGATGCTGTGCCGCAAAGCGGCACGCTTCTCATCATCCCCAAAGGGGATGCCTCAACGATTCACGATTCTCTATTCACTTTCTTTGATTTCCCCTATCGGCCTTCGGCCACTTCCCCCTGAGGGGGAAGCAAGATCTATCGGCCTTCGGCCACTTCCCCCTGAGGGGGAAGCGCACCCCTATCGCCGCTTCGCGGCACTTCCCCCTGAGGGGGAAGCAAGTTGCTTCTCCGTTCGCGTTCCCCCGCGCCCTTGCCTCCCCCTTTGGGGAAGGTGCCCCAGTGCGCACACTGGGGCGGTGGGGGCACGCGCGAGGTTGGCTTATTAACTAACTAAACAAACGTAAAAAATACCTCTCTGCACGATTCCGCTTAGTTTTTCCTCCATCAGCGTTTTGTCCAAATTCCAGGAAGAGATAACGAAAAATAATCCGCTCGGCTTTAGCAGCCTTTTCCCTTCCGCTAAAATGTCTGGCCATTGATCCTTAATATGGTAAAATGCATTGTAGAGGATAACCATGTCAAAACGCCCCGTTTCAAGGCCCGTACGCGCAGCATCCGCTAACACATAATCCAGGTTCTGCATGTCGGGCACCCGTTTGTCTAACCGGCTGCTGTCCAAATCCAGGCAAACGACGCTTTTGGCATATTTTGCCGCAGCCAGAGAGAATACCGCCGTTCCACAGGCAAGCTCCAACACCATTTTTCCTTCAAGTATATCTCGGATTTGTTCCACCAACTTTTCAACCTGTGTCATGGCACGTTCTTTCCTCCTATCGGCCTTCGGCCTCTTCCCCCTGAGGGGGAAGCGCACCCCTATCGCCGCTTCGCGGCACTTCCCCCAGAGGGGGAAGCGCACCCCTATCGCCGCTTCGCGGCACTTCCCCCTGAGGGGGAAGCAAGTTGCTTCTCCGTTTACGTTCCCCCGCGCCCTTGCCTCCCCCTTTGGGGGAGGTGCCCCAGTGCGCACACTGGGGCGGTAGGGGCCAGCCTCCCCCTCCGGGGGAGGTGGCGTCCGCCGTCCCACGCAAGGCGGATGCCGGTGGGGGCTGTGCCGGGGCGGCTTTTCACTCGGTCAGTCTATTCCATGAATCTCCAAAACACAATGGCTGTTTGGTAGATACAGGACCTGAACCGTCTGCCCCACTTCAAAGTCAGCAGCCGACATGGCGTGAAAGCGTTCCCCTCCGACCGTCATCATCACGCCAAAGCTCGTGCCTTCCGCGGTATGGTACTTATGTATCGGTTCTTCGATCGGAACGATTTCTTCAATCACACCGCGATGCTCGATGGCCTGCTCATTTCGATCCCGGTATAGATCGATGCCCAGTCCGAACAGTGTACGAAGGTTGATATAGAGCGAAAAGCCAATGGTTATTACAGCAAGCAGTCCGACGAGGAGCTTCTGCGTCAATGTTTCTTCCGGCTCATTCTCTTTTTCATACGCGGTTTTGACGGGCTTCATAAACAGGAGGGCGAAGCAGCCGCCAAGGAGGAAAAAGGACAGCAAGCTGATGGGAAGCCAGAAGTTTTGAAAAAGATATTCTCCGTAATCAAAGCTCATGCTTTTCCTCCCGCTTTCTCGCTCTATCCCCTATCGGCCTTCGGCCACTTCCCCCTGAGGGGGAAGCAAGATCTATCGGCCTTCGGCCACTTCCCCCTGAGGGGGAAGCAAGCCCTATCGGCCTTCGGCCACTTCCCCCTGAGGGGGAAGCGCACCCCTATCGCCGCTTCGCGGCACTTCCCCCTGAGGGGAAGCAAGTTGCTTCTCCGTTCACGCTCCACCGCGCCCTTGCCTCCCCCTTTGGGGGAGGTGCCCCAGTGCGCACACTGGGGCGGTAGGGGCCCGTCCGCCGTCTCACGCAAGGCGGATGCCGGTGGGGGCGTTACATATGCTGTAAAATATCCTCACATACGCCTCGGAAATTTCGGTTCACATCCAGATTTGAGTATCGCAAGACCGTAAGGCCCAAGCCTCGCAGATAGGTATCTCGTTCCAAATCTGCCTGTTTCCCTTTGTCTTCAAAATGCTGGGAGCCGTCCAATTCAATTACAAGCCCCCTTGAATGACAGTAGAAATCCACGATATAGTTGCCAATGATCTGTTGGCGGCGAAAGCGGATCGTAAGCTTGCAGAGAAAGGTGTACCACAGCTTTCTCTCTTCCTCGGTCATCCCTTTTCTCAGATTCCGTGCGTTGGTCAGGAGGGCTTTGTTCTGTTCCAGCTGCATGGTTGTTCCCCCTATCGGCCTTCGGCCGCTTCCCCCTGCGGGGGAAGCGCACCCCTATCGCCGCTTCGCGGCACTTCCCCCAGAGGGGAAGCAAGTTGCTTCTCCGTTCACGCTCCACCGCGCCCTTGCCTCCCCCTTTGGGGGAGGTGCCCCAGTGCGCACACTGGGGCGGTAGGGGCCCCCTCTCAAAACCCGAATCTCAAAACTTGATCTCGCCATACAGTGCCCAGGTGTTGGAGGCTGTGATGGTGGCCTCCACAAACTGACCCACCAGGCTGGGGTCGCCCTTCAGGTGCACCAGTCGGCCGCCGTCGGTGCGGCTGGAGAGGTTATACTCGTCCCGCCCGGTCTCCCCGTCCACCAGGACGCGGAGGGTCCTGCCCTCGTAGGCCTTGTGCTTTTCCCCGGAGATGCGGTTACTCAGCTCGGTGAGGGCGTCAAAATGCCGCTGCTTGTCGGCCCGGGTGAAGGGGTCCGGCATGGAGGCCGCGGGGGTCCCCACACGCTTGGAGTAGATGAAGGTGAACATGGCGTCGTAGCGCACCTGCTCGCAGAGGGAGAGGGTGTCCTGAAACTCCTCCTCCGTCTCCCCGGGAAAGCCCACGATGATATCCGTGGTCAGCACCAGATCCGGCATGTACCGCCTGGCCAGGGCCACCTGGTCCAGGTACTTCTGCCGGGTGTAGCTGCGGTTCATGGCCTTCAGCACCCGGTCATTGCCGGACTGCACCGGCAGGTGCAGCTGATGGGCGCAGTGGCGGGATTCCGCCATGGCCTGAAAGAGCTTTTCCGAGGCGTCCTTGGGGTGGCTGGTCATGAAGCGGAGCACATAATCCCCGTCGATGGCGTCCACCATGCGGATGAGATCGGCAAAATCCACGCCAAGACCCAGGTCTTTTCCATAAGAATTCACGTTCTGACCCAGGAGGGTGATGTCCTTATAGCCCGCCGCAATGAGCTCGCGGGCCTCCCGGACCACGTCCTCCGGTTTCCGGGAGCGCTCCCGCCCCCGGACGTAGGGCACGATGCAGTAGGTGCAGAAGTTGTTGCAGCCGTACATGATGCTGAGCCAGGCCTTCACGCTGCCGTCCCGCTGCTGGGGGATGCCCTCGGCAAGGTTGCCATCGCTCTTCTCCGTGGCAAAGACCCGCTTTTTGCCGGTCATGGCCTTTTCCAGCAGCTCCGGGAAGCGCCAGAGTTCGTGGGGCCCGAAGACCAGGTCCACGATGGGATAGGACTTCTTGATCTTCTCGGCGATATGGGGCTGCTGCACCATGCAGCCGCAGACGGCGATGATCTGCCCGGGCCGGGCCTTTTTGGAGTGGTTCAGGGCGCCCACGTTGCCGAAGACCCGCATCTCGGCGTGCTCCCGCACGGCGCAGGTGTTCACCACGATGATGTCCGCCTGGAACTCATCCTGGGTAAAGCCGCAGCCCATCTCCCGCAGGTAGCCCCGCAGCTTTTCGCTGTCGGCCTCGTTCTGCTGGCAGCCGTAGGTGTCCACCATGGCCAGGGGCCGCTGCCCGTCGGCCGTGATGCGGTCAAAAATGCGGCGGCAGATCTCCTCCTGCCGGGCGATCTCTTCGGGGGCGATCTCGTTTCTCACATAGCTCATAGTCGTCTTTCCTTTGTTCATAGATATTCATAGTATTTTAGCATAAAAGGTATGGAACTTTCAACCAAAATCAGGTATAATGCCACTGCGGAATTTTGAGGGCTGCGGCCCTGTTCCGCCGGAACGGGATCCTGAATGTCTCGACCTTTCTCTTGCCTCGCCCCGCGTCGGGGAGAGGTGTCGCGCAGCGACGGAGAGGGGCCGCCGTCCCAGCGCAGGAACCCCCTCTCAGGCGCAAGCGCCAGCTCTCCCCACGCTCCCGCGCGGGGCGAGCCAAGCGGAGTTCTATCCACCGCAATCATCCCTCCCTATGCACTATTCACTCTTCCCTTACCCGAGGTATCCTATGTCTGTCATCAACATTCTCCCGCCCCATGTGGCGGATCTCATCGCCGCCGGCGAGGTGGTGGAGCGCCCCGCCTCCGTGGTGAAGGAGCTCATGGAAAACGCCTTTGACGCCGGGGCCAAAAACGTCACGGTGGAGCTCCGCTCCGGCGGCGCCACCTATATCCGCGTCACCGACGACGGCTGCGGTATGGCCCCGGAGGACGCCGGGGTGGCCTTTCTGCGCCACGCCACCTCCAAGCTGAAGGACGCCTCCGGCCTGGAGGCCATCGGCACCATGGGCTTTCGCGGCGAGGCTCTGGCAGCCATCTCCGCCGTGAGCCATATCGAGCTGCGCACCCGGCAGAAAGGCGCCGACGAGGGCACCGTGGTCATCCTCTCCGGCGGCGATATCCTGGAGATGGGCCCCACCGGCTGTCCGGAGGGGACCACCATGATCGTGCGGGATCTGTTCTATAACACCCCCGCCCGCCTGAAATTCATGAAATCCGACCGGAGCGAGGCCGCGGCCTGCGTCCAGGCGGCGCTGCGCTGTGCCCTGGGGCGGCCCGAGGTCTCGGTGCGCCTCATCCGGGACGGGGACGAGGAGTTCTTCTCCCCCGGGGACGGCCGGGCGGATTCCTGCGTCTACGCCCTGCTGGGCCGGGATCTGGCCTCCAGCCTGCTCCCCTGCCGCGGGGAGGACGAGGGCATGAAGCTCACGGGCTTCGTCTCCTCCCCCTCGGCGGGCCGGGGCAACCGGGGCGCCCAGTACTTCTTCTGCAACGGCCGCTTCATCAAGTCCCAGCTGATGCAGGCCGCCCTGGAGCAGGCCTATAAAAACACCCTGCTCACCGGGCGCTACCCCGCCTGCGTCCTCTATCTGGACCTGGGTCTCGGCAGCGTGGACGTGAACGTCCACCCGGCCAAGACGGAAGTGAAATTCTCCTATGAGCGCCGGGTCTTCGACCTGGTGTACCACAGCGTCCTCTCCGCCCTCCAGGGGGAGGACCGGCTGCAGCCGGAGGAGGCAAAGCCCGCGGCGGCACCGTCCGCCCCGGCGGCTCCCGCCCCCGCGCCGAAGCAGCCCGCCGCAAACAAGGCGGAGGACTTCTTCCGCAGCATGAACGCGGAGCAGTTCCGCGCCGCCCAGAGCGCCCCCGCGCCCCGTCCGGCGGAGCAGGGCTTCGGCAGCGCCATGCGCCTCCACGCCCCGGAAATGCCGGAGCAGACCCGGCTGGATCTCTCTCCCGCCCCGGTTTCGCCCGCTTTCGACCGGAAACCCCCGGAAACGACAGGCATTTTGGCCCCTGCCGGCAGTAAAAATGTGGAAAACTCTGTTCAAAATGTGGAAAGTCAGCCCCTTCCCGACCACAAGATACTGGGGGAGGCGCTGAAGACCTATATTCTGGTGGAGCTGAAGGATCAGATCCTGCTCATCGACAAGCACGCCGCCCACGAGCGCATGAACTTCGACCGGCTGAAGCAGGCCGACCGGAAGATCATGTCCCAGACCCTGCTGGCCCCGGTGACCCTGCGTCTCGACGGGGGCGACGGGGAGCTGCTGGAGCAGAATGGCGCGCTGCTCTCGGAGCTGGGCTTCGAGCTGGAGCCCTTCGGCGCAAGGGAATACATCGTCCGGGCCGTCCCGGCGGACATTCTGCCCTCCGACGCCGCCCCCACCCTGGAGGAAATCCTGGAGAAGCTGCGCCGGGGCAAGGCCCCCGACCCTGCCGCCGCCCGGGACGAGATTTTGCATACCGTTGCCTGCAAGGCCGCCATCAAGGCCGGCTGGGACACCACGGACGCCGAGCGGGAGACCATCGTGCGCGAGGTCCTCTCCGGCCGGGTGAAGTACTGCCCCCACGGCAGGCCCGTCTCCGCCATCCTCAGCAAGACGGATCTGGAAAAAATGTTCAAGCGCATCGTATGAAGAGCCAGGTCATCGTTGTCTGCGGCCCCACCGCCACGGGGAAGACCGCTTTGGGCATCGCCCTGGCCCAACGCTTCGGAGGCGAGATCGTCTCCGCCGACTCCATGCAGGTCTACCGCCGCATGGACATCGGCACCGCCAAGGCAACGGCGGCGGAGCGCGCCCAGGTCCCCCACCACATGATCGACGTGTGCGAGCCCTGGGAGGACTATTCCGTCTCCCGCTACGTGGAGGACGCCGCCAAGGTCTGCGACGGGCTGCTGGCCGCCGGGAAGACCCCGGTGATCGTAGGCGGCACCGGACTGTATATCGACTCTCTCCTCTCCGGCCGGGACTTTGCCGGGCGGGACCAGGGAGACGAGGGGCTTCGCGCCCAGCTGAACGCGGACTATGACCGCCTGGGCGGGGAGGCCATGCTGGAAGCCCTCCGGAGCTTCGACCCGGACCGGGCGGCAAAGCTCCACCCGGGGGATAAGCGCCGCATCGTCCGCGCCATGGAGATCTACCGCCTCACCGGCAAGACCATCACCCAGCACGACGCCGAGACAAAGGCCCTGCCGCCCCGCTACACCGCGCTGAAGCTGGCCCTGCGCTTTCGTGACCGGGCGGATCTCTACGCCCGCATCGACCGCCGGGTGGATCAGATGGTGGAGGACGGCCTTTTTGCGGAAGTGGAGCGCCTGCTGGACGAGGGATTCAGCCCCCGCTGCACCGCCATGCAAGCCATCGGCTACAAGGAAGCGGCCCTGGCTCTCTCCGGCGAAATGAGCCGGGAGGAGGCGGCAGAGCTTATCAAGCTCAATAGCCGCCGCTATGCCAAGCGCCAGCTCACCTGGTTCGGCAGAGACCCGGAGACCCGCTGGATCGTGTGGGACAAAGAACCAAGCCTCCCGCAAGCGCTGGAAACGCTTGCGCAAGAGAAAAGAGAATAGTGAATAAGGAAAAAGGATGGTATCCCCTGCGGGGATGATTCCAATTTGTTGGCGAGTCCGGCTCGTTTCCTCTTCCCTTTTCGTTCTTATCTATTCCCTCATCTCCTGGTATCCCCTGCGGGGATGATTGTAATCCGTGCCGCAAAGCGGCACACCTTTCCTCTTCCCTATTCATTCTTAACTCTTCCTTTCGACAGCAGTCGACCTTCGCTTCGGGTTATGATAAGTTGTCCGCAAATGCGGAAAACTTACATACAAAGGAGCAGATATCATGCAGAAATCCCAGAATCTTCAGGACACTTTTCTCAACCAGGCCCGGAAGGACCGGCTCACCGTCACCATGTTTTTGATGAACGGCTTTCAGCTCCACGGCATTGTGAGAGGCTTTGACGGCTTCACCGTGGTGCTGGACTCCGAAGGCAAGCAGCAGCTCATCTACAAGCATGCCATTTCCACCATCGTACCGCCCAGACCCATCAACCTGGAAGAGTGAAGAAGGAATAGGGAATAGAGAATAGGAATGGTATCCCCTGCGGGGATGATTGTGATCCGTGCCGCGAAGCGGCACACTTTTCCTCTTCCCTATTCACTTTTCGCTCTTCTCTGTTCCGCGGTATCCCCTGCGGGGATGATTGAAATCCGTCGGCGGAGCCGACTCCTTTCTTCTTCCCTATTCACTCTTACCTCTTCCCTATAGAAAGAAGGTCTTTCATCCATGACCATTGCCGAAAACGTCGCGCTGGTGCGCGGGAATATGGAGCGGGCCGCTCAGGCCGCGGGCCGGGATCCCAAGGAGATTCTGCTGCTGGCCGCCACCAAGATGAACGACGCCCACCGGGTCCGGGAGGCCATTGCCGCCGGGGTGGACCTCTGCGGAGAAAACCGGGTGCAGGAGATGCTGGAAAAGCAGGCACAGGGCGCCTACGAGGGCGTGCCGCTGCACTTCATCGGCCACCTGCAGAAAAACAAGGTCAAGCAGGTGGTGGGTCTGGCCCAGCTGATCCACGGGGTGGACAGCAAGGAGCTGCTCTCCCTCATCTCCCGGACGGCCGAAAGCCGGGGTCTCACCCAGGATGTGCTGCTGGAGGTGAACATCGGCGGAGAGAGCGCCAAGTCCGGCTTTTCCCCGGAGGAGATCCCCGATGCTCTGGTCTGGGCCTCCACTCTGCCCGCGATCCGGGTCCGGGGGCTGATGGCCATTCCGCCGATTTGCTCCGCGCCGGAAGAAAACCGCCCATTTTTTCTCCGAATGCAGCAGCTTTTTATTGACAATAGCGAAAAAAAATACGATAATATACGCATGGATTTTTTGTCCATGGGGATGAGCGGCGATTACACCGAGGCCATCGCCTGCGGGGCCAATCTGGTCCGGGTGGGCAGCGGCATCTTCGGGCCGCGGCAGTACTGATCCCCGAGCACAGCGCACTGGAGGCAATGCCATGGGTTTCATGGATGAGCTGCGGAAGCTGACGCAGCCTTATGATGACGATAACGATTTTTTTGAAGGGGCGGACAGCAGCCTGCGGGACGCTCCCCCTCCCCCCAGCGCGGCCCAGCGGGAATTTGAAAGCGTCTTCGGCAACGAGCCTGCCAGAAAGCCCGAGCCCGCGGAGGAGCCCCGGACCCCCGTTCGGGAAAGCGCGTCCGAGGGCGGCCTTTTCAGCAGCCTGGGCAATCTGGGCCGCAAGAAGAGCAAAGCGCCCCGGGAACGGGTGGTGGACGTGGGCGGCAACGAGACCAAGGTCATCCTCTTCAACCCCAAGACCTTTGAGGAGGCCGGCGACCTGGTCAGCCACCTGATGGCCTATCACTCCCTGGTCATGACGCTGGACGGCATCCCCACGGATTCCGCCCGCCGCCTGCTGGACTTCATGTCCGGCATCACCTTTGCCCTGCAGGGCAAGATCACTCCCATCTCGGCAAAGACCTACTTCATTTCCCCCGAAAATGTTGACCTTCTCGGCGCTCAGCCCGATGGGGCGGAGACCGACGGTCAGTATTTATAAAAGAGAAAGACTTATTCATTGGAAAGGTGGATATTGATATGATTACTGCGCAGGACATTCGTGAAAGAACCTTTGAGCGGGCCCGCATCAACGGCTATGACCCCGCCTCTGTGGACGATTTTCTGGATCAGCTGGCCGAGGAAGTCGCCGCTTCCCAGAAGGAGAATTCCGTTCTCAAGCAGAAGATGAAGGTCCTGGTCGACAAGATCGAGGAATACCGCGGCAATGAGGAAGCCCTGAACCTGGCTCTCCTGTCCGCGCAGAAGCTGGCCGTCCAGATTGAGAAGGAAGCCAAGGACCGCGCCGCCGCCATGATCGCCGATGCCGACCGTCAGGTCAAAGAGCGCCTGGGCTCCATCGAGGAGGAGACCGAAAAGTCCAAGCAGAACCTGGCCGACGCCAAGGCTGCCACTGCCAAGTACTTTGACGCTGTTCGCGCCCTGTGCAACGGCCAGCTGGCGCAGCTGGACAAGATCATTGGCAATTATGTGGAGGAAGCGCCCGCTGAGAAGCCCGCCGAGGAAGAGTCCGCTGCCCCCGAAGCAGACGCGCTGGATGATCTCGCCGCTCATCTGGGTCTGGAAAGCACCCAGCCCTTCAGCCTGTAAGCCGGCGCCGGCAGTCGACTTCTTCGCTCTGTTACAGACTGTCATCCCATGAACCGAAAGGGGCGGGCGCCGCGGCGCGCGCCCCTGATTCTTTGAGCGCCCATTTTCATTTTCACACAGGAGACAACTGTTCTATGTCACAGGATTTTAACGCCACTTTGAACCTGCCGAAAACCGACTTTCCCATGCGTGCCGGCCTCCCCAAGCGGGAGCCGGATATGCTCAAGCGCTGGGAGGAATCGGATCTCTATCACGAAATGCTGAAGAAGAACGAAGGCCATCCCCGCTTTGCCCTTCACGACGGCCCTCCCTTCTCCAATGGCAACATCCACATGGGCCACGCCCTGAACAAGACCATCAAGGACTTCATCGTCCGCTCCTATGCCATGCGGGGCTACTACACCCCCTACATCCCCGGCTGGGACAACCACGGCATGCCCATCGAAAGCGCCATCATCAAGGAGCAGAAGCTCAACCACAAGGCCATGAGCGTGGCGGACTTCCGCTCCGCCTGCGAGGCCTATGCCGAAAAGTACGTTCAGAAGCAGATGGAAGGCTTCAAGCGCCTGGGCGTTGTGGGCGACTGGGAACACCCCTACCGTACCATGTCCAAGGGCTTTGAGGCGGAAGAGGTCCGCATCTTCGGCAAGATGTACCGCAACGGCCACATCTACAAGGGCTTCAAGCCCGTGTACTGGTGCCCCAAGGACGAGACCGCCCTGGCCGAGGCGGAGATCGAATATCAGGACGACCCCGTCACCACGGTCTACGTCAAGTTCCCCATGGCGGACGATCAGGGCAAGCTGAGCCATCTGGACAAGTCCAGGCTCTTCTTCCTGATCTGGACCACCACCATCTGGACCCTGCCCGGAAACCTGGGCATCTCTCTCCACCCGGATGAGAGCTACGCCATCGTGAAGCTCCCCAACGGGGAGATGCTGGTGGTGGCCGAGGCCCTCATCGAGTCCGTCATGAAGGCCGGCGGCGTGGAGAGCTGGGAGATCGTTGAGACCCACCCCGGCAGCTTCTTCGAATATATGCTGGCCCGCCACCCCTTCCTGGATAAGACGAGCCTGCTCATGAACGCCGATTACGTCACCATGGACTCCGGTACCGGTCTTGTGCACACCGCCCCCGGCTTCGGCGCGGACGACTACAACACCTGCAGCCGCTACGGCATCGAGCTGGTGGTACCCGTGGACGATCAGGGCCGCCACACCGACTATGCCGGCAAGTACGCCGGGCTCAAAACCGAGGAATCCAACCCCGTCATCCTGGCGGATATGAAGGAGAGCGGCGTGCTCTTCGCCTCGGAGAACATCATCCACAGCTATCCCCACTGCTGGCGCTGCAAGCACCCCATCATCTTCCGGGCTACCCCCCAGTGGTTCTGCTCGGTGGACTCCTTCAAGGAGGAGGCCGTGAAGGCCTGTGAAGAGGTCAAGTGGCTGCCCGCCTGGGGCAAGGACCGCATGGCCGCCATGATCCGGGAGCGCAGCGACTGGTGCATTTCCCGCCAGCGCCGTTGGGGTCTGCCCATCCCCGTGTTCTACTGCGAGGACTGCGGCAAGCCCGTCTGCACCGAGGAGAGCATCGAATCCGTCGCCGCCATCTTCGAAAAAGAGGGCAGCAACGCCTGGTTCAGCAAGGAAGCGGAAGCCCTCCTGCCGGAAGGCTTCGTCTGCCCCCACTGCGGCGGCAGGCACTTCACCAAGGAGACCAACACCCTGGACGGCTGGTTTGACTCCGGCTCCACCCATTACGCCGCCATGCAGCGGGATCAGGGCTTCTGGCCCAGCGACATGTACATGGAAGGCGGCGACCAGTATCGCGGCTGGTTCCAGTCTTCCCTGCTGGTGGCTGTGGGCGCCCTGGGCAAGGGCGCGCCTTACCGGGAATGCCTAACCCACGGCTGGACTGTGGACGGTGAAGGCAAGGCCATGCACAAGTCCCTGGGCAACGGTGTGGATCCCGCCGACCTGATCAAGGAATTCGGCGCGGATATGGTCCGCCTCTGGGCCGGCTCCGCCGACTATCATGTGGACGTGCGCTGCTCCAAGGAGATCTTCAAGCAGCTCAGCCAGAACTACCTGAAGTTCCGCAACACCGCCCGCTACTGCCTGGGCAACCTGGACGGCTTTGACGCCGACCGTCTGGTGGCCCCCGAGGATATGCTGGAGCTGGACCGCTGGGCCGTCACCAAGCTCAACGAGCTCATTGAGAAGGTGGCGGAGGCCTATCGGAATTACGAATTCCATGTGATCTCCCACGCCATCAACGATTTCTGCGTGGTGGAGCTTTCCAGCTTCTATCTGGACATCATCAAGGACCGGCTCTACTGCGAGGAGAAGGACGGGCTCAAGCGCCGCAGCGCCCAGACCGCCCTCTACCTGATCCTGGACAGCATGACCAAGATGTTTGCCCCGATCCTGGCCTTCACCTGCGACGAGATCTGGCAGGCCATGCCCCACAAGGAAGGCGACGACAGGCGCAACGTGGTGCTCAACACCATGAACGCCCCCTTCACCGCCTACGCCCTCTCCGCCGGGCAGCTGGAGAAGTGGGACAAGCTCATCTCTCTGCGCAACGACGTGAACGTGGTCCTGGAGAGCGCCCGCAACGACAAGCGCATCGGCAAGCCTCTGGAAGCCGCTGTCACCCTCCGGGCTGAGGATGAGAGCAGCCGCGAGCTGCTGAACGCCGTCTCCGACATGGACCTGGACGATCTGCTCATCGTCTCCCACTGCCTGCTGGAGGGCGAGGAAGCCTCCGACGCCGTCCGCGGTCAGGGCGCCCGGAATCCGGGCCTGCGCATCTCTGTCTCCGAGGCTCCCGGCAGGAAGTGCCCCCGCTGCTGGAAGCACTCCCTCCAGGCCGATCCCGAGACAGAACTTTGCCCGCGCTGCGCAGCAGTAGTTGCAAAACTCTGAAAAATAGGGTACAATAGATAAAAGCAAGTCCCATTCCGTGCAAGAACAGCGCGCCGCGGCCTGCCGCGGCAGATAGGAGAAAGATATGCTGTATGCGATCGTATCTGTTCTGGTCATCCTTGCCGACCAGTTGATCAAGCTCTACGTCTCGGCGGACGGCTTCAAGGCCATGGAGCTGATCCCCGGCGTCCTGAACCTGACCAAGGTGGAAAACACCGGCGGCGCCTTCGGCCTGCTGGGCGGTGAGATCCCCACCTATTGGTTCATCATCATTGCCGGCGTTTTCACCGTTCTGGTGGTCATCGCTCTCGCCACCCGCTTTGTCAACGGCTGGCTGGCCCGCTGGAGCCTGGTGCTGGTCACCGCCGGCGGCATCTCCAACTGCATCGACCGGGTGATCAACATTCGCCCCACCGGCCATGTGGTGGATATGTTCCAGTTTGCCTTCTGGAAGAGCTTCCCGGTGTTCAACCTGGCGGATATCTTCATTTCCGTTTTCTGCATCGTCTTCATCCTTGCCATCCTCTTCGGCCGTGACCATAAGGATCAGGGCAGCGAGGACGACGAGTTTGTAGAGGATACGGAAGAGGACGAGGAGCCCGAAGAGGAGATCCGCCCCGTCCGCAAGTCCCGCAAGGCGCTCAAGGCTCTGGAGGAAGAGGACGAGGAAGAAGAGCTTGTCCGTCCCGCCAGGACCGGCCGTGCCGGCCGCAAGGCCCGCCAGTCCAAGTATGACGAGGAGTACGAGCAGTACAAGGCCGCCCAGCGCGCCCGGGAAGAAGCCGAACAGGCTGCCGCCCCCGCGCCGGTGGAACCTGCTCCCGCCCCGGCCGAGGAGCCCGCGGAAGCGCCGACCTTCGACCCGGCAGATCCCTTTGCCGAGTGGGAGCGCGCCAACGCAGTCCGGAAGAGCGAGCCCGTCTTCGTGCCCGCCGCCCCTGCGGAAGTGGTGGAGGAGCCTGTCCGTCCCATCAGACGCAGCGAGCTGAAGGCCGAGCCTAAGCCTGCCGCCCCTGTGGAGCCCGAGCAGCCTGCGGTTCCCGAGACGCCCGTTGCCAGACCCGCCCGCAAACCGGCCCCCGCGCCGGTGGTGGAGGAGCCCTCCTCCTTCGATCTGGACGATATCCTGGCAGAGTTCAAGTAAAGAATGGAAGAAGATCTTCTTCAAATCACAGCAGAGGAGAGCGGCGAGCGAATCGACGCTCTCCTTGCGCATATACTGCCCCAGCTGAGCCGCAGCGCGGCTCAGCGCCTCCTGGAGGAGGGGCGGGTACTCCTGCGGGGAGCACCGGTGCGCAAGAACTACCGCTGTTCCGCCGGGGACTGCTTCCTCCTCTCCCTTCCTGAGGCAGAGGAGGTCCCTCTGGTTCCCCAGGACATCCCACTGGACGTGGTCTATGAGGACGGGGACGTGATCGTGGTGAACAAGCCCCGGGGCCTGGTGGTGCACCCCGCCCCCGGCCACTCGGACGGCACCTTGGTAAACGCCCTGCTCTTCCACTGCGGGGACAGTCTCTCCGGTATCGGCGGGGAGAAGCGTCCCGGCATCGTCCACCGCATCGACAAGGACACCTCCGGCCTTCTCATCGTGGCAAAGAATGATTTTGCCCACCAGACGCTCTCCGAACAGCTGGCGGACCGGAGCCTCTCCCGGGTCTACGAGGCGGTGGTCCGGGGCAATCTCCGGGAAGATGCCGGCACGGTGTCAAAGCCCATCGGCCGCCATCCCACAGACCGCAAGCGCATGGCCGTCCTCCCCGGCGGCCGTCCCGCCGTGACCCACTGGGAGGTCCTGGCCCGCTACCGGGGCTATACCCACATCCGCTGCCGCCTGGAGACGGGCCGCACCCATCAGATCCGGGTCCACCTGGCAAGCCTGGGCCATCCCCTGTTGGGGGATGCGGTCTACGGCGCTCCCGCCCCGGACAAGGGCCTTACAGGTCAGTGTCTCCATGCCAGGGAGCTGAAATTCATCCATCCCCGCAGCGGCGAGCCGGTCCGCCTGGAAACACAGCTGCCGGAATACTTCACCGACGTGCTCTCCCGGTTGGGAGAGCAGATAGGGTAATTCGGAATTGCGAGTTCGGAGGCAAGCGTTCTGCGTTCGAATTGTGGTGGAAGAATTCTCGCTTTGCGCCTTCGTCTCCACCCGGGTGTGCACTCTCAGACACCTCTTGCCATTTCCGTTGTCCACCGCCTATCATTCCGAATTCATCTGAAAGGAGCTTTCCTATGAATCTCAAAAAAATCGGCGGCCTGCTTCTGGCTGCGATCCTGCTCATCGGCGGCGTCATCCTGGCTGTGAAGCTCATCTCCGGCGCCTTTGCTCTGGTGCACGGCGCCCTGAACACGATCCTCGGCATCGTGGTGATCCTGGCGCTGCTTGGCATTGTGGCCTGGATGTTCTCCTACGCCAGAAGAAATCGGAAGTGATCATGGCCGCCCGGATGCTTGTTCTTCCCTCAGAGGCTTACCTGGACGAGGTGCGCGCTTATCGGGAGGAATTTCTGGCCGCCGGCAGCTCCATGGACGGGACCGGCGCCCTGCGCCGCTGCGAGGATCCCCGTGAATGGCTGTCCGCCGTCCGGGCCGGTGACGACCCGGACAGGGTGCCGGAGGGCAAGGTCCGGGCCACGGTCTTCCTCTGTGTGGAAGAGGGCCGCGTCCTGGGCATGATCCAGCTGCGCCACACACTGAACGAGTATCTCCGCCTCTATGCGGGGCACATCGGCTACTCCGTCCGTCCCTCCGCCCGGCGTCAGGGCGTTGCCAAATGGATGCTTGCAGCGGTTTTGCCCTATTGCCGTGAGCTGGGTCTGGATCGGGTGATGATCGCCTGTGAGCCCTGGAATGAGGGCAGCCGCCGCACCATTCTCTCCTGCGGCGGTGTCTATGAAAAGACCGTCCACGAACCGACAGCGAACATCGATCTGGAGCAGTACTGGATCCGCCTTTGACATCCTTCCGCGCCAACTATGAAAGGAGTCGGGAAATGCCCCTTCAAAAAGAGCGCAAGCTTTATCTGGAGCTGCTGCGGGCCATTGCCATCTTTCTTGTGGTGCTCAACCACAACAGCGCCTATGCCTACTATCTCCAGGTGCCGCAGCTTCCGGTAAGACTTCTGTTCTCAGGCCTGTCTGCCCTGGTGAAAACAGCGGTGCCCCTCTTTTTTATGATCTCCGGCGCTCTGCTGCTGCCAAAGGAGGAGAGTCTGGGAGATCTGCTGAAGAAGAGGGTCCTCCGCTATGCCTTGGTTTTGGCATTGTTCTCCCTGGTGGCCTATCTGCTGGATCTGCAGAAAAGCGGCCAGAGCTTCTCCCTCTATTTCTTTGTCACCCGGCTCTATGCCTTCCGCTTTGTGGATTCCTACTGGTTTCTCTACGGCTACCTGGGCTATCTGCTGACCCTGCCGCTTCTGCGGCGCATGGCCCGGGGCATGAATGACCGGGAATTTCTGTATCTTTTCGCCCTGGGGCTTGTCTTTCAGGGGATGGATCTGGTGACCGCCTTCCTCTTCCGGGAGGAGCTCTACGCCGAGCCCAGCTTCACCCTGGTCGCCATCAACTACACGGTGTTCTACCCCTTGCTGGGCTATTATCTGGAGCACCGGCTGCCTGCCCGCTGCCTTGAAAAGAAGCGTGTTTGGCTCTCCTTCGCCGTCGCGCTTCTGGCGCTGATCGCCATGGCGGCTGCCACCGAGGTCTACTGCCGCCGCTATGAGGACTGGAGCACCGCGGGGGGAGAGATGTTCTTCTGGCGTCTCAGCTTCCTGGTGGCCGGAGCCATGTATCTGCAGGCCAAGGCCCTGTTCCCGCTGCTCTCCGCCCGTGGCCTCCCCGCCAGAGTGCTCAGCCTTCTGGGCTCCTGCAGCTTCGGCGTGTATCTGATCCAGCATTGGCTCCTTATGCTGAGCGGGGATCTCACCGCGAAGCTGGCCCAGGCCCTTGGCGTCTATCCCGCGGCCCTCTGTCAGGCCCTGGCGGTCTGCCTTGTGGGGACCGGGATCACCTTCCTGCTCAAGCAGATCCCTGGCATCAAAAAACTGCTGTAGCGTTCCCGCTGCGGGCACAGAAAAACACCCTGAAAACTTCCTGTTCGAAGCTCTCAGGGTGTTTTTTTCTGATCAACGGGATCACAGTCCCGGGAAGAAGCCCAGGCCGGCGCGCAGATCCACCACGGCCGCCAGCAGAAGCACCAGGATCAGCAGGACCAGCGGGATGATGGACTGTCTGCGCACGGAGGCCATCACCAGGCCCAGGGCCAGCAGCCCCAGCAGCACAGCCATGATGATCTTTCCGGCGGTGCCCATGGACCGTCCCTTGTCAGTCCTTCTCTGAGACGTGGGGGTCACGGGAGCGATGGTGCCGGTGCTCTCCTCGTCTCCGGGCGTCACCACAGGCTCCTGGGGCTCTGTGGGCTCCTCTTCCTCCGGCAGCGTGATCTGCTGCAGGGGGCTGGCGTAGTTGCTGCGGCAGGGCTCATTCAGCTCCTCACAGAAAAGGAAGAGCTCTGCGTCCTGCGGCAGGTTCAGCGTCTGCAGGTCCACTTCCAGCTCGCCCTGAGCCGCCGCAGGCTGCTCCAGCCGCCACAGGCCAAGGGGCATCCCGTCCTGATCCCGGGCAAGCAGGGAAAGCATGGCCTTCTCACCTGTATCCGCCCCGGAATAGCGCAGCGTCAGCCGGCTGTCTTCCGCAGCGACGGAGTCCAGCCCAAAGCTATGCTCCTGCAGGGGAACGATCAGCTTCCACTCCAGCGCTGCCCCTTCCTCCCTCTCGGGGATACTCACCGCGCCGGGCAGGCCCTCATCCGATGCCGGCAGCACCCACACGGCGTCCTGCAGGCTCAGGTTCATGCAGGGCCGGGCGCTATAGTGGTGGTCAGGCTCATAATCGTGAACGGTGTTTTGACTGAGCACCATACCGTGATAACCGTAGTGGATCGCGGGGGTGGACCGCAGCCAGTAGTATTTTTCCAGACTGCTGTCCTTGATCGTGACATAGGAATCGCCGCTGGTGCTGCCGAAATACAGGGCCATCTCCTCGGCGGAGGGGAAGAACACCTGCTCCTCCTTCAGGTCCATCTCACTCCAGTCCAGCAGGAAAAGATGGGCAAAATCATCATGCTTGCTGGTCGGGAGCACCAGTGCGCTCTCTCCCTGGGAAAATGCGGTTCCGGCAAAATCGGTGCACCACTGCTGGCTCATGCTCCCCTCCCAGAGAGTGGAGCTTTTGTCATGCATGACCTTGCCCTTGTCGATCAGGCCGCGGCTGAGCAAAAACACGCCCTCGGTCCCCATGTTGGTCTGTCCGTCGTCCAATACCAGCCAGGCCACAGGGCCGTCGTCATAGAAGCCGTACCAGATCACATCCTCCGCCGGGATGCCCCAAATGTTGCCCGGTTCCTTCTCCGCCTCATCTCCGTCGTCGGCGGCAGGAGCAGCGGCAGTGTCCGTCCGGGGCTGCTCACCGGCTGGCTGCGGATCCGCAGGCGTCTCAGGCTCTGCAGGCATCTCAGGCTCTGCGGGCGTCTCCGGTTCTTCAGTCGGTTCCGGCTCCGCGGGATCTTCCGGTTCCACGGGATCTTCCGCCGGGGCCGGCTCGGGATCCACGGGAGCGGTGTCTCCGCCTTCGCCCGCCTCCTCCGCCAGGCCGCAAACCGGCAGCATCGTCAGCAGCAGCACCGCCAGCAACAGGATGGAAATCAGTCTCTTTTTCATGCTCAACCCTTCTTCCTTCAGTCCCTCTGCCGCCTGTACGGCGGGAGAGGAACCAGACGGGACCGACGAACCCGTCAGGATCCCTGCGGGTCTGTCGTCCGGCCCCGAAAGCGCCGCAGCGGGCCGAAGCCCCGGCAGCACAGCGCCAGATCAGTAATTTTCCTTGCGGACCTCAAAATAGGCCTGGGGATGATTGCAGACCGGGCAGACCTGGGGAGGCGTGGTGCCCACCACCAGGTGGCCGCAGTTGCGGCACTCCCAAACCACAACGCCGCTCTTTTCAAACTGGGCCTTGGTCTCCACATTCTCCAGCAGCTTGCGGTAGCGCTCCTCATGGTGCTTCTCAATGGCGCCGACGCCGCGGAATTTGGCGGCAAGCTCGGGGAAGCCCTCTTCCTCGGCCTCCCTGGCCATGCGCTCATACATATCGGTCCACTCGAAATTCTCGCCCTCGGCGGCATGGAGCAGGTTCTCCTCCACGGTGCCCAGCTCGCCCAGCTCCTTGAACCAGAGCTTGGCGTGTTCCTTTTCATTGTCCGCGGTCTTCAGAAAAATCTCCGCGATCTGCTCATACCCGGCCTTCTTGGCAACGGAAGCAAAATAGGTGTATTTATTTCTGGCCTGGCTCTCGCCCGCAAAGGCCTCCCAAAGGTTTTTCTCGGTCTTGGTTCCGGCATACTTGTTCGCCATAAGATCAGATCTCCTTTCAATGGCTATAGATTTAACTATAATACTATAACCGATTTCGGCGATCCGGTCAATAAGAAACAGACGGGATGCCAACAAATTTGCCGCGATTCCGGGCCTCCGGGCGAGAGCTCCGGCCATGCAGAGAACGAAAGCGCCGCAAAATCTTGAAAAGGGGAAAATAAAAAATCAGAGCCCATCCTTTCGGATGGGCTCTCAAGCTGTCGACAAAGTGTCGACAGCTTGAAAAGCCAAAATGGAAACTTCCGAAAAAGTTCCCATTTTGGCATAGATTGAACGTGAAGGGGGGCATACCCTCCCCCCTTCACAATCCCCCCATGCGTGTCCA
>ONBX01000084.1 GCA_900316205.1 uncultured Eubacteriales bacterium
TACATCTTTTGTCTCTTGGGGCTTGACTTTTAATAGTTAGTCTTCACAATCCCCCCATGCGTGTCCAAGCTTGGCCGCACAGGTTTGTCTACAGTCTGCGATGTCCCGCAAAGCGGGACACCGCAATTCCTTCATTGGCCGAAGGCCTTTCATTCTGCTTCAGTTGCAAAGCAGCTTCATTCCTCCGGCACTTTGGGAAGGGCGGCGATGCTGCGGGCCAGGTCCTCGTCCGTGGGGATGGTGTCGGTCATAAGGCCGTCGTTGAACTGCTGGTAGGCGGTGAGATCGAAGTAGCCGGTGCCGGTGAGACCGAAGAGAATGGTCTTTTCCTCGCCGGTCTCTCTGCAGCGCAGGGCTTCGTCAATGGCGGCGCGGATGGCGTGGCTGCTCTCCGGGGCGGGCAGGATGCCCTCGCAGCGTGCAAACTGCTCCGCCGCCTGGAACACCGAGGTCTGCTCCACCGCCCGGGCCTCCATCAGCCCGTCGTGGTAGAGCTGGCTCAGGATGGTGGACATGCCGTGGAAGCGCAGGCCGCCAGCGTGGTTTGCCGAGGGGATGAAGGAACTGCCCAGGGTGTACATCTTGGCCAGGGGACAGATCATGCCTGTGTCACAGAAATCGTAGGCAAAGACGCCGCGGGTGAAGCTGGGGCAGGAGGCGGGCTCCACGGCGATGATGCGGTAATCCGCCTCGCCCCGGAGCTTCTCCCCCATGAAGGGGGCGATGAGGCCGCCCAGATTGGAGCCGCCGCCGGCGCAGCCGATGATCACATCCGGCTTCACACCGATCTTGTCGAAGGCGGCCTTGGCCTCCAGACCGATGACGCTCTGGTGCAGCAGCACCTGATTGAGCACGCTGCCCAGCACGTAGCGGTAGCCGGGATTTTTCACCGCGACCTCTACGGCTTCGGAGATGGCGCAGCCCAGGGAACCGGTGGTGCCGGGAAACTCCGCCAGGATCCTGCGGCCTACCTCCGTCTCCATGGAGGGGGAGGGGGTGACGCTGGCGCCGTAGGTGCGCATGACCTCGCGGCGGAAGGGCTTCTGCTCATAGCTGACCTTCACCATGAAGACCTTGAGATCCAGCCCCAGGTAGGCGCAGGCCATGGACAGAGCCGTGCCCCACTGGCCGGCGCCGGTCTCGGTGGTGACGCCCTTGAGCCCCTGCTGCTTTGCATAGTAGGCCTGGGCGATGGCGGAGTTCAGCTTGTGGCTGCCGGAGGTGTTGTTGCCCTCAAACTTGTAATAGATCTTGGCCGGGGTGTCCAGCACCTTTTCCAGACAGTAGGCCCGCACCAGGGGGGAGGGGCGGTACATCTTGTAAAAGTCCCGGATCTCGTCGGGAATGGGGAAGAAAGCGGTGTCGTTGTCCAGCTCCTGCCGCACCAGCTCCTCGCAGAAGATAGGCGTGAGTTCCTCCGCCGTCAGAGGCTTGCCCGTGCCCGGATTCAGCAGGGGAGCTGGCTTGTTCTTCATGTCAGCCCGGAGATTGTACCAGGCGGTGGGAAGTTCCTCCTCGGTGAGATAGGTCTTGTAGGGAATGTCTTGGTTTTTCATGGGTCGTCGCTCCTTTTCTCGGTGTCAGAGGCAACAAAAAAGCCCTTGCCTCTGCAAAATCTTGCAGGGACAAGAGCGGAAAGCTCCTGCGGTACCACCCGGCTTGGCGCAAACTGCGCCCTCTCTTGCGTGCCATCACACGCCGGCCCTATGATAACGGATCGCCGGCTCCGTCGCCCATACTGAGGCTTGCGCCCGTTCTGTTTGCCCTCGCGGGTCCATTCCTCCGCCTGTCTCCTGCCGCCTCCCACCGCCCGGCGACTCTCTGAAAGGAAACTTGCTGCGGAGTACTCCTCCCGCTCTTCGGTTTACGGAACGCATCGTAACGCGAAAGAAATAAAATGTCAACCTGTATTTCATATCAGCCCTTCCGGCCTCTTGCGCCGGGGACGGCGCTGTGCTACACTGCGGGAGAGAAAAACGACAGGAGGCGCTTGTATGTCCGTCAAAACCATCTATCTGGCCGGGGGCTGCTTCTGGGGCACCCAGAAGTTTTTCGATCAGTTCGCGGGCGTTCTGGAAACCCAGGTGGGCTATGCCAACGGGCCCACTGAAAACCCCAGCTATCAGGAGGTCTGCCGCAGCAGCGGCCATGCCGAAACCGTCCGCATCGTCTATGATCCGGAGGTCGTGAGCCTGACGCAGCTGCTGGACTGGTATTTCCTCACGGTGGACCCCACCTCCTACCATCGCCAGGGGGGCGACATGGGCGTCCAGTACCGTACCGGCATCTACTACACCGAGCCGGAGCAGCTGCCGGAGATCCAGGCCCGCTACGCCCTGGAGCAGCAGAAATACAAGGCGCCGCTCCTGGTTGAAGTGCAGCCCATCGAGAACTTTTATCCCGCGGAGGACTACCACCAGAAGTATCTGGACAAAAACCCCGGCGGCTACTGTCACATCTCCCAGGATCTGCTGCACCTGGCAGGGAAATAAGCCGATCAGACGCAAAACTGCCCCGCTCGTGAGCGGGGCGTTTTTGCTGCCTATCTTGAAAGCAGTAAACCTAATTTGGAAGAAGCGAAAACGACGGCATATGCAATTGCCAAGTGTGGAATGCTGTGATAAAATAAAAAACAGGGAATATTTTCGCCGCGCAGGGAATCGCGAGCGCGGTGACGGTTACGTCGAAGCTTGCGGAGGAAACGGGGGTCAGAGCGATGAACGGTGAAAACAGCAAACGGGAGCTTTCCAATTCGGTGGATAACGCCTGCCGGA
>ONBX01000037.1 GCA_900316205.1 uncultured Eubacteriales bacterium
GCCCTTTTTATGCCGCTTTCCAATCTACATCTTTTGTCTCTTGGGGCTTGACTTTTAATAGTTAGTCTTCACAATCCCCCCATGCGTGTCCAAGCTCTGACGCATAGGTTTGTCTACAGTCTGGGGCGGCCTTCGGCCGCCTCATGTTTTTCGTCATTGCTGCGAGGCGACCAAAGGTCGCCCCTACCTCACGGGATGCTTTCTCCCCAAATGAGGGTAGTCTTCACATAGGTCCAGTGGAAGGGAAAGTCCGGCTGCTCGATCCGCCGGACCAGGAGCGTGGCGGCAAGCCGCCCGATCTCCGCGCTGGGGATGCGGGCAGTGGCGAGAGAAGGCGTCACCACCGAGGCTTCCATGGACCCGTCAAAACCCGCCAGCATCACGTCTCCGGGGACCGAGAGGCCCAGCTTCTTCAGCGCCGTCATCAGGTGGATGGCCAGATAATCGTTGGCACAGGCAAAGCCGTCCGGGATCTCCGGCAGGGCCTCCAGCTGACGCAGGAGCCAGGCGGGATCCCCGTAGTATTCCCCGTCCTCCGCCAGGATGCTCAGGTCCTCCCGGATGGGGAGCCCCGCCTCCCGCAGCGCCATGCTGCAGCCCACCCAGCGCTCATAAAAGCTGTTGCAGTGTTCTATATCCCCCACAAACCCGATCTTCTTTGCTCCTGCAGAGATCATTCTCCCCACAAGTGCCGTTTCACTGGCCAGATTCTCCATGGAGATGAAGTCGCAGTCAATGGGGCTGCGGGCAGCCCGGGGGTAGCCGTCCACAAACACGGTGGGCTTTCCCAGGGCGCAGACGCTCTCCAGGTAGGCCCGGTCAAACAGCTCGATACCCAGGATCCCCACGGTCTCCTCCAGGTCCAGGTGGGGCGGCAGGCGTTTTTCCCGGATCTCCTGGAGGGAGATCTCAAACATTTTCAGGGTGTAGCCGGCCCGGGAGATCTGGTCGGTAAAGCTGGTGATGAAGAAGGCCCCGAAATTGTGGCTCAAGAGTTTGTGCTGGGTGAACAGGGCGATGCTTTTCCCCTGTTCCGGCTCCTGGGGCAGCTGGGCATAGCCCAGTTCCCGCGCCTTGGTCAGCACCAGGCGTCTGGTCTCTTCCGGCACGGCGCCCCGGTCGTTGAAGACCTTGGAAACCGTGTTCCGGGACAGGCCGCTGGCCTGGGCAATATCCTGCATGGTGATCCGCTTGCGTGCCATTTTCCTTCCTCCCCAAGTTCTTTCCTATGTAAATGTATCATAGCATGACGGCTGCGGAAAAACAAGGTTTACAATTTGTAAAAGCATGATTGCCTGTTCTTGTCTATTCTGTGCAAACGGCAGGCTCCCTTTTCGGTAAAACCGTGCAAACGCAAAGGAAACGGGGAAAAAGATTGACATAATATTCATTTCACAGTATACTAATATTGTATGTGAGTTTACATTTTGTAATCTTCTTTCCACAAACGCACACGAATCCGAATGCAAGGAGGATTTGTCCATGAGAGCAACAAGAACGATCCTTGCCGTGCTGCTTCTGGTGGCCATGCTCCTCTCCGCCTGCGGCAGCGGCGCCGCCCCGGCGGAGGAGGCCCCCGGCACCGACGGGAACCTGGCGGAAGCTCCGGCGGAGGAAGCCGCCGAAGAGCTGGGCGAGGGTCTCCCGGATGAGTCCTATGAGGCGGTGGACTACAGCCTGTACCCCGCGCCCGAGGGCGGCTATGTGGGCGACGTGATGCCCTTCGTCACCGAAGACAACGAGCTGGAGCTCTACTATCTCTATGACACCGACCACAACGGCCAGGGCTACCACCCCATTTACAAGTACAGCACCGATGACCTGGTGGGCTGGGAAGACCACGGCATGGTGCTGAACTACGGCCAGATGTCCGACCCCGACCCCGCTCTGGGCACCGGCTCCGTGATGCAGGACGCCGACGGGCTCTACCACCTGTTCTACACCGGCCATAACGACACCGGCAACGGCGGCAAGGGCAAGGAGTGCGTCATGCACGCCACCAGCACCGACCGGGAAAACTGGACCAAGGATGAAGACGTGGTGTTCTACGCTCCGGAGGGCTATTCCAAGGACGACTTCCGGGATCCCGAGGTCTTCTGGGTGGAACGGGACCAGTGCTACTGGCTGCTGATCGCGGCCCGGGAGAACACCCTGGGCGGCGTGGTGGCGAAATACACCTCCACCGACCTGAAGAACTGGGAGTTCATCGGCCCCATCTTCGCCCCCATGTCCCAGTTCATGCTGGAGTGCCCCGACCTCTTCCAGATCGGCGACAAGTGGTATCTGACCTACAGCTGGGACTGCGTCACCTACTATGCCGTCAGTGATTCCATGGACGGCCCCTTCGTGCCCCCGAAAGACAACATCCTGGACGGCAAGGGCACCATGGAGGGCAACGGCTTCATCTTCTACGCGGCCAAGACCGCGGAGCTCAACGGCCACGTCTACCTCTGCGGCTGGCTGGGCCGGGCAGGCCTGAGCAGTGACTCCGGTATGTACCAGTGGGCCGGCAGCGTCCTGGTCCACGAGCTGGTCCAGCACGCGGACGGCACCCTGGGCCTGAAAGCCCCCGAGACGCTGAAGGACTATTTCACCATGGACAAGCTGGTCCCCGCCGCCGCCATCAAGGGCGATGTGCAGATTCAGGACAACAGCATCTCCCTCACTGCCGAGGAAGGCGACTACGCCCTGGCGGACATGGGCACCCGTCCCGCCACCATGACCCTGGAGTGCGACGTGACCCTCAGCGAGACCGGCCGCGTGGGCTTTGTCTTCGGCGGCAGCCAGAAGGATCCCACCTGGACCGCCCTGTGCCTGGACATGAGCCGGGGCAACATCCATTACGAGGGCTATGAGATCGAGGATCTGGACCACTATGATCCCGCCGCCTACACCCGCTTCAACTTCCTCAAGAGCGACACCCACCACCTGAAGCTGGTCTGTGAGAACGAGATCGTGATCCTCTACATCGACGATGTGAAGGCCCTCAGCTCCCGCATCACCCACTCCACCGACGGCGCCCACATCGGCGTCTTCGCCCTCAGCGGCAGCGCGGACTTTGAGAATATCAGCATGAAAATCCCCGGCTGAGGCAAGACCACAAACGTAAAACAGCACGTCTTCAGGCAGCTCTCTGTAAGGAAGTTGTTTTGAAGGAGCGATACCAGTCCATCGAACAGGAAGCAGGCGTGGCCGCAGCGGTCACGCCTGCTTCCTGTTTGTTTTGGATCGAGAGCATACTCCGATGCTCGTTATTTTGAATGGACACGTTGCGAAACAGGATAATGTGTTGTAATATACAAGCGATATCTTTTTTCCAATGCATGGATACAAAGACGGTGAAGGGGGAAGCGACGTGCCAGGCATAGTAAAGTTTGTTCTTTTTTCTGTTGTTCCCATCATACAGGACATGCTTCTTGTCCTGCTGTTCTTCCGCGGCATGGTCCTTCGCCAAAAGCGAAAAGATTCCCGATATGACCTCCTCGTATCCTTGAGTCCTGTACTCCTGTGGGCAGGCGCAGTCTGCGGTGGGATGCTCAGCGTTCCTGTTACGTTATTTGGACCGGATGATATGTCCATCGGCGTGTGGGTTTTATTTGAGGTGGTCGTTCTTGCTTGTATCGCCATGTTGCTGGCCTACTGCAACGAGACAGTCACATACGATAAATCAGGATTTCATGCAAGAAACTTGTTTGGAATAGAGCGCTCCTATGACTATGGGGAGATTACTGGGATCTCCCGCAAAGGCGGCGACACGGTGCTGCACTGCGGGCGCCACAGGATCAGACTTGACAGCATGTCCTTTGGGAGCGACAAATTCGTTGCATATGCCGACAAGGCGTATTTCAGGCAATATAAACGGTATATCCCTGTATTTAAGCCCAAAAAGGATCCCTTGAATGGAAATCTGGATACCCCGTGGCCGTATCTGGTCGTTTATGTGTTCATACTTGCTGGTGGCATTCTCATGTCCATCCTGTCCGTATCCGGCCTCAGGCCTGCCAAGGACGAACTCCCCGCCGATGCCGTGGAGCTTCGCACCGCCTTTTCCTCCTATGAGCGCACGAAAAAGGACAGTGGAACCCTGGTGCTCTATGCACCCGGATACGACAAGCCGTTTTCGATCTCCTGGCTTTCCGGATATAAAGATCGCGCCCCAGATCCGGACACGCTGTGCAATGGTGAGGACTATATCCTCTCTGTGCGTGAAGGAAAGCAGGAGTATTGGATACACGCCATTTCCACCGCAGATCACCGAAGCATTCTCAGCGCATACGACAGTAACACCGCTTACCGCAACACGCAGTATGTAGCGTGTATTCTCATGCTGATCGCCACGCTCTTTTTCATCTTGACCGGCCTCTTTGGAATACTGGTGGGCAGACACCCGGAGCGCTATTCCAGGCGGTTTCGACGCCTCTTTTATAAAGATTCGGCATGGGTCTCTCCAGATTGGAAAAGACATAAGCATCCTCCAAAGCGGCGGCAGAAGTAGCTGCCAAAATGTCATAGAAAAGAGTAAAGTTGTGAGGCCAACTGGATCTCACAGCTTTACTCTTTTCATCAGCTTCCATATGATGAGTCTCCCCCCGGTGTGCTGTTTTTGCGTCCGGGATGGAGGGCTCCCACGGATTCGCCTCTTGTTTTTCTTTTCCTTCCTCATACCGTCGGGATGTCGAGGACGCCGTCCCCTACGGCAGTGCAGGGAACCGGGCGGATTGCGGGGGATGGACTGCGGTCACCTGATCGAAAGGGCGGAAGCAACAGGAGGCGGCCGAAGGCCGCCCCTACTCGATAGACGGAGCAGGCGTAGGAACGAGCATTGCTCGTCCGCCCGTTTTCAGGACCGCCCTGTACCCGGGAAGGCTTGGGGCGGTCGATCAATGGTCGGCCCTACGGCGGGACCGGAGGTTTCTGCGTAGGGGCGGCGGCTTGTCCCCGCCCGGCGGAAACAGATCTGTAAACGAAAGCCGTACGGCGAATCCGTACCATGTTGCGAACTCGCCGCACGATCCTGTTCTTCCCCCAGCGGGGGAGGATGTCAGCGCAGCTGACAGGTGAGGGAGATCGCCGTCTGTTTCCTCTGTTTCCACTGCTTGTTGTAATCCGACATTCTCCCTCATCACCCGCTTCGCGGGAGCTTCCCCCGCTGGGGGAAGCACAGCAATTGACCGGGGTCGCCCCACTCTCCACCGTAGGGACGAGCACATTGCTCGTCCGCCCGTTTTTGAAAAGCGCGGAGCAAAAGGAGGCGGCCGAAGGCCGCCCCAGACTGTAGACAAACCTATGCGGCCAAGCTTGGACACGCATGGGGGGATTGTGAAGGGGGGAGGGCGAAGGGATGCCCCCCTTCACGTTCAATTCTTGCCAAAATGGGAACTTTTTCGGAAGTTTCCATTTTGGCGATTCAAGCTGTCGACACTTTGTCGACAGCTTGATTGTTCAGTCCCCTCTCAAGGGGACTGAACAATTATAATGTTACGCCGTCCTTGAAGATGGCGATCTCCCGGGCCGCGCGGTTCTCGCTCTTGGTAGGCTTGCCGGAGGCGATCTCCAGCACGAAGTCCAGGAGCCTGTCCCCCGCCGCGTCCAGATCCTCGCCCTCGGCAACGGAACCGGCGTTGAAGTCGATCCAGTTGCCCTTCTTCTCGAAGAGCGCCGTGTTGGTGGAGATCTTCACCGTGGGAGCCGGAGCGCCGAAGGGCGTTCCCCGCCCGGTGGTGAAGAGGATCCTGTGGGCGCCCGCCGCGGTGAGATCCGTGGCGGAGACCAGGTCGTTGCCCGGACCGGAGAGCAGGTTGAGGCCCTTTTTTGTGACGGGCTCGGCATACTCCAGCACGTCCACCACCGGGGCGCTGCCGCCCTTCTGCACGCAGCCGCAGCTCTTGTCCTCCAGGGTTGTGATGCCGCCGGCCTTGTTGCCGGGGCTTGGTTTTTCATAGACAACCTGGCCGTGGCTCACAAAGTATTCCTTGAAGCGGTTGACCATGTTGACGGCGTTTCGCAAGGGATCAGAGCGCGAAATAACGCTCGGCGTTCTTGAAGCAGACACCCTCCACGATTCTGCGCAGACTCTCTTCCTCGTTGGGATACTCGCCGTTCTCCACCCAGTTGCCCACCAGGTTGCAGAAGATGCGGCGGAAGTAGTCATGTCTCGCGTAGGAGAGGAAGGAGCGGGAGTCGGTGAGCATGCCCACGAAATTGCCCAGCAGGCCGAGGTTGGCAAGAGACTTCATCTGGGCCTCCATGCCGGACTTGGTGTCGTTGAACCACCAGGCGGAGCCGTGCTGGATCTTGCCGGGGACCTCGTCGGACTGGAAGCAGCCGATGAGGGTGCCGAGCTGCTCGTTGTCGGCGGGATTCAGGGAGTAGAGGATGGTCTTGGGGCATTCGCCGGTCTCGTCCAGGGCGGAGAGCAGGGCCGCAATATCGCCGCCGCAGGTGTTCTGGGCGATCATGTCAAAGCCCGTGTCGGGGCCGAGACGGCGGTACATGCGATTGTTCATGTTGCGCAGGCAGGAGTAGTGCAGCTGCATGGCGATGCCCAGGCGGTGATACTCCCTTCCCAGGTGCAGCAGCAGCGCGGTCTGGTACTGCTCGGCCTCCTCCAGGCTGAGCTTCTCCCCTGCCATGGCCTTGCGGAAGGCCGCGTCCGCCTGCTCATAGGTCGCGGGACGGAAGGGGATATAGTCCAGGCCGTGGTCGCTGGCCCGGCAGCCCAGGGAATGGAAGAACTCCAGGCGCTGGGTAAGAGCGTCCATCACGTCCCTGGCGCTCTCCAGCTTCTCCTTGCCAACGCTCCCCGCGAGCTTTGCGATATAGTCGGCAAAGCCTTCCTTGGAGATGTTGATGGCCTTGTCCGGGCGGAAGGAGGGGCAGACCTTCACGGTGATCTCGGGATCCGCCGCGATCTTCTGATGCCACTCCAGGGAGTCCACCGGATCGTCGGTGGTGCCCACCATGGCCACATTGGCCTTTTTGATGATGCCGCGGACGGTGAGGTTCGGGTCATGCTGCAGCTTGTCGTTGCAGAAGTCCCAGGCTTCCTTGGCGTTGGCGGGGGTCAGGGGCTTGCTGTAGCCGAAGAACTGCCGCAGCTCCAGGTTGCACCAGTGGACCATGGGGTTGCCGATGGCCATCTGCAGGGCCTCCACAAACTTCTGGAAGCGCTCAAAATCCGGCTTGTCGCCGGTGATGTAATCCTCGCTCACGCCGTTGGAGCGCATGACGCGCCACTTGTAGTGGTCGCCGAAATAGCTGCCGTCGGGGTTGCGGCCGCCCAGCCAGACCTGGGCCAGGTTCTCGAAGCGGCGGTCTTCATAGATCTCCCGGGGAGAGATGTGGCAGTGGTAGTCCACCAGGGGCTGCTGCTCGGCGATGTCGTGGAACAGGTGCTTCGCCGTCTCGGTCTCCAGCAAGAAATCCTTGTCCATAAAAGCTCTCATAGGTTTTCCTTTCGTAGCGGTTCAGCCCCCGAAGGGGCTGAACGGAAATTGTGTCAGCGCTTGATATCGAAATCCATATTCATCAGCGCGCGGATGCTCTTGGCGTCGTCGGTGATGTTGGCGTCGCCGTGGATGGTGTGCTTGATGACGCTGCTGGCCACCGCAAAGTTCACCATCTCCATGGGCTTGTAGCCGTTCATCATGGCATAGATCAGGCCGCTGGCGAAGGCGTCGCCGCCGCCCACCCGGTCCAGGATGTTGAAGGTGAAAAGCTTGCTTTCAAAGGTGTGGCCCTGATACCACATGTAGGCCATCAGGCTGTTCTCGCTGCCGGAATGGGCATAGCGCACATGCCGGGCGATGCACTTGAGGTTGGGCCAGCGATTCACAAAGGCCTGGAAGATCTCGTCCTGCTGCTCATAGCTGGGCTGCAGGGGAACGCCGTCCTTCCAGTCGCCCTTCGCGGGATCGTTTTCGTCCTTCCACAGGTGGTAGGGCTCGATGCCGAAGAGCACGTCCACATAGGGCAGAAGCTGGGTGCAGTAGTCCCTGGCCTCGTCCCAGCTCCAGAGGAGGGAGCGGAAGTTGCCGTCAAAGCTCACGGTGAGGCCCTTTTCCTTAGCCTTTTTGATGCAGGCCAGGATAAAATCGGCGCAGCTTGGAGACAGGGCGGGGGTGATGCCGCTGAGATGCAGCCAGTCATAACCCTCCAGCAGCCCGTCCAGATCCACCCGGGAGAAGTCATACTCGGTGATGGCGCTGTGCTTGCGGTCATAGGTCACCTTGCTGGGGCGGATGCCGTAGCCGGTCTCCAGATAATAGGTGCCCAGGCGATGGGTGGGGGTCTCCTCCGGGCTGGAGAGGATCACCGGGGTGCAGTGCACGTCGTTGGAGCGCAGCATGCGCACCGCGCTCTTGCCCAGGGAGTTGTTGGGCACCACGCTGAAGAAGGTGCTGTCGATGCCCAGGTTTGCCAGGGCCAGGGCGATATTGGCCTCGCTGCCGCCGTAGCTGGCCTCGAAGCTGGTAGCCACCCGGATCTTCTCATAGTTGGGCGGGGTCAGGCGCAGCATGATCTCCCCGAAGGTGATGAATTTCTGAGGGCTTTCGCCGCTCAGCAAGGGATTGTGGTGTTCCATCTCAGCGCTTGACTCTGGCGCCGGCGCCGCCCATGATGGCCTCCACCTCGCTGAGAGAAGCCATGGAGGTGTCGCCGGGGGTGGTCATGGCGAGAGCGCCGTGGGCCGCGCCGTAGTTCACGGCCTTCTCGGCATCGCCGGTGGTCATGAGCCCGTAGACCAGGCCGGAGGCAAAGGAGTCGCCGCCGCCCACGCGGTCCATGATCTCCAGGCCATTATACTCCTTGGACTGGTAGATCTCCCCGTCGGCCCAGCAGATGGCCTTCCAGTCGTTGACAGTGGCGGTCTTCACGGTACGCAGGGTGGTGGCCACGACCTTGAAGTTGGGGTAGGTCTCAGCGGCCTTGCCGATCATCTTCTTGTAGCCGTCCAGGTTCAGCTCCTTGAGGTTGGCGTCGTTGCCCTCGATCTCAAAGCCCAGGCAGGCGGTGAAGTCTTCCTCGTTGCCGATCATCACGTCCACGTACTTGGCGACCTCGCGGTTGACCTCGCGAGCCTTCTCCAGACCGCCGATGGCGCTCCACATGGAGGGGCGGTAGTTCAGGTCATAGGAGATGACGGTGCCGTACTTCTTGGCGGCCTTGCAGGCCGCGATGACAGTCTCGCAGCTCTGCTCGGAGAGGGCGGCGTAGATGCCGCCGGTGTGCAGCCAGCGCACGCCCAGCTTGCCGAAGACATACTCAAAATCGAAGTCCTCGGGGCGGGCCTGGGAAATGGCGGTGTTGGCCCGGTCGGAGCAGCCCACGGCGCCCCGGATGCCGAAGCCGCGCTCAGTAAAGTTGATGCCGTTGCGGCAGATCCTTCCGATGCCGTCGGTCTTCTTCCAGTAGATGAGGTCGGTGTTCACGCCGCCCTGCTCGATGAAGTCCTTCATCAGCTTGCCGACCTCATTGTCGGCAAAAGCGGTGAGGACCGCGGTGTTCAGGCCAAAGCACTTGTGCAGGCCGCGGATGACGTTATACTCGCCGCCGCCTTCCCAGGCGCGGAAGGAGCGGGCGGTGCGGATACGGCCCTCGCCGGGATCCAGGCGCAGCATGATTTCACCCAGGGACACGGCGTCAAACTTGCATTCTTCTCTCGGGCGCAGATTCAGTTCCATAGCAGCATTTCTCCTTTATCATTCTTTGATCCGATGGGTTTCCCCCTATCGGCCTTCGGCCACTTCCCCCCAAGGGGGAAGCGCGCTTGTCTCCCCCCTTGGGGGAGATGCCCAGTGCGCACACTGGGCAGAAGGGGCTCATTCGCCGCGGGCTTCCTTCACGATCTCACGGGACTTCTTGCAGAGCTCGGTGATCTCATCCCACTTCTGGTTGTCGATGAGATCGGCGGTGACCATGTAGCTGCCGCCGCAGGCCGCGATGACCGGAGCGCTGATGTAGTCCTTCAGGTTCTTGAGGGACACGCCGCCGGTGGGCATGACCTTGAACATGGGGAAGGGAGCGGAGAGGGCTTTGATCTTGGCAAGGCCGCCGGACTGCTCGGCGGGGAAGAACTTCAGCACTTCCAGACCGAACTTCAGGGCCTGGTGATAATCGGTGGCGGTGGTGCAGCCGGGGAAGATGGGGATGTTCTTCTCCTGGGCATAGGCCACCAGCTCCGGATCAAAGCCGGGGGTGACGATGAACTGACCGCCCACGGCCAGGACCTTGTCGATCTGCTCGGTGGTGGTGACGGTGCCGGCGCCCACGATCATCTCGGGGCAGGCTTCCTTCATGAGCTTGATGGCGATATCAGCTCCCGCGGCGCGGAAGGTGATCTCGGCCACGGGCACGCCGCCCGCGCAGAGGGCCTTGCCCAGGTTGGCAGCGTCACGCTCGGGGTTGTTGAGCTTGATGACCGGCACCACGCCGATCTTGGAAATGGCAGTGTTCATTGCGTTCATGTGTGTTTCCTCCTCAAGGTGTATAGTTAAATTTTTTGTTCAGCCAGGTCTTGCAGAGCTCCACCCAGGCGGCGGCCTCCGGATTGGGGGTCTCCACCTCCCGGTTGCACATGGAGATGCCGTGGGCGCCGCCGGCAAAGAGGTGGCACTCATAGTCCACAGCGGCCCGCTGCATGGCGGAGGCCAGCTTGAGAAGCCGGGTCTCATAGCTCCGGTGGGCCGGGGCGGAGACCATGTAGAACTTGGCGGGCTTTTCGGGATCATCGCTGGAGAAGAGGACCTCCTTGGCGTCCATGGTGATGTACAGGCAGTCCTTGTAGCCCAGCTCGTAAACGGTGCCGTCCACAGTGATCTTGCCGGCGCCGCCGATGTTGAAAATGCCGATCTCCCGGCGCTCCAGGAAATATTGGGTGCCGAAATTGGACCAGACGTCGATGCCCTTGTCGATGGAGACCGCCTCGCTGACGGGCATGCAGCCCAGGGTGACCATGCGGTCCACATGGCTGTAGACGGCCACCACGCTGTCCGCCACATAGAGGTTTTCGATGAGGAATTCCTTGCGGAGCTCCTCGGTGGTATAGCGCTTTACGTCATTGGGGCCTGTGGAATAACGGATGTCCATAGGGTTCCTCCTGTTTGATTATTTTATGACCATTTCGGTCTCGCCGTCAAGAAGATAATGCTTTTGGTTCTCAAAAATCCCGTCCAGCCGCCGGGCGATCCAGAGGATCACGCCGGTGAAAAGAAGGGACAGGGCATCCGTGGTGAAAAAACCGAGGCAGGCTGAAAGTTTGTTGCCGAAAAGCAGGGCGACGAGCGCCCGGCCCAGCTGCATCAGCAGCAGGACCACAAGGCCGAAGCACACGCTGAGAAAGCTGTCGTCCCGGATCTTCTGCCAGCCCAGGGCCTTCATGGGCAACAGCGCCAAAAGGGAAAGGAGATTTCCCCCGCAGAAGATCAGCAGATGGCTTGCGTTTCCGTGGGAGGCCAGGCAGAACACCGCTCCCCCCAGCACCGCGTGGATCCCCGCCCAGGGGCCCCAGCGCATCAGCACGATGGCCACCACCGCGGCCACCGCCGAGACGGTGTAGAGCTGATCGGCGTACCAGAAGCGGGCCGCCGTGACGATGAGCAGCTCCGCGATACAGAGGATCACTGCAAAAAGCGTCAGGTCGATGCCGCGATATTCCGATAAGCTGAGCCGTCTTCTCATCTCTCTGATCCTCTGCCAAAAATCCTTTTTCTTCTTTTCTAATGTACCAGTTTTCCGCCGGTTCTTGTATGTCAAAAACAGAGCTAATGCATGGACAAAACGGATGCGTTTGAAATAGCAATTTGCAAGCGCCCGCGGCCGTGCTATAATAAAGAGGTCAAATGATTCCATTATTTTCAAGGAGAAGCATCCGGATGAAAACAGAAATCACCGTTGGCCCCGAAAGCTCCCTTCAGGACATTCTGGATATGCTCCCCCCGGGAGCCATCGTGAAGCTCAAGCCGGGGATCTACCGGCAGAAGCTGCAGATCCGCACCCCGGGCCTCACCCTCATCGGCGCAGGGGCAGAGGAGACGAGGCTGGTCTATGACGACTATGCCCGGAAGCTCCATCCCGACGGGCGGGAATACAACACCTTCCGCACCTGGACGGTAGCGGTCTGCGCCGACGGGGTGTCCATGCGCGATCTCACCGTGGAAAACGACGCGCTCTCCCCCCGGGAGAAGGGCCAGGAGGTGGCCCTCAGCGTCTATGGGGACGATTTTTTGATGGAGGACTGCCTCCTCCGCTCCACCCAGGACACGCTCTTTGTGGGTCCCCTGCCCCAGGACCTGATCCGGCGCTATGTGGACCTGCTGCCCCCGGAGCTGCGGGCGGACAGGCTCCTCAGCCAGCGCTTTCTCCGCTGCCGGATCGAGGGCTCCGTGGATTTCATCTTCGGCTGCGGCAGGGCCCTGTTTCAGGGCTGCGAGATCCGCTCCGTCTTTGACGGGCGGAGCGGCGGCTTCGCTGCCGCTCCCGCCCACGCCCTGGAACAGAAGGAGGGCTTCCTCTTTCAAAACTGCGCCTTCACCCGGGAAGAGGCCGTTTCCGACGGCAGCATCTTCCTGGCCCGTCCCTGGCGGGACTACGGTCTGGCCGTCTTTGAAGACTGCAGCTACGAAGCGCATATCCGCCCGGAGGGCTTTGACCCCTGGCTGGACAGCGGCCGGGAAAAGACCGCCCGCTTCATCGAGCTTCCCCTCCGTCCCGGAAGGGTCAGCTGGGCGAAGGCTCAGATCGAATCGTAAAGATTCTGGATGTACAATCTGGAGCTCACCGCGTTTTCGTTGCTGGTGTTCTCCAGGGTGGCCTGGATATAAGGCTTCCTGGCCTTCAGAAAGCGAAGGATCTGGGTATAATCCATCTCTCCCGTGCCGGCGGCGATGCTCTGGAGCTTGCCGTCTTTGCGGGTGAAGTCCTTCAGGTGGACCATGGCGATGGCGTCGCAGAGCTTGTCCATGGCCTCGCCGATGACCAGATCCCGCCGGTCCGCGTTCTCCATGCAGAGAAGATTCACCGGGTCGAAGATGATGCGCAGGTTCCGGCTGCCCATGCTGCGCAGGACCTGGACCGCCCGGTCCGCGTCATAGACGATGTGGTTCCACACAGGCTCGATGGCCATGGTGACGCCGTACTGCTCGGCGCAGGCCACCACCGGCTCCAGGTTGTGGAGAAAGGTGTCCAGCGCCTCTTTGGTGTGGGTGTTTGCGTCCAGCTTATAGGCGGCGTTGGGGGCCCCCGTCTCGGTGCCCACCATGCCGATGCCGGCCAGGGCCGCCACGCGCAGGTGCCCATAGTACCGGGACTGGATTTCCCGGAGCTTTGTCTCGTCCGGGTGGGCCAGGTTCAGATAGCAGCCCAGCACCGCCACGTCCAGATCCCGCTGCCGGAACACCCGGCGCACATAGGCGGCCAGGCCCTCCGTCAGGGCGGCGTGGTCAAAGCTCACATTCTTGATGCACTTGGAAAGGGCCAGGTGCACACACCGGAAGCCCTCTTCCCTCGCGGTGGCGGCCCGGGCCTCCAGGGTCTGCAGCGTCTCGGGCGCTGCGGCGTTTACATCGTGCAGACGGATTCCTAACTGCATAATACCCTCCAAGCTTGATTCCGGAAAGGAGCAGCCATGAACAGCTTACAGATCTGCGCCAGAGCCATCCTCCCGATCTTCCTCATCACCGCGGCAGGCTACGCCGCCAAGCGCGCCGGCCTCATCCGGGAGGACGAGGTCTCCCGCTTCAACGCCCTTGCCTTCAAGGTCTTCCTGCCGGTGATGTGCTTTTATAATGTCTATACCTCGGAGCTTTCCTCCGCCCTGCGGCCGGGGCTGATGCTCTTCACCGCCCTGGCGATCCTGGGCGTCTACGCGCTGAGCTTTCTCTACGCTCACCTTTTCGTGAAGGAGCGGAGCAGGCGCGGCGTGGTGATCCAGGGGCTCTACCGCTCCAACTATGTCATTCTCGGTCTGCCGCTGGCCGCGGGCCTGACCCAGGACGGGGACATCGGCGTGGCCGCCGTCATGGGCGCCATCGTGGTTCCGATCTTCAATGTACTGGCCGTGATCACCCTGGAGGTCTACAACGGCACCAGGCCCGACTGGCGCAAGCTCCTGAAAAACATCGCCACAAACGGCCTCATTATCGGCAATGTCCTGGGCATTCTGGTGCTGCTTTTGAAGTTGAAGCTGCCCTCCCCGGTGGAGGCAGCCCTGCGGGACATGGCCCGGGTGGCAAGCCCCCTGATGCTCTTTCTGCTGGGAGCCTTCTTCCGCTTCCGGGGCCTGCTCTCTCACTGGAAGGATCTCATCGCCGTCTGTCTCGGCCGTCTGGTGCTGATCCCGGCACTGGTGCTGTCCATCGCTGTGGCTCTGGGCTTTCGCGGCGTGGAGTTCATCACCCTGCTGGCGGTGTTTGCTTCCTCCACGGCGGTCTCTTCCTTCACCATGGCCCAGCAGCTGGGGGGCGACGCGCCCCTGGCCGGGGATATCGTAGTGGCCACCAGCGCCCTGGCCTCCTTCAGCCTCTTCGGCTGGAGTTTTCTGTTCAAAATGCTCAATTTCTTCTGATACGCAATATTTGTCTTTATTTATTTTACTCGCATTTCTTTTTGAGAAAAACGGAAAACAAATGATAATTTTTTAACTTCTACGGTTTTTTCAACACAGGAGGTCCCCATGGTCAGGAAAAAAAGGACCAGTCTCGGCGACATCAAACGCATTCACATCGATCGGCGGCAGCGGGAGGGCGGCTACGTCATGTCCTCGCACCACTGCCACCCCTACTATGAGCTCTGCTGCATCGAGCACGGCGCCTGCCGTTTCATGCTGGAGGACCGGATGTACGACCTCCACGTGGGAGACCTGCTGCTGATCCCGCCCCAGGTGGTTCACTATACCCGCTATCTCTTCGGTTCCTGCCGGCGCATCGGCATCTATTTCCGGGACGCCGACCTGAATGAGGCCGTCACCGCCCTGCTGCCTGGCAGAGCGGCCTTCTTTTCCCGGGTGCAGGTCTTCCACGTGCCGGAGGCCTTTCACGCGGCCTGCTGCGAGCTGCTCTCCCGCATGGCCTATGAGGAGCAGATCGACGACAGCCGCACTCCCCTGATCCTGCGCCTGCAGCTGATGGAGCTGCTGGCCTTCTGCAGCCGGGTGTGCAGCTTCCTGCAGGAGAGCCCCACCGAGATCCAGACCACGGACCGCCAGGTCCTGGCCGCCGCCCACTATATCAACGAGCACTTCCGCCAGCAGATCTCCTCGGCGGACATTGCCGCCGCCGCGGGCTTCAGCCCCAACTATCTGAGCCGCAAGTTCCGGGAGGCGGCGGGCATCGGCCTGCACGAGTACCTGGTCCTGGTCCGGCTGCGCAGCGCGGCGCTGGAGCTGGTGTCCACGGATATGAGCGTCACCGAGATCGCCACCCACTGCGGCTTTTCCGACGGCAACTATTTCAAGGACGCCTTCAAGCGCAAATACGGCGTCAGTCCCCGGGACTACCGGAACGCCGCCAAGGGCTGAACGGCCTGTGTTTTTCAGTACTGTCCCTGCTATATATGATGGAAGGAGATCGAAGCGTCATGCATATTCTGGAAAATGAAGTCCTCTCCCTGGCCTTTGCGGACAAGGGCGCGGAGCTGAGCCGGGTCCGGGACAAGGAGCTGGGCTGCGAGCGCCTCTGGAGCGCGGACCCCGCCGTGTGGAACCGGCACGCCCCCATCCTCTTCCCCTTCGTGGGCAAGGTGGTGGACGGGCAATACCGGCTGAAGGGCAAAAGCTATGCCATGAAGACCCAGCACGGCTTTGCCAGGGATCTGGACTTTGCCTGCTTGGAGGAGAGCGAAGGCTCCATCACCCAGGCCCTCTGCTCCACAGCGGCTACCAGGGAGATCTACCCCTTTGATTTCCGCCTCCTGGTGCGCCACCGGCTGGATGAGGAAAATCCCCGGCTGCTGCACATCCAGTGGGAGGTCACAAACACCGGGGAGGACACCATGTATTACGCCATCGGCGGCCATCCCGGCTTTCTGCCCCCGGCGGGTGTGAAAAAGGAGGACTGCTTCCTGGCCTTCCCCGGGAAGGAGAAGCTCCGCTACATCAGCGCGGATCCCGCGGGCTTCGCCCTGCCGGAGGCGGTCCACGAGCTGACGCTGCATGACGGGGCGGTCCCCTATGGGGAGACTCTGCCGGAAACCTGGATCTTCGAGGGACGGCAGGTGGACGCGGTGCAGCTGCTAAGACCGGACAAGCGTCCCTGGGTGACCCTGCACTGCGAGAAGTTCCCGATCCTGGCCGTCTGGGCCAATGCCAAGGGCCCCTTTGTCTGCCTGGAGCCCTGGTGCGGCCGCACCGACGACGCGGGCTTCACCGGAGAGCTGCCGGAAAAGGTCTGCGAGGAAACCCTTGCCCCGGGCGAGACGAAGCGCATCGCCTATACCATAGAATTTCACCGCTGAGCCGCGGCGGTGACAGGACACATTGGCCTCCCCTGCAAGGGGAGGTGTCGCCGCCGCTTGCGGCGGTGACGGAGGGGTATGTTCCTCCCCTACGGTGGAGAGGGAATGCGGCGCTTGTGTCAGTGGGGATGCTTGAATCCGGCCCTGCGCCGGGGGCGAGATCCTTCGTCGGCTTTCTCTCCTCAGGATGACAGCGCTGCGTGCTGTGCGGGTCGTCGAGGATGCCGACCCCTACAGGAGCCGGGGACCTCATCCACCGCAAGCGGTCCCTGTCCACCTTGCGGTGCCCGAAAAATGCTGCGGGCTTACGCATTCCCCTGCATTTTTCGACCGCTGCGGAAAAGGAGCCCTCGCTTTATCCGCCACTGGCGGCGGCAGCCCGCAATTCCCCCTGCGGAGGGAAGGCTTGGCGCGACACCCCGAGGGCAAAGTCCTCGGGGTGTTTTGCCGGATCGTACTCTTGATAGACGCCTGTTTTTCGATTATAATCCTATCTAGTACACGGCGGATCGACAGTCATGCAGTCAACAGGATCTGGGACAAGGGGGTATCCCCTTCTCCTATCCCATCTCGAACGAAGGATCATGAACTATTCATTTCTTTTTGATTTGTTGCTGTTCGCATTATTTGAAGCATCCGCAAGAACTTGTGTTCGCGAAGCATATTCTTTCAAGCGCAACAAAAGGCAAATAAAGGAGCACATTAAAAACTTGGCCCTTGTCAGGCGTGTTTTCCGTCTCTATTTTCCAAGTGAAACGAACGCGCCTAATAATATGCGCTTATTCCAACTTTTCAGAGCAGCTAATTGTCTTGGGTTGTTGGTAAACTGTTATTTTGCGTGGGATGAAAAGGCCGCAATATGCGGTGGCGTATTGTGCGCAAAAATCGTGTTGCTGTATTTGCCCTTCATCCTTTATGTCGTCCATGCGCTGTTAAAAGGTCCGGCCGGCCATAAAAATATAGATTATAGCATATTCAGGAATCCTTGAGCAGGCTTCCCCATCTTGTCATTCTGAGGAGCCGAAGCCGACGAAGGATCCCGACGGCGCCGGGTCGGATTCAAGCATCTCCATGGATATTCGCACCGCCCCCCGTCTCCGCCGTAGGGGCGGCGGCTTGTCCCCGCCCGGCGGCAGCGGGGATAAACAAGGAGAAAGGATCGGCGAATTCGTACAGACTGCGAATTCGCCGATCCTTTCTCCTTGGATATGGCCCTGATACGCGCGGGCGACCGCAAGGGTCGCCCCTACGAGGAGGCAGCCCCTACGGTGGGAATGGAGAGTCCGGGCGGGTTCCTCCCCCAGCGGGGGAGGATGTCAGCGCAGCTGACAGGTGAGAGAGAACGCCGCCGGCTTCCTCTATTTCCACAGCTTGTTGTGATCCTGCATTCTCCCTCATCACCCGCTTCGCGGGAGCTTCCCCCGCTGGGGGAAGCACAGCGGGCTGTCGACGCTAGCCCCTTCCTTCGTCGGGCACTGCCCGGCACGATAGTCTCTCCATGACGTCCCATACACAAAAGCAGCCGCCTCTCCCAGGCGGCTGCTTCTTTGTCGTATTTTATTCGATGATCGCTGTGGTGATGGACCGGGGATAGAGCAGGGTGCTTGCCTCCAGGCCCTCAAGGCGCACGCAGACCTTGGCGTTCTCCCCGCTCTTATTGAGCAGGACCAGGGCGATGCTGCCGTCCGGCCGCTTCCAGGCGCTGGCGTCGATGGCTTCGGAATACTTTGTGCAGGCGATGCGCACCGAGCCGGGGACGACGGTCTTGGCCAGAAGCTCCATATACTGCCCCAGCAGGGTCTGGCGCAGCTTCTTCTCCTTGGTGTCATACAGGAAGGGGGCCAGGCAGTAATTGCCCACATAGTTGGGTCCCCCCTGCTCGTCCAGCAGCAGGTTCCAGTCCCCGAAGGCGCACATGCCGTGGTTGAGATCGCCCAGGATCTCATGGCTCATGGCAATGGCGGCGCCGGACGCGTCTTTGGCGTCGAACTTGTAAAACTCGATGCAGCTCTCGGACACCATCAGCTTTTTCCCCGGGAAGCGTTCCCGGCAGAGGTCCAGGGCCTCGAAGTGATCCCCGGAGTACCAGTGGAAGGCCAGGCCCGCAACCATTTTGTCGGTGTCCTCGTCCACGATATCCCGCAGCCACTCGTAGGCCCGCTCCTTGTTGTGGTCCCAGAGATAGATCTCCAGGTCCGTGAGACCGTGCCGTTCCAGGGCGGGCCACATATGATCCCGCAGGAAGGTTTTTTCCTCCCCGGCGGTGAAAACGCAGCTGTCCCAGGTCTGCACGGCGTGAGCCTCGTTTTGCAGGGAGAGCATGGTGACCGCAAAGCCTCGCTCCCGGTACCACAGGATATAGCGGCAGAGATACTCGGCCCAGTCGCCGTAGTGCTCGGGCAGGAGGCTGCCGCCGCCCTCCCGTCTGCCGTTGGACTTCCATTTGGCGGGAGGCGACCAGGGGGCCAGCATAATGCCGAGCTTTCTTCCGGCGGCCATTTCCGCGTCCCGCAGCAGGGGCAGAATATACCGCTCCACCCGCTCGAAGCCCTCATACTGGCTGAGGGAAAAGTCACAGCTGTCGATGGGGATGCGGACAAAGCGATAGCCCATGTGCCCGGGAGAAAAATAAGCCTGGGTGAGCTGCTTTTTCTGCGCCTCGTCCATCTGGGAATAGACATAGCCCGCCGCCTCGGTGATGGCGCCGCCGAAGCCCTCAAAGCTCTGGTAGGCGTGTTCCGGATAGAGATTGACCACTTTGTTTTCCGTTTCTCCGGGCAGGAAACGAACGCTTTGTTCAAAGCGCTCGTCCCAGGCGCCGGAGCCGTACAGAGTATGGACCAGCATATTCATGGTTTTGCTTTCCTTTCGGCAATGATGACAAAGCTTGCGGGGTTCAGCAGGCAGACGATGCTGCCGGGGATGGACACCACGCAAAGCCCGGGATGATAAAGCTGCGCTTGCCCATTTTGTTGGCCACGGGCCAGGCGAAGACCAGTTCCGGCAGCTTCACGGATTGCTTGTCTGTTCTGGAGTTCAGGACGGGCCTGTTCCAGAAGCTCACTGCAGCATCTCCTTGGTGAGCCAACCGTTTTTCAGGCAGCGGGCCAGATCCCAGCTCTCCTTCCAGCTCTCGTCCGTGGGGATGTTCCGATCCCGCAGGAGCTGGTAGTTCCAGTAGAACCAGCCGGCGCCCGCCTTCCAGGCGTCCAGCTCGAACCGGCCGATCTCCCGGTACTTCTGCCGCTTCTGCTCCTCAAAAGCCTCGGCGTCCATGACGGCCTTGGGCATCTTGTCCGCGTAGCGGTTGCAGATGCACCACTCGCCCACGATGACGGGCACATGGCGGCTCACGCTCTCGATCTGCTTTTTGTTGATGTCGATGAAGAGCTTGTAGACCCAGGGCTGGTGCAGCGGCACAAAGCTCTCCATGGCGAAGATGTAGATATGGGTGTCCAGCGCCACGTTTTGGAAGCCCGCCTCGTCGAAGAAGCGGTTCCAGCTGGTGAGGCGGAAGCCGTCGTGGAAGACCACGGTCTTCTCCTCGCCCATGTGCTTGCGGATGCGCTTGTAGGCCTCGTGGTAGAAGGGCTTGAGGAAGCGCAGCGGCACATAGCCGGAGCCCTTGGCCTCCTCCTTGTCCACGGCCTTGCCGGTGGAGGGAGCGGTGAGATAGACGATCCAGCTGATGGGCTCGTTGAGCACCTCGATGCCGAAGAGGCCCGGGCGCTTTCCGTAGCGCTCAGCCAGGCGTTCCAGCACAGTCAGGGCAAACTCCACCTCTTCCGGGTGCTTGTACCAGTGGCAGACGCCGGTGATGCCGCCGTTGTCGTAGCCGTTCTGGCTGTAGGGCACAGTGTGCAGATCCAGCAGGATCTTGAGGCCATACTTCTCGGCCCAGTCAAATGCCTTGTCGATCCACTCCACACAGCCCACAAAGGGAGGCCGGTCGCCAAAGGTGAAATAGGGCACGGGCAGGCGCACGGTGTTGAGACCGTTTTCCGCGATGAAGCGGAAATCCTCCTCCGTGACGTAGGTATCCCGGTGCTGCCGGATCAGCGCCGCGAACTCGTCGGCGGGCATTTTCCGGCTGAGCCAGGTCTCATCCTCGGTATGGGTGCTCTCGAACAGGTCCGGCTTCATCCATTTCTCCAGGACGAGCCAGTTGCCCAGGTTGGTTCCGTGTATTTTTTCCATGCTTTTCTCCTTTTGGAAAACGCCCCCGTTGCCGGGGCGTTTTTGGTTTATGGTTTCGCTTTTCCGCGAAGATGGCAGGGTCGATGGGCAGACGGAGGCATTGAGCTCCAGGCTTTTTTCCTGGCCAAAGCGGGAGATGAAAGAAGCCGGCTGCTCTCGCATGGCGGCTTCATCGTCTACGACCGCAATTCGCATTTTTCACCACCCCCTGGCAGAACGAGATCACGCGTTGCGTAAATTTTATTATAAAATCCAGGTGCAGAAATTGCAAGATGCGGGCGGGATTCGTCTGTGTCAAGTTGTTGTAGGAAAAAGCATGAGGGGTCAAAATGGTCTAAGAGCGTTGAAGAGCGGGGTAACCTTGTTTTGCCGAGCGGGGAAAGATACAGC
>ONBX01000030.1 GCA_900316205.1 uncultured Eubacteriales bacterium
TTGCGCCCTTTTTATGCCGCTTTCCAATCTACATCTTTTGTCTCTTGGGGCTTGACTTTTAATAGTTAGTCTTCACAATCCCCCCATGCGTGTCCAAGCGTTGCCGCATAGGTTTGTCTACAGTCTGATCCCCGGAAGGATTCCGGGGATCAAGACCTGTAAGTCGATTTTCCAAAACGCCGTTCCCCTGTTCCCGGGTCTCAGCGCTTCCCCCTGTACTGCCGGACGATCTGCAGGGCGGCGGTGAGCATGCCCACGCCGCAGCAGAGGGCGATATAGACCTTGGAGGCGGTGCTGGTCAGCCAGTACATAAAGGGATTGTAGCCGTCCAGGATCATGAACACCAGCAGGCACAGCAGCATACAAAAACTCAAATGGGGCAAAAAGCTCTCCCACTTTTTCATTTCGTCTCCTCCTCCGGTGCCACCTCGCGGATCAGCAGGATGTCCCCGGCGCTGCGGCCGTCCAGGAAGGGATGGCTGACCCTCTCCTGTTGGAAGAACATCACGGAGGACCGTCCCCCGTCCAGATTGTAGGCGGCCCTGCAGCCCAGCTCCTCAAAAAGCCGTGCAAAGCGTTCCATGGTCATGCCCTCGGAATAATCTCCCTGCCGGCCGTCCACCACCACAAAGCAGTAGTGTCCCGGCTCGTAGTAGCCGATACCCGTCCGGGGGTTCTCTCCGGAGATGGGACCGGTGGTATTGAAGCTTTCCCGGGGATGCCCCTCCCCGTCCAGCAGGGCGGGACCGAATTTCCAGATCTGCCAGGGCAGCCGCTCCAGGACCTCCTCCACTTCGTACTCCTCGGGGCTGTAGGTCTCCATGACCCCATCCCGGTAGAGCACGCAGATATCGCAGAGAGTCTTCTCATCCATGTAGAACTCCCCGTTTCGCACCAGAAGGCCGGTCTCCTGCAGGTTGGCGTAATCCCCGTTGATGCTGAGGATGGCCTCCGTCTCCCGGGACATCTTCTGGGGGTCCGCATGGCGGCTGTAAACCAGGGAGCCCCCGGCCCAGCGGGTCTGGAAGCTCTCCAGGTCCGCCAGATAGATATCCGCCACGAAATAGGTGCTGGGAGCATCGTCCTGACTCACGTACTTCTGAATGTCGATGGAAATGCCGGGGCTTTGGTAGCTGTGGTCCGTCTCTACCACGTCCGCCGTGAAGTGGGAGGCAAACTTTGTCTTCCAGTCCATGGGATCGGGCTCCGGCTCCGGAGATGGCGTGGGTGCCGGGATAAGCGCAGGGGCGGGGGTCTCCTCCCGCACGGGTGACTGCGTGGGAAGCGGTGTCTGGATGGGCACGGGCGTGGGCGCCGGCTCCCGGTTCAGATGGGGGATCACATGGTGGAACAGGGAAAACACCACCAGGATCCCCGCCGTGAGCAGCAAGTCCCGCAGGAGCATCCCGAGGATGCTCTCCCGCCGGGCCTGTTTGCCCGCCGTCCCGGTTTTCCGCTTATTTCTGTTGTCGCGGCTTTTTTTCATGAATGCCTGCTCCTCGTTCCGTACGACCCATTGCGGGAAAGCCCGCGGATCCCCGTCATTATAAGATTTGTTTGATCTTCTGTCAACAAACAGCGGTCCGCCCTTGTGCATTTTCGATCCTTATGGTAAAATTATATGGTTATTCAGAACACGCAAAGAGAGGTGCCCTATGGAAAAAAGCGCGTTTATCGAGGCCGGCCGCATTGTAAACACCCACGGCGTGGCGGGGGAAGTGAAGATCGAGGTCTGGCTGGACAGTCCCCAGTTCCTGCGCCGCTGCGGCAGGCTTTTTGTGGAGGGGAAGGAGCGGAAGATCCTCTCCGGCAAGGTGCAGAAGAGCTTTCTTCTGGCAAAGCTGGAGGGCGTGGAGGACGTGAATGCCGCCATGACCCTGAAGGGACGCACCGTGCAGATCGCCCGGGAGGACGCGCCGCTTCCCAGAGGCGCCTACTTCATCCAGGACATTCTTGGCGCCTCCGTGGTGGACGAGAGCGGGAACGAGATCGGCAGGCTCACCGACGTGCTGGAGCGGCCCGCCTCCAACATCTATGTGGTCCAGGGAGAGACGGAGCATCTCATCCCCGCGGTGCCGGAGTTCATCCTTTCCACCGATGCGGATAAGGGCGTCATCACCGTACATCTGATCGAGGGCATGTAATGAGGATCGATATTTTGACCCTGTTTCCCGACACGGTCAGCGCCGTGCTGCATGAGAGCATCATCGGCCGGGCCGTAAAGAAGGGCGCGGTGGAGATCCACTGCGTCCAGATCCGGGACTATACCGAAAACAAGCAGAACCAGGTGGACGACTACCCCTACGGCGGGGGCTTCGGCTGTGTCATGATGGCCCAGCCCCTGAAAAGCTGCCTGGACGCGGTGGTGGCCGACGCGCCGGAGGGGCTGCGGCGCCGGGTGATCTACATGAGCCCCCAGGGCCAGCCCTACAACCAGGAGACCGCCAAGCGTCTCAAGCGGGATTACGACCACCTGGTGCTGGTCTGCGGCCACTATGAGGGCGTGGACGAGCGCTTCATCGAGCAGTGCGTGGACGAGGAGATCTCCCTGGGAGATTTCGTGCTCACCGGCGGGGAGATCGCCGCCATGGCGGTGGCGGATTCCGTGTGCCGTCTGGTGCCGGGGGTCCTCTCGGACGAGGCCTGCTACACCGGCGAGAGCCACTGGGACGGGCTGCTGGAATATCCCCAGTACACCCGGCCGGAGACCTGGGAAGGCCGCAGCGTGCCCGATGTGCTGCTCCAGGGGGACCACCAAAAGGTGGAGCGCTGGCGGCGCAAGCAGCAGTTCAAGCGCACCCGGGAGAAGCGCCCGGACCTGTACGAAAAGCTGGAATTGACCGACCCGGAGGACCGGAAGCTCCTGCAGGAGCTGGAGAAGGAGGCCGCCCGCACGCCGCTGACGGAGCCCCTCTCCTGCCGCCCGGCGACGGAGGAGGATCTGCCCGCCCTGATGGCCATCGTCCGGGACGCCCAGGCCTCTCTCAAAAAGCACCGGGTGGACCAGTGGCAGGACGGCTACCCCAGGGAGGAGAATTTCCGCTTTGACATGCTCAGGGGCGAGTGCTTTGTGCTGCTCCACGGCGCGGAGATCGCGGGTTTCTTTACCCTCTCCACCCGGGAAGAAGCCTCCTACGCCGCCATCACCGACGGCAAGTGGACCGAGGGTATGGCGTTTTGCGTCCTCCACCGGGCGGCGGTGGCAAAGAAATACCGGGGTGGGGAGCTCTCCGCCTTTCTCATGAAATGTGTGGAGCGCCAGGCCGCCGCCTGGGGCCTGCGGTGCATCCGCACGGACACCCACAAAAAGAACAAGCCCATGCAGACCCTTCTCCGGGAAAACGGCTACCGCTACCGGGGCAACATCCTGGTAAAGGTCAACGAGGGCCACGACCCGGCAAGACAGGCATACGAAAAGATAGTGAAAAGATAATAGTGAATCATGAATAGTTAAGGTGTCCGCTCCGCGGACAGATTTTAAATCGTCCCCCGCAGGGGGACACAATAACTCTTCACTCTTCACTATTCACTATTCCTTTATCACGGAGTGAACCACCATGAATCTGACCGACTACAACGACATCCGGGCCCTGCTTGCCCGGCACGGCTTTCGCTTTTCCAAATCCCTGGGCCAGAACTTTCTCACCGCCGCCTGGGTGCCGGAGCGGATCGCCGAGGCGGCGGGGCTGGACGAGCAGAGCGGCGTGCTGGAGGTGGGCCCCGGCGTGGGCTGCCTCACCGAGCAGCTCTCCCTCCGGGCGGGCAAGGTGCTGGCCGTGGAGCTGGACAAGGCCCTGAAGCCCGTCCTGGCGGAGACCCTGGCGGGCAGGGAGAATGTGGAGATCCTCTTCGGGGACGTGCTCAAGCAGGACCTGCCCGCCCTGGTCGCGGAAAAGCTCCCCGGCCTGCGCCCGGTGATCTGCGCAAACCTGCCCTATAACGTGACCACCCCCCTGCTCACCGCCTTTCTGGAGGCGGAGTGCTTTGAGACCGTCACCGTGATGATCCAGCGGGAGGTGGCACGGCGCATCTGCGCAGGGCCCGGCACCGCGGACTACGGTGCCTTCGGGCTCTTCGTCCAGTGGCACTGCGAGACGGAGCTTCTCTTTGACGTGCCCCCTTCCTGCTTTGTACCCCAGCCCAAGGTGACCTCCTCCGTCATCCGGCTCACAAAACGGGCGGAAAAGCCCTTCTTTGCCGAGGACGAGGCGCTTCTCTTCCGCTGCATCCGCGCCGCCTTCAACCAGCGGCGCAAGACCCTGCCCAACGCCCTTTCCGCCGGCGTGCCCGGTCTTTCCCGGGAACGGGCGGAGGAACTGCTCAAGGACCTGGGCTTCGATCCCCGGATTCGGGGAGAAGCGGTGGATCTGGAGGGCTTTGTGAAAATTTCGAACAAAGTTTTCGGGGAACTTTCCGCGAAAAAATAGGAAAAGCTATTGATTATTCGGGCGATTTTATGGTATTCTAACGAGCGGCTATGTGATCATTACATTACCAATCAGAAAGGAAAAACAAGATGAGCAAAAAGTACGTTTACCTGTTCACCGAAGGCAACGCCAAGATGCGTGAGCTGCTGGGCGGCAAGGGTGCCAACCTGGCCGAGATGACCAATATCGGCATGCCCGTTCCCCAGGGCTTCACCATCACCACCGAAGCCTGCACCCAGTATTACGAAGACGGCCGCCAGATCAACGACGAGATCATGGCCGAGATCATGAAGAACGTGGAAACCATGGAGAAGATCAACGGCAAGAAGTTCGGCGATCTGAACAACCCCCTGCTGGTCTCCGTCCGCTCCGGTGCCCGCGCCTCCATGCCCGGCATGATGGACACCATCCTGAACCTGGGTCTGAACGACGACGTTGTCGCCGCCATGATCAAGGGTAACCCCGACCCCAAGTTCGAGCGCTTTGTGTACGACTCCTACCGTCGTTTCATCCAGATGTTCTCCGACGTGGTCATGGAAGTCGGCAAGAAGTACTTTGAGCAGCTCATCGACCAGATGAAGGAGCGCAAGGGCGTCACCTACGACGTAGAGCTCACCGCCGCCGACCTGAAGGAGCTGGCGGAGCAGTTCAAGGCCGAGTACAAGAAGCAGATCGGCCAGGACTTCCCCTCCGACCCCAAGGTGCAGCTGTACGAAGCCATCCGCGCCGTGTTCCGTTCCTGGGACAACCCCCGCGCCAATGTGTATCGCCGTGACAACGACATCCCCTACTCCTGGGGCACTGCCGTCAACGTCATGCCCATGGTGTTCGGCAACCTGAACGACAACTCCGGCACCGGCGTCGCCTTCACCCGCGACCCCGCCACCGGCGAGAAGAAGCTGATGGGCGAGTTTTTGACCAACGCCCAGGGCGAAGACGTGGTCGCCGGCGTGCGTACCCCGATGCCCATCGCCCAGATGGAAGAGAAGTTCCCCGAAGCTTATGCCGAGTTCATCGACGTGTGCAACAAGCTGGAGGACCACTACCGCGACATGCAGGACATGGAGTTCACCGTGGAGAACGGCAAGCTCTACATGCTGCAGTGCCGCAACGGCAAGCGCACCGCGCAGGCCGCGCTGAAGATCGCCTGCGACCTGGTGGACGAGGGCATGATCGATGAGAAGCAGGCCGTTCTGATGATCGACCCGCGCAACCTGGACACCCTGCTGCACCCCCAGTTCGACGCCAAGCAGCTCAAGGCCGCCGTCCCCATGGGCAAGGGCCTGGGCGCTTCCCCCGGCGCCGCCTGCGGCAAGATCGTCTTCTCCGCCGAGGACGCCAAGTCCTGGGCTGCCCGCAAGGAGAAGGTGGTTCTGGTCCGTCTGGAGACCAGCCCCGAGGATATCGAGGGCATGAAGGCCGCTCAGGGCATCCTGACCGTGCGCGGCGGCATGACCAGCCACGCAGCCGTTGTGGCCCGCGGCATGGGCAAGTGCTGCGTCTCCGGCTGCGGCGAGATCAAGATGGACGAGGAGAACAAGAAGTTCGAGCTGGCCGGCAAGACCTTCCACGAGGGCGACTACATCTCCATCGACGGCTCCACCGGCAACATCTATGACGGCGTCATCCCCACTGTCGACGCCTCCATCGCCGGCGAGTTCGGCCGCATCATGGCCTGGGCTGACAAGTACCGCCGTCTGCAGGTCCGCACCAATGCCGACACCCCGCGCGACGCCGCCAAGGCCCGCGAGCTGGGCGCTCAGGGCATCGGCCTGACCCGTACCGAGCACATGTTCTTCGAGGGCGACCGTATCGCCGCTTTCCGCGAAATGATCTGCTCCGACACCGTGGAAGAGCGCGTTGCCGCTCTGGCAAAGCTGGAGCCCATGCAGCAGAGCGACTTCGAGGGCATCTACGAGGCCATGGAAGGCTGCCCCGTCACTATCCGCTACCTGGATCCCCCTCTCCACGAGTTCGTTCCCACCGAGGAAGCCGATATCGAGCTGCTGGCCAAAGCCCAGGGCAAGACCGTTGAGGACATCAAGGCCATCATCGCCGGCCTCCACGAGTTCAACCCCATGATGGGTCACCGCGGCTGCCGTCTGGCCGTCACCTATCCCGAGATCGCCGAGATGCAGACCCGTGCCGTCATCAAGGCCGCTCTGGCCGTCCAGGCCCGTCACCCCGAGTGGACCATGGTTCCCGAGATCATGATCCCCCTGGTGGGCGAGGTCAAGGAGCTCAAGTACGTCAAGGACGTGGTCGTGAAGGCTGCTGACGCTGTCCTCGCCGAGGCCGGCTCCGACATGAAGTACAAGGTCGGCACCATGATCGAGATCCCCCGCGCCGCTCTGACCGCGGACGAGATCGCCAAGGAAGCCGAGTTCTTCTCCTTCGGCACCAACGACCTGACCCAGATGACCTTCGGCTTCTCCCGTGACGACGCCGGCAAGTTCCTGGGCGCCTACTACGAGAAGAAGATCTACGAGAACGACCCGTTCGCCCGCGTTGACCAGATCGGCGTCGGCAAGCTGGTGAAGATGGCCGCGACCCTGGGCCGCGAGACCCGTCCCGACCTGCACCTGGGCGTCTGCGGCGAGCACGGCGGCGATCCCAGCTCCGTGGAGTTCTTCCACAAGGTCGGCCTGGACTACGTGTCCTGCAGCCCCTTCCGCGTTCCCATCGCCCGTCTGGCCGCTGCGCAGGCTGCCATCAAGGACGAGAAGTAAAATGGGATACGCTGACCCCATCGCCGCACCCATCTTGACGGCTGCTTTTCCGCCATCTTTTGTGTCGAAATCTTGAAATACACAAAGTATTCCTGCGATTTCTCCCCTTCAGCTGGCGAAAAATCATCTCGTCAATCTGTGCACTTCGATGGAGTCCGCGCACCCCAAAAGCTATCATATTTCCGCAATGCCGCATCCCTCGGGATGCGGCATTGTTTTTGTCTCGCGCTTGCTTCCCCCTTTGGGGGAAGTGGCCGAAGGCCGATAGGGGATCTCTGTTTCCCCCAGGGAACACTGGACGTTCTTGTTTTTCCCGGGGATGCGTGCTGCAGGCGTATTGAATCCTCAGCGCACAAAAAACATACAAAACACGGGCGATTCGTGAATCGCCCCTACAGCGGGACGGGGACGCCAGGCGTAGGGACGAGCATTGCTCGTCCGCGTTTTTCCGGGACCGCAGCCTTCGGAGCGGCCGACCAATGGTCGGCCCTACGGCGGTGACGCGAGCAGAGCGATCAGAGGATCACTCCTAGCGCGGTCAGCCCGCCTGGCCTCCCCTGAAAGGGGAGGTGGCAGCCGCCGATCTCCCGCGAGGCGGCTGACGGAGGGGTATGTTCCTCCCCCAGCGGGGGAGGATGTCAGCGCAGCTGACAGGTGAGGGAGAAATTGCCGGATGCTTCCGGTTTCCGCTTGCTCTGCTCCGGCCCTCTCCCTCATCCGCCCCAGTGTGCGCACTGGGGCACCTTCCCCCGCTGGGGGAAGGACAGCGGGCTGCCGGTCGGCAGCCCCTACGGCCTCCGCCGCCGCGCAATTCCGAATTCCGAACTCCGAATTCCGAATTGTATCCTTTGCTTCGATCCCGCGGCCGGTCTCGGCCGCGGGATCGATTTTTCATTTCTTGAGCTGTCCCGGGCTGATGCCGAAGCTCTCCCGGAAGGCCCGATGAAAGGCGCTGTAATCCCCGAAGCCGCTGTCCGCGGCGGCCTTTGTGGCGGGCACGCCCTCCCGGATCAGCCGCGCCGCACAGAGCAGGCGCTTCTGCCGCACATAGGCATGGACGGTGCTGCCGGTCTGCGCCTTGAAAAGCCGCATAAAATGATAGCAGCTCAGATACACCTGCTCGGCCAGAGTCTCCACGTCCAGCTCCTCCGTCAGGTGCTCGTTGATGTAGGAGAGGGCCTTGCGGATCTTGGGGTCCGCCTGCTCGCTGCGCTCCGGGGCGGCGGGGGCCATCCGACCGATCTGGATCAGGATCTGCATCATCAGGGTGTCCCGCATGGCCTGGGCGCCGAAGCGGCTGTCATCCCTGGCCTTTTCAAAGGCCCGCAGGGTCTCCTCCAGCTCCGCGCGCTGCTCCCCGTCCGGCACCAGCAGATGCCGCCCGCTGCGGTCCGCCGTCTCGAAGCAGTCCATCAGCCGCTCCCCGGGGAGAGCCCGGTCGAAAAACTGCCCGTCCAGATAGACGATCACCCGCTCATAGGGCACGGAGCGGTCGATCAGGGCTTTGTGGATGACGTGGTGCTTCACCAGCAGCAGGTCCCAGGGCCGGAGAGCGTAGCTCTGCTCTTCCACCAGGTAGTCCACCCGTCCCTCCAGCAGAAGCACGATCTTGTCAAAATCGTGGAAATGGAAATCCCGCTCCTGCCCGGCGGTGTCCCGCAGATGGAAATAGCGGTAGTTTTCGTGGAGGTAGCCCTCCTGGCTGTACTGCTTTTTGTCCATGAGCTCTTGCCTCTTTTCCCAAAATGCGAACCAAACCCTCTTAGCTCCGCTTTTCTCGTCCACTAAAAACGAAAAACCAGAAACTAAAAACTATACTACCGCACTTTTTGCAAACTTTCAAGCATCAACTGCCATTTACTGCGCAATCCGTTCGTGTATAATATGGCATGGAAATCAAATCAGGGAGGCAATCCTCATGGCTAAGTTTCTCAAAAGCAACTTTTTCTTTTTCTCCATGATCATCGGCATCGTGGCCGGCTGCCTGGTTGGCTACTTCTGGAAGGGCGCCGCCGTTCTGGAACCCCTTGGCACCCTGTTCATCAACATGATGTTCTGCGTGGTGGTCCCGATGGTGTTCTTCTCCATCTCCTCCGCCATCGCCAATATGAAGAGCGCCAAGCGCGCCGGCAAGCTCATGGGCACCACGGTCCTGACCTTCATGTGCACCACCGTCATTGCCTCCGTGATCATGTATGTGCTGGTGCGCTTCATCCCCGTGTACATCGGCGAGCCCGCCTTTGAGCCCGGCGCCTCCGAGCCTATGAGCGTGGGCGACATGATCGTGGGCTTCTTCACCAAGGCCGACTTTCCCGAGCTCTGGAGCCGCCGCTCCATCCTGCAGCTCATCATCGCCGGCATCTTCTTCGGCTTCGGCGTGCAGATGTGCGGCGGGCCTGAGACCAAGGTGGCAAAGCTGCTGGAGGAGATCACCAATGTCCTCATGAAGGTCATCAAGCTCATCAGCTACTATGCCCCCATCGGCTTCTTCGGCTTCTTTGCCGCTCTGGTTGCCGCCCACGGCGCTGACTTCGTCACCAACTACGCCCGTGCCATCATCCTCTACTACGTGGTCTCCTTTGCCTACATGTTCCTGATCTTCCCGCTCTACGCCCGCTTCGGCGGCGGCAAGGGCGCCGTCAAGGTCATGTTCCAGCACCTGTTCCGTCCCGCGGCCGTGGCCTTCGGCACCTGCTCCTCTGTGGCCACCATCCCCACCAACATGGAAGTCTCCGAGGACACCGGCATTTCCAAGGACGTCACCGACATCGTGCTGCCCATGGGCGCCACCATGAACATGGACGGCTCCGGCATGAGCGCCATCATCAAGGTGGCCTTCCTCTTCGCCATGTTCGGCAAGGACTTTGCCACCGGCAATGCCTTGATCGCCATTCTGATCGCCACCGTCTCCTCTGTTGCCATGTCCGGCATTCCCGGCGGCGGCGGTACCGGCGAGCTGGTGCTCTGCTCCCTGTTCTTCCCCGAGCAGCTGGCCATCGCCTTCCCCATCGCCCAGGCCATCGGCGACCTGGTGGACCCCCCTGCCACCATGGTCAACGCCGCCGGCGACTATGTGGCCTCCTTCATCGTCTCCCGCTTCAATGACGGCAAGGATTGGCTGCAGAAGGCCCTGCAGAAGAAGAACCAGGCATGATTTACACCAAAATGCACGGCGCGGGCAACTCCTTCCTCATTTTAGAGTGCCTGCGCGGTGAGGAGAAGGGCGAGGATCTTTCCGATCTCGCCCTTCGTCTTTGCTCTGAAAAAACCGGCCCCGGGGCCGACGGGCTCATCGTCGTGCTGCCCGGAGAGCCGGGGGTGGACTTTTCCATGCTCTTTTACAATGCCGACGGCTCCCTGGGGGAGATGTGCGGCAACGGCGCCCGCTGCGTGGCCCGCTACGCCGTGGAGCACGGCCTCTCGCCGAACCCGGGACAGATCCGCTTTCAGGCCACCGCGGGGCACATCAGCGCCCGGCGCATCGACCGGGAGCGCTATGAGGTCCGCCTGCCGGACCCCTCCGTCATCGATTTGGACCGACTTGCCGAGGGACAGTGCTGCGCCTATGTGGAGCTGGGGGACCCGGGCCTTCCCCACGCGGTGCTGGAGGTGCCCTTGGAGGCTTTCGACGATCTGAACGCCCTGCGGGAGCGGGGACGCCGGCTGCGCCACAGTTCCGCCTTTCCCAAGGGCGCAAACGTCAGCTTTGTCTGCCTCACCGGGGAAAGTCAGGTCCGCGCCATCACCTTTGAGCGGGGCGTGGAGGATTTCACCCTGGCCTGCGGCACCGGCTGCGGCGCCATCACGGTAAGCCTCACGCTTCTGGGCCGCGTCCCGGAAGCGCCGCTGGAGATCCACATGCCTGGCGGCATTCTTCAGGTTTCCCTCCGCCGGGAGGGCGACCGGGTCCGCGATCTGCTGCTCACCGGCCCCACCGCCGTGGTGGAGACGGGGGCAATTCGGAATGCGGAGTTCGGAATTCGGAATTGAAGGAATAACGCACCGCGCCCCCTGGGATGAGCCTTGCTCATCCGTATGTATCAACTGCAAAAGCACCCATCTTCTGTCTTATGCAGAAGACGGGTGCTTTTCTCGTTTTCCTTTCCTTTCAGACCTTGTTTTTGCCGAAGAGGTCCTTGTAGTCCGCGGCGGCCAGGATGCTGCAGACCAGCACCACTACGGCGCAGAGGATGGTCACCGGGTTCAGCACGCTGGTGTCCCGGAAGATCAGCACCGTGAAGAGGATGGCCCAGGCGGAATAGCTCACGTTCAGCGCCATGGACTTGGAGGCGCCGATCTGGCTGATGGCCCGGTAATAGAAGAGATAGGACACCGTGGCAAAAAGGGCCGCCAGGGCAATGGTGGGCAGCAGCCAGCCGGTGCCGGAGAAGAGGCTGGCGGTGAAGCCCCAGCCCTTCAGGATGGGCAGCAGCACGATGCCGTAGGTGAGGGCGGAGGTGGTCTGCCGGATCTGCAGGGCGATCTCATCGGTCACCAGGGGATCCTGCACGCTCTTGGCCACGATCACCGCCTCGATGCCCCAGCCGAAGGCGCACATCAGCGTGCCCACAAAGCCCAGCCAGAAGTTGGTGATGTTGATCTCCGGGCTGTAGGACAGGCCGTACACACCCAGCAGCGTCAGGATCAGGAAGATCCAGCGGTACCACTGCATCTTCTCCTTCAGGAAGAAGTAGGCCAGCACCGCGCCGATGGCGGGGAAGATGGCGCTGGCCACGGCGCCGATGGAGGCGCCCATGTTTGCCACCGACAGCACATAGCCCGTCATGCCCACGGGGCCGCCGATGACGGCCGCCAGGGCCACGGCCCGGCCGCCCTTGGTCTTCAGCGCTTTCCAGAGCTGGGGCAGATTGCCCCGCAGACCGTTATAGAGGCAGGAGAAGATGGCGGAGAAGGCATCGTGCAGAAAGGTGGACACGAAGGGGGCCAGGAACACGGCCCGCTCGGTTCCGATAAAGGGATTCATGGCCAGGGCAATGCCCAGGATGATGGTCTCCAGCGCCCAGGTGACGCCGGCAAGGATTCCAGCTGTCATGTGTATTTCCTCCTCAGCCGATGCTTCTGTAAGCCTCGATGTTCTTTTTCAGTCTCTCATAGCGGAAGTCCGCATAGTCCTGCATGAACTGCCCGTCGAAGGGGACCCTGGTCAGGCCCCAGAGGGTCCAGAGGTAGTCCACATAGAGCTTGGCGGCCGCAAAGCGCTTTTTCTCCTCCACCGTGGCCCTTCTGCCGTAGTAGGCGTCCAGCAGCTCCTCGTCATTTTCCTCGCTGTATTCCGCCTCGATGGAGAGGCAGGACAAATCCCACATGGCCTCGTTCATGCCGCTGTACTCCCAGTCGATCAGGTAGAGCTTGCCGTCCCCGTCCAGGACCCAGTTGCCCATCAGGCTGTCGTTGTGACAGGGCACCCGGGGCGCCGCGCCGTTCCGGTCCACCTGAGCCTTGATGTCCATCACTGTCTGCTTGACGGCCTCATAGTCCTCATAGAAGGCCACGCCCCCCTCCCGTATGATCTTCTCGTAGAGCTCCGCCATCTCAAAGACCTCAAAGCGCACGCCGGTGTCCACGCCGCAGCTGTGGAGCCGACGGAAGATCTCCGCCGCCTGGCGCAGATTCTCCGGCCGGCGCATGACCTCCTCGTTCATGGGCTGGGGATCGCGGATGAAGTGCATCACCTTGTGGCCCGCCTCGTCAAAGTAGTAGAGGGGCGCGTCGATCCCCAGGCTGCAGGCCAGCTCCGTGCTCTTGCGCTCGTCCCGCCGGTCGATCATCTCCTCGGTGCCCTCGCCGGGGATGCGCACCAGAAGCTCCTCTCCGCTCTCCAGAGTCACCTTGTAGGAATGGTTGGTCATGCCGCCCAGTCTTTTGATGTCCCGGATGACAGCATCGCCCCGGGTCTTCTTCACCAGCTCCCGCAGCTGGGGCAGGTCCTCCTGCTCGATCTCTCTTACCAGTTCTGCCATGTTGCTTAACTCCTTTGTTCCGGCCCATTAAAGGGCATATTTTTCGTTCAGATACTTGCTGTAGCGCCTGGCCATCACATGCCAGTTGTAGAGGCTCTCCCCCATCACGGCGCCGCAGGCTTCCCGGTACAGGGCCCAGACGTACCAGTAATAGGAGATGATGGCCGTGTAGGCCAGGTAGTGGAAAAGCAGCTTCTCGCTGCAGTTCTCCCCGCAGTATTCCGCAATAAAGCGTTCCGCCTCGGGTATCTGCCACATGGCGTCCATGATGTAGCCGCCCAGGTCGCAGCCCGGGTCCGCGTTCCCGGCGTATTCCCAGTCGATCAGGATCGTGTCTCCTTTTTCGGTCAGCATCCAGTTGGGGCCGTAGGTGTCGCAGTGGCAGAACCGGATCTCCACGCCGTCCCCTTCACAGGCCCGGTAGCACTTGCCTACAGCCTCCTTCAGCTTCTCAAAGTCCCGATCGGCGATGCCGCCCTTTTCCCTGCGCAAGATCTCTTCGATCTTGCAGGCCTCCTCCCAGGGCAGGAAAGCCCAATCCACGCTGAGCTTCTGCTGGTGGAGCTTCCGCAGCACCGTGAGGATCCGTTTGGAATCTTCAAAGCTGTCATAGGACGGAGTCCGGATCCCCTCCACATAGTGGCTGATCTTCCATCCCTCATCCTCGTCCATGTACATAAAGGTGGGATCCACGCCGATGGATCTGGCCAGCTCCAGAGCCTTTTTCTCATGGGCGCGGGAAATGATGGCTTCCGTCCCCTCTCCCGGGTGCCGATACACGTACTTCTCTCCCCGGAGTGTGAAGACGAAGCTGGTATTGGTCAGACCAGCGTTGATGGACTTGAAGCCGACGATTTCCTTTTCTTCACAGTTCATCACCCGGGTGATGTTTTTCAGGATGGCGCTGTGGGTATGGTTCACATAGGTCTCGTCAAAGGCCCGCAGCTCGTCCAGGGAGTCAAACTCGAAGATCGTGTCATCGGGATAGACCTTGATCTCCATGGGCGGCAGATCCCTCACGTGCTCGGCCAGCACAGTCTCCCACAGCTCCTGGTCATACCGGCCCTCCTCCTGGTCTCTGATCAGCAGGCCGATCATCGCCTGGGAGAAGGCCCGGTCCCAGTACACATGGCCCAGCATGATATCGCCCTCGGCGCCGCTGCGGCTGACCCTGGCAATGTTGCCCCTGCTGTCCGGGAGCATGTACCACTCATTGGTCTTCTCCGTCACATGAATGGCGGCATAGTAGGCCTGATAGACGTACTCCTCAAAGGGATTGATGGCAAAATAGTCATCGGAGGAGCAGATGTAGCTGTTTCCGATATCCTTCCGGGCCAGGAACAGGGTATAGCAGTTGTTTTTGGTGTTGTAGCAGGGGTTGATGAGGATATGGACCCCCTCATACTTGCTCTCCAGGTAGAAGAAGGCCTCCTTCTTGTAGCCCAGCACCAAGGTGATCTGCCGAATCCCGGCGGCCTGCAGCTGCTCGATCTGCCGCTCGATGAGCACCTCGCCTTTCACGGTGAGCAGACCTTTGGGCTTTTCCAGGCTGATGGGCACGAAGCGGCTGGACATGCCCGCCGCCATGATGATGGCGTTATCCACCTTATAGGGAGCCAGGGCCTCCAGGCCAAGCTCCGTAATGGCCCCGTCCCGGAGATAGCCCCGCTCCTCAAAACTGCGAAGAGTCTGGGAAATAAAGCCCGTGGACACTCCCGCCAGTTCCCGGAGCCTGCGGTGGCTCTGCATCCCATGTTTTTTCAGCGCATAAAGCAGCTCAAATTCCTTTCTGGTCATGTTTCCCTCTCCTCACTTTTCCGTTTTTCCGGGCCGATAGAACAGCAGGGCGATGGCCACCGCCGCCGCGCCGGAGATAAGCTTTGCCGCCATCATTGGGGCGATCGCCGCCGGCGCGTTGGCGGCGGTAAAGGCCAGGTGGTCGCCGATCACAAAGGCGGCGCACACTGCAAAGGCCACATTCAGGATCTGCTCCTTCTCTTTCATTTTGTCAAAGGTGGCAAACATGGCCATGTTGTTGGCCGCGCTGAGCAAAAAGCCCGTGATGCCCACCTCCGTCATGCCGGTTTTCTTTCCCAGGCTCTCCAAGGGCTTTTTCAGCCACTTCTGCAGGCAGGCCACAAAAGGCAGCGCGCCGGAAAGCACCAGGCCCACCGCACCGGCTACGCCGATGCCCTCCGCCGTCGGGCCAAGCAGCCGTATCAAGGGGATCGCCTCCATCCTCAGGGAGCCGGAATCTGCCAGGGGAGTCAGCACCAGGTCCTTCACCATGGCCAAAGCCAGCCCGATCATGGCCACCGCGTTCACAAATACGCTGAAGCCCTTGAACACCCGGGTCGTCCCCCCGGGAAAGCGCGCCAGGCAGAAAATAATGATCACCGAGAAGATCACCGGCACGATCAGATTCTTCAGCGCCGTCCCTGCCGGGATCCCCATCATCAGGCCGCCGGCGAGGGTACCCACCGGGATGGCCGCGATGCCGTAAAGCACACCCTTGGAAAACGCCCCAACATCCTTTTTCTGAATGGCCGCCAGGCCTACCGGAATGGAAAAGACGATGGTGGCGCCCATCATGGAACCATAGACGATCCCGGCCCAATCGCCGATGACCGGGTCCAGGGCCACGCTCCTGGCCAGCTGAAAGCCGCCCATGTCAATGGCCAGGATCATCGTCACCGCCATGGAGGGGTCCAGCCCCAGGGAACGATACACCAGCGTCAGACTGTGCTCGATGACCCAGGCGATGGCCGGTACCAGGGAGATGATGCCGACGATCGCCACGCACAGCGGCCCGATCATCTCCATGCCCTTCATAAATTCCGGGCCCAGGCCCAGCCTGTCCCTGCAAAACAGATTGTCCACAATGCCCAGCACCGCAAAGGCCGTCATGATCCCGACGACCACAGTGGAAAAGATACTCACCTTGGTTTCCCTCCAAATCGCATAAAATACCCGCCCAAGCCTTCCAAAGAAGGCAAACGGGCGGGGTTGGTCGCTCATTCTCCCGTATTATAAATCGGAAGATGAGCAGTGTCAAGTTTTTCTGTTCAAAATATTATCTTCGTCGTGCAAAAATGAGCGCCTTATTCTTTTGGTTCTCCTTCACTCCACCTGGTCAGGAATCCGCCGCCCAGCACGCGATCTCCGGCATAGAGCACCGCGCTCTGGCCAGGGGCGGGGGCCCGCACCGGCTCCTCACAGCGGATCGAGACGACACTTTCCCCCTCCGGCATGACGGCGCAGCGCGGCTCCTCCCACTTGGTGTGCCGCACCCGCACCGTGGCGGGGAGGATCTTCCCCATCGGCGCGTCGATGAGCCAGTTGAAATCCACCGCCAGCAGCTCTTTTTGGAACAGCTCCTCCCAGAGGGCCAGCTCCACCGTGTTGGTCTTTGCGTCGATGGCGGAGACGTAGAGCTTTCTCCCCTCGTAAAGGCCCGGGCGACGCTGCCCTACCGTCCAGCGGAAAATGCCCTCGTGCTGTCCGATGACCTTCCCGTGGAACACAAAATCTCCCGGTCCGGGCAGTTCCGCCCGCTCTGACATCCAGCGGATGTAGTTTTTGTCCGGGATGAAGCAGATCTCCATGCTGTCCGGCTTATGGGCCGCATCCAGGCCCCATTCCGCCGCCATGGCCCGTACCTGGCTCTTCTCGAAAATGCCCAGAGGCAGGATCAGGCGGGAGACCTGCTCTCTCGTCAGGCGGCAGAGCATATAGCTCTGGTCGTTTGCCGGCATGCCCTTGTACAGGGCGCCGCCCTCCGCCCGGGCATAGTGTCCCGTGGCCACCTTCTCCGCCCCGATGGCATCCGCCAGGGCGATGAGGTGACGGAACTTCACGCTGGGGTTGCAGAGGATGCAGGGGTTTGGCGTCTCTCCCCGGAGATAGCTCTCCGTAAAGGGGCGGCAGACCTTTTCCTCCAGCTCCTTTTTCACGTCGATGACCGTAAGCTCGATGCCCATTCGCTCCGCGGAGACCTCCGCCTCCCAGCGGGCGGCCTCGTTGGTGTTGTCCATATAGAGGCCATGGACCTCATGCCCGGCCTGCTGCAGCAGCCTTGTGGTCACGGCGGAGTCCACCCCGCCGGAAAAGCCCACCACGATCTTCATATCCTCACCTGCCTGCCTCCGGATCCGTCGGCAAAGCCGACAACTTTCTTCTTCCTTCTTTCATCTTCCCTATTCCCTGTCCCCCGGGGACATATAAATCATCAGCACGCTCAGATCCGCCGGGGACACGCCGGAGATCCTGCCCGCCTGGCCGAAGCTGGCCGGACGGATCTTCTGCAGCTTCTCCCGGGCCTCCAGACGAAGGCCGGGGATGGCGGAGTAGTCCAGATCCTCAGGGAGCTTTCGCTCCTCCATGCGTCTGGCCTCTTCCACCTGCTTGAGCTGCCGCTTGATGTAGCCCTCGTACTTGAGGCGGATCTCCACCTGGCGGCAGACCGCCCGGTCCAGCCGGGGCCGCTCCGGATCAAAGGGCGCAAGATCCTCATAGCTCAGCTGGGGCCGCCGGAGCAGTTCTCCCAGAGAGGCACCGGTGCTCACCGGGGCGCTTTCCTTTTCCTGCAGCATCCGGTTCAGCGCCTCCGAGGGGGCCAGGTGGCAGTTCTCCAGTCTTTGGATCTCCCGCTCCACGGCGGCGTACTTCTCCTGTACCGCCCGGTAGCGCTCCTCGCTCACAAGGCCGATCTCCCTGCCGATGGCGCAGAGCCGCTCGTCGGCGTTGTCCTGCCGGTGGAGCAGCCGGTATTCGCTGCGGCTGGTCATCATGCGGTAGGGCTCGTTGGTGCCCTTGGTCACCAGATCGTCGATGAGGGTGCCGATGTAGCAGTCGCTGCGCCGGAGGATCATGGGGCTCTGGCCCCGGAGCTTCCGGGCCGCGTTCACCCCGGCCACGAAGCCCTGCACCGCCGCCTCCTCATAGCCGGAGGAGCCGTTGAACTGTCCCGCGCCGTAAAGGCCCCGGATCTTCTTACACTCCAGGGTGGGCAAAAGCTCCGTGGGGTCGATGCAGTCATATTCAATGGCGTAGGCGCAGCGGGTCATCTCCGCCTTCTCCAGGCCCGGGATGGTGTGCAGCATCTCCACCTGCACCTCCTCCGGCATGGAGGAGGAAAAGCCCTGGATATAAAGCTCCTCCGTCTCCAGGCCCATGGGCTCGATGAAAAGCTGGTGCCGGGGTTTATCCGCAAAGGTCATCACCTTGGTCTCGATGCTGGGGCAGTAGCGGGGCCCGATGCCCTGGATGGTGCCGGTATAGAGGGGGCTGCGGTCCAGATGCTCCCGGATGATGCGGTGGGTCTCCTCGTTGGTATAGGTCAGGTAGCACACCGCCCGGTTTTCCGGCGCCTTCTCCGTCTCGAAAGAGAAGGCCTCGGGTTCCTCGTCCCCCTTCTGCACTTCCATTTTGGTAAAATCCACGGTCCGGGCGTTCACTCTCGGCGGCGTGCCGGTCTTGAAGCGGCGCATGGAAAGGCCCAGGTCCCGGAGCTCCTCCGCCAGGGGCTTTGCCGCGGCCAGGCCGTCCGGCCCCTCGCTCCTCAGCGCCTCGCCCACGATGGTGCGCCCGTCCAGATAGGTGCCGGAGGCGATGATCACCGCCCTGCAGGTCCAGACGGCGCCGGTGTGGGTGGTGACGGAGCGCACTTCCCCGTCCTCCACGCCGATGGAGATCACCTCCGCCTGCTTCAGATGCAGGTGCTCCTGCCGCTCCAGGGTCTGCTTCATCACCGCCTGGTAGCGCCGCCGGTCCGCCTGGGCCCGGAGGGAGTGGACCGCCGGTCCCTTCCCCAGGTTCAGCATCCGATACTGGATGCAGGCCTTGTCCGCCGCCCGGGCCATCTCGCCGCCCAGGGCGTCCAGCTCCCGCACCAGATGGCCCTTGCCGGTGCCGCCGATGGCCGGGTTGCAGGGCATGTTGCCCACGCTGTCCAGGTTCACGGTGAAGCACAGGGTCTCCAGTCCCAGCCGTGCCGCGGCCAGAGCCGCCTCGATGCCAGCATGTCCCGCCCCGATCACCGCGATATCGCAGCTTCCCGCCTGATAAGTCTTCATTGCGCTCCTGATCCTTCCGCATTCTTTTTCTGATACCCACAGATTATAACAGACCCGGCGCAAATTACAACGGCAGGGCCTCAAGTTTTTTTGCCAAATCGGGAGAAAATGCTCGACTTTTGTCTTGACCGTTCCCTCTCCCGGGTCTATAATTTATCTTGTATATTTATTGTTACCTTTTGCGGTCAAACCGCAAGATATGGAAACGGAAAAGGAGGATGCAACATGAAGCTGCGCGTCCGTTCTTTGCTTGGCTTTCTGCTTGTGCTCTGCCTGTGCCTGGCGCTGTTCGGCTCTTCCTCTCCCCGGGCCGCTGCGGAAACCGGGATCGGAAAGGTCCTGCTCCAGACCGGCAACGGCGGCACCACGCCTGTGGTGTGGATGGAGGTCCAGTATCTCCCCACCAGCACCAGCACCGGCGGCGTCACCATCCAGAGTGCCGTCTGGTACACGGTCTCCGGCAGCCAGCCTGTGGGCGAGCGTTTTGAGGATAAGGAAGCCGTGTATCTGGTGGTAGAGGTCAGCGCCAACGAGGGCTATGTCTTTACCGAGGACGTCATGGTCTTCATCAACGGCTCCCAGGCCACCTGCACCCGGGATTCCGACACTCATCTGACCGTTGTGAGTCACTCCTACACCCCTGAGGTCTGGGCCGCGGTGGTTTACAAGCACCCCACCGACGAGACCGTAGACCCGGGCGGCTGGGCCTCCTTCGTCACCGCCGGCGGCTATGTGCAGGACTTTGAATGGTGCCTCATGACGCCGGACAAGCAGCACCGCTTCACCCTGGCGGAAGCCCGGGAGGAAGCCGCCGTTGTGAGCCGGGAGCCGCTGGTTCCCCGGGACTTCCGGCAGGTGCGCACCAGCGGCGATTTTGCCGAAGGTCTGGTGGTGGACAACATCCCCGCGGATCTGGACGGCTACTACTTCTACTGCCGCCTCTACAGCTATGAGCGGATCACCTGGGCCAACACCAACCCCGCCCGCATCACGGTGAATCAGCCCAGCCCGACTCCGTCGCCTTCTCCCAGTCCTTCTCCGTCCCCGTCGCCCTCTCCTTCGCCCAGCCCCTCCCCGTCTCCTTCCCCCTCCGCCGTCCCGCTGCCCAGCGCTTCCCCCTCTCCCTCTCCCACACCCAGTGCCGAGCCCGTGCATGAGCACAAGGCCGCGGCCGACTGGTCTTCGGACGAGAGCTTCCACTGGCATGCCTGTGAGGGCTGCGAGGAGCTGCTGGACAAGGCCGAGCACAGCTTCACCTGGACCGTAACGGAGCCCGCCGCCCCCGGCGTCGCCGGCAAGGAGGAAGGCGTCTGCAGCGTCTGCGGCAAGACCCTCACCCGGGAGATCCCCGCGCTGGAACCGGAGGCCGCCGGCTTTGACGGTACCATGGGCATCAGCGAAAACGGCTTCCGCAACATCGTGCTGGGCATCTTCGGCGCCATGGGCGTGGGCACTGTGGCCCTCTTCGTGGGCGCCATCGTCCACGGCGTCCGCAGCCGCAAGCGCCGCTGAGTCCTGCGCTCCCGCTGAAAACGATTGAAAAGGGGCTGTCTCAAAAGTCCGTAAATGAACGTAGGGGCGGCTACCAGCCGCCCGCGCGGTGATATGTTAAAAAGTAAGAAATGTGAGGCGCATTCGCAGGTAAGTACGAATGCGCCTCACATTTTTGTGCTACTTCAAACCGGCTCTGCCGGGCGGCTGATAGCCGCCCCTACGGCGCTTTTTCCGCCTTGCCGCATTTTGAGACAGCACCTTCTTTTTTTCGATCCGTTGTCGCGAGAAGTCGAGGACGCCGTCCCCTACGGCAGTCTCCCCTGCACGGCTTTGTCCGCGGTCAGAAATGCTCAAAGCTCAAAACGTAAAACTTCATTCCTTCGAATCCGCTTCCGCCGTCTCCTGGCCTTCCTCCTGCTGGCGGCAGGTGAAGAGGATCACCTGGCGCTTCTTCGCGATCTGCTTGAGGAGCTCGATGGCCTGGGCAAAGCGGGTTTCATCCAGGTTCACCAGCGCGTCGTCCAGGATCAGGGGGCAGGGCTCCCCATCGGGAAGCGCCAGCTCGCAGACCGCAAGGCGCACCGCCAGATACATGAGATCCAGGGTGCCGGCGCTGAGATACTCCGCGTCCCTTGCCACCGCGTCGCCCTTGGTGCGGGTCCTGGCAGAAAAGTCCCGGTTGATGAGCACGTCCTCATAGCGCCCGCCGGTGACTGCGGACATATACCGGGCGGCGACCCTGCCCAGCTCCGGGGAGAAGCGGGTCTGGATCTCCCGGTCTGCGTCCCGCAGGGCCTCCAGGGCCAGGGTGATGGCGTCATACTCGCCCTGGATGGTCTCGTACTCCTCCTGCATGCAGGTGAGGGAGCTTGCCAGCACCAGGGGATCTCCGATGGCGGAGAGACGGCCGCGGATCATGGCCATGTTGGAGGAGATCTGCTCCACCTGGGCCCGCTTGGCGGCCAGAGCCCGGCTCAGCTGGGCAGCCTCGGAGCTGCCGCCGCTGAAGTCCAGCTCGGCGATGGCGTTTTCCTCCAGATCGGTCTGCTGCTTTGTGGAGCTCTCATAGGCGCTGCGGGCGAGCTTTTCCTGCTTTTCCGCCGCCAGCACCGCCTCGTATCTGGCACGGAAGCTGCGCAGCGCGCCGCCGATCTCCTCGGAGGACGTGGCCCTGTATTTTTTCAGGATTTGCCTTCGCTGCTCCTGGGCCTGCTGGACCGCCTGCCGCGCCCGGCTGTAGCCCATCATCAGGGGCACCGCCGCAAGGCACAGGACGCCTGCCGCGATGATGAAGGGCAGCAGCTCCGTCGCGGTATAGACGCCGGCGCAGATCACTGCCAGGATGAAGCAGAGCAGCGCGGGAATCAGCTTCTTGCCGCTGACCTTGGGCTCACCCAGTTCCTTGAGCTTTCTCAGGTCCCGGCGGACCTCCTGCTCCACATCCGGCAGCTCTCTGTCTCCAAAGCCCAGCTCCCGCAGAGCTTCCCGCCGCTCGGTCAGCTCGCCGATGGCCCGGTCATAGGCCTCGCCGCTGGCATGGAGCTGGCTGCGGCCCCGGTTCAGCCGGTTCAGCGCGTCCCTGCGCTGCCGCTTCCGGGCCTCGATCACCGCCTGCTCCAGCTTTTGACTCTCCTCCTGGCAGGTCTTCAGCTCCCGGTCCAGGCGCTCCAGCTCCTCGGCGGAGCCGTCCATCTCCTGGAGGAGCTGCTTGGCGTCGTCCATCTTGCCCTCCAGCTCCGGCAGCTGGCCCCGGCGGTTCCAGCGGCGCTTCCGCTGCCAGGCGCGCAGGCGCTCATCCGCCTCGGTATAAGAAGTCTGCTCCTCGCCGGTGGAGACGATGGCAGCGATCCGCTTTTCCAGCTCGGGGCTGCCGGTGACGCCCACGTTTCCCTGCTCGATAAAGGCGCTGCGGCGGAACACGTCCTTGGTCACGCCTGTCAGCAGCTCGCCGGCGTTGGAGCCGTTCACATTCTCCACCGGCACGTTGCTGCCGGTGTAGGTGGCGGTAAACTCCCGCATGGGGGCGTTTTTGCTGCGGGTGGTGCGGGTCAGGGTGATGTCGCAGCGGTCGGCGGTCAGGTCCATGGTGCCCTCCATGGGAGCCCCGGACCAGGGCACGTATTTGAGCTTGTCCGGCAGGTAGCCGTTGCGGCTGCGCTCGGAGCTGTCCACCCCGTAGAGCATGGCACGGATGAAGGCGCACCAGGTGCTCTTGCCGCTCTCGTTGGGGGCATAGATCACATTCAGTCCGTCGTGGAAGCGCAGGGTCTCGTTCTGGAGCTTCCCGAAGGACGCGGTGAGCTTATTGATCCTCATGCTGCGCCACCTCCTCCGCATTGTCCAGGGCGGCCAGGCCCCAGCGGGCCGCCTGCTCCAGCTTCACCCGCTCCTCCTCGGTCTGGGCCGCGTCGAAGCGGATCTTCAGCCGCCGGAGGAACAGGCCCCGCAGGGTGTCCTCCCCGGCAAAATCCCACACGCCGCGGCGCAGCCTTGTCTCGTCCCGAAGCTGCAGCTCGAAAAAGAGCTCGGAGAGATTGGCATAGAGCCGGCGCAGGTCCGGCGCGGTCTCCGTCTCCCCGGTGAGGGTGATGCGGTACACGTCGCAGACCGTGTCGTCCGGCAGGGAGCCGTGGACCGCCAGCAGCGGGTCCGCTCCGGTGACATCCACCTGCAGCGTCTCATAGCGCCGCCCGGCGATGCTCACCTGGCGCATCCGGCATTCGCCGTTTTCCAGCTCCACCAGGTTCACATACTTCTCCCCGGTCTCGTCAAAGCCCCGGCCCTCCGGGCAGCCCGGCCAGGAATACCAGGTCTCCCCGGCCTTTTTCAGGCCGCTGGCCTTGTGGATGTGGCCCAGGGCCACATAGTCCATGCCGCAGCGCGCCAGCTCCTCCTCGGTGATGGGGTTATAGGGGCTGTTGGCTGCGCCCACTTCCCCGTGCATGCACAGGATGTTGGTCATGCCCGGCTTCCGCTCGGCCCGAAAGCCCTGCAGCAGGGGGCCGCTGCGGTTTTCAGTGAAGGCCGCGCCGTAGACCCGGGTGTTCAGTCCCGGCAGCACGAAGCAGCGCATGCTGCGGTCGGTGAAGATATGCACATTTTCCGGCATCTGCAGCCGGGCATAGGGGGATTTGGGGGAATAGAAGTCGTGGTTGCCCGGGGCGATGAACACCGCCGCGGGAATGCTCCGGAGGGCCTGGATCAGACTCTCTCCGGTCTCGAAATAGGTGCTGCTGCTGTCCAGCAGGTCGCCGCTGAGCAGCACCAGATCCACCCGCTCGCTGGTGGCGAGCCGCGCCAGCGCGTCCAGCAGCTCCCGCTGCTCCCGCCGGCGGATGGCGGCCTTCCCTGCCGGCAGCGCCTCAAAGGGCGAGTCCAGATGCAGGTCTGCCGCGTGCAGTAGTTTGATCGCGCTCATGTCAGTCGTATCGCCTCCGCGTTCTGACATCTCCCCGTCTCCGGGTCGATGGTGAAGACACAGCCTTCCAGCTTGCTGGGGCCCTTGGCCGAGTCATAGCGTCTCGGCGGGTCGCCCAGGAATTTGCCGATGCTCTGCTCCGGGTCCACCCCCAGCACGGACTGGATGGGGCCCGTCATGCCCAGGTCTGTGATATAGCCAGTGCCCTTGGGCAGGATCTGCGCATCCGAGGTCTGCACATGGGTGTGGGTGCCCCAGACGGCGCTGGCCTTCCCGTCCAGCAGGAAGCCCATGGCCCGCTTTTCGCTGGTGCCCTCGGCATGGAAATCCACCAGAATGATTTTCTCCCGGATCTCCGCCATGTAGCCGTCGGCTATGACAAAGGGGTTGTCCGTATTGGTGTCCAGGGTGAAGCGGCCCATCAGATTCAGCACGCACACATCTCCGAAGGGCATGTGGTAGGCGGCGATGCCCCGGCCCGGACACTGAGGCCCGAAATTCCCCGGCCGCAGGATCTTGCTTCGCTCGTCCAGATAGGGGCGCAGCTCCGTCCTGGTCCAGGTGTGGTTGCCCAGGGTGATCACGTCCACCCCGGCCCGGAAGATCAGGTCCGCCTGCCGGGGGGTGATGCCCACCACATTGGCGTTCTCGCCGTTTGCCACCACAAAATCGATGCTGTTTTCCTTCCGGTAGTCCTTCAGCCGTTTGGTCAAAAAATCCAGTCCCGGTTCCCCGCAGATATCGCCCACCGCCAGGATCTTTACGCTCATGCTTCCAACCTCGCAAATCAGATTCTTACATTATATTGTACCACACATTTCCTGTTTGTAGCAATGCCTTTCTTGGACATACTACAAATGAGACCATCACAAGGAGGAGATCGGAATGAAAATGCAGTTTTATCTGGGCATGGGTCTGGGCGCCGCGGCGGGCACCGCGGCGGTCATGCTGATGAAGCCCAAGCAGAAGGATCTGAAGAAAACCCTGGATGCCACCCGTCAGACCCTGGACCGGGCCATGCGCAAGATCGGCGGCTGAGGGCTGCCTTGGCCACGGCCGGGACGCTTTTTCTGCGCTTCTGCCGCAAAAACGGCGGGAATTGCAAAAAAACACTTGCATTTCCCGCCCGGCTGTGCTACTATGTGCAGGCTGTCAAGTGAATTGACATGCGCTGTTAGCTCAGCTGGATAGAGCGTCTGGCTACGGACCAGAAGGTCAGGGGTTCGAATCCCTTACAGCGTGCCAAAAGAGGGCCATCCCATTCGGGATGGCCCTCTTTTGCCACGCTGTTGGGATTCGAATCAGAATCGAACACCCCGGTGGGGTGTTCGTCGACCAGTGCGAACATCTGGTCGACACCTTTATCAGATTTCCCCGTCCCCCGCAAGGGGAAATCTGATGCAAGCGAATCCCAGCCAGCGTGCGTCCCGCCGCAGGCGGAACAAGAGGCTGGATACAAGCGCGGCGAGAGGGACGGCGGGCGACCGCAAGGGTCGCCCCTACAGAGATCCTATCACATATCCCCAGGTCCCGCACCTCTCCCACGACCGCGAAAAAGGAGCGGCTTTTGCCGCTCCTTCTTGTTTTTTTGTTTTCCCCCCGTCCCTTACCGGCACACCAGCTCGCCGTTTTCCACGTCCACGGTGATGGTGGCGCCGGGGGCCAGGTCACCCCGCAGGATGGTGCGGGCCACCAGGGTCTCCACGCTGCTCTGCAGCACCCGCCGCAGGGGCCGGGCGCCGTAGAGAGGATCGTAGCCCCGCTGGATGATGAGAGCCTTGGCCTCGTCGCTGAGGTCCAGCTTCAGGTTCTGTTCCGCCAGGCGCTTGCGCAGGCTCTCCACCAGCAGATCAATGATGCCGGTGAGGTTCTCCTTCGTCAGCGGGCGGAAGAGGATGGTCTCGTCCAGCCGGTTCAGAAACTCCGGCCGGAAGGCCCGCCGCAGCTCGCCCATGACCGCCTCCCGTGCCTCCTCGCTGATGCTGCCGTCGGGGCCGATGCCCTCCAGCAGATAGGGGCTGCCCAGATTGGAGGTCAGGATGATGATGGTGTTCTTGAAGTCCACGGTGCGGCCCTGAGAGTCGGTGATACGCCCGTCGTCCAGGATCTGCAGCAGGATGTTGAACACATCCGGGTGGGCCTTTTCGATCTCGTCGAAGAGCACCACACTGTAGGGCTTGCGCCGCACGGCCTCGGTGAGCTGGCCGCCCTCGTCATAGCCCACGTATCCCGGAGGAGCGCCGATGAGCCGGGAGACGGAGAACTTCTCCATATACTCGGTCATGTCGATGCGCACGATGTTGTGCTCGTCGTCAAAGAGGCACTCGGCCAGACTTTTGGCCAGCTCCGTCTTGCCCACGCCGGTGGGGCCCAGGAACAGGAAGGAGCCGATGGGCCGGTTGGGGTCCGCGATGCCCGCCCGGGAGCGGAGGATGGCCTCGGTGACCTTCTGCACCGCTTCGTCCTGACCCACCAGGCGCTTGTGCAGCTGCTCGTCCAGGTGCAGGATCTTTTCCCGCTCTCCCTCCATCAGGCGGGAGACGGGGATGCCCGTCCACTTGGCCACGATCTCCGAGATTTCCTCCTCGGTGACGGTGTCGTGGACCAGGGTGTTCTGCTTCCGCTCCTCCCCGGCCTTCTCCGCCTCCCGGAGCTTCTGCTCCAGGGCGGGCAGGTCCGAGTATTTGAGTCTGGCGGCCTTCTCATATTCATAGCGCAGCTGGGCGTTTTCGATTTCCCCGTGGAGCTTTTCGATCTCGCCCTTCAGGCGCTTGACCTCGTCCACGCTGTTCTTCTCCGCCTCCCAGTGGGCCTTCATGGCGTTGAAGCTGTCCTTCTGCTCCGCCAGCTCCTCCCGGAGCTTGCCCAGGCGTTCCTGGCTCAGGGGGTCCTCCTCCTTCTTGAGGGCCATCTCCTCGATCTCCATCTGCATGATCTTGCGGCGGATGTCGTCCAGCTCCGCGGGCATGGAGTCGATCTCCGTGCGGATCTTGGCGCAGGCCTCGTCCACCAGGTCGATGGCCTTGTCCGGCAGGAAGCGGTCGGTGATGTAGCGGTGGCTCAGCGTAGCCGCCGCTACCAGAGCGCTGTCGTGGATGCGCACGCCGTGGTAGACCTCGTAGCGCTCCTTCAGGCCGCGGAGAATGGAGATGGTGTCCTCCACCGTGGGCTCATCCACCAGCACCGGCTGGAAGCGGCGCTCCAGGGCCGCGTCCTTTTCGATGTACTTGCGGTACTCGTCCAGGGTGGTGGCGCCGATGCAGTGCAATTCGCCTCTTGCCAGCATGGGCTTTAAGAGGTTGCCCGCGTCCATGCTGCCCTCGGTCTTGCCGGCGCCCACGATGGTGTGCAGCTCGTCGATGAAGAGCAGGATCTTGCCCTCGCTCTTGCGGATTTCCTCCAGCACGGCCTTCAGCCGCTCCTCAAATTCGCCCCGGTACTTGGCGCCGGCGATGAGCGCGCCCATGTCCAGGGAGAAGATGGTCTTGTCCTTCAATCCCTCGGGCACGTCGCCCCGGACGATCCGCTGGGCCAGGCCCTCGGCGATGGCGGTCTTGCCCACGCCGGGCTCACCGATGAGCACAGGGTTGTTCTTGGTCTTGCGGGAGAGGATGCGGATGACGTTTCGGATCTCGTTGTCCCGGCCGATCACCGGGTCCAGCTCGTTCTCCCTTGCCCGTTTCACCAGATCGGTGCCGTATTTGGTCAGGGCGTCATAGGTGCTCTCCGGGTTATCCCCGGTGACCGGCGCGCTCTTCACCTTGCTCAGCTCCGCGGTAAAGGCGTTTTTGGTGATGCCGTGGTCCGCGAAGATCCGCTTGATGGCGGGGGTGGCCGCGGCAAAAATGCCGATCATCAGATGCTCCACGGAGGTGTACTCGTCCCCCATGGACTTGGCCGCCTTTTCCGCGGCGTTCAGGGCCCGGTTGGCGTCGGCGGAGAGGTAGACGGAATCGGCGTTCCCGACCTTGGGCAGCTGGCCGATGGCGCTGTCCAGCTCTCCAAGGAGCCCGTTCACGTCCACGCCCATTTTCCCCAGCAGGGAGGGGATCAGGCCCCCGTCCTGGTCCGCCAGGGCGTAGAGCAGATGCTCGGGTGTAATGTAGTTGTTGTGATTCTCCTGGGCCATGGCCTGGGCGGTCTGCACGGCCTCCAGAGACTTTCTGGTATAGTTCTCAGCGTTCATAGGAACACCCCCAATTCAAGTGAAGAGTGAATAGTGAATAGTGAAAAGTTATGGTGTCGCGCTGCGCGCGACGATTGAAATGGATTGAAAGATGTGGCCACACACCGACGCGAGAATCAAATCGCCCGTGTGCCGGCATCTCGTAGGGGACGGCGTCCTCGACGTCCCGTTCTCTCGTTCCGCAGGGTGCGACCTTTGGTCATCCGCAAAACCTTCCCCGTGCTGTCATCCTGAGGAGGCCCCACTGACGAAGGATCTCGCCCCGGCGAAAGGTCTTGGTTTTGCCCTTACCCTCATTCCACATTTCTAGGTAAACGATGATTAAATCGGCAAGAGCGAATCCCGAGAGAATTTGAGTTCTGATGAAGGCACTTTTTCGCAGGAATACTTTGTGTATTTCAAGAAAAAGTTACCTAGATGTGGATCTTGCTCTGGGTCATATGCGCAAAGTAGGCGGCCTCCACCTCGTGGGCGTCGAAGCGTCCGCTGAGGTAGCCCTTCATCAGGCGGTCAAAGAGCTGGATGTACTCGGAGAGGGCCCTGGCCAGCTCCTCGGGGCTGCAGTCCCGGTCCGGCACGGCGATGGAACGGAGGAACTTGCCGTCGTAGAGGGCATAGTCGATCCGCGCCCCGATGGCCGGCGCCAGGTGGGCGTCCTCGATCCGCTTCCAGAGGCGGAAGAACTCCGTCATGGCCTGGATCAGGCCCACCGACTGGGTCCGAAACAGCACCGACAGCTCTCCGATGGACTCCTCCCCGCTGCGGTAGAGCTCCACTTCGTATTTCACCGTGGGCCGGTATTTGTACTCCAGGGAGCTTTTCAGCGACATGCTGGAGGAATTGGGCGCAAAGAAGGGCACCAGGTCCCGGCTGGGACTCAGCAGTTCCTGAATGGTGCTCAGCACGTCGTTGATGCGCCGCTCCGGCGTGGTGTAGCCCACGTACTCCGCCAGGATCTGGTTGATGAGGCTGGAGCGGTTGGTGCCCATCCGGTGGGCCATGGCGTCCACCTCCCGCACCACCTCGTCGTTCAGCATCAGACTGTATAATGTCTTTTTCATGGTCTCTCCTTTCTTCCTGGGGAATAGCCTTCCCCGCGCACGGGGAATTCCGGCTTTGTGCTGCCTGTGGCAGAAGAAGCAAAGCCGGAATTTCCGCAGCGGTCGAAAACTGCAAGGAAAAGCGCAAGCCCGCAGCAGTTTTCGGGTACCGCAAGGTGGACAGGGGGACCGCTTGCGGTGGATGAGGTCCCGCAAAGCGGATACCATCCCCTGCCATTCCGCAGGGTCATCTCTTTTTTCATGTCCGTATTATACACCCGCCCAAAACTTTTGTCAATCCTGGTATATAAATTTAATTGCAAATTATATATGAACGTGCAAGAATACTTCTCCTTGCATTTTCCCCATCCATCGGATATAATAATACGGCAATTGGAGAGATACCCAAGTGGTCGAAGGGTCCGCACTCGAAACCGAATGGCCATTTTGGAAGCCTCTTTCGAAAATGTCTTGATTTTTCAAGGCTTTAACGGTATCATATGGAAGCGATTTTAAGGCTTTTCTCTCCTGCTTTTCTCTCCTTTTTCCAAGGTGCTTCAGAGCGCACTGCCTTTGCCAATCAAATACGGAGCGGTATCGAAGTGGTCATAACGGGGCTGATTCGAAATCAGTTTGAGGGCAACCTCACGTGGGTTCGAATCCCACCCGCTCCGCCAAACGCCAGTTTTCATGCGGTTTTACGCCGCTCGGAAGTTGGCGTTTTTTACTTATTGGATCGCGGTCAGCGCGCCTTTCAGGCCATTCACCATCGCGTCCGCCGAGGAAAGCTTGGAATTGTAGTCCAGATGGGCATATACGTTGGCTGTGGTCGAGAAGTCGCTGTGACCGAGCCACTCCTGGATCTGTTTCATCGGGACACCATTGGAGAGTAAAAGAGACGCGCAGCTATGCCGAAGATCATGGAAACGGATATGCCGCAGGTCGTTCTTATCCAGCAGCTTTGAAAATGCAGAGGTAAGATAGTGTGGGGAAATCAGCGTTCCCATTTCATCCACGCAGATGTAATCCAGATACTGCTTGTCATAGCTCCTGCCGCACACGCGCCGGTATTCGTCCTGCTGCTTTTTGTGCGCTAGCAGCTTTTCCTTAAAGGCTGGGACAAGGGGCAGCGTCCGCATGCTGGATTTTGTTTTTGTGGTATCCTGTGCTATCTGGACGTGTTTGCCATTAAGGTTGCAGGATGTGACAGTATGGCGGATGGTGATGGTGTTGTTCTGAAAGTCAATCGCGCTCCATTTCAGCCCCAGGGCTTCGCTTCTCCGCAGGCCGTAGAATGCACCAAGAAAAATGGGAATCTCCAGGCGAGTACCTTTTGCGGAGGCAAAGAGTTTTTGCACCTCGTCGCTGTCATAAAAGCTGCCAATAAACCGATTCTTTTTGGGGCGCTCCACCTTGTCCGCAGGATTTGTCGGTATCAGGTCAATCTTTACGGCATATTTCAGAGCTTTATGGATATTGGCGTGATAATGAATGACCGAGCTTGCTGAAACCCGTTTTAGCTGATCCATATAGAACGCTTGGATGTCAGTTGCTTTCAGATCTCCGAGAGAGATCTTTTTCGCCTTGAAATAAGGGACGATTACACCCTTAACCATACCGGAATATGACGAATAGGTGGTAACGGCTATCGTGGGCTTTACGATCTCCAACCATTGCAGCATAAAATCCGAAAACAGGATGCCC
>ONBX01000038.1 GCA_900316205.1 uncultured Eubacteriales bacterium
TAAAAACATCACATCAGACTATGGTATCTATCTTCGTCAATGTCGGTCGATCCAAGTAGAGGGTGCCTTTGGGCTGCTTAAGAATGACTTCGGGTTCCGCCGTTTTCTCACGCGGGGAAGAAAGAACATCCGCACAGAGCTGTTCTTTCTGGCACTTGCATTTGACCTGAAAAAGCTCTGGATGAAACGTGACAAAGGGCGATTGCGAACGCATTTGTCCGAGATTTCGGCTGCATAACGAAGAATTGAATCCCTTTTCAACATTTTGCTCCTGTCCATGGGCTGGGGCTGGCTTCGCTATGCAAAAAACCGGAGATTTGTGGCTGGCTTTCCACAATCTCTCGGTTTCCTTTGCCTCTTTAGGGCTGAAATGGAGACCGCTGCAAAACTCTCATTTTGCAACGGTCCCTTTTTTTCTTTTTTGCGCCACAGGCTGTTTTTTTATTTGTATTTCGGGCCTTTCCTGTTTATAATCATGCTGTAACTGCAAATGCAGCGGAAATCGGTTTCACCCGGAAGCGGAGGAGGCTCACATATGACAGACCTTGAGATCATGCAGCACGCGAAGGACTATCTGGACAAGTTGGCAAAGGGCATCGACCCGCTGACGGGTCGGGAGGTGCCGGAGGGGGAGATCATCAACAATGTCCGCATTTCCCGCTGCCTGTTTTACGTGGCGGATGTGCTGCGGCAGGTGATCGAAAACGGCGGCGTGATCGGCGCTCCCGCAAAGCGGGGAGAGCTTGCGCCCTATACCCTGCCCTTCGAGGCGCGCAGCCGCTACGCCTTTGGCGATTGGCCGCTCAGTGCTAGTCAGATCGCACAGCGGCTCAATGAGCTGGTGGATCTGAGCACCATGCAGAAGCTGAAAACCACCAGCATCACCAAGTTCCTGCTCCAGTCCGGCCTGCTGTTTGAGGAAGAGGGGCCAAGCGGCAAGAAGAACAAGCGCCCGACAGAGGCGGGCTGGAAGCTCGGCATTTCCACGCAGCAGCGCACCGGGTTAAACGGCGACTATACCGCCGTGGTCTATGATCGGCAGGCCCAGCAGTTCATCCTGGACAACCTGGACGCCATCATCGCCATCAACGCGACCCCGCTGCATGAAAACCAGGGAAAGCCCTGGGAGCCCGAGGAGGACGCGTATCTGCAACAGGCAGTCCGGACGGGCGTTGAGGTCAAGGACATGTCCGCCGAGCTCAAGCGCACCCGCGCAGCCGTCCGGGCAAGGCTTGAAAAGCTGGGACTGACAGAAGTGGAGCGCGATCATGGAAACCCTTGAGAAAACCGTAAACGGCAAAACGCTGCGCTTTCTGAACACGGAGGCTTTTGATCAAGAGGACTGGGCGGCCCTGTCGGCAAGTCCCTCCCCCGCCAGGAATCTGTGCCTTTCCCTCTCCGATCTGGACAAACTGCCGTGCTTCTCTGCGCCGGAGGCCCTGCTTCTGACAGGCGGAAGTCCCGGCCCTGCTGGCTTTGCGCCGCTCTATGCCGCAAAGGGCTTGAAAGCCCTGGTGCTGGACTATGAGGAGACCGACTCTGACGAGGATGGGATCCGCTTGGATCGGCTGCCCCAGCTGGACTGTGTTCTCAGCCGCTCCAACCTGAACATCTACCATTTGAGCGAGGCCAGCGGCCCGACCGTTGAGGTCAGCAATATCTGGCACAGCGGGAAAGCCGTGAAAATCACCCTTGCGCCCGGGATGGAGTTCGCCCGGAGACAGCATTTCGTCTTCTTTTCCGTGGAGGGTGAGGGGCCGACTGCGGTAGGGATCATGGAGATCCTGCACCCGATTCAGGCCGCTCTGAACGAGCTGGATAAGCGCTATTCCTCCCAGCTTGACAGAATAGCGATCATCCCGATTTGTGTTTCAGATGAGGCAAAGCGCGAGCGGCTGTATGTCTCGCTGAAAAAGCGCTATGCCGATCTGCGTCTCCGGATCAATTGGGCCGGCTTTGTCCGGGCCACACCGGAGCAGCGCAGACGCCTGTGCCTGGAAAACCTCCGCGCCTCCGCCGCGTATATTGCGAAGAAAGACGCCACCTTTCATCTGGAAGAGTTTCTGGCAGATCTCACCGCGATCACAGATTCATAACGTATGCATCTGCAAACACCCCTTCGAAGATCTTCGCATAACAAAAATCCTCCTGCAAATACTATCCCTGACATGAGATAGAAACGCAGGAGGATTTTGTCATATGAAAGCAACCGGTATCGTGCGGCGCATCGACGACCTGGGGAGAGTGGTCATCCCCAAGGAGATCCGCCGCACCATGCGTATCCGCGAGGGTGACCCGCTGGAGATCTTCACGGACAAGGACGGGGAGCTGATCTTCAAGAAATACTCCCCCATCGGGGAGCTCTCGGACTTTGCCGCCCAGATCTGCGACAGTCTGCGCAAGGTCACCGACGGCATCGCCGCGGTCTGCGACCGGGACAGCGTGATCGCGGTGGCGGGCGGGGCGAAGAAAGAACTGCTGGAAAAGCCCCTCAGCTCCCAGCTGCGGGAGATCATGGAGGGGCGGCGGACCTACCGGCACCAGAACGGCGGCAGCAGTCTCCCGGTGAGCGGTGAGGACGAGCAGTTTTGCCTCTCGGTGGCGGCGCCGGTGCTCACCGAGGGGGACGTGATGGGCTGCGTGCTGTTCATAACGCCCCGGGGCAGCATCCCCGGCACGGAGGTGGAATACAAGCTGGCCCAGACCGTGGCTCTCTTCCTCGGCAAGCAGATGGAAAGCTGATATGCTCCCTATAAAAACGGATACTCCCCCGATGTCTCGGGGAAGTATCCGTTTTTTTGCCCTCACCAGGGATTTTTCAGGAAGGTGGTCAGGATGCTCTGGGAACCGGGACGCTGGGTCAGGCCGATGCTGTTGAGCAGGATCACATCCTGGGGCTGATACTCCTTCACATAGCTCAGGATCGTCCGGTCCGCGTGGCGGTAGTCCAGGATCACCACCCGGTGATAGTGCTGGGCCAGATAGATGGTGAAGGGATTGCCGAAGGAGTCCTTGACGATGATGCAGCAGCTGTCCTCAGGCAGGGCGGGATTGGTGAGCACGGTGGTGTCGTTATCCCCGGCGATGAAGACGTTGTACTTGCTGCTGGGGTCCTTCTGGCTCCGGTCCTGCACCGGGTCCTTCAGCGAGGGATAGGTGACGATATCCATGGTGATATCCCCCGGCGGAACATAGGCGATGAGCTCATCCTCATAGAGGTCCCGGGCGCCGGCCCGCCAGTAGAGCGTGCCCTGGAAGAGGCCCATGTTGACCTCCTCATATTCGCTGAGGGGCACCGGCGTGAAGCCCGCCTCCGCGCAGAAGACCTCATAGGCATAGTAGGCGCCCAGAGCGGTCCAGTGGTGGTCGCCCCGATAATAGATGTACTCATCCTTGTGGGCCAGGAGGTTGTTGAACACATTGACCTTATAGATTGCCTCGTCCTCCCGGGCGAAGAGATAGCGCAGCATCTTGCTCTGGTCGGCGCACTTGATCTCGGGCAGGAAGTCCGAAGCCACCATCACGCCCACTGCCGTGGGCACCGGCAAATTGAAGAAGCGGACGCCCTCCTCCGAAAGCTCCCGGCAGAATTCATTGCAGATCTCCACATAGTTGTCGGTGTCGTCCTGGGAAAAGCCCTGGGCAGTGAAGACCATGTCCCCCAGGGCGATCATGGTGCCGTCCCGGAGCATCTCGTCCTCGGCGTCCAGCCCATCCCAGTGCTCCACCTCGGCCCAGGCGTCCGGCGTGGGCTCCGGCGTGGGGGCGCTCTCCTCCTCCGGCGCAGCTTCCTCCGCCTCCGGCACAAGCGCAGGCTCCGGGTCCGGCGCGGCCGTCGGCGTCGGCGCTGGCGACGGGGTGGCCGCGGGAGCGGACTCCGCCTCGGCCAGCAATTCGTCCAGCCGGTCGTTGTCCGCGTTCTGGTCCTCCTTGATCACCACCACGTTCCGGTTCAGTCCCTGGGCAGCCTCCAGATCCTGGGCCACACGGATATAGGACTCCCGGCCGGGGAAGGTATCGGAAAACCAGATGCTGATCTGGTCAAAATAGCTGCCGTCCCAGAAGCTCCGGGCGGAGAAAGCCGGGAAGGTGGTGAGCACCCGCTTTTCCGCCATGGAGGTAGTGGGCCGCAGGGGCAGGATGAAGGCCACCACTGTGAGCAGCGCCAGGGTGGTGAAAAAGGGAATGGCGCGCTTTTGCTGTCTGCTGAAAGCGCGGTCTGTTTTTCTGGAATCTTTCAAGCAAACGCCCTCCCCTCAGAATTGGAAATACAAAAACGGGTTGTAGCTCTCCCCCACCAGCATGCAGGTGGACAGGAGCAGCAGCGCCACGGGCAGCAGGCAGTCCCGCAGGATCCGCCAGGCTTTTGCCTCTCCGAAGCGGAGGTCCAGGCGCTTCCCCAGGGAGCTGACAAGCGGAGTGCAGGCCAGGGCGGAGGCCAGCAGCAGGAAGATCTTGTTGCCGAGCAGGGTCCTGGTCACAAAGTCCGACAGGGGGTTGGCGTTGGCGCCGAAGAGACCGGCAAACACGGTCCAGCCCAGGCGGATATCCGTGAAATGGAAGAGGATCCAGCCGAAGAGCGCAGCCAGCAGGCAATACACATGGGAGAGCACCCGGCTCTTGTCCAGCCAGCGCAGCAGGAAGCTCTTTTCCAGTACCAGGAACACGAAATAATACAGGCCCCAGAGCACAAAGTTCCAGCTGGCCCCGTGCCACAGGCCGGTGAGGGCCCAGACGATGAACAGATTCAGCAGGTGTCGGGCGGGCTTTACCCGGTTGCCGCCCAGGGGGATGTAGAGATAGTCCCGGAAAAAGCTGCTGAGGGAGATGTGCCAGCGCCGCCAGAACTCCGTGACCGTGCGGGCCATATAGGGATGGCGGAAGTTTTCCGGATAGTGCAGGCCCAGCATCTTGCCCATGCCGATGGCCATGTCCGAATAGGCGCTGAAATCCAGATAAATCTGCAGCATGAAGGCCGCGGCCCCCAGCCAGGCGCCAAGGACGCTCAGCTCCCGCAGCTTTGCCAGGTTCTCCGCAAAAAGCGAGGGGTCCGAGAGGACCTCGGGCTTTAACAGCAGGGCGTCCGCCACCGCGCCGCAGGGGTTGGCCAGCAGGGTCTTTTTGGCAAGGCCCGCGGAGAAGCGGAGGATCCCGTCGCTGAGTTCCTCCCGCCCGGAGCGCTCCTCAAAGAGCTCATGGGCGATGTCCTGGTAGCGGACGATGGGGCCGGCAATGCACTGGTGAAAAAGCGCGGCGTAGAGCAGCACATCCCAATAGCTCTCCCGGGCAGTGCTGGTGCCCCGATACACATCGATCACATAGGTCAGCAGCTGGAAGGTATAGAAGGAAATGCCGATGGGCAGGGCGATCCTGGCCACCAGCTCCGGCACCGGGCCGAAGATGGAGCAGATGAGGCCGGAGTACTTGAAAAAGCCGATGAGCCCCAGGTCCACCGCCACGGCCAGCGCCAGCCAGAGCTTCCGCCCGCTTTCCTCCGCCTGCTGCACCCGCAGGGCGCAGAACCAGTCCGCCAGGGCCATGAACATCAGCAAAAAGACATAGCGCGGCTCACCCCAGGCGTAGAATACCAGGGAGAACAGCAGCAGACAGATGTTTTTGGCCCGGATCCCCCGGCAGAGAGCGCAACAGAGCAGGGACAGGGGGAGGAAGGCATAGAGGAACAAAAGGCTCGAAAAAACCATGGTCGTCTCCCGAAAAAGGATAGCCCGCGCCGTCAGGCGGCGGATTTATTCCGGCGTTCTGCCGTTGCAGAGATAGAACACCGTGAGCAGGCCAGGGCCGCAGTGGGCGCCGATGACCACGCCCAGACCCGTGATGGTGATTTCCCCCAGCTGGGGATAGGCGGCGCGCAGGCCGTCCCGCACCGTCTCGGCGTCAGAGCGGCAGTCCGCCTGCAGGATGTGGACCTTCAGGCCCGTGGGGTCCTTCACCTGGCTCAGGTCATGGAGCGCCCCGTCCAGGATGGCCTTGACGGCGGCCTTGCGGCCCCGGACCTTCTTGGCCACGTCCAGGGTGCCCCGGTCGGGCACATAGAGCACGGGCTTGATGGCAAGCATGGAGCCCACCAGGGCCGCCGCGTTGGAGACCCGGCCGCCGGCCTTCAGGTAATTCAAATCGTCCACGGTGAAGCGGTGGGCGATCTTCAGCTTGTTCTCCTCGCCCCAGGCGATGACCTCATCGAAGCTCATCCCGGCCTCCATGCGCTCCACCATGTGCTCCACCAGCAGACCAAGGCCCCCGGAGATGCAGAGGGTGTCCATCACATAGAGCTTCCGCTGGGGATATTCCAGGCGGATCTCCTCGGCGGCCTTGTTGGCATTCACGAAAGAGACGGACATCTTCTGGGACATATCCAGGAAGATCACGTCCTTGCCGGTCTCCAGCAGGCTCTTGAAAAAGTCATAGTATACGAATTCATTGATCATGGAGGTCTTCAGCCGGTCCCCCTTGCGCATACCGGCGTAGACCGCGTCCCGGCTCTCCTCCCGGCAGTCGTCCTCGAAGAGTTTGTCCCCCACGGTGTAGGTATAGGGGATAAAGGGGATCTGGTGCGCCTCCAGCCAGGTACGGGGCAGGTCGGAGGTGGAAGAAGTCGCAATGATGTAGTCAGCCATTCTGTTATTTTCCTTTCCATTCGATTACACGCCCCACAGAATAGCACAGCAGCACCGGATTTGCAAGGAAAAGCAGCCTCAACGCCCCACATAAGCTCTTGCGGCAGGCAGTCTTTTCCTGTACAATGAAGGCAGAAGTCCAAGGAAAACATGACTTGGAGGGATCCCGATGAAAAAATCGATCCTGTTTCTGCTGGCAGCCCTGCTGCTGGTCTCTGCGCTCTCCGCCTGCTCTCAGGTTTCCGCCCATGCCGCCCCGGACAGCGGCGACGGTCGGGCCCGCCCCTCGGTCTGCGGGCAGCTGCAGGTGAAGGACGGCAAGCTCTGCGATGCGCAGGGCGAGAGCGTCATGCTCCGGGGCGTGAGCCTCAACGGCCTTGTCACATCGGAAAAGTACCTGGACCCCGCGCTCTTCCGGGAGCTTGCCGAGGAGCAGGGCGTGAATCTCATGCGCCTTGCCATGTACACCTACGGCGTGGGCGTGGTGGGTTACTGCACCGGCGGAGATCAGGAGCGGCACAAGGCGGACATCGCCCTGGGGGTGGAATGCGCCCGGGAGGCCGATATGTATGTGCTGATCGACTGGCACATCCTCAGCGACGGGGATCCCAACAGCTACCTGGAGGAGGCCAGGGCCTTCTTCTCCGAGATGGCGGAGCGCTTCCGGGATGAGGACTGCGTCCTCTACGAGATCTGCAACGAGCCCAACGGCGTGGACTGGCCCGCCGTGAAGCGCTATGCCGAGGCCATCATCCCGGTGATCCGGGAAAAGGACCCGGACGCGGTAATCATTGTGGGAAACCCGGACTGGTCCAAAGATCTGGAGAGCGTGGCCGCCGATCCCCTGGACTTTGACAACATCCTCTACACCCTGCACTTTTACGCCGCCAGCCACGGGGAGGAATACCGCGCCATGACGGAGAAGCTGAGTCAGAAAGGGCTTCCCATCTTTGTCACGGAATGCGGCGTCACCGCCTCAAACGGCGGCTTTCCCCGGGACCTGGAGAGCGCCGACGAATGGATCGCCCTTTTGGAGCGGGAAAAGATCTCCTGGTGCCTCTGGTCCTTCTCCGCAGCTCCCGAGCCCTGCTCCGTGCTGCGCTCCAGCGTCCTCAAGCACAGCGGCTTTACGGAAGAAGACTTCAACGACACTGGCCGCTGGCTCTGGGACACTCTGGCAAAATACCCTGGCCGCTAAAACCGGATCACATGCTCTTCGAAGGAGGGCAACGCAATGGGAATGACCTTTTGTACTCTGCACCTGTTCGCTGTGGAGCGCGACGCGCTGGTAAAGAAGCTGGCTCCCGGGGACCTGCTGCGGGAGCAAAACGCCCCCTGGCTCAGCCTCGTGCCGGTCTATGACCCAGAGCACGTGGAGACCCAGCGGCTTGAAAAGCTGGCCAAAGCTCTGACCAAGGGAACGCCCCAGGCCGCGGCCCTTCTGTTTTCTTATTTTGACGACGAGCGTTTTCTCTGCAGCTTCTTCCGGGATGGGCGGAAACAGGCCGCCTGCCTCAGCCAGGAGTCCTGGGCCAAACTGGGAAAAAAGCTGGACGAACTCTTTGGCGACACTTCCGCCACCAAGGCCTTCCGCTACGCCGCACGCTGCTTCGATCTGGAAGAGCAGGTCCGCCTGCTGGAGGACAGCGTTGGCGCGACGCTCTATGACTTTCCGGAGGAAGAGCAGCCCCGCCGGGTATCCCGGAGCGACAGGACCCTGCGGGAGGTCAAGGCCCGGGAGGCCGCCCTGCGCAAGCGTCCCAAGCAATTTGTTCTTACCGAGGTGGCGCGGGAGGAATGGCCGGAGCGGCTGCGGCTGCGGGAGGCGCTGCTGAAGCTTCTGCGCCCGGCGTGGAGGACCTACCAGCTCAGCACGCTCCTATACAATATGAACTACATCCTTTTTGATGTTCCGGGAGCCCGAGATCTGGTATCCTATCCTTATATCGATTTTGAACAGCATCGGCACAGCGTCCTTGTCTACAACAGCAGGACCGGGGAGCATTGGGAGCCGAAAGCGCCGCCGGGGATCCCTGACCGGGCAGTCTGGCAGACGCGCCAGGGCGATGTGGCACTGCTGTATGCGCGCATTCTCTCTGAGCAGGTAAGCGGAAGCAGCTGGTCCTGCAGCGGGCGCTGCAGCTGGGTTATCTGCCTGGGGCGGGATGGGACTGAGCGCTGGCGCTTTGAACCGGAGATGCACAGAGAGCAGAGCCTCGAGCATATCCACAGCTCCGAAGATGGCGTCGTCACGCTCTTTGCCTCCGGTATCAACGGCGGCATTGTGGCTGGCGCGAAGATCTTTCAGATCGACGGCGAAACCGGGAAGCTGCTGCGCATGCGGAGCATTCCGCATGGGAATGAAGTACATCATTTGGCGTATTCGAAGGAGCTGAAGCGCTTTGTATACTGCGAGAGAATCACAAAAGACCTGGTCCTGCTGAACGACGAGTTGGAGGAGACCGCCCGCTGGCCTAACTATAAGGGGGACGCCTTTTTCCGGGAGAACAACTTCTGCGGCCGCCTGCTCTGGGAGCAGCGATATTATGATATGAGATCCGTCTACCTGCACGACCTGCTGGACGGGACCGTCCGGAAGGTCCCGCTGGAGGTTCCGGTCTACGTCCGCTCCGTCCTGCCGGACGGACGGATCCTGGGCGTAAATGAAAAGCAAAGCATCCTCACCGTCCTGAATGGAGAGGGCATCGTGGTCTCCCGCTGCACCGTCCCCGGCATGATCCAGTGCATCCTTCCGGAAATGAATGGCGTTTTCATCGGGGAACTGCGATTGCCTAAGAATGACTTCGTAACCAGCGGCGCGCTTTTTGACGAGGCGGAGACCCACGTCTGGCGTTTGGACCAGGCAAAGCCTTGAGCGGCGCAGAAAGCTGCCTCGGCGTCGCTTTTCTACGGGATCGACAGATGAAAAAGGAGGCGTATGACCATGGATGCGCAGCCAAAGCGAAAGAAAAGACGGGGTCTTCGGGCCCTGCTGCTGACTTTTCTCCTGATCCTGCTGCTCACCGGGATCTTTTTCGGCTATGTGAGCGTCTATTACCCGGCAGACGAGACCGCCCTGGCAGCTCTCCGCTCCGACGGGGCGGTGACCGTCACCCGGACGGAGACCGGCTGGTTCTTTGACGGGCCCTCGAAGACGGACGCGCTGATCTTCTATCCCGGCGGCAAGGTGGAGGAGACGGCCTACGCGCCCCTGCTGCGGGAGATCGCCGAAGGGGAGATGGACGTATTTCTGCTGAAGGTCCCCTTCCGCCTGGCGGTGCTGGCCCCGGGCAAGGCGGAGGCGGTGATGGCGGCCTTCGCCTATGAAAACTGGTATGTGGGCGGCCACTCCCTGGGCGGCGCCATCGCGGCTGACTTTGCGGCAAAGCACGGCGACGGGCTCCGCGGTCTGGTTCTGCTGGCGGCCTACCCTACAAAGACGCTGGATCCTTCCCTGCCGGTGCTTTCGCTCTATGGCTCGGAGGACGGAGTGCTGAACCGGGAAAAGCTGGTGTCCGGCGCACAGTACCTCCCTGATAACGCCGTGCTCCAGGTGATCGCCGGCGGAAATCACGCCCAGTTTGGCAGCTACGGTCCCCAGAAGGGAGACGGTGATCCCCTCATTTCCCCCTCCGAGCAGTGGGCGGAGACGGCGGCGCTGCTTGAAGAGGTCTTTGGCGGATAAGCCTTGCGCGGCGGGGCCGCCGATGGTATAATCGTTTGAAAAATCTATGTTTGAGGTGATGGATATGCGTTGTCCCTATTGCAATGCCGAAGTCAAGGACGGAAGCAAGTTCTGCACCGAGTGCGGCGCCACGCTGAACGCCGCCGCCGTGCAGCGGGAGCAGGGGCTGGAGGCCGCCACCAACACCGGGCTGGTGCTGGGCGCCGCGGCCCGCAAGGCCCGGCTGGAGGCCTATGTCTCCGAGGATCAGATCATCAGCGCAAGAGCCTATAACGGCATCCTGCTTGGCGTGCTGGTCTGGGGCCTGCTTATCAACGTGGTCCTGTGCTACACGGTGGGCGACGTTTTTCGCTATGTGAACCCTGTCGTCTTCCTGATCGGCTACGCGGTGCTGGCCTTCGCCGGGATCTTTATCGCCGGCAGATCCAACAAGCCCCTGGTGAGCTTTCTGGGCTACAACATGGTGGTAATCCCCTTCGGCCTGGTGCTCTCCACCACGGTGGAGGCCTACGGCGGCGTGGACAGCGCCGTTGTGACCTACGCCTTTCTCTACACCCTGGTGGTCACCCTGGGCATGACCGGTACGGCCCTGGCCTTCCCCCAGCTGTTTTCCAAGCTGGGCGGCGCCCTGGCGGGGGTGCTGCTGGGTCTGCTCCTGTGCGAGATCCTGCTTCTCCTTTTCCGGGTGGAGCAATCCGTGTCGGACTGGCTGGTGGCCGGACTCTTCAGCTTGTATATCGGCTACGATGTGTACCGCTCCCAGCAGTTTGCCAAAACTGTGGACAACGCGGTGGACTGCGCGCTGGATATTTACATGGACATCGCAAACCTCTTCATCCGCATCCTGCGCATCATGAGCAGGAAGAAGGACTGATCCGGATCTGCGGATCGGCGCAGATCCGGCCGCGGCTTCCGCGTAGGGAGCGATCCCCTGATCGCTCCGAAGCCTTCGCTCTGCGCGAAGGGTGGACGACCGATGGTCGTCCTGCGGCGCGGGACTCCCTCAGTCACGCCGGCAAGCCGCCGTGACAGCTCCCTCAAAGAGGGAGCCAGCACAAGCCTCTTCGGTCAGCATAGAAAAATGTTCGGTGAATTCGTAGTTTGTACGAACTCACCGAACATTTTTTATATTTCCTGCTGCGAGGGTGGATGTTCTTTATACTAACACCTGATAAAAAGCTTTAGAAAGATTTCCGAGTCAGAATTGCGCCAGACGAGGCGGCTGACGCAGAGCATAATGGACATATATGGTCAAGGCCTCCAACGAAGTATGGCACAATTCTGGCCGGAAAGAATCAAAGGATTTAATTAGGTGTTAGTATCATTCGTATTCCACCGTGGCAGGCGGCTTGGAGGTGATGTCGTAGAGCACGCGGTTGACGCCCTTCACCACATTGACGATGCGGACGGAGACCCGGTCCAGCAGCTCATAGGGCAGGCGCGACCAGTCCGCGGTCATGAAGTCCGAGGTCTGGACGCTGCGCAGGGCAATGGCATAGTCATAGCTGCGCCCGTCGCCCATGACGCCCACGGAGCGGAGATTGGTCAGCACCGCGAAATACTGTCCCGCCGTCCGGTCCAGGCCGGCGCCCGCCATCTCCTCGCGGAAAATGGCGTCAGCCTGACGCAGCAGAGAGAGCTTCTCCTCCGTCACCTCCCCGATGACGCGGATGGCAAGGCCCGGACCGGGGAAGGGCTGGCGCGACACCAGGCTCTCCGGCAGGCCCAGCTCCCGGCCAAGCTGGCGCACCTCGTCCTTGAAGAGCAGGCGCAGCGGCTCCAGGATCTCCCGGAAATCCACAGAATCCGGCAGGCCGCCCACGTTGTGATGGCTCTTGATGACGGCGGACTGTCCCAGGCCGGATTCGATCACATCCGGATAGATGGTCCCCTGGGCGAGAAAGTCCACCGCGCCGATGGTTTTGGCCTCGGCCTCGAAGACGCGGATGAACTCCTCCCCGATGATGTGGCGCTTCTCCTCCGGGTCCTGCACGCCCCGCAGCCGTGCGAGAAAGCGGGCGCCGGCGTCCACGCGGCGGAAATCCAGCGTGCGGGAGGAGAAGGCGGCCTCCACCTCGTCCCCCTCGTTTTTGCGCAGCAGACCGTGATCCACAAAAACGCAGCTGAGCTGTCTGCCCACGGCCTCGCTCAAAAGCGCGGCCAGCACCGAGGAGTCCACCCCGCCGGAGAGGGCCAGCAGCACCCGGCCCGTCCCCACCCGGTCCCGCAGCTCCCGGACCGCTCGACGCTTAAAGTCCGCCATGGTCCAGTCGCCCCGGGCACCGCAGATCTCGTACAGGAAGTTGCGCAGGATCTGGCGGCCGTATTGGGTGTGGTTCACCTCCGGGTGAAACTGCACCCCGTAGAAGCCCCGCCCCTCGTCGCAGATGGCGGCGGTGGGACAGGCTGCGGAATGGGCGGCCAGGCGGAAGCCCTCCGGCACCCGGGCCATATAGTCCCCGTGGCTCATCCAGGTGACGCTCTTCTCCGGAAGTCCCCGGAACAGGGCGCAGTCCGGATCGTAAACCGTCTCGGTCTTGCCGTATTCCCGTGCAGCGGCGTCCTGGGCGGCGGTGACAAGTCCTCCCAGGGACTGGGCCAGGATCTGGCAGCCGTAGCAGATGCCCAGGATCGGCACCCCCAGGGAGAACACCCCCGGGTCCGGCTTGGGCGCATCCGGCAGATAGACGCTGTAGGGCCCGCCGGTGAAGATGATGCCGATGGGATCGAAGCGGCGGATCTCCTCCAGGGACATGTTGTGGGGGTGCAGCTCACAATAGACCTGCTGCTCCCGGACGCGCCGGGCGATAAGCTGGTTATACTGGCCGCCGAAATCAAGGATCAGGATCTTTTGCATCATTTATGCCTCCATAGAAGCGGAAATGAGACCCATAAAAAGCGGGTGAGGATGGTTGGGACGGCTCTTGAATTCCGGGTGGAACTGGACGCCCACAAAAAAGCGCTTTTCGCTGAGCTCCACGGCCTCCACGATATACCCGTCCGGGGACAGGCCGCAGAGGCAAAGCCCCTTGTCCCGCAAAAGGGCGCGGTAGTCGTTGTTGAACTCGTAGCGGTGGCGGTGCCGCTCGCGGATCTCCTCCGTTTTGTAGCAGCGGCGCAGCACCGTCCCCTCTTCGATGCGGCAGGGATAGGCGCCAAGACGAAGCGTCCCTCCCTTGCTGACAGTTTCGTCCTGATCGGGCAAAAAGTCAATGACTTTGTGGGCCGAATCCGGATCAAATTCGCCGGAATCGGCGTCTGCCAGGCCGCAGACATGGCGGGCAAACTCGATCACCGCCACCTGCATGCCCAGACAGATCCCCAGATACGGGATATCCCGCTCCCGGGCATAGCGCGCCGCGGCGATCATGCCCTCCACGCCCCGGTCCCCGAAGCCGCCGGGGACGATCAGCCCGTCGCAGCCGGAAAGGATGTCTGCCGCGGTCTCCTCGGCAACGGTTTCGCTGTCGATCCAGCGGATGTCCACCCGGGCGTTGCAGGCATAACCCGCGTGGCGCAGGGCCTCGGCCACGGAGAGGTAGGCGTCGTGGAGCTGAACGTATTTGCCCACAAGGCCGATGGTCACCCGATGTTGGAGAGACTTGATCCGCGCCACCATGGCCCGCCAGTCCTCCAGCTGGGGCGCCCGGGTCCAAAGCCCCAGCTCCCGGCAGACGATGAGGGAGAAGTCCTGCTCCTCCAGCATCAGCGGCGCCTCGTAGAGGATGGGGAGGGTGCGGTTTTCGATGACGCAGTCGGGCTTTACGTTGCAGAACATGGCGATCTTGCGGAAGATTCCCTCCTCCAGAGGCTCGTCACAGCGCAGCACGATGATGTTCGGCGAGATGCCCATGCCCTGCAGCTCTTTCACCGAGTGCTGGGTGGGCTTGGTCTTGTGCTCGTCGCTTCCCCGCAGGAAGGGCACCAGCGTCACGTGGATAAAAAGGGTGTTCTCTCTCCCCTGCTCCAGGCTCACCTGCCGGGCCGCCTCCAGGAAGGGTTGGCTTTCGATATCGCCGGTGGTGCCGCCGATCTCCGTGATGACCACGTCGGCCTGCGTCTCCTTCCCCACACGGTAGATGAAGTCCTTGATCTCCTGGGTGATGTGGGGGATGATCTGCACGGTCTGGCCCAGATATTCCCCCCGCCGCTCCTTGTTCAGCACGTTCCAGTAGACCTTGCCGGTGGTGAGATTGGACCAGCGGTTCAGATCCTCATTGATAAAGCGCTCGTAGTGCCCCAGGTCCAGGTCCGTCTCGCTGCCGTCCTCGGTGACATAGACCTCGCCGTGCTGATAGGGGCTCATGGTGCCCGGGTCCACGTTGATATAGGGGTCCAGCTTCTGGGCCGCCACCTTCAGGCCCCGGGCCTTCAAAAGCCGGCCCAGGGATGCCGCGGTAATCCCCTTGCCCAGGCCCGATACCACGCCGCCGGTCACAAATACATATTTCGTCATCCTGAAAACCTCCCGAAAAAAAGATTCTTCGATGCCTTAAGGGGGCACTTGGCCCCTGGCACCGAAGAAACATTTCAGTCGCTATTCAAGACGGGAGAATTGTAGCACAGGGGGAAAACGGCTGTCAAGCGCGGGAAGGGGCGGAAATAGGGATCCCGTATGGGACAGGATAGGGAACGCGTATAGCGGCGCCGGGAAGGGAGGGAAATGCGGAATTCGGAATTCGGAGTTCGGAATTCGGAATTATGAGGGAGGCAAAGCGGGAGCGGAAAAAGGAGGCGGCCAAAGGCCGCCCCTGCGGCGCGGCTGTGCACCTTCCCTTTCAGGGGAAGTCAACGGCAGGCGGCCACGCTGCCAGGGCCGGAGGATCATCAAAGATACTTCGTGTCCTCCGGGGGGAAACGACCCCTCCGTCATCCGGCGGACTGTAACACGCCGGATGACACCTCCCCTTGCGCAGGGGAGGCAAGGCGGGCGGCTGATAGCCGCCCCTACGGCAGAAGGGGAACCGAGTTGTCATCCTGAGGAGGGGAACCCGACGAAGGATCTCGACGGCGCAAGGCGGGTATATCGAAGCAGGCAAGAGAAACGAGCCCTGCGCCGGGGGGGGCGAGATCCTTTGACTCGCTTTGCTCGCTCAGGATGACAGCGAGAGATGGGCAGAGCGATCAGGAGATCGCTCCCTACGCGGCGAGCCAAAGGCCTCCCCTGCAAGGGGAGGTGTCACCGCCGCTTGCGGTGGTGACGGAGGGGTTTGTTCCTCCCCCAGCGGGGGAGGATGTCAGCGCAGCTGACAGGTGAGGGAGAAAAGAATGGATCCCCGGCGATCGTCTCAGCTTCTCCCTCATCACCCTCCAGTGTGAGCACTGGAGGGAGCTTCCCCCGCCGGGGGAAGCACGACTGTCGACAAAGTCAGTTTCCTGTCATTCCGAACCAGTGACCGATGTCACTGGTGTGGGAATCCGCATCCCGAAAGCCTTGAGAACACAGCTATTTTGAAGGGGAACGGATTGCCACGACCAGTTTGCGAACTGGTCTCGCAATGACATTTTGGGGTTGTCTACACATTGAGCTTCCCCCGCTGGGGGAAGCACAGCGGGCGGCTGATAGCCGCCCCTACGGCAGAAGGGGAACCAGGCGGCTCGTAGGGGCGACCTTTGGTCGCCTGATCGGAATGGCGGGAAAAGGAGGCGGCCAAAGGCCGCCCCTGCGGCGCGGCTGTGCACCTTCCCTTTCAGGGGAAGTCAACGGCAGGCGGCCCCGCCGCCAAGGCTGGAGGAGGATCAAAGATACTTCGTGTCCTCCGGGGGGAAATACTCCCGCTCCGGCATGCGGTAGGGCTGGGTGCCCAGGCGCTCGGCCTCCATGCAGTCCTGCACATAGTTGATGAATTCCTGCCGGAGATCATGGGGCCGGTCGTTGCGCTTCCAGGCCAGGGCGTATTCCACCTGGCGGGCGCTCTCGGTGATGATCTTTGCGGTGATCAGATTGCTGACGTTATAGGTGGTCATGGGGTAGATGCAGACCCCGGCGTTTTGCTCGGCAAGGGCCACGGCGTCAATGTAATTGGAAAGGTCCCCGGCGATGGTCGGCTCCTCTCCCAGCTCAGAAAACCAGGTGCGGATGGACTCCGCCCGGGAACGGCGGTTGGGGATGAAGAGGGGCTGTCCCACCAGCTTCCGCAGAGGCAGGAAGTTTCCCTCCTCCTGCGCAAGCGGGTGCTCCCGTGACATCATGGCCACCCAGGGCTCCCGTCCCACGGAAAAGCCCTCCAGCAGCTCGGCATTGTAGGGCTTGGCCACCAGGGCAAGATCCGCCAGGCCCCGCTGCACCCGCTCGATGACCTCGTCACCGCTGCCGTTCCAGAGGTGCACCGCCACACGGGGAAACTCCTGCCGGAAGCCCGCGATCCAGCGGGAGAGCAGATAGGGCGCCCGGCCCTCTACAAGGCTGATGTTCAGATCTCCGGAGAGACCCTCGGTGGACTGCACCTCCTGCCGGGTCTGCTCGGAGAGCTCCAGGATCTGGCGTGCCCGGCGGTACAGCAGCAGCCCCGCATCCGTGATGGTAAGCTGGCGCTTGCCACGGATGAAAAGCTGCACCCCCAGCTCCTCCTCCAGCCCCTTGATCTGGTTGGAAAGCGGCGGTTGGCTCATTTTCAGACGCTCCGCCGCCCGGGTGATGTTCCGCTCCTCGGCAACGACAACAAAATAATGCAGTGCGCGCAAGTCCATCGTTCTTGCCCCCTTTGCTGGAATTATAGTCCTGCTCTCCGCTTCCTGCAAGCGTTTCCGAGCTTCCGCCATAGCCTGCGCCTCCGGTTTATCATATGCTATAGATATGGTAAAGCTTCATCAGATATGAAAACGCTTGCAATCCAGCTTTTTCTGCCGTAAACTGACTCTGAATTGAGAGGCCGGGAGCCTCTCTTATCCTTTTTTCAGGGGGGACGCGTATGCGTACAGTACCGGAATTATTCGGCAGCATGGTATTCGATGACAAGGTGATGCGTGCCCGCCTCAGCAGCGAGGTCTACCACAGTCTGAAGGAGACCATTCGCAGAGGCAAAAAACTGGATCTCTCCGTGGCCAACGCCGTGGCGGACGCCATGTGCGCCTGGGCGGTGGAGAATGGGGCCACCCACTTTACCCACTGGTTTCAACCGCTGACCGGCATCACGGCGGAAAAGCACGAGAGCTTTCTCTCCCCCGCGCCGGACAGCCACGTGATCATGAAGTTTTCCGGCAAGGAACTGATCCAGGGCGAGCCGGACGCCTCCAGCTTCCCCTCCGGCGGCCTGCGGGCCACCTTTGAGGCCCGGGGCTACACCGCCTGGGACCCCAGCTCCTATGCTTTCATCAAGGAAAAGACCCTGTGCATCCCCACGGCCTTCTGCTCCTACGGCGGCGAGGCCCTGGACAAGAAGACCCCGCTGCTGCGCAGCATGGACGCGCTGAACCGCCAGGCTCTGCGGGTGCTGCGCCTCTTCGGAAACAGTGATGTGCAGCGGGTGGTGACGAACGTCGGCCCGGAGCAGGAGTATTTCCTGGTGGACCGGGAGATGTATCTCAAGCGAAAGGACTTGATCTACACCGGCCGGACCCTTTTCGGCGCAAAGCCCCCCAAGGGCCAGGAGCTGGAGGATCACTACTTCGGCGCCATCAAGCCCCGGGTCAAGGCCTTTATGGAGGAGCTGAACGAGGAGCTCTGGAAGCTGGGGATCTATGCCAAGACCGAGCACAACGAGGTGGCCCCCTGCCAGCACGAGCTGGCGCCGGTCTACACCGTGACCAACGTGGCGGCGGATCACAACCAGCTCACCATGGAGATCATGAAAAAGGTGGCCCGCAGACACGGCCTCATGTGCCTGCTGCATGAAAAGCCCTTCGCGGGGGTCAACGGCAGCGGCAAGCACAACAACTGGTCCATGGCAACCGACACCGGCGTCAACCTCCTCAGTCCCGGGGACACGCCCTATGAAAACGCCCAGTTCCTGCTCTTTCTGGTGGCCGTCATCAAGGCGGTGGACGAGTATCAGGGCCTGCTGCGGCTGAGCGTGGCCTCCGCCGGCAACGATCACCGTCTCGGCGCAAACGAGGCGCCGCCCGCCGTGATCTCCATTTTCCTGGGGGACGAGCTCAGCGCCGTGCTGGACGCCATTGAGGCCGACAGCCCCTATGCCGGAGCGGAGAAGCGGCGGATCCGTCTGGGCGCCGTTGTGCTGCCCCGCTTCAACCGGGACACCACGGACCGCAACCGCACCTCGCCCTTCGCCTTCACCGGGAACAAGTTCGAGTTCCGTATGGTGGGCTCCAACGACTCCATCTCCTGTGCCAATATCATGATCAACGCCGCCGTGGCGGAAGCGCTGCGGCAGTTTGCCGACGAGCTGGAGGGCCGCGGGGAGGACTTCGACGCCTGCCTGCACAGCCTGATCCGGGAGAACATCAAGGCCCACAAGAGGATCCTTTTCAACGGCAACGGCTATGACGACGCCTGGATCCGGGAGGCCACGGAGGAACGGGGGCTGCTGAATCTGCGCACCACGCCGGACGCGCTGCAGATGGTGCTGGTGCCGGAGAACATGGAGATGCTACAGCGGCATCAGATCTTCACCGAGGCGGAGATCCGCTCCCGCTATGAGATCAGCCTGGAAAACTATGTGCGCACGGTGCGCATTGAGGCGCTGACCATGGCGGACATGGCCAAAAAGGAGATCCTCCCGGCCATTCTGGCTTATACGGATCAGGTGGCCGCGGGGCTCAACGAAAAGGAGAAGACCTCGGCTGTGCTGGGCTTTCGGGCCGAGCGCAAGCGGCTGGAGAAGCTGTCCCTTCTGGCGGACGCCATCGACGACGCCGTGGACGCGCTGGAGGCAAGCATTAACAGCAGGGCCGGAGAGGATGCCGCCGCTCAGGCCTACCATATCCGGGACGTGGTGCTGGAGAGCATGGCGGCGCTGCGCGGGCTCTGCGACGAGGCGGAGGGCCTGGTGCCGGCGGACCGCTGGCCCTTCCCCACCTACGGCGATCTGCTGTTCGGCGTTTGATTTTTACAGGAGGATGCAGCTATGTGCGGAATCGTTGGATTTGTCGGAAAACAAAGCGCTGCTCCGATCCTGCTGAAGGGTCTGAAGCAGCTGGAATACCGGGGCTATGACTCGGCGGGCATCGCCGTGATGGACGCCGAACGGATCCGGGTGGAAAAGGTCAGCGGCCGGATCGCCAGACTCTGCGAAAAGACGGAAAACGGCGCAGCCGTCCCCGGCAGCATCGGCATTGGGCACACCCGCTGGGCGACTCATGGCGCGCCCACCGATATCAACGCCCACCCCCACCTGTCCAATGACGGACGCTTTGCCATCGTACACAACGGGATCATTGAGAACTATCTGGCCCTGCGGGAGGAACTGATCGCCGACGGCTATGTGTTTCAGAGCGAGACGGACACGGAGACCATCGTCCACTTGCTGGAAAAATACTACGACGGAGATATCAAAGCCGCCGTCATGAAGACGGCGGCCAGGCTGGAGGGCTCCTACGCCCTGGGCATCCTCTGCTCGGACGCGCCGGACACGCTCTATGCTCTGCGCCAGGCCAGCCCCCTGATCCTGGGCATCGGCGTGGGCGAGAACTACTTTGCCTCTGACGTCACCGCTCTGGTGGCCCACACGAAAAACGTCATCTATCTGGAGGACGGCGAGATCGCCGCGCTCACGCCCGGTTCCATCGAGGTTTACGACTGCACCGGTCAGCGCCTGCAAAAACCCATCAGCCGCGTGACCTGGAGCGTGGAGGCGGCGGAGAAGGGCGGCTATGAGCACTTCATGCTCAAGGAGATCATGGAGCAGCCCGCCGCCGTGAAGGCGGCCCTGGCCCCCCGGCTTCACGAGGGGGAGATCCGCCTGGACGATTTTGAGCTCTCGGAGGAAACGCTGCGCTCTGTCAACAAGATCGTCATCACCGCCTGCGGCTCGGCCTATTACGCGGGCTGCTCCGGGCGCTATGCCATCGAAAAGCTCTGCCATATCCCGGTCCAGGTGGAGCTGGCCAGCGAGCTGCGCTACGGGGAGCCCATGGTGGACGAGCACACGCTGGTGCTGGTGATCTCCCAGTCCGGCGAGACCGCCGACACCATCGCCGCGCTCAAGGAGTGCCGCGCCCACGGCGCCACCATCATCGGCATCGTGAACGTAGTGGGCAGCACCATCGCCAAGCTTGCCGACCACACTCTCTATACCTGGGCCGGACCGGAGATTGCCGTGGCCACCACCAAGGGCTTCACCACGCAGCTGGCGATCCTCTACCTCTTCGCCCTCTATGTGGGAAAGAAGCTGGGGCGGGTGGAGCAGGCCCAGTACGCCGCGCTGCTGCGCTCCCTGAAGCTTCTGCCCAAGAGGCTGCAGGAGACCATCGACATGAACTATCAGATCCCCGCCCTGGCGGGGCGCTACGCCAGCCAATCCCTCTTCTTCATCGGGCGCAACACCGACTATGCCGTGGCGCTGGAGGGGGCGCTGAAGATGAAGGAGATCTCCTACCTCCACGCCGAGTCCTACGCCGCCGGGGAACTCAAGCACGGCACCATCGCCCTCATCGACGACGGGCAGCCGGTGATCGCCGTCTGCTGCAACGAGGCGCTCTGCGACAAGACCCTCTCGAACATCGTGGAGGTGAAGGCCCGGGGCGCGAAGGTGCTGGCCCTGGCCTTTCGCGGGAACAAGAAGATCGTCTCCCAGGCGGACGACGTGATCTTCATTCCCCGGATCGAGACGGTCTTTTCCGCGGCGCTGGCCGTGGTGCCGCTGCAGCTGCTGGCCTACTACGCGGCCAGAGAGAAGGGCTGCGACATCGACAAGCCGAAAAACCTGGCCAAGTCCGTCACTGTGGAATAAACAGCACTCATACTAACACCTAATAGAAATCTTTGATTCTTTCCGGTCAGAATTGCGCCATGCTTCGTTGCTTCCCTTGACCATATATCTCCATTATGCTCTGCGGGAAGTATCATACAAAAAAGAAAGATGACCACCGCGCAAAAGCGCCGGGGTCATCTTCCTTTTTGCTGCCGGCCGGGCCATGGGTGCCTTTGCTTGCCTCGGCAGGCAGAACTCATTTCTTTTTCTGCAGCTTGTAGAGCTCCTCGGTGGCAAGCCGTGCCTTGGCCACCGGCGTGCCCTTGGGCGGGAAGCAGTAGTACTGGGTCTCCTGGTCCCCGATGCAGATGATGTCCCCCAGCTCGTACCAGTAGTAGTCGGCATAGAGGCTGTAGTTGAGGCGGGCGGGACGCTCAAAGCGGAGCTTCCCCTCGCAGCCGGTGAGGAGGAAGCCCTCCCGGTCGTGGCGCAGGCGGCCTTCGCCCACCATGTAGATGGCCTTGAAGTCCACCAGCATGCCGATTTCCACCGGCACGTCCAGCAGGTAGCGCCCCTCCTCCAGCTCCTTCCGGACCTCCGAGCGCTCCCAGGCGTACCAGTCCGGGACGTGGGAGAAGGCGGCGTCTCCGTTCAGGCATCTAAGCTGCCCCAGCTCGTCCAGTTCATACTCCTTCCCGCAGCTTTCGCAGCGGAGGTGGGTCCCCTTGCCGATGGTCTTCCCCTCGGCTCCGCAGTGGGGGCACTTGTAGAGGATGCGCTCCAGCCCGTCCGCCCGGAAGGGCTCGGAAATGCGGATGCCCTTGTCCCGCTGCCAGGCGAAGCCGTCGAAGGAGAACATGCGATCCAGCAGCTCGTCCAGCTCTCTTGCGCTCTTCTGCCGGATCTCCTCCTTCGTCAGAAGCCCGCGCACCGTGGCGCTCACCTTGACCTTGCGCTTCTGCAGGCAGTTATAGAGGGGATCCCGGGTGAAGGCCCCCTCGGTGAGGATGCCCACCACCGGCACCTTCAGGCGCTTGAGCATCACCCCCATGCCCCGGGGCAGAGGGGTGGCGGTGCCGTCAAAGCTGTAGCTGGCCTCGGGATAGAGCAGCACGCTGCAGCCCTGTTCCCGGAGGGCGCAGTCCATATCCAGCAGGAGGTTCAGGTCCGAGACGAACTTGTTGGTGGGGATGCAGCCGATGGCGCGCATCAGCCCCTCCTTGCCCACGAAGCCGTCGGAGGTGCAGACGATACAGTAGGGCTTGGGATAAAAGATCCGGTTCACGATCTCCAGATCGATGAAGCTGGAGTGGTTCATCAGGATCAGATAGGGACCCGGGCCCAGCTCCTCCATCCGCTCCTCGTGCCACGTGAAGTCTGTCTCCTTCAGGTCCTTTGCGCCAAGGGCACGGATCAGGGCACCAAGGGCACGGCTGGGCTTTTGGGGCGGCTTGTGCTCCGGGCGGGGCAGGGCCATCACCTGTTCATAGGAAAGGGCTTTGGTCTTGATCTTCATGGCGGAAGCCTCCTCACGCCGTTTTCTTTCATATTAGCCCATTCCCCCTCTGCTTGCAAGAGAAAGCCTTGCGCCTCCGGGAAAAAGGCGCTAAAATAGGCTCATATCAAAAAGGAGATGATTCCATGACAGAGGTCATCGGCAACAATTTCTTCTTCGACTGGGAGATCCGCCTGATGGAATGGCTGCAGAGCGCCGTGGGCAGCGAGGGGCCGCTGCTCTCCATTTTGAGCAGTCTCTCCGCCTTTGGAGAGCAGCTGCTTCTGGTGGTGGTCATGGGCTTTCTGTACTGGGGCTGGAACAAGGAATTCGGCAAGTACGTGGGTGTCAACGTACTGGTGGCCTGCGTGTGGAACCCGCTCGTGAAAAACATCGTCCTGCGGCTGCGGCCCTATTTTGCCAGCGAGAACATCCATCTGCTGCGCAAGATCGAGCCGGACGCGGACATCATGGATGTGGCAGCCCAGGGCTATTCCTTCCCCAGCGGTCACTCCTCCAGCGCCGTGTCCCTCTACGGTTCGCTGGCCGCCCACGAGAAGAAAAACAGGCTCCTGCGGGTACTGGCTGTTCTGCTGCCGCTGCTGGTGGGCTTTTCCCGGGTGGTGGTTGGCGCCCACTATCCCACTGATGTGCTCTGCGGCTGGGCTCTTGGCCTGATCGTGGTGCTGCTGGTGCCCTGGCTGCGCCGCAGGCTGCCCCGCCCGGCCTTCTACGCCGTGCTGCTGCTCACGGCACTGCCCGGCTTTTTCTACTGCACCAGCAGCGATTACTACACCGCCTTCGGCATGCTGCTGGGCTTTCTTCTGGCCGAGCCCTTTGAGGAACGCTTCGTTCGCTTCGAAAGCACCCGCAATGTACCGCGCTGCCTCCTGCGGACTCTGGGCGGCGCCGCGATCTACTTCGGGCTGAATACGCTCCTGAAGCTGCCCTTCCCGAAAGCGCTGCTGGACGCCGGGGATCTGACCGCTCACCTGATCCGAAGCCTCCGCTACGCGGTGGTGATCTTTGTGGATATCGGGGTCTACCCCCTGCTCTTCCGCTATACCGGCAGGCTCTGGAAGGAGAAGCGGGAAGGCTGATGCCTTACTTTCCATACGTAAAACACAAGGGGATATAGAAATCCCTGAAAGCCGTGGAAAGACCGGCTTGTAGGGGACGGCCTCCCGGACGTCCCGGCAGAAAAAGCCAAGAATAAAGAGAATCTCCGGCGAATACGAGTTTTTCCTTCCTGTATTCGTCGGAGATTTGTTTATGCGGGCTGCCGAGGGCGGCAGCCCCTACATCCGTTCAAGCGCTTTTGTCAGGTCCCCACTTTTTTATGGGCACTGCTCGGATAGGTAGATCTTCACCCGCTCCTGGATCCGGGCGGCGCAGTCCCGGGCGCTGCGCTCCCCGGTGAAGAAGGGCGCCGCCTCGGCGCGCAGGATGTCCCGGACCGTGTCATCCTGCCGGGCCAACATGGTAGAGCCGGTGAAAGCGTCGGCAAAGAGGCGCATATCCTCTTCCGCATGGGGCCAGCGGTCGGTGAGGCCGTCCCGGTCCCGCTGCTGCAGCTGCCGCTGGATCTCCTCCTCCAGGCTCCCCTGCAGGCCGGAGAAGCCGTAGGCCGGGGGATGAAGATAAAACTGCCGCAGGAAGGCCCAGCACTCCGCCTTGTGGGCGGAGGACGAGGACATGCCCAGAGAGGCCGGGCCGATGGCGCTGGCGGGATAGAGAACGCTGCCCAGCTCCGGGAAGCCTGTGATCACACAGTCCTCCGGGCGGTAATCGTCCACAGCGCAGGCCCCCTGCCACAGATCCCCCAGATCCTCGATGTACAAGAGGCCCTCCCCCTCGCTGCGGCGGGGCTGGCGGGCGTAGTACTCCGCCGGGTCCGCCCCCTGGGCGGGAAGCTGCCGCGCCGCCTCCAGGATAGCGTGGAAATACGGCGTGTCAAAATGGGCCTCCCCGCTGTCCCAGTCCACCAGCTTCTTTCCGGAAAGCTGCACCAGCGTTTCCAGCAGGTCCATTTGGCTCCGGGTCTCCGCAGTGAAGAGCCGGGAGCCCCGCTCCTCCGCCCGGCGGAGCAGCCCCTCCCAGTTGTTCTCCGCGCCGGAGAGCGCCCCGGCCGCGCCCGTCACGGTGAGGAGCTGATAGTTCGTCACCACCTCATAGAGGCCGCCCCGGATCTCCTGGGCCCGGAGCACGTTGGGATAGAAGCTCTCCCGGCTCAGCTCCGGGTCCCCGTCCAGGTAGGGGTAGAGATCCTCCAGCTTCCCGCTGACCGCAAGGGAGGCGGCGTTCAGACTGTCCAGGACGAAGAGATCCGGCCGCACCTGGCCGGTGATGATGTCCAGGGCCATGGCCTCCTCCGCCGCCCGCTCCGCCTGCTCCTGCTGCTGCCAGTCGTTGGAATGCTCGCCGGTGAAATAGTCCCGCACCAGGATGCTGCATTCCGGGTGCTCCCGGTTCCAGTCCAGGATGGCGTCCTCCAGCCGGGGGCTGAGGAAGAGCCGATCCGGCACTACCAGGGTCATCGTATCCAGCTCGCCGTTTTCATCGGCCTCCAGCTCCCTCATGCGCATGCGGAAAAGGCGGTTTTCCCCGTCGGCGGCGAAAAAGCCCTCTCCCGGCGCCTCCAGCAGCTCCCGGCCCACGATGCCAACGGAGAGCCACTCGAACTGTTTTTCCAGCTGCCCGCTTGCAAGGTCCAGGCCAAAGACGCTGATCCCGTCGCTGAGATACACATTCCAGCGCTCCCCGCCGCAGAGCAGGGTGCCGGAGTGCTCCAGGGGGACGCTGCCGCCGAAGGTCCTTGTCTCCGGGTCAAAGAAGGTCAGCACAAAGGACTCGTTTTCCCAGCCGTCCAGCACCAGCCGCCCGTCCGGCAGCAGGGCCATGTTCTGGGAGGAAGGAGTCTGCACATCGCAGATATGGTGAAGCCCCCCTTCCGCGGAAAAGACGGAGAGCCAGCCGTTTCCCAGCAGGTAGACGGTATCCCCCGCCGCCTGCAGCCAGAAGGGAAAGAAATCCGCCGGATAATCCCCGCCGCCGAGAGAAAGCCGCTGCAGCTCCGCGCCGGTTTCGTCCAGCTCCCGGAGCACATAGTCAAACTGCCGGGAGGACTCGTTATAGGGGTTATTCAGCACATAGAGCGTCCCCCGGTCGGAGGCGCCCAGGCCCTTGATCGTCTCGCCGTCATAGGCCTCCAGCAGGCGCAGGTCGCCGCCCTCCATATCATAGGAACAGATGCGGTGGGGCTGGTCGATGCCCTGGGCATGGACATAGAGCCGCCCATTCGAGGGCACCAGGCCGCTCTGCCAGTCCAGATTGCAATTGTCCGGCGGCTGCACCTGGGTGGAGGCCAGGCGGTTCACAATGACCTTCTTTGCCTCTTTGGCGATCTCCACCTGGGCGGCCCGCCCGGTGCCGAGGGTCGGCGCCGGGCTGCAGGCGCAAAGCGGCAGGCAGAACGCGGCCAGCAGCAAAACACTTATCATTCTTCTGATTTTTTTCTTCATTTTTGTCTCCTTTCGGGGTCCCCAATGGCATATACCATCAGAGACGCAAAAAGGGGACACGAGTAAACGATTATGAAATCCTTTTTTCGCGTTAGGCTCGAAAGCGAAAGGCGGTGGCGCTGTGACCGACAGCTTTTTGGAAACCCTATATCGGGAGATGTACCCGAAGATCTTTGCCTTTGCCCGGCTGCGGCTGCAGGACGAGCAGCTGGCCCAGGAGCTGGCCCAGGACGTGTTCGTGCTGGCCCAGGAGAAGCTGGAGGAGCTGCGGCAAAGTCCCAATCCCCAGGGCTGGCTGATCCGGGCGGCGGGCTACGCCGTACTCCATGCCCAGCGGGAGCGGGCCGCCATTGCCCGGCGAACGGTGCCCCTGGAGGAGCTGCAGCTCTCCGCCCCGCCGCCGGAGGCGGAGGACGGGGATCTGCGGGAGCACATGAGCAAGGAAGAATGGAAGCTCCTGCGGGCGGTGTACTGCGAGGGCTATTCCATTGCCGAGGCGGCCCGGCTCTGCGGCATGAGCTTTGAGGCCTGCCGGAAACGGCTGTACCGATGCAAGAAACGACTGCGCCAGGAGCTGGCAGCCCAGGAGAAAGGAGGGAGCGTGCATGTACGATAAGGAAAGTCTGCAGGAGCTGGAGGAGCGGATCCGCGCCCTGGAGCCGGACTGCAGCAGCGAGGAGTGGCTGGCTCTGATGGACGCCTACACCGCCCGGACTTCCGGGACGCTTCCGGATGTGGACAGCTCCTTTCAGTCTTTTCTCCGGGACTACAGCGGCACGCCGCCTCTCTTTGCGGAGGAGGCGGAGGCCCCGGCGCCCAAAAAGGCGCGGCGGCATGTCCCGGTGAAGCTTTTGCGCACGGCGCTGATCGCCGCGGCTTTGGCGGCGCTCTTTTCCGTGACGGCCTACGCCCTCGGCTGGTTCGGCCTGCGGGAGCGGGCGGTGCACACCGGGTATGAGACCAGCCTTGCCGTCATCGAAGAGGACGGCAGCTCCCATCTGGAGCCGGCGGAGGCGGTGATCCTGCTGCCCACCGGCTACCGGGACAGCCCCGAGTATCAGGCGGCGGCGGAGTGGTTCTCCTTCCAGCTGCAGTATCAGGAGGAGATGACAAAGGCCTCCGTGGCCGCCGGCGGCGGGGCCTGGGACTGGTGCGACGATGCGGGGGCCCAGGCCCTGCTGGGGACAGGCATCTACCTGGCCTCCGACGTGCCCATGGCAGAAAAGCTGCTGGAGATCCGGGACCGCTACGGTCTCAAGCTCCACAGCTCCATGGTCTTCCCGCCCACCGAGGCGGAGTTTTACCGCCTCACCGGCACCGCGCCCTTCTTTCTGGGTGAGGGCTGGGTCTCTCCGGGCTATGTGTTCGAGGACGGAGCCTACAAGTCCGAGGGCAGCCTGCTTCTGGAGGGGCGGGAATGCATCTGGAGTCTGAGCCGCTATGTTCCGGGCACCATTCCCGCCTACCTGACCCTGATCCGGGACGAGGAGGACTTTGAAGAGTGGAGCTACACCACCGCCCGGGGCGACACCGTGGTCATCGACTATGCCAGGGAGGGGCAGAACCTGTCCCTGAACCCGGAGTCGGAGGATCTCTACCACGCGGTTTTGATCCACTATACCGGGAAGGACGCCTTCCTCAATCTGAGCAGCCAGGTGCCCGGCGGAAGGGAGCAGGCGGAGAAGCTTGCCGAGGCCTTTGCTTTTGCAGCCGCCTGCAATGGCACGCCGGAGGAAAACTTTCTGCTGGAAAAGCGGGTCTATACCGGGGAAGCGTCCGTCCTGACCCTTTCCGCCTTTGCCGAAAGGACGGAGGCGAAAGCCTCCCGGACCTTCCTGGACTGGTATATTTCCTGGAAAGGAAGCCCCATGGCCCGGGACGGCTGTCCGGTGGGCTGCACAGAGGAGGCGGAGCCCGCCCTGCGGGAGGCCTATGAGAAGATCGCGGCGGACTACGGTCTCCGCTCTCCCGGGGACTGGTGCTGGATCCACAACGGCTATGTCTATCCCCGGGGCTACAACGGCGGCGTCCGGGATTTTGACGCCTACACGGAGAAGCTCAGCTCGGAGCAGGTCTGGCAGCGCCTGGGTCTCGCGCCCTTCGACGCCATTGAGCCTCAGGATCTGCTGCTCTATGACACGGGCTTTGCCCTGGACACTCCCTATTACCGGCTGCGCTGCTGGGAAAAGGGCAGCTTCTTTGCCAATCTGCGTCTGCCCAGCGCTGGGGAGGGCCGGGAGGAATGGCTCTTCGAGACCCGGTGCGGCGCGGTGGTGAGCCTGTCCCTGCCGGGGGAGGATCCCTATGATATCGCCGCCATCCTCTATGAGGCGCCGGAGCACTATGTGCTCATTGTACCAAACCACCCGGACCTCTATTCCCTCCAAGCCATCGCCTGGAACATCGACTTCACCCGGTTTCGCTGAGGGCGAGGCGAGGGATCTCGTCCCCGGCGGCCGTCCCCTGCAGCAGTCCGCCTTTTGGCTCCCTCCCGGAGGGAGCTGTCACGGCGGCCTGCCGCCGTGACCGAGGAAGTCGTTCCCACCCCTCCGCAGGGGCGCTTCACGAAGCGCCCGCTCCCCCGCCTCTCGTAGAGGCGGCCAAAGGCCGCCCCTACGGTCTTTCGGGCATGAAAAAAGCACCCCCGGTGGGGCAATGTCATTAAGATAAAGGCATTAAACAAGGGCACAGGGGCCAAGGAAATGAGCACATCGGGAACGGTGTGCTCATTTTCACGAGAAAAGGCATA
>ONBX01000060.1:0-1538 GCA_900316205.1 uncultured Eubacteriales bacterium
TTTTCCACATAAGCCCTTAAATTGAGGCGGTTTTTTCACCTTTTTTATCTTTTTTGAGCCTGGTCCTCACCAGCTGCTTACAAAAGGACTTTTAATCATCGTTTACCTAAAAACAAAAAACTAGAAACTGCCCCGAAGGGGCTTGTATATCTTATTTTACATTTTCTTGTATATCTTATTTTACATTTTCCCTGTTGTCAAGATGAACTTCTTTTGGTACAATACCATTTTGACGAAAGCCTATCAGAAAAGGAAGTGTTCTTATGGAAAATACCGCTCCTGCCAAAAAAGTCATGCTCTCGGGCATCAAGCCCACCGGCGATCTGACCCTGGGCTCCTACCTGGGCGCCATCAAGAACTGGGCCGAACGGGCCGAGCAGTATGACTGCTACTATTTCATGGCGGATCTCCATGCCCTCACCACACGCAACGATCCGGCTCTGCTGCGCCGGAGGACCCTGGAGCAGCTGGCCCAGTATGTGGCCTGCGGTCTGGATCCGGAGAAGAACACCCTCTTCATCCAGAGCCATGTGCCCGCCCATGTGGAGCTGGGCTGGGTGCTGAACTGCTACACCATGTTCGGCGAACTCAGCCGCATGACCCAGTTCAAGGACAAGAGCGCCAAAAACGCCGATAACATCAACGGCGGCCTCTTTACCTACCCCGCCCTGATGGCGGCGGATATCCTGCTGTACCAGCCGGATTTTGTCCCCGTGGGGGAGGACCAGAAGCAGCACGTGGAGCTGACGCGGGACGTGGCCCAGCGCTTCAACAATCTCTACGGCGAGACCTTCAAAATCCCCGAGCCCTTTGTGCCCAAGGTGGGCGCCCGGGTCATGGATCTGCTCAATCCCACCAGCAAGATGTCCAAGTCCGACGACGTGGGCAACGGCCGTGTGGTCATCATGGAGGCGCCGGAGGACATCATGCGCAAGTTCAAGCGCGCTGTTACCGACTGCGACACCGAGCACTGCGTCCGCTATGACCCGGAGAACAAGCCGGGCGTGGCAAACCTGATGAGCATCTATGCCGCCGTCACCGGCAAGAGCTTTGAGGAGATCGAGCGGGAGTTCGACGGCCTGGGCTACGGCGCCTTCAAGCCCGCCGTGGGCGAGGCCGTGGTGGAGACCCTCCGTCCCATCCGGGAGGAGGCCGGACGCATCATGAAGGACAAGGCCTATCTGGAGGGCCTGTGCAGACAAGGCGCCGAGCGGGCCAGCTATATTGCCAACAAGACCCTGCGCAAGGTCTATAAGAAGGTCGGACTTGTACCGCTGGCGCGGTAAGAGAAGAGAGAATAGGGAATAAGGAATAAGTTCGGAGTCGCCTTTGGCGAGAGATACAAATCTGTGCTGCTTTGCAGCACACCATACCTCTTCCTTATTCACTATTACCTCTTCCATCATAAGACCCCTCAGTCCGCTTCGCGGACAGCTCCCCTTAGGTAAACGCTGATCAAATCGCCTGCGGCGCCTCCCGGACAATTTGTGCCCTGATTTCGTCACTTTTTCTTGCAATACACAAAGTATTCCTGCGAA
>ONBX01000060.1:1569-10802 GCA_900316205.1 uncultured Eubacteriales bacterium
CTAAGCAAAGCATCGCTTTGCTGAAAGCCGGAATTACACGGATTCTTCGGGGCGCGATGCGCCCTTCTTGTGGACCCGTGGCCCACAAGAAGCAAAAAAACAAGATTGTTTTTTTGCCGAAGAAGAGTATCAGAACTCAAATTCTCTCGGGATTCGCTCTTGCCGATTTCATCATCGTTTACTTAGGCAGGGGAGCCTATAAGGAAGATAGATAAAAGTATTGGAGAATCTGCGATGTTTTCGAACATGGCTTTGTGGATCAAATTGATCATGGCGGCGGGGGTGGCCTTCCTCCTCTGCTTCGGCATGACCCCGCCGGTGAAGCGCTTTGCCGAGCTTATCGGCGCGGTGGACCAGCCCAGCGCGCGGCGCATCAACAAGGTGCCCATCCCCCGGATGGGGGGCCTGGCCATCTTCCTGGGCTTTGTGCTGACGGCACTTCTGTTCGTGCCCTTGAGCACCCAGGTCACCGGCATCCTCCTTGGCGCGGTGATCATCGCCGTCATGGGCGCGGTGGACGATATCGTCTCCCTGAACCCCTGGATAAAGCTTTTGGGACAGATCGTGGCCGCCGTGGTGGTGATCCGCTGCGGTGTGGTATTTGACGCTGTATCCAACCCCAACCCCCTCTCGGAGGTGGCCTTCATCGAGATCGGCTGGCTCTCCGTGCCGCTGACGGTCCTCTGGATCGTGGCCTGCACCAATGCCGTGAACCTGATCGACGGACTGGACGGCCTGGCGGTGGGTGTTTCCGCCATCAGCTCTCTCACCATGCTGGTGGTTTCTCTCATCGTTTCCGATCCTGCCGTGTCTCTTCTCCTGGCGGCCCTCACCGGCGCCTGCCTGGGCTTTATGCCCTATAACCTGAACCCGGCCAAGATCTTTATGGGGGATGTAGGCTCCCAGCTGCTGGGCTTTGTGCTCAGCACGGTGTCCATTCTGGGCCTCTTTAAGATGCATGCCATCATCACCTTTGTGGTGCCCTTCCTGGCCCTGGCCCTGCCTCTGGCCGACACCACCTTCGCCTTCTTCCGCCGTATCCTCCGGGGACAGAGCCCCTTCCATCCTGACCGGGGCCATCTCCATCACCGCCTGCTGGATATGGGCCTGAGCCAGAAGCAGGCTGTGGCCCTGATGTACGGTATCTCCGCGCTGCTGGGCATCGCCGCGGTGCTCATGACCTGGACCAATCCTGTCCTGCGCATCGGCTGCGTTGTGCTGGCCTTCGGCATCTCCATCACGGTGTGGATCTTTGTGTTCCGCAAAAATCCCAATCTCCATATGAACCACCACGAGAGCGAAGAGAAGCAGGAAGAACAGAAATAACTGCATCGCAGGGGCAGCAAGGCCCCTGCGATGGCAGACGGCAGACAAAGCCGTGCGGGAAGGCTTGGACACGCATGGGGGATTTTGAAGGGGGGAGGGTATGCCCCCCTTCACGTTCAATCCACTCTAAAATGGGAACTTTTTCGGGAGTTTCCATTTTGGAGTTTCAAGCTGTCGACACTTTGTCGACAGCTTGCATCGCAGGGGCAATAACGCCCCTGCGATGGTTTTAGGAGAGAAAGATCATGGCTGCCAGAGTCAGCAGCCATTCCGAATCGCCGCTTTCCCGGTAGAGCAGATACAGGATCAGCAGCAAAAGCAGATCCTCCGTCTCCAAATCCCGGAGACTGCCCGAGAGCATGCGCTGCAGCTGCCGCGGCAGCAGCTCTGACAGAGGATTGCCCGGGGGCCCGGGCGGATGGGGCGGCACAGGTCCGTGCTCCGATGGAGGCGGTGCCGGAGGAGGCGGGGGAGCCGGATGCTCGGGATGCTCCACCAGGGGCCGGACGCGGCCGGTGTTGCCCTCATAGCGCTTCGCCATTTCCCGCATCCCCCATGGCAAACCGGGCCAATCTTGCCATATGCGCGAGACGCATGGCCCTTGTCAGCTTTCTCTGCCGCTTTTCTGAGAGCCAGGGCTTCAGCGCCTCCAGAAGGGCGGCTTTGTCCCCGCCGCCGCGGGGCGGCGTCGGCAGGGAGCCCAGAGCACCGAACAGACCGCCTTCCCTTTGCCCCTCTGTTTTTTCTGCCGGGGCGGAGGTTTCTCCGTCGCCCATCAGCGTTTGGGCCAGGCTGCTGATGCGCCGCATCTGCTCCGGATCATTGAGAATACTGCTCAGCCGATCCTCCAGTTCCCCCATGGCGATCGCCCCCTTACTTTTCCATCAGGCTCTGCAGCTCGGTCACCAGTCTCCGCCCCTCGTCCGTGCCAAGCACGCCCCGCAAAAGCTGCTGCAGTGCGGCGCTGTCTCCGGACCGGAGGGCTCGCTGGGCAGCTTCGCCGTCGATCATGGATCCCAGCTTTCGCCCGTCCGCGGAGTCGGCCAGGGCGCGGATCCCCTCGGCTTTTCCTCTGCGGCGCAGCTCCTGCGCCATTTTTTCCAGATCCTGCATACCATCAGCCTCCTGTTCGCTCCATTCTATGCAGCTTAGCCTGACGGTGCCAATACGAACGCGGTTTTGACGGGCCGATTTCCGCCAACTCCGCGTTAGGCGCCTTGACAATACAATAAGTATTCCCTGCGGCGCCTGCCTTGATTTGACGAAAAACGGCTCCGTCAAAACTCCTGCGGACTGAAAGCAAGAGATTTGAGGCATTTTCCGTCTTTGAGGGCGAAGGTGGGCTGACGCCCATCGAGACCGAAAAGGCGGAAAAGGGCCAAAGATCGCAGCTTTCAGCGTGTCCGTATTGGCGCCGTCAGGCTAACAGGGAAACTTGACAGAAATGAGGAGACTTTCATGAAAGCAGCCGTTTTTTCCGATACCCACGGCAACGTGGCCCGCATGGCCGCCAAGGTGGCCCAGCTGCGACCGGATGTGATCATCCACCTGGGGGATCACGACCGGGATACCCAGATCCTGCGGCAGCGTTTTCCCGAAATTCCCCTCTATTCCGTCTGCGGCAACTGCGACTACGGCTCGAAGGAACCGGTCTCCGCCGTGGTGAGTCTGGGCCCGGTGCGGGCCTTCCTCACCCACGGGCACATGTTCAATGTCCGCTGGGGCGTGGATTCCCTGGTCTACGCCGCCCAGGAGCAGGAGTGCCGGCTTGCCCTTTACGGCCACACCCACGAGGCAGACTCCCAGGAGATCGGCGGCGTGAAGGTGGTCAATCCCGGCACCGCCGGCATGGGACGCAAGCTGACCTGGGCCCTCATCACGGTTTTCGATAACGGCGGCATTGCCGCGGAGATCAAGGAGCTCTGAGAAAGACAAGCGAACGGGGCTGTTGCAAAACACGAAGAAGAGCGCAAACCTCTGATCATAACGTAGGGGAGGGCCTTGTGCCCTCTCGGCGGAACCTGGCTGTATTGTGATAAAAAGTTCGGCGAATTCGTACAATCTGCGAATTCGCCGAACCTTTTCTTGAATTCATGCTTCTAAATGCCGGGAGGGGCGAGCCCCTCCCCTACGGTGCTGACAGAGCTAAGCGCTTATTTTGCAACACGCCCTTTTTATTTGATTGAAGGAATGAAGAAATGACGGGCCTTCTGCCAGAAAAAAAGATCCGCCGGCGAAGCCGACACAACAATTCCATCATTCGCGAAGCAGCTTCAATTCTTCATCGGGCGAAGCAGAGCTTCGATTCATTTCCGCCAGGGTGCAGCGGACGGCGTAACGACGGGGAACGCGGGAGACGCAGGGGTTTTCTTTGAGGAAGAAGCGCCAGAGCCTGTCCCGATATTCCGCGGCATAGTCCACATTCACCCGGGGCGAGACGCCGATTTTCTCCGGGGAAAAGGCCCGGTATTCCTCCAGACGGAGGCTGCCGGAAAAGAGGTCCTGCCCGTAGTGCTCCATGCCGATGCCCATGGCCTGGCAGAGCCGCCCCGGCCCGCTGCAGAGCAGGCGCCTGTCCGCCGTCCCTCTGCGCTCCGCCATGAGCGCCAGCCCCTCCACCGGCTCCAGCGCCCGGATCAGCACCGCCTGGGGCTGACCCTCAGGAGCGGTGACCACATTGAAGCAGCGGTGCATGCCATAAAGGCGGAAGATGTAAACATGGCCGGGGGACGCGTACATGGCCTCGGTCCGGGCGGTGCGGCGGCCGCCGAAGGAGTGGGCCGCGTCATCCTCCGGGCCGCAGTAGGCCTCGGCCTCCACGATCATGCCGGCGGTGCGGCCTTCGGGACTGTCGTGGACCAACAGTTTCCCCAAAAGCATCGGCGCAGCTTCCGCTGCGCCGATGGATAAGGCTGTGTTATTCCACATGAGCCGAGCTGTAGCGCCGGGCGTGCTCCCGGATGGCGTCGAATGTCTCTATGCTGAGATCGTGCTCAATCTTACAGGCGTCTTCCCGGGCGGTCTCTTCGCTGACACCCAGGCTGATCAGAAGCTGGGTCAGGAGCTTGTGCCGCTCATAGATGCGCGCGGCGATCTCCATGCCGGAAGCAGTCAGGCTGATAAGTCCGTCAGCGTCCATGGTGATGTAGCCGTTTTCCCGCAGACGTTTGGTGGCGTAGCTCACACTGGGCTTGGTGACGCCCAGCTGGGCTGCGATGTCCACCGAGCGGATGTAGCCGTGCTTCTCCTTGAGCATCAGCATGGCCTCGAGATAATCTTCCGAGGACTTTTGGATCTTCATAGGCAGATCCTCCTTTTGATGGTGGGGCTTTCTGTGGCTAAAGTATCACATGCGGAGGGAAAAAGCAAGGCGTTTGAGGACTCAAACCACGAAAAAGAGAACAACCAGCCCACCTTTGAGATGTTCTTCTCCAAACTTCTCCATGGGCATTACCGCGTCCTCCAGACCGTCTGCCACGTTCATAAAACGAAAGCCGTTCTCCCTGCGGCAATAGAACACAAAGTGGGGCGTCTTTTCCTCCCGGTAGCGGAAGATGCCGGCCCGGCTGCGGAAGGCTTCGGCCAGTGCGGCCTCCCGGCCCCGGACCTCCTGCAGCTCCGGGATCTGAGAGAGCAGATAGCTGCGCATCACGGGCAGCATGGTGGGCCCTGGCATCCGGATCCGGTGCCCTTCATCCAGTGCCCTTCGGACGCTGTCCCAATCCTTCTCCCCGGAGAGAAAGTGCAGCAGATCAAAGGCCGCGATCCAGCCGCAGCCGTTGATGCTGGCGGGCATGCTGCGGTAGCGGACTGAGGAGAAGCAGTCCTGGTCTATGATGTAACCGTCGGCGGAGAAGCCCTCCGCAAGGGGTTTCGGTGCGGCCAAGTCCGCACCTCCTTTCGTTCTGAAACGTGTATTTCTCCCCCGGAAAGGGGGAGAGCTTCATCACGCCGCGTCGGCTGCGCCGCCCTCCAGCAGGATGCGGCGCATGGTTTCGGCAACCGCTTCCAGCCTGCCCGGATCAAAGGGGCTGTCCAGCCCGGCGTTCAGGGCGCTGTCCAGCATGTCCGGGTACTCCCGGGGCAGCATTTCCAGGAATTTTTCGAGACCTGCCCCGGACTGCGCCTCCTCCAGCTGGAAGATCTGCATGGCAATGTCGTGGGAGACAGGGTAGGTGATCACATAGAAGGGCTGCTCGAAGAAGTGGGTGATGTCGATCCAGAGCTTGCTGTAGAAATCCTCATAGCCCGCCTCGCAGAAGCCGTAGTCCTGGCTCACCTGCAGGAAGACCTGGTTAACGTAGTCCTCCGTCAGCGCTTCCGGGTCCGTGCTGTAGACGATGTGTTCAAACTCGGCGAAGGCGGCCTGCTGCACATACATGTTGAGAACGTCCAGCATCTTGATCTGATAGAGGTTTTCCAGCTCCTCTTCGCTCAAGACTTCATCCAGCCGGGTCAGCATCAGCAGCTCCATGGCCTGGGAGTAGCACTCGGCCAGGTCGATGGTCTCCTCCGCGTTGTAGTTCAGGTAGCCGTCCAGATAGTGGCCGAACTCATGGGAGAAGGTGGTGATGTCGTTCAGAGTGCCGCCGGCGTCCATGAACAGGAAAGGTACCTCATAGGCACTCAGATAGGTCTGGAAGGACATCTCAGCCTTCAGGGGGCTGTAGTCCAGGTCGCAGAGGCGGTACTTCACCATGAATTCATAGGCCTCCTGCACGTCCTCGCCCATGTCACTCACGCCGTAGCGCAGCACCTCCTCCAGCCGCTGGGCGTCGATGGGGCTGCTCTCCACATCCCAGAGGGCGCCGGAGGCCATGACCTCGCGGTAGAGGGGAACGATGTGCTCCTTCACACCCTGCAGATACTCCTCGGCCAGCTCCGGGCTGTAGTCCCGGGTGAAATCATGATCAAAGGCCAGCTCCTCGTAGCTGTCGTAGCCGGCGGCCCTGGCCTGCTCCTGCCGGTTTTTCACCAGGTCGATATAGATGCTTGCAAGCTTGGGATTAAACTGGTCGTAATAGGAGAAGAGCAGGTTCAGATAGGCATAGCCCTCATACTCATCCAGGGCGGAGAAAAATTCCACTTCGCTGCCGTTTGCCAGGACCACGATGGGATTTGCCACCGTGTCCCGGTATTCGGCGATCAGATTGCTCTCGGTCTGGAGCAGGGCCACCATCTCGTCATCGTAGAAGGCGTTGGCGTCGTCTGCGTATTCCTCGGCAAAGCCGGGCCAGAAGTACTTCTCCTCCAGCTCCCGGGCCATGTCGGACATGCCGCAGCGGAAGTAGAGCTTCTCAAAGAGCTGGCTCACATCGGCGCTGGCCTCGTCCAGCCAGGCGTATTCCCCGGCGTAGAACTCGTCCGTCATATCCTGGCAGGAGCGGATGAATGCGATGGCCTCCATGGTGTCAAAGGCGGCATAGCATTCGTCGCAGGCGTCCAGCAGCGCTTCCACGGTCTCATAGTCCGCACCGCTGTCCAGCGCCTCGCCCACCTGATCGATGGCGGCGCGCATCTCGTCCAGGTCCGGCCGCTCGTAGGGCATCTCGTCAAAGGGAATCAGGTCCCACAAACCTTCCCGCACATCGGTGGGCTCCACATAGGGCTTCTCCTCGTGGGTGGTCTCTTCCGGCGCTTCCTCTTCGCCGGGGGCAGGCGCTTCCTGCGCCTCCTCGATGGGAGCCGCCTCCTCTCTCTTCTCCTCTGCGGGCGCGGAAGCCGGAACAGGGGAAGTCTCCGCCGGCGCGGAAACAGGCTTTTTGGCGGCGCAGCCGGTCAGCACGCTGAGGCAGAGCAGCGCGGCCAGCAGAAGGCAGAGCGTTCTTTTCATCGTCATTCCTCCGTTTCATGTTTCCTATGCAGTATAGCATAGTTTGCGTCAAAGTGAAAAGGGCTTGCAAAGGGAAAGATCTTTTTTTATAATCGGTAAGTACGATCCTGTCTTTTGACGTTTGAAAAGGAAAAGTGTTCCGGCAGGCGGAGATAACGCCTGCGGAAAGGAGAATGCGCTGTGAACGAGATCTATGTCACCGGCCACCGGAATCCGGATACGGACTCCATCGTGGCTTCCATGGCCTATGCCAATCTGCGCCAGGCCCTGGGAGATCGGAACTACAAGGCCGTGCGGATCGGCTCCGTGAACGACGAGACCCAGAAGCTGCTGGAGCGCTTCGGAATGGAGGCACCGCCCCTGGTAAAGAACATGCGTACCCAGGTGCGGGATCTGGACTTTGATACGCCGCCCGCCCTCAGCGGCTCGGTGCCCATTGAGCTCGCCTGGCGGACCATGCGGGACGAGGAGCTGACGGCCCTGCCCATCGTGGACGAGGAGGGGAAACTGCTGGGCATGCTCTCCACCGGGGACATCGCGGAATATGACATGAAGTCCATGCTGGAAAACCGCATCCATGACGTTCCGCTCTTTAATCTGCTGAGCGTGCTGGAAGGGACCTTGGTGAACGAATACGCCACCTCGGTGAGCACGGTCTCCGGCCAGCTCTTCATCGCCCTGCCCCAGAATTATGAGGACCCGGCTCTCACCAGCCCGGACAGTATCCTGGTCTGCGGCAACCAGCCGGAGGTCATCGACCGGGCCATCGAAAGCGGCGTGGGCTGCCTCATCATCTGCCGCTCGGACATCCGGCCCCAGTGGGCGGAGAGCCGGGCCAGCACCTGCATCATCTCCACGCCTCTCACGGCGAGACGGGTTTCCCGGCTCATCACCCAGGCGCTGCCCGTGGAGCGGATCTGCTCGAGGGAGAATATCATCGACTTCCACCTGGACGACTATGTGGACGACGTGCGGGAGACCATGCTGAAAAGCCGCTTTCACGCCTACCCCATCCTGGACCGGGAGGAAAAGGTGGTGGGCACCCTGGCCCGCTTCCATCTGCTGCGGCCCAGGCGCAAGCAGGTGGTGCTGGTGGACCACAACGAAGCGGCCCAGTCCGTCCCCGGCCTGGAACAGGTGGAGATCCTGGAGATCATCGACCACCACCGCCTGGCGGATATCCAGACCGGCCAGCCCATCCGGGTGCGAAACGAGCCTGTGGGCAGCACCAACACCATCCTCACCGGCATGTACCAGGAGTACGGCGTGGTGCCCTCTCCCAAGATCGCGGGACTCATGGCAGGGGCCATCCTCTCGGATACGGTTATGTTCAAGTCTCCCACCTGCACCAAGCGGGACATCGCCATGGCCCAGCGCCTGGCCCACATCGCCAACATCTCCCTGGAGGAGCTGGGCAAGAGCCTCTTCTCCTTCGGCGGGGCGGAAAAGAGCGCGGAAGAGCTCTTCCGCACGGACTATAAGCAGTTCCACATCTCCGGCCAGGACCTGGCCGTAAGCCAGATCACCTGTGACGATTCCCGGCAGCTCCTGGATCGGAAGGAGGAATTCCTCCGCTTCATGGAAAGCGAGAAGAAAAAGAATGAATTCGATCTGGTGCTGCTGATGATCACGGATGTGCTCCAGGAGGGGACGTACCTTCTCTATGTTGGCAGCGATGATACCATCCGCCAGGCCTTCTCCGCCGAACCGAAGGAAAACCAGGTCTTCCTGCCGGGGGTCATGTCCCGGAAAAAGCAGATCATCCCCATGCTCACCGCCCTCTGGGGCTGAGAGCTTCCCACAAAAGGGACCGTTGCAAAATGGAAGTTTTGCAGCGGCCCCTTTTTCAGGCCTAAAGGGCAAAAGAAACCGAGTATCTGTGGAAAACTGGCCACAATTCTCTCGGTTTTTGCATAACAAAGCCAACCCTGGCCTCCGAACCAGCGCCAAATGTTGAAAAGGGATTCAATTCTTCGTTACGCAGCCGAAATCTCGGACAAATGCGTTCGCAATCGCCCTTTGTCTCGTTTCATCCAGAGCTTTTTCAGGTCAAAAGCAAGTGCCAGGAAGAATA
>ONBX01000039.1 GCA_900316205.1 uncultured Eubacteriales bacterium
TACATCTTTTGTCTCTTGGGGCTTGACTTTTAATAGTTAGTCTTCACAATCCCCCCATGCGTGTCCAAGCTTGGCCGCATAGGTTTGTCTACAGTCTGAAATCCCGCGTTCAAAGTGAACGCGGGATTTTTATGCGGGAAAGAGAACTCATCCGCCGTAGACGTCGTTATTTTCCATGAGCAGCACGTCAAACTCCAGGACCTGGCCGTTGCGCCAGATGGTAAAGTGCAGGCTGTCGCCCACGGTGTACTGGTTCTTGATATCGCTGACGTCCGCAGTGGTGAGAACGGGAGTGCCGTTGACCTCCATCAGGATGTCCCCGGGGCGGACGCCCTTGGCCCAGGCGTCGGAATTGGGCTGCACATCGGTGACATAGAGGCCCTTGGGCAGCTCATATTTGCTCTCGGCCTCCTCGGGGATGGCTCCTACCGTGATGCCGATGGAGGGACGGCCCCGGACTTCGCCGAAGCGGCCGATGCTGTTGACAACCTCACGAACCGTAGTGGAGGGGATGGCAAAGCCGATGCCCTCGATGCTGGAGTAAGAGGACATCATCTTCATATTGGTGATGCCAACCACCTGGCCGTGCATATTGAAGAGTGCGCCGCCGGAGTTGCCCTCATTCAGGGCGGTGTTGGTCTGCAGCAGGGTCATGCTGCGGCCCTTGTAGCTGATGTCCCGGGAAATGGCGGAAATGATGCCGTCGGTGAGGGTGCTGCGGAAGGTGTCTCCCAGGGGGTTGCCGATGGCGGCCACAGGGTCCCCCACCCGGAGGCTGGCGCTCTCTCCGAACTCCGCGGGAACGAGATCCTTTGCTTCGATCTGCAGAACGCACAGATCGCTGATGGTATCGGCACCGATGAGCTTTGCTTCAAACTCCCGGTCGTCATGGAGGGTGACGGTGGCCCGGTCGCAACCGTCCACCACATGGGTATTGGTCAGGATCAGCCCATCGGCAGTGAGAACGACGCCGGTGCCCCAGTTGTAGCCGCTCTCCCCGTTCACGAAGCCGGAAATGGCCACAATGGAGGGAGCGCACTTTTCATAGAGCTGCTGCAGCGTAAGCTCCGGGCCGGAGACGCTTTTCAGCTGCAGGCCGATATCCCCCACAGGATCGCTGCGCTGGATCTTCACATCGGCGCTGGCCGTGTCCGTCTCCTGGTAATAGCTTTTGAAAAACTCCGTCCAGTCCTCAGGCATGACGGGACCGGCTTGCTCGTCTTTTTTCTCTGTGCCCGGATCGACATCCCGTCCGAAAGACGGATCCTCTCCGGAGTCGTCCCCCTGCTTGCCCCAGTTCCAGCTCCAGTTCCATTCGTCGGAGGCGTTCGGGTCTCTCTCCGCCTCGGGCGCGGGCAGGGCGGCCTTCTGGCTATTGCCCAGCTTTGGGATGGTGACGCCCAGGACGACGGCCACGATCAGCAGTGCTGCGATGAGCCCGGTCCAGACGAGTCTGCCGGTCGGGTCCGTTTTTTTGACTTCCTTGGGTTTGGAGGCGGCTGCAGCTTCCGGTTGGGGCTGCGGCGTCTCCTTGGGAGCATACCAGCTCTCCGTATCATACCAACTCATGTTTTCACCCCTGATGTTCCTTAGGATTCTCTTTTTTTCTATCATACGTGGCAAGAGGCAGCGTGAACACAAATTCGGTCTCGCCGTCCTCGCTCTTTACCGCGATGTCCTCATCGTGGCTGTTGATGATGGTCTTGACCAGATACAGGCCCAGGCCCATGCCGTCCTTGTCCATACTGCGGGAGCGGTCGGACTTGTGGAAGCGGTCAAAGATAAAGGGCAGATCGTCCGGCGGGATGGTCTCTCCCCTGTCCTTCACGGAGACGTAGGCCTTGCCGTCATCCTTATAGAGCTTCAGCACCAGGCAGCTGCCGGGCTCGGCAAATTTCACGGCGTTGTCCAGCAGATTGTAGATGACCTGGGTGATGGCGTCCCGATCTGCCCGGACCATGAGATGATCGTCCGGGAGCTGGGGGTCCACATCCAGTTTTTTCTTGGTGGCCCGGCTCTCAAAGCTCAGCAGGATCTGCAGCACCAGCTCCGTCAGATCGAAGTTCGTGCGGGACGTGGGATTGGCCGCCCTGGCCTTGGCCTGGGTGATGGAGAGCATCTCCCGCACCAGACGGGAGAGCCGTCTGGTCTCATCCCGGATGGAGGTCAGGTACTTGCGTTCCTGCTCCGGGGGGATGGTCCCGTCCAGAATACCGTCGGCAAAGCCGGCGATAGTGGTCATGGGTGTGCGCAGCTCATGGGAGATGTTGGCGATGAATTCGCTGCGGCGCTTTTCCGCCTGCTCCAGGGAATCCGCCATTTTATTGAAGGATTCGATCAGCGCGCCCATTTCGTCGGTGGGATCCTCGGTCTGCTTGACGCGGACGGAGAAATCGCCCCGGGCGAACTTGCGGGAGGCCGCGGCCATCTCATCCAGCGGCCGGGCCATGCGGCGGGTATAGACCATGGTGAGCGCCAGGGTGATGCAGAACACCACCACGGAGATCAGCACCGCAACGGAAAGGAAGGTGGACCAGGCGCCCAGCATATTATCGGCCATATTGTTGACAAACACATAGCCGATGAGCGCCCCCTCGGGATTCCGGATCGTCTCCGCCGCCACATAGCGGCGCATCTTGAAGACGCCGCCCAGGTCGCTGCGCCGGTCCAGAAAGCCACTCTCCGCCTGGGCAAGGATCTCATCGGAAATCTGCAGGCCGATGTGCTCACACTTGGGGTCCTTGTCCGAGCAGCAGCGAACGACGCCTTCCTCATCGGTGACGAAAATCTGGTTTCCCGCGGCGCCGGCCACCGAGCAAACGTTCATGCGCAGCACCCAGCTGTCCAGAGAATCCTCCCGGGACACCGCGCCGGCGATGTGGGCGATCTCCCAGGCGCTGCGATCCATGTTTTTGCTGTTCTCACTGATCACATACTGCCGGCCCACGCCCACGAAGGACAGAGCCACCAACAAAAAGCAGATGGCAACCAGGGCAGCGATGGCAACAAAGTTGCGCAGATAGATGCTTTTCATCCGTTTTCTCCGGTGAGGAGCTCAAACTTGTAGCCCACGCCCCAGACGGTCTTCAGGCTCCACTTGTCCGAAACACCCTCCAGCTTCTCCCGCAGACGCTTGATGTGCACATCCACAGTCCGGGAATCTCCGAAATAGTCAAAGCCCCAGACCTCATCCAGCAGCTGGTTGCGGGTAAAGACCCGGTTGGGGCTGGAGGCCAGGTGATAGAGCAGTTCCATCTCCTTGGGGGGCGTGTCCACTTTTTTGCCGTCCACGATCAGCTCATAGGAATCCAGATTGATGATGAGCTTATCGAAAGTCAGCTTTTTCTCCACAGGGCCTTCCCCGTCAGAGCGGCGCATCACCGCGTGAATGCGGGCCAGCAGTTCCTTCACCTCGAAGGGCTTGGTCACATAATCGTCCGCACCCATTTCCAGACCGCTGACCTTATCTGCCGTCTCGCCTTTGGCGGTGAGCATGATGATGGGGACCGCGGATTTCTTGCGCAGGTCCCGGCAGATCTGCCAGCCATCCTTTCCGGGCAGCATGATGTCCAGCAGCACCAGATCCGGTGTAAAGAGATCAAAGCTCTTCTCCGCCCTGGCGCCGTCGGAAACGAGCATGACCTCAAAGCCGTCCCGCCCCAGATAGAGACGCAGAAGCTCGGCGATATTGGCGTCATCCTCCACGACCAGTGCTCTCTTGCTCATATTCTTCCCTCCAGTCTTCCACTTCTTATGATACCCGATTATACCGCGTGGTGAGCGATAAAAGTTAAAAAAATGTAAAAACGCATGAAATGGGACAGATCGGAGCATCCGGTTCCCTCTCTCGGGATAAGGCCGGAAGAAGCGGTTAAATATAGTATAGGCCAATCCCACGGCGCTGACAAGGCGGATGGCGCAAAAAGCTTGCAGAAGTCCCGCTTCCTTTGCTATACTGGATCCACGCAAAGGAGGGAGTACTGTGAAAAACTACAGGCTGGTTCTTTCTTACGAGGGGACGCGCTACCGGGGATGGCAGCGCCAGGGCAATACCGCGGGATCCATCCAGGAAAAGCTGGAGACCCTGCTGAGCCGTCTTCTGGAGCAGAAGGTGGAGCTTTCCGCCAGCGGGAGAACCGACGCCGGCGTCCACGCCCGGATGCAGGTCTGCTCCTTCCGGGGGGAGACAGAGCGCGGCGCAGAGGAGCTGCTTCGGGAGCTGCGGCGCTATCTTCCGGAGGACATCGGCGCCGTTTCTCTGGAGGAGGCGGAGCCCCGTTTTCACGCAAGGCTGAGCTGCAGGGAAAAGACCTATCTCTACCGGATCTGGAACAGCGAAAGCCCCAATGTGTTCACCCGGCGTTTTCAACTTCGCGTTCCCGGGGCACTGGACGATAAGGCCATGGAACGGGCAGCCCGGCTTCTCTGCGGCGAGCATGACTTTGCCGCCTTCTGCTCGCTGAAAAACGCCAGGCGCTCCACGGTGCGGGATCTCCGGTCTGTCGAGATCCGCAGAGAGGGAGAAGAACTGCAGCTCTATTTCACAGGAGACGGCTTCCTTTATAATATGGTCCGGATCCTGACGGGTTCGCTGCTGGAAGTGGGGCAGGGCCTCCGAAGCCCGGAATCCCTTGCCGAAGCGCTCCAGAGCAAGGACCGTACTCTGGCCGGTCCCACGGCTCCCGCCCAGGGCTTGTGTCTCTGGGAGGTCAAATACTGACTTTTCGCACAAAAAACAGGGCTTGGACTTCTCCGATTTCATACGCTAAACCAAGACGATTTCCTTGACATTGCAGGGGAAACTTGTTAGAATGAGTCGTCTCAATTGGATAGTAAGAGTTTATCCGAAGCAAGATAACGACCGCCCCTTCGGGGCTGAGGCCACACGGACAGCCGGGTCGAATGCCGAATTCCGCAGGTGCGGCGGCAACTTCTGTTGCCTTATTGATTGCGTTAGGAAATGATGATTCAATCGGCGAGTGGGATTTCCGAGAGAATTTGTGTTCTGACGATGGCTCTATTTCGCAGTTATACTTTGTGTATTACAAGAAATAGAGACGAAGTCAGAGCGCAAATTGGCCGGAAATCACCGAAGCAGGTTGGATCGGCATTTCCTGGAGCGCAAGTTTTATAAGTTGGTTACTATAAACCGGTGCTTCCAGAAGCATACAACTTGTGAAATGGTCAATAAGAGTAGTAAAAGTGTTTTGCTATATAGACTCTCAAACCCATTGTGACCCGGCGATCCCTCCAGGGACGCCGATTGCGGTCGTATCAAGAGGACGTATGCTTTTGGCATACGTCTTTTTTTCTTTCCTTGTGAAACACGTTTCACAAGGAAGACACTCGCGCTGATCGCCCTCGGCTTGCGAGGGGCAAGTCTCGTTTGGTCGGCGCGAGGGCTCGCAGCACTCGCCTGAAGGTGTATTTGCCGAAGCAAAGCTCCGACAAATACGATTTGAAAAGATTTCCCCTGGGCAGCAGACCAGGCTTTTCGTCAAATGCTGTAAGCTGCTGATACGTCTTTTATCTTGGGAGGAGAAGGCATGAACAAAGCCAAGAAGATCATCGAGCTGAAAAACATCTCCAAGTCCTTTGACGGGCAGAAGGTGCTGGACAATATCAATCTCTACATTTACGACAACGAATTTCTGACGCTGCTGGGTCCCTCCGGCTGCGGCAAGACCACCACGCTGCGCATCATCGGCGGTTTCGAGTCCGCCGACGAGGGAGACGTGATCTTTCTGGGCGACCGGATCAACGACATGCCGCCCCACAAGCGCAATGTGAACACGGTTTTCCAGCGCTACGCCCTCTTCCCCCACCTGAACGTGTTTGAAAACGTGGCCTTCCCCCTGCGGGAAAAGAAGGTCCCCAAGGCGGAGATCAACGAGCGGGTCACCGAGATGCTGAAGCTGGTGGCGCTGGCCGGTTTTGAAAAGCGCAGCGTCAACTCCCTCTCCGGCGGCCAGCAGCAGCGCGTGGCCATCGCCCGCGCCCTGGTTTCCAAGCCCTCGGTCCTGCTGCTGGACGAGCCTCTGGCCGCCCTGGACCTGAAGCTGCGCAAGGACATGCAGCAGGAGCTCAAAAAGATCCAGAAGGCCACCGGCATTACCTTCGTCTTCGTCACCCACGACCAGGAGGAAGCGCTCTCCATGTCCGACACCGTTGTGGTCATGTCCGAGGGCCGCATCCAGCAGATCGGAACCCCCGTGGATATCTACAACGAGCCCAAGAACGCCTTTGTGGCGGACTTCATCGGCGAGAGCAACATTCTGGACGGCGTCATGCTGCGGGACCGGAAGGTCAGCTTCGCCGGCCACGTCTTCGACTGTGTGGACAGTGGATTTGAGCTGAAGGAGCCGGTGGACGTAGTGGTCCGTCCCGAGGACGTGGACATCGTACCGGAGGAAAAGGGCATGCTGAAGGGCGTGGTCACCTCCGTCACCTTCCTGGGCGTGCATTACGAAATCATCGTGGACATCGACGGCTTCAAGTGGATGATCCAGACCACGGACTTTGTGGACGTGGACGAGCACATCGGCCTCTATATCGAGCCTGACGCCATCCACATCATGCACAAGTCCGAGTACTCCGGCATGTTCGGCGACTACTCCAGCTTCTCCATGGAGTTGGACGAGATCGGCGAGCTGGAGGAGGAAAACCTGGAGGAACTGGGTGAGGCCGCCGCGCCGGAAAGCGAGGCGGACACATGAAGAAAAAGAACGCTGTCTCATCCCGCAATGGGTTGATCCAGCGCATGCTTCTGACGCCCTACTCCGTCTGGGCGCTGCTGTTCATCGTGGTGCCGCTGTTTTTCATCGCGTTCTACGCCTTTACCGACAGCCAGATGCACTTCACCCTGGACAACATGCGCAAGGTCTTTACCTACCGTATCAGCGCCGATCAGAGCATGCCCTACTACGTGATGGTCTTCGGCAAGTCCTTTAAGCTGGCGCTGATCTCCACGCTGATCTGCCTTCTGCTGGGCTACCCCTTCGCCTACCGGATCGCCCACGCCTCCGCCAAGGTGCAAAGCATTCTGATCACCGTCATCATGATCCCCATGTGGATGAACTTCCTGATCCGGACCTACGCCTGGATGGTCATTCTCCAGGGCAAGGGCATCCTCAACTCCGGTCTGGGTCTGCTGGGCCTGGGGCCCATCCATGTGATCGGAACGGAGACCGCCGTTATCATCGGCATGGTCTACGACTACCTGCCCTATATGATCCTGCCCATCTATTCCGTGATGGCGAAGATGGACTACAAGCTGCTGGAGGCCGCGAAAGACCTGGGCTGCAACAGCTTTGGGGTCCTGCGCCGGGTGATCTGGCCGCTGAGCCTGCCCGGCGTGATCTCCGGGGTCAACATGGTGCTGATCCCCTCGGTTTCCACCTTCTACATTTCCCAGAAGCTGGGCGGCAAAATGAAGCTCATCGGCGACGAGATCGAGGAAAAATACGCAAACTTCGACTTTAACGGCGCGGCAGCCATTGCCTTTATCATGATGGTGCTGCTGCTCGTGGTGATGGCGCTGCTGCAGCACCGGGCTACCAAGCGCTCGGTTGCATAAGGAGGAAAGCAAAATGAAAACACTGTCCAGGATCTATACCGGGCTCATTCTGCTCTTCCTCTTCGCCCCCATCCTGATTCTTATCATCTACTCCTTCAACGGCTCCAACAGCACCGCCGTTATGAGCGGCTTCTCCCTCCAGTGGTATGCCGAGCTCTTCCACAACTCCAACATTCTGGAGGCTCTGCGCAACACCCTGGTGCTGGCCGTGTCCTCCGCCCTGATCGCCACCGTTATGGGCACCGCCGCCGCGGTGGGCATCTTCCGGCTGCGCAACAAGTACCTGCACGCCGCGCTGGACACCGTGACCAACATTCCCATGATCAACCCCGATATCATCACCGGTATCTCTCTGATGCTGATGTTCGTGTTCGCGGGACGGCTCTTCGGGCTGAACAATTCCCTGAATTTTGCCACCATCCTCATTGCCCATGTGACCTTCTGCCTGCCCTATGTGATCCTGCAGGTGCTGCCAAAGCTCCAGCAGATGGACAAGTCCCTCCCCGAGGCTGCCATGGATCTGGGCTGCACCCACCTGAGGGCATTCTTCAAGGTGGAGGTCCCCGAGCTCTTCCCCGGCATTCTCACCGGCATGATCATGGCCTTCACCATGTCCCTGGACGACTTTGTCATCAGCTATTTCACCTCCGGCCCGGGCTTCCAGACCCTGCCGGTGCTGATCTACAGCATGACCAAGAAGACCGTGAAGCCCACCATCTACGCGCTGGCCACCATCATCTTCTTTGTGATCCTGGCTCTGCTCACGCTGACGAATCTGATCGACAGCGACACCGACAAAGCCGTGAAGGAAGCGCGCAGGAAGAAAAAAGCCAAGAGAAAAGCAAATGCTTAAACAATAGGACAATAGGAGGAACCAAAATGAAGAAACTGCTTTCCGTTCTGCTCTGCATCGCCATGCTGCTGGGCGTCTGCGCCATGCTCGCCGCCTGCGGCGGCGGCTCCACGCTGACCCTGAACGTGTATAACTGGGGCGAATATATCTCTGACGGCTCCGAGGGCAGTCTGGACACCATCAAGGCCTTTGAGGCCTGGTACCAGGAGACCTACGGCCAGAAGATCAAGGTGAACTACACCACCTTCGCCAGCAACGAGGACATGTACAACAAGCTCTCCAGCGGCGCTGTGAGCTATGACGTGATCATCCCCTCCGACTACATGATCGCCAAGATGATCGAGGAAGGCATGCTGCTGCCCCTGAACTATGACAACATCCCCAACTACTCAAACATCGACCAGAACTTCCGCGGTCTCAACTACGACCCGGAGAACAAGTACACCGTCCCCTACTCCTACGGCGTGGTTGGCATCATCTACAACGCCAATGTCGTGGACGAGGCTGACGCCCAGGGCTGGGATCTGCTGTGGAACGAGAAGTATGCCGGTCAGATCCTGCAGTTCAACAACCCCCGTGACGCCTTCGGCACCGCCCAGTACAAGCTGGGTCTGGACGTGAACAGCAGCGACAAGGCCCAGTGGGATCTGGCCTATGAGGAGCTGAAGAAGCAGGAACCTCTGGTGCAGAAGTACGTGATGGACGAAGTGTACAACATGATGGAGATCGGCGAGGCCGCTGTTGCCGTCTACTATGCCGGCGACTACTTCACCATGGTGGACGCCCAGGCCGAGGATGTGGATCTGCGCTTCTACTACCCCGAGCGCACCAATTACTTTGTGGACGCCATGTGCATCCCCAGCTGCTGCAAGAACCAGGAGCTGGCCGAGATCTTCATCAACTACATGCTCTCTGAGGAGCCTGCCATCGCCAACGCCGAGTATATCTACTACGCCTCCCCCAACTCCGTGGTCTACAACAGCGAGGACTATCAGGACGAGATGGGCGAAGAGACCATGGAGATCCTGTACATGGACGTGGAGAATTTCAAGGAGCTCTACAATCAGTACGGCTTTCTGAACCAGTCCAACGACATGCTCACTTATGTCTCCGAGCTCTGGCACAAGGTGAGAAACTGATCTGTTTTTTCTCTGATATGCTCACACCGCCGCAAATGCGGCGGTGTTTTTTTGCGTAAAATCACCATTATCGGGGAAAGCTAAGACCATTCTGAAGGAAAAAGAGGATGGGCTATGATCAAAAGGATCGGCAAACAGAGCCTGATGCTGTCTGACGGGCCGGCTGTGGAGGGCTGCGCCGCCGTGGTGGGAAAGAAAGAGGGCGAGGGGCCTCTGGGCAAGCGATTTGACCTGATTTCGGAGGACAGCTACTTCGGCGAGGGGAGCTGGGAGAAGGCGGAGAGCCACATGCTGCGTCAGTGCTTCACAATGGCCTGTGACAAGGCAAAGCTGCCGCCGTCGGAGCTGCAGTATATCCTGGCAGGCGATCTGCTGAACCAGTGCGTGAGCTCCGCCTTCGCCATGCGGGAGAGCAAGACTCCCTATCTGGGTCTCTACGGCGCCTGCTCCACCATGGCAGAGGGGCTGAGTCTGGGCGCGCTGCTGGTGGAAGGAGGCGCCGCCTCCCACGTCTGCGCCCTCACAGGCTCTCACTTTTGCACCGCGGAACGGCAGTACCGCTTTCCCCTGGAATACGGCGGACAGCGCACCCCCAGTTCCCAGTGGACCGTCACCGGGGCGGGCGCCGTGGTGCTGGGAAAAAGCGGCAGGATCCGTGTGACTCATGTGACTCACGGCAGGATCATCGACGCCGGCATCAAGGACCCCAACAGCATGGGCAGCGCCATGGCGCCAGCGGCCTTCGACACCCTTCGGGCCCATTTCCGGGACACCGGGCGCAGTCCGGAGGACTACGGCGCCATTTTCACCGGGGACCTGGGTGCCCTGGGACACGACATCCTGCAGGCCCTGTTCAAGGCCGACGGCGTAGAGCTGGGCCCACGGTATATGGACTGTGGGGTACTGATCTATGACCTGGCCACCCAGGAGGTGAACGCGGGCGGCTCCGGATGCGGCTGCTGCGCCTCAGTGCTGGCGGGGCATATCCTGCAGGCCATGGAGGACGGCGTTTGGGAACGGGTGCTCTTTGCCGCTACCGGCGCACTCATGTCCCCCACCAGCTCCCAGCAGGGAGAGAGCATCCCAGGGATCTGCCACGCGGTGGTTCTGGAACGGGAGGGCTGAGGATGACTGTACTCTGGGAATATGCGAAGGTCTTTTTCGTGGGCGGTGCTCTGTGCGTGATCGGCCAGCTGCTGATTGATTACACCAGGCTCACTCCAGCCCGGATTCTGACCGGATTTGTGGTTGCCGGCGTCATTCTCGGCGCGCTGGGAATCTACGGTCCCCTGGCGGAATGGGCCGGGGCCGGAGCCACTGTGCCCCTCACAGGCTTTGGTTGGAACCTGGCAAAGGGCATGAAACAGGCCGTTGCCGAGCAAGGGCTGCTTGGCGTTTTCACCGGGGGCTTTCAGGCCGCGTCAGGGGGACTCTGCGCGGCGGTACTCTTTGGGCTGCTGGCTGCGCTTCTGGGAAAGCCGAAGGACAAAAACAAGTAACATGCGCATAAAAGGTGCTGTCTCAAAATGCGGTAAGGCGGATAAAGCGCCGTAGGGGCGGCTATCAGCCGCCCGGCAGAGCCGGTTTGAAGCAGCACAAAAATGTGAGGCGAATTCGTACTTACCTGCGAATTCGCCTCACATTTCTTTCTTTTTGACATATAACCGCGCAGGCGGATGATAGCCGCCCCTACGTTCATTTACAGGCTTTTGAGACAGCCCCTTTTATGTATTTCCAGTTCTTGCTTTACAGGTTCAGCAGCGCGGCCGCGGCGGAGCCTGCCAGCGTGGTCTCGTAACCCACGGTGAAGCGGACATTGCGATCCATCTGATCCCGGATCACCTGACGAACAAGCTCTTCCAGCAGCGGGTGATAGACTCTCCCCTTCTGCACCAGAGATCCCTCAGCGCAGATGGACACGTTCTTTTCCCTGGAGAGCAGGGCAATGGCGGCCAGATTGGTGCACATGCAGCGGGCGGAACGCTCAAACATGGCGGCGCAGAGGGTCTGCACAAATGCGGCATCCTCCTCGCCGACGCTGATGTCCTCCAGCTTCTCCCCCATGGCCCAGGCATCGATGACCGCAGAGTCGATCCAGCCGAGGGCCTTTACCTTTTCACAGCTTTCGGGAGAGAGCAATCCCTCCGCGGCGGCATGCTGCAGCATGCGGTGGCAGAGCTCGCCCAGGTACACACCGGCGGTGATCTTCTCAAAGTGCTTGATGCCGGGGTTGTGACTGGCCTCATCCAGCTCCCGGTCAAAATCGCCCCGTGGCATCCCGTCATACATGCCGGATTCCAGGTTCACGATCATGCGCCGCTCGCCGCTGCGGCCCAGCTTGCCGATCCGGTTTTCCGGCAGGGAGCAGCAGGTATTGGTACCGGTGCCGCTGACCTGTCCGATGGCGCAGCCGCCCTCATCTTCACCGGAGGCGAGACCGCCCAGCAGCACCGCAACGGTATCGTTCAGGATGACGATCTTCTTGCCGGTGACGCCGCGCTTTTCCAGCTCCCGCAGCAGGGAGGCGCCCACCAGCTGCCCCTCGCAGCCGGTGATGACCACTTCCTTGTCGATCCGCTGGACTCTGCCGTCCATCTCCGGGGTAATGTCCGCAGAGTAGGAGAAGCAGAAGCCGATCTTGTCGGTCTCCTTCATCAGAGGCTCAATGGCGTCCGCCGTGAAGCGGATGAAGTCCTCCCAGGTGGTAGGGGCTTCGATGCCCGGCATCTTCCATTTGCGCATCTGTTCCACCTGGCAGCCTTCCGAGGTAAACCGCACCAGGCCGCAGCGGAAATTTGTGCCGCCTGCGTCGATCACGACCACAGGTTCGTTTAGCGGGATCTGTCCCGCATCGCTGAGGTAAGTGGGGATCATGGGAAGAGAGCCGCCCTTGCCCGCAAGACCCAGAGCCATTTCCTCCGCCATTTTTGCCGCCTCCCGGGCGGGATCGATCCCATCGGGACTCATGCCGTGCTTTTCCAGAAACCGCAGTGCTTTTTCGCTGCTCATATTCTGTCCTCCTGCTTATGCTTTCTTTTTCTTTTGCGGGATCACCAGTGCCAGCTGTACCAGGGCGAAGACGGCCGTTCCCAGGGCGGAATAGCTGTCTCCCCTGCCCTGCAGGCGGCAAAGCACTTCCGCCGCAACAGCGCAGCCCAGACACACAAGCACCGGTGCAATGAGCCAGAAGCGGCTCTTATTTTTCTCAAAGGCCGAGGGGATCTGCAAAAACCCGATCAGCGCGCCAAGGATCAGCAGGCAGCCGATCCAAAGAAGGTCGAAAAAGTGTTCCCCGATCTGACGGGAGAGGACGGCGGTGTAGGCATCCGCGGCCTCCAGCAGCTCCATGCCGTCCTCGGTGCGGTCCCAGATCTCATCCCGCTCCAGAAGCATCAGGCGAAGGGAGGTCTCCCGTCGCTCCAGCTCCTGCAGCTCATCGGCTGCGGCGCTTTTTTCGCTGAGCGCTGCCGCTTCCCGATCCAGGACGACCTTCTCCCGGCGAAGCTGCTTTTCCTTCTCGCTGAGTTCTTCAAACTGGGCTTCCAGCTCACGGCGGCCGTCCACGAGGGCCTGCTCGCCGGCAAACATCTGTTCCGCAGCCATGTCCAGCGCGGCGCGGGCCTGCTCAATGGCCGCCTTTCCCTGCTCCATCATGGGTTCCATCGCGTCAATCTGCTTCTGGGCCTCCTCCAGCTGAGCCTTGGTCTCGCCAAGCTGAGTCTCCCATTCGGAGAGTTTGGTTTCCATGGCGGCGTCCACCTGCTCCAGAAGGGCGCGGTTCTGCGCATAGGCCGCCTGGAGGGCGGCAAACTGCTCCTCGGTGATGGGGCCTTCCCCTTCCATGGCGGCGGCTTCATCCCGCGCCTCCTGAATCCTGGCGCGGATTTCCTCCGCGCTCAGGCCGGTGCTTGTTTGGATCTGCTCCTCCAGTTCCCGGAGGGAATCGGCGCTGATGCCTTCCCAGCTGACGCCGTCCAGAAATTCGCTCACATCCACATCGCTCTGCTCTGCCAGCATCTGGGCAAGAATCTGCATCTGCTCGGGGCTGATGCCATCCTGCTCCAGCAGCAGGTCGTAAACCTCGGCGGCGCCGTCCAGCGCCTGTAGCATGCTGTCATAGGCGGCAACGGTGATCTCCTGTCGGGCGTTTTCATCCTCGCTCTCCAGAATGGCGGCAAGGCTCCGCCTCTGATCCAGCTGGCTGCGCAGACCGCTGAGGGCGGTATCGGCCAGGGCCACGGTGTTTCGGCCTGCTTCCAGCTGCTTTTTGCCCTGCTGGAACTGTTCATAACCCTCCCAGAAGGCCTTTTCCTGTTCTTCAAACTGAGCCAGGCCCTGCTCATACTTGTGCTTGCCGTACCAGAAGGCGTGGTCCGCCTCATCCAAAGCGGCCAGGCCCGACTGCAGGCCGCTGCGGGTGGCGGTATAGATGGCCAGATCGGCCCTGTGCTGGGACGCGTCCTTCTGGTGCCGTTCCAGCTCCTTCTGCAGGGCGGCGTCGGTCTCCTCATAGCTCAGCTGCCCGTCAAGGGCATCGTGCACCTGGCGATAGTCTTCCACCCGATCACTCAGGCGCTGATAGCCCGCCTGCTCGGATGCTCTGGTGCGGATGGCGTTTCTGATGAGGCCAAAGCCGGCGCCAAGCATCGTCAGGCACAGGACAGCCAATATGAGGGAGAAAATCCTTGTCAATGCGGGGTGTTTCACGTACGATCCTCCGAAAGCATAACCATGCTGACTACTTTTCCAAATAGATATTATACAGCAAAACTTCCTTCTTGTGTGAATAAAATTTAACCATTGAAAAGTTTTTTTGACCGGAAGGAGAAGTTCTGGTATGCTGTAGCCGAGGTGAAGGCCGTGGATCTGTCCTTTGCCCCCATGGAGGGGCTGAGTTATTGTGAATATCGAAGCGTCCACGCCCGGTTTTTTCCGGGAGTGGATGCATACTGCGCGCCTTTCCTGGCGCCGGACGGGCAGGGCAAGGTAAAGGCATCCGCCCTGAAAGACCTGCTGCCGGAGAAAAACGCAGAGCTTCGCCTGATCCCCCAGATCCTCTGCAACAGCGCGGGGGCCTTCCTGGCCTTGAGCCGGGAACTTGAGGCCATGGGCTATAAGCAGGTGGACCTGAACGCAGGCTGCCCTTCCGGAACGGTGGTCCCAAAACATAAGGGCGCCGGCATGCTGCTGGACCTTAACAGCCTGGACGCTTTTTTGGAGGAGCTCTTTTCCCACACGGAGCTCTCCGTTTCGGTGAAGACACGGTTGGGTCTCTCCGGTGCGGAAGAGTTTGCGGCGGTTCTGGAGGTCTACAATCGCTATCCCTTCTCGGAGCTGACCGTCCATGCCAGGACCCGGGACGGGCTCTATCAAAGCACGCCGGACCTGAGCGCTTTTGCCCTGGCCATGAGAGAGAGCCGGGCGCCTGTTCGCTACAACGGAAGTATTCTCTCCCCCGTCCATGCGGAAGCCGTAAGAGCAAGCTTTCACGACCTGGAGCGGCTGATGATCGGCAGAGGTGCCATGGCAAACCCCGCCCTGTTCCGGTTGCTGAAAGGCGGAAACAAGCTGGAGAAGGAGGAGCTTCGCGCCTTTTTAGAGGAGCTCTTCGCGGCTTATCTCGATGCCGGGATCGGGGAACACTACAGTATCAACCGGATGAAGGAGCTTTGGTATTACGTCCACCACATGTTTCCCGGCGGGGACCGGGAGTGGCGACGGATCAACAAAGCCAGGACAAGGGAAGATTACAGCGCCGCCCTACGGGACATGTTCGCCTCCGGACGCTTTGATCCCGACGCAGCCTTTCCGGGCGCCATCCCGAAATAATACCGATCTTCAACAAATGAGGAATCATGCAGGAAGCGAATCCCTCCGACAGATCGTCGGAGGGCTCGTTTTTTTAATCAGATCTTGTATTTCTCCGCGTAGCTCTCCACCAGCTGTTCAAACTGCTGGGAATGGAGCTCCTTGAGATTGATGAGGTAATCGTGAGTATCAAAGGCGTCGGACTCCAGCTCGATCATGGCGATGGCAAGGTTGGAGCAGTGGTCCGCCACACGCTCGAAGTTGGAGAGAAGATCGTTGAACACAAAGCCCTGAGACAGGGAGCACTGGCCCTTCTGCAGCCGATCCACGTGGCGGAGCTTCATGGTGTCGCAGAGGTGGTCGATATGCTCCTCCAGCGGCTCCACCAGACGGGCCTTCTTCTTGTCCTCCTCCATGAAGGCGCTGAAGGCCAGGTCCAGGATCTCGTTGATGGCGGCAGTGAGCACGTCCAGCTCATGACTGGCGCTGCCGGAGAAGACGATCTGCTTCTCCTTGAGCTCCCGGGCCACATCGGCCACGTTCATCGCATGGTCGCTGATACGTTCAAAATCGCTGAGGGTGGTAAGGAACTTGGAGACGCTCTCGTTCTGCCGGCGGTCCAGCTCGTTGGTGTTGAGCTTTACAAGATAGGTGCCGAGCTTGTCCTCGTAGCGGTCCACCAGATCCTCGGTCTGCTCCACCCGGCGCATACCCTCTTCCGAAAAAGTCTTCAAAAGGCCCATGGCGTCCCGGATGTTCTGCAGGGAGGTGCGGGCCATGGCGTTCACGGTGAGATGGCTCTGCTCGATGGCCAGGGCCGGATGCTGGAGGAAGCGCTCGTCCAGACGGTCCAGCTCACCCTCGGCAGCCTGCTCGTCCGCCTTGGGCTTGATGATCGCGGAAACCAGCTTGATGATCAGCTTGCCCGCGGGCAGCAGCAGGATGGCGGTTGCAAGGCGGAACAGGGTGTTCACCAGAGCGATGTTCACCGGGCTCATGAGGAGCTTTTCGATCCCAAAGGAGAAGATCGCGTTTAGTCCATAATACAGAGAGCCGATCAGCACCGCGCCCAGAGTCTCCACCACCAGGTAAGAGAGGGCGGCTCTGCGGCCGTCCACTTTGGCGCCCAGGGAGGAGAGCAGCACCGGCAGAGAAGAGCCGATGGCAATACCCAGGATCAGAGGGAAGGCGGTATCAAAATGGATCGCGCCGGTCATGGACAGGGCCTGCAGGATACCGACGGCCGCAGACGAACTCTGCAGCACCGCGGTGAAGGCCGCGCCCACAACGATGCCCAGCAGCGGGTTGGAGAAGGCGGTCATCAGCTGCAGGAAGCCCGGATCGCTCTTCAGAGGCGCCACCGCGCCGCTCATATCCTGCATGCCGAACATCAGCACCGCAAAGCCCAGGAGAATGTCCCCCACATGATGGTGCATCTGTTTTTTGGAAAACATGCGCAGGATAATGCCCACGACAGCCATCACGGCGGCCAGGGTAGCGGTGGAGAAGACCGTGGCCAGACTGGAGCCGGAAACGCTGGAGAGGGCGATGATCCAGCCGGTGATGCTGGTGCCGATGAGGGCGCCCTGGATCACCGGAACGGCCTGCTGCAGTTTCATCATGCCGGAGTTCACAAAGCCCACCACCATGACAGAGGTGGCGGAAGAGGACTGGATCACGGCGGTGACGCCGGCGCCCAGGATGGCCCCGCGCAGAGGCGTGCCGGTGAGGCGATAGAGCACCAGCTCCATCTTGTTGCCCGCAACGCGCTTCAGTCCGTCCCCCATCAGGCTCATGCCGAAGAGGAAGAGCGCAACGCCGCCCAGCAGCGCCAGGATATTGGATATATTCATATCTATCACTCCAATGCCCAGATTAAGCTAGTATAATCATATCATGTTCAATCCTATAAAGCAAGCGCAATTGCATACAAAAAGGACTGGCATTTCATATGCTTCTGCGGTACAATCTACGCGGGTGATCCTATGACGATACTCTATGAAGACAAAGCGCTTGTTCTCTGCGAAAAACCTGCAGGCATCCTCTCCGAGGAGGGCGGGATGCCGGGGCTCCTGCGGGAAGCGCTGGGCACGGAGGAGATCTACTGCGTGCACCGCCTGGATCGCGAGACCGGAGGACTGATGGTCTACGCCAGAACGAAGAAAGCGGCGGCAGCCATCACCAAAGGCATCGAAGAAGGCAGGATGCACAAGGAGTACTTTGCGGTTGTCGAGGGGGAAACGCCGCCGGAGGGCATCCTGCGGGATCTTTTATACCGGGACGCCGTCAAAAACAAGTCCTATGTGGTGAATCGGATACGAAAAGGTGTGCGGGAAGCGGAGCTTCGCTACGAGAGGCTCGGCTTCCGGGAAGGGCTTAGTCTGCTGCGCATAGAGCTGAAAACCGGACGCAGCCACCAAATCCGGGTGCAGTTTTCCTCCCGTCACTTTCCCCTGGTGGGCGACAAAAAATACGGGAGCCATTATCGGGACGCGGGTCTGGCTCTCTGGTCAACAAAGCTCAGTCTCCCCCACCCTGTGAGCGGAGAGGAGCTTCAACGGGAGCTGCCGCCCCCGGATACCTGGCCCTGGACGCTGTTTTCCGATCTTATCTGAGCGCAAAAAAATCCCACGCCGCAGGCGTGGGATTTCGCATATTCGGAATCAATCAGGCGACGGAGCTCTCCATCAGCCGGGTGAGCTGCTGCTCATCCAGGTGCAGGCCCTGGGCCAGGAAAGCCACGGTATCGTGCTGGTCCAGCTCGTGCAGCCGTTCAAAATTGGTCTTGCGGTGCCGCAGAACGGGTTCTACCCGGCGGCCCTCAATATAACCGCACTCATAGCACATCATCAGGTCGATCTTACGATGACCGTCCATCTCCATCTCATGACCGCAGCAGGGGCACTTCATAGCTTTTTCCTCCTATATCGCATTCGGCTTTGCCGAAACATTGTTATTTCTTTCACTTGCAGGACAGAATATAGCACTTTGTCAGATTCCAGTCAATCGGCGTTTGTCACAAAACTATCAATGTGTGAGACACCTTTTTCACGCCCTGATTGTGCATTATTTCACAGGCCGTTTTAGCTTTCTTCCTGCCATCCAATTGCCTGTTCTCCCCTCCCGTGAGAGCTTGCGGAGAGCTGTGTTCTTTGCTATAATCGCATCCAGGATAATAAGAGGAAAGGAGACACAAAATGCGTTATATTGAAGTGACCGTGAACACCCCCGCCAAGGAGATTGACCGCCGCTGCGAGGAGATGACCGCCATGGGAGTGGGCGGCTTCATCATCGAAAACGAAGAGGATTTCAGGGACTTTTTGGAGCACAACCACGCCTATTGGGACTATGTGGACGCGGATCTGGAGCAGAAATACGCCGGGATCAGCCGTATCAAATGCTACCTCACCGATGACGAGGAAGGGCAAAACACTCTGCGGCAGATTCGGGCCGCCTACGGCGAGATCCAGGCAAGCTTCGTGGAGGACAGCGACTGGGAAAACAACTGGCGGGAATACTACAAGCCCATTGAGGTTGGCGAGAAGCTGGTGGTGGTCCCGGAGTGGGAGGAGATCCCCGCCGACGGGCGCGTCCCCCTGCGGCTGGACCCGGGTCTCATTTTCGGTACCGGGAGCCACGCCACCACCCGGCTCTGCCTGGCCGCCATGGAGCCCTTTATCAGCGCCGATACCAGGGTGCTGGACCTGGGCTGCGGCAGCGGGATCCTTGGCATCGGGGCGCTGGTGCTGGGAGCCAAAAGCTGCCTGGGCTGCGACATTGATCCGAAGGCGCCGGATGTGGTGCGCTCCAACGGGGCGCTGAACGGCATCGGGCCGGAACGGCTCAGCGCCTGCGCGGGCGATATTCTCTCGGACGCTTCCCTGCGAAAGAATTTCGGCACTGGCTATGATCTGGTGCTGTCCAACATCGTGTCGGATGTGATCATCCCCCTCTCCCGCTACGTGCGCTCTTTCCTGGCTCCCGGCGGGACCTGGATCAGCTCCGGCATCATCGAGGGGCGGCAGGACGAGGTCCGCGCCGCCATCGAGCAGGCGGGCTTTACCGTTCTGGAGCACAGGCAGGAAGAAGAGTGGCACGCCTTCGTGGCAAAGTAGGGATCCCGTGATGAGGCGACCAAAGGTCGCCCCTACGTGATCCAGCAGCCTCATTCCCGCGCAGCGCCTTCTTCTGTTGTTGATGGTCGAATCCTTTCATGCAGCCACTGCAGGGCGTCGGAGAGGGTGCCGAGGCGGTCGATCAGGCCAAGGCGCACCGCCTCCTCGCCGTTGATGACGCTGCCCACGTCATTGGCCAGCTCATCGGTATTGGTCATGAGCCGGAGGTAATCCTCCCGGGAAATGTGGGAATGCTCCGTCACAAAACGGACGATGCGGTCCTGGATCCTGGCAAAGTAGTTGTAAGTCTGGGGGACGCCGATCACAACGCCGTTTAAGCGCACCGGATGCACCGTCATGGCGGCGGAGGGAGCGATCATGCTGCACTGCGCCGCCACGGCCAGCGGCACGCCGATGCTGTGGCCTCCGCCCAGCACCAGGGAGACCGTTGGCGTTTTCATGCCGGCGATCATCTCTGCGATGGCAAGGCCCGCCTCCACATCCCCGCCCATGGTGTTGAGCAGGATGAGCAGGCCGCGGATCTCCTCGCTCTCCTCAATGGCGGCAAGAAGCGGCAGGATATGCTCGTATTTGGTGGCCTTGGCGTCCTCTGGCAGGACCTGGTGTCCCTCGATCTGCCCCACGATGGTGAGGCAGTGGATGCTCCCCTTCTTTACAGCAGCCAGCTCTTTCAATTCTTCCATGAATCGAGTAGGAGGGGCTGAATAAGCCCCGACCTCTCACACCACCGTGCGTACCGTTCGGTACACGGCGGTTCAACCGCATAGGTGCAGAGACTCGTA
>ONBX01000056.1 GCA_900316205.1 uncultured Eubacteriales bacterium
ACCGAATCTATTTTATACCATCTTTGTTGCCATAGTGATCGTCACCTTAAATCCTCATTTTTACCCTCCAAATTTAACCTTCACTTTGTCAATCAACGTTGCTTACATGCTTATCCTATCGCAATCACTGTCCCATAAACAGGACTTTCAAAACTTCTTGTCCAAATCGTACATCCGCCCGATGACCACCCGTTCGATGCCCTGGGTGTCCTTCCGGGTGTCGGCTGCGGCAAACCCGGCGGCAAGGACCATGTCCTTCACGACCTCCGCCTGGCCCTCTCCGACTTCGAATAGGATGAAGCCGCCGGGACGCAGCAGACTCTTCCAGTATTTCAGGATGCCCTTGTAAAAGCGCAATCCGTCCCTGCCGCCGTCCAGGGCCCAAATAGGCTCATAGTCCCGCACGGAGCTCTCCAGCTCGATGATCTCGTCGCTGGCGATGTAGGGGGGATTGGAGACGATCAGATCAAAGGTGCCGATGCTCAGGGGAGGAGCGGCGGTGGCGTCCGCCTGCAGAGTGATGCAGCGGGAAGAAAGCCGGTTTGCAGCCAGATTCTTCCGGCAGACCTCCAGGGCGCTTGCGCTGATGTCCACGGCCACCAGCTTGCTGGCAGGCAGCTCGTGACCCAGAGCGCAGGCGATGCAGCCGCTTCCGCAGCAGAGATCCAGGATCCTCGCATCCATCTTCCGGCCCACCAGGATCTCCTTTGCCGCGTCTACCAGCACCTCCGTGTCCATCCGGGGGATCAGCACGTCCGGGGTCACCGTCATGGGCAGCCCGTAGAACTCCCAGGCGCCTGTGATGTAGGCAACCGGCTCGCCCCGCAGCCGTCGTGCCAGATAATCCGTCACCTTGGCCTCGATCCCCGGCGTGGTGTAGAGATTCATATCCCGCAGCAGGTCCGCGGTGCTCTTGCCGGCCGCCTGGGCCACCAGCAGTCTCGCCTCCAGGTTGCAGCCCTCCACACCGTACTGGCGCAGCACGTTCCTGGCGGACAGATATAGTTCGTTATAGGTTTTCAAATCCCGTTCACCTCAAATCCTCAGCTTCCCCAGGCGTCAGATCCCTTTTCCTCGGGGATCACCAGCTCCAGCGCCCGGATGGCGCATTCGATCATGCCGTCCTCCGGCTCGTTGGTGGTGATGTGCTGCAGCCATTTTCCCGGCGCGGAGAGCACCGCGGAGAGCCAGTTGTCGTGCCCGCCGCACCAGCGGTTGATCTCATAGCTGATGCCCACGACCACCGGGATCAGCAGAATGTGGCAGCCGATGCGGGCAAAAACATTGCTCATGGGGAAGATAAAGTTGAAGAGCAGATTCACCAGAATGCTCACCAGCACCACCACCAGCAGAAAGCTGGTGCCGCAGCGGGGATGAAAGCGGCTTTCTTTGCGCACGTTCTCCACCGTCAGCGGCAGCCCGTGCTCGTAGCAGAAGATGGTCTTGTGTTCCGCACCGTGATAGGAAAACACCCGCTTGATGTCCTTCACCCTGCTCACCAGCGCCATGTACACCAGCAGGATCCCTACCCGGAAAATGCCTTCCAGCAGGTTCACAAGGGGCATGGAAAAACTCTTGTGGAAATTGATCAGCCGCACGATCAGCGCCGGCAGAAACACGAAGAGCCCGATGGAAAGGGCCAGGCCCAGCACCACGGCCACGCCGATGATCAGCTTCTGGGCTTTTTCTTCACTGAAGTGCGCCTCGATCCACTGATCCAGCTTGTCCGGCTCACCCTGTTCGTCCTCCGGCAGAAGGCTGGCAGAATAGGTAAGCGCCTTCATGCCTTTCACAAGGGACTCCAAAAACACCGGGATCCCCCGGATAAAAGGAAGCGAAAGAATCGGATGGTAGTTCCTCCACGGTTCGATCTGCTCTACTTTTTCCACCAGACCCTCCTTGGTCCGGCACACGATCGCCTGCTTTTTCGGCCCCCGCATCAGGATACCCTCCATCAGGGCCTGACCGCCGATGGAGGTCCGAAACGCGCAGGATTCTTTGAAATGCTTTGCCATATGTTACTCCTGAAATTGCTAAAGTATCGGTTGCGCTCGCTCAAAACCGCTGCGACTGCTTGTTTTCCATGGGTAGGATCACCGTGACCCGGCATCCGCCGCCCTCGGCGTTTTCCACCAGCAGCTCGCCGCCGTGCCGCGTCACGATCTCGTCGCACACGGCAAGCCCGATCCCGGTGCCGCGATTCTTGGAGCTTCCCTTGTAAAACTTCTCCTTCACGTGGGGCAGCTCTGCCTCAGGGATCCCTCTTCCATGATCCCGCACCGTGATCCAGACGTTTTCGCCTTTCTGGAACAGGGCCACGTCCACTTTCTTTCCGTCCCCGCCATGCTTGGAGGCATTGTCCAGCAGGTTCAAAAAGACCTGCTTGAGCCGCTCCGGATCCCCGGGAATCAGCGGGATCTCCGCGGGAGCGGGGCTGTAATCCAACTCAACACCCGCCTGGCGCATCAGTTCTCCGTAGGTAAAGAGCGCGTCTTCCAGTTCCGCGGAGATGTCGAGCAGTTCGATCCGCAGATTGAAGCGCCCGTCCTGGATTCTGGTGAACTCCAGCAGCTCCATCACCATGCCGGTGAGACGCTCGGCCTCCCGGGAGATGATCTGGATGCCGCGAAGACTGTCGCCTTGCACGGCCTCGTCGTAGGCAATAGTCTCAGCCCAACCGGTAATTGCCGTCAAAGGCGTGCGCAGTTCGTGGGAGACCTGGGAGATGAACTCCGTCCTGGTCTTCTCCGCCATGGCGGTCTGCTCGGAGATGTGGTTGATCGCCTGTGTGAGCCTGCCGATCTCATCGTCAGAGCTCACCTCCATCTGACTGCCGTAGCTGCCGGAGGCGATGGTATCCGCAAAATCTGTTAGCCTTTCAATGGGGTCTGTGACATGGCGCCAGAACCAGAGCAGGAGCGCGATCACAGCGAAAGAGGTGAGCACGATCATTCCGCCGGCCACAACATAGCGCCGCCACGCGATCCCCCATACGCCGATAAGCAGCAAGATCAGCGTCGCGATGCCGGCCAGCATCAGCTTGATCCGTAAACTTTTCAGCATGGTAAGCTCAGTAGCCCCACTTGTATCCGTAGCCCCAAACGGTGGTCAGAAACTCCGGCTCTGTGGGATCGGACTCGATCTTGATGCGCAGGCGCCGGATATTTACATCAACGGTTTTCAGCTCCCCGGAGAAATCGCTGCCCCAAACCGTGGAAAGAATATCCTCACGGCTCATGGCCTTGCCGGGGTTTTCCATGAAGAGCTTCATCAGCAGATACTCGATCTGCGTCAGCTTCAGGCGCTGCCCGTTCTTTTCCAGGGTGCGGTTGCGGGTATTCAGCAGGAAAGGCCCGCTGGAAATCTCCACACTGGCCTTCTCGTCTTCACCGGCGCCAAGACGGCGGATCAGAGCGTCCACCCGGGCGGTGAGCTCAGCGGGAGAGAAGGGCTTGGTGACATAGTCGTCCGCGCCGGTCATGAGACCTGTGACCTTGTCGATCTCCTGACTTTTGGCGGTCAGCATGATGATGCCGATCTTGGAGCCGGAGGCACGAATGCGGCGGCAGACCTCAAATCCGTCGATATCAGGAAGCATAACGTCCAGAAGCGCCAGGCAGATGTCGGGATTCACACGCCATTTTTCCAGCGCCTCGGCGCCGGTCTCGGCCTCAATGGGTTCATAGCCGCTGCGGCGAAGATTGATCACCACAAAGCTGCGGATATTGGCTTCATCTTCCAGAACAAGTATTTTTTTCATAGGATCTCCTCCTTGTTAAAGGCACATTCAGACACCTTATTGTAGCATACTTCTTACAAAAATGGTAGCTAAAGTTTCAATAATTTTCACAAGATTTTGCATAGCGATGACAATCATATCGGGATTTGCCCATAAATATCGAATTTAGTTGCGAAATCGTTTATCACCTGATAGAATCGGGAACATGAGTATGAAGAAAAAAACTGTCATCGGCATACTGGCCCATGTGGACGCGGGGAAAACGACCCTGGCCGAGGCCATGCTCTACCATGCCGGAAAACTGAAGAAGCTTGGCCGCGTGGACCACAGGGACAGCTTCCTGGATACACACAATCTGGAGCGCCAGCGGGGCATTACGATTTTTTCCAAACAGGCGCTCTTTGAACTGCCCGATTTGCTCGTGACGCTGCTGGATACACCGGGGCACGCGGATTTTTCCGCCGAGACGGAGCGCTGTCTGCAAATCCTGGACTGTGCTGTGCTGGTGATCAGCGGAACGGATGGAATCCAGGCGCATACGGAGACCTTGTGGCGCTTGCTCCGCGAATACCGGGTCCCTGTTTTTGTGTTTGTCACGAAACGGGATCTACCCGGTAAAGAGAAGGACGAGCTCCTGGAAGAGCTGCGCCATCGCCTGGATGACAACTGTGTGGATTTCTCTTCCCGGGATGAAGAATGGGAGGAGCGCGTTGCCCTCTGCAGCGAGGCCGCCATGAATTGCGTCCTTTCCGGAGAAAGCGTTCCGGATGCGCTGCTTGCGGAGCTGATCGCCGATCGTGAGCTCTTCCCCTGCTTTTTTGGCTCGGGATTGAAACTGGACGGCGTAGAGGAACTGCTGGACGCCCTGGACCGCTATGCTCCCGAAACGGCGGATCAAGGAGAGTTCGCCGCGCGGGTCTATAAGATCGAGCATGACGCCCAGGGAAACCGGATGACCCTGCTGAAGGTGACGGGCGGACAGCTGAAAGTCCGAAGGCTTCTGTCCTATCTGGACAGAAACGGGACTGCCTGCGAAGAAAAAGTCACCCAGATCCGGCGTTACTCCGGGCCAAAATTCGAGACTGTCGAACAGGCCGGAGCGGGAGACGTCTGCGCGGTCTTGGGGCTGGAGCACAGCTGGCCCGGACAGTGTATCGGCGCGGAGCCTGCCGGGATCGAGGCTATGCTGGAGCCGGTGATGAGCTACCGGCTGCTTCTGCCGGAGAAAATGGATCCCATGACCCTGCTGCCGAAGCTGCAGCTCTTGGGGGAAGAGGATCCTCAGCTGCATCTTGGCTGGAACGAGCGGGACCGCAGCATTGAGCTGCAGCTCATGGGCAAGATCCAGGCGGAGGTGTTCAAAAGCCTTGTGAAGGAACGCTTTGACGTGGATCTTGAGCTGGACAAGGGCAGGATCCTTTATCGGGAGACCATCGCGGATACCGTGGAGGGCGTGGGCCATTTTGAGCCGCTGCGCCACTACGCGGAGGTGCACTTGCTTCTGGAGCCGCTGCAGCGCGGGAGCGGGATCGAGCTGGAGAGCATCGTGTCTGAGGATGATCTGGACCGAAACTGGCAAAGGCTGATCCTGACACATTTGATGGAAAAGCAGCATCTCGGCGTTTTGACAGGTTCGCCCATCACGGATATGAAGATCACCCTGGCGGCGGGGAAAGCCCACCTCAAGCATACCGAAGGCGGAGATTTCCGGCAGGCGACCTATCGGGCGGTCCGGCAGGGCCTGATGAAAGCCAAAAGTGTCCTGCTGGAGCCGGTGTATTCTTACAGCCTGGAGGTGCCCTCGGAGATGATCGGGCGGGCCATCAGCGATATCCGGACCATGAACGGGAGCTTCGAATCCCCGGAGAACGAAGGGGAGATGCAGATCCTCCGCGGCGAGGCGCCGGTGGCAGCCATGAACGGCTATCAGGAGGAGCTGCTGAGCTATACCCGAGGACGGGGTAGGCTGTTTCTGCGGCCGGCTGGGTATCAGCCCTGCAAGGAGCAGGAGAAGATCGTTCAGGAGCTGGGTTACGACCCGGAGGCGGATCTGGAGAATACGCCGGACTCGGTATTCTGCGCCCATGGGGGCGGGTTTCCCGTAAAATGGAACCAAGTTGAAACCTATATGCATTTGGAAAGCAGCCTCAAGAGCGCTGCAGAGCCGGTACAGGAGAGAAGAATACCAAATATTTCCATAGACGACCGGGAGCTGGAGGCCATCATGGAGCGGGAGTTCGGCCCGATCCGGCGGCCCCAGTACAGCCAGGGCGTGCGCAACGAGGCACCGCAGCCCCAGGCCGCGCCAAGGAAGCGGGAATATTTGATCGTGGACGGGTATAACCTGATCTTCGCCTGGGAGGAGCTGAAAAAGCTGGCGGAGAAACAGCTGGATCTGGCCAGGGGACGGCTGATGGATATCCTCTCCAATTACGCGGGCTTTACCAAAAGCGAACTGGTGCTGGTGTTTGACGGCTTCCGGACCCCGGGAAATCCCGGCTCCAGAACGGAATATCACAACATCCACGTGGCCTATACCAAGGACGGGGAGACGGCGGACGCCTATATCGAGCGGCTGGTGGATGAGATCGGAAGAAACTATGACGTGCGCGTGGTGACCAGCGACAATCTGATCCGGCTGTCGGCTCTGCGCTCCGGGGTGCTGCGCACTTCCTCCAAGGAGTTTTCCCTGGAAGCGGAGTGGGTGCTGGAGCAGATCCGGGAACTGGCGAACAAGACCAATCTGAGCGCGCACAAGACGAAACTGAAAGATGGAAAACAATGAATTATTCCGCCGGGCGGAGGACCTGCTGGAGCGCTGCGGCAAAAGCGGCAGCGTGACCCATACGAGCTTTCTGACTCCGGCGGAGCGATACAAGCTGGAAGCCTGGGCAAAGCACCGGGCGGACTGCCGCATTGTGTTTCACGGCGGCGGCATCGACTGCGAGCGGACGGCGGCCTTTTTCCTGCCTGACTGGATGGAGGAAGACTATTTCCAGCCGGAGGAGTATCTGAAGGCCATGATCCTCACTGCCTATTTCGGGGAGCCGGGACACCGGGACTACATGGGCGCGATCCTGGGCATGGGCATCGGCAGGGAATGGCTGGGCGATATCCGGGTGGAAGGAAGCAAGGCCTATGTCTTCTGCATGCCCAGCGTGCTGCGGCATCTGCTTGGCATCGAGAAGGTGGGACGGGTCAGCGTGAAGGCGGAGGAAGTGCCCCTCAGCGCCATCCCGGCCCCCAAGCGGCAGGTGAAGGAGCTGAGCTTTTCGGTGATGAGCATGCGGCTGGACGCCATTGCGGCGGGGATGTTCCACCTGTCAAGGACGGAGGCGGCCCGGCAGATCGAGGCCGGGGCGCTGAGTCTCAATTACGAGGAATGCCTGAAAATCGACAAGAGCGTGCAGGAGGGGGACATCCTCTCCCTGCGCGGGGCGGGAAAGGGCAAGATCCTGGGCACCGGCGGCACCAGCCGGAAAGGACGGCTCTTCGTCTACGCGGAAGTGTATCAGTGAAACGACCGGGCGATTCGTGAATCGCCCATACAAGGAGACGGGGCGCGGGCTGTTCCTCCCCCAGCGGGGGAGGATGTCAGCGCAGCTGACAGGTGAGGGAGAATGTGCACGGAGTATCCGTTGGCAATCTGCTTCGCTTCTCCCTCATCCGTCAGCCGCCTCGCGGGAGATCGGCGGCTGCCACCTTCCCCCGCTGGGGGAAGGCTTTGGCGGGAGACGGATTGCCACGCCAGTGACATCGGTCACTGGTTCGCAATGACAGGGGGGACGGCGGGCGACCGCAAGGGTCGCCCCTACGACGGGACGGGGGAGGCCCCCTTCAGTCACGGCGGCAGGCCGCCGTGACAGCTCCCCCGGCGGGGGAGCCAAGGGCGAGCCGCCGGGGGCGGCGGCCCCTACGACGGGGACGGGGAAGGACCCCTCCGTCACCGACGCGGGCGTCGGTGACACCTCCCCTTGCAGGGGAGGTCAACGGCGGGCGATTCGTGAATCGCCCCTACGAGGGACGGGGAGGACCCCTTCCGGCACGGAGCTTGCGTGACACGCTCTGTGCCACCTCCCTCAGGGAGAGAGGCTACGACACCTCATCCGTCATCCGCCTTGCGGGGGACGGCGGATGCCACCTTCTCCTCGAGGAGAAGGCTTAGTGGGCCGGAAGAGATGCCAGAAAGCAGTATTCATAGAATCATTAGTATGGAGGTTATGTACATGAGAGCATATGAAAGACTGGTAAAGTATGTGCAGGTGCACACGGCAAGCTCGGAAGACACCAGCGTGACCCCGACGACCCAGCGGCAGTTTGATCTGAGCAGGATGCTTGCAAAAGAGATGGAGGCGCTGGGGCTGGAGGGCGTGTTCGTGGACGAGCACGCCTACACCTACGGCTTCCTGCCGGCGACGCCCGGCCTGGAGAATAAGCCCTGCATCGGCCTGATCGCCCACCTGGACACGATCCCGGACTTTTCCGGGGAGAATGTGAAGCCCAAGCTGGTGGAGAACTATGACGGCGGCGTCATTCCCCTGGGCGAGAGCGGGCGCGTGCTGGACCCGGAGCAGTTTCCCCATCTGAAGGGGCTGATCGGCCACACCATCATCACCACCGACGGTACCACCGTGCTGGGGGCGGACGACAAGGCCGGCATCGCGGAGATCATGACCGCCTGCGAGCGGGTGATCACCGAGCAGATCCCCCACGGGCGGATCGCGGTATGCTTTACCCCGGACGAGGAGGTTGGCCACGGCGCCTCGCTGCTGGATCTGGAGCGCTTTGGGGCAGACTTTGCCTACACCGTGGACGGGGGAGAGGCCAACGAGGTCAACTGCGAGACCTTCAACGCGGCGGGCGCCGTGTTTGAGGTGAAGGGCTTCAACATCCACCCGGGCTCCGCCAAGGACAAGATGATCAACGCGGCGCTGGTGGCCATGGAGTGTAACGCCCTGCTGCCCGCCGCCGAGCGGCCGGAGCACACCGAGGATCACGAGGGTTTCTTCCACCTGACGGAGATGAGCGGCACGGTGGAAAAGGCGGAGCTGCACTATATCGTGCGGGATCACGACGCGGCCTCTTTTGCGGCGCGGCAAAAGACCCTGCGGCTGATCGAGAAGTTCATCAACGAGAAGTACGGCAAGGGTACGGTGAAGCTCACGATCCGGGAGCAGTACCGCAACATGATCGAGAAGCTGCAGGAGAACATGCAGGTGGTTGAGCTGGCTGAAAAGGCCATCCGGGCCGAGGGGATGGAGCCGGTGCGGGTCCCCATCCGGGGCGGCACCGATGGGGCGCAGCTCTCCTTCCGGGGGCTGCTGTGCCCGAACCTGGGCACCGGCGGCTATTGCTGCCACGGACCCCATGAGCACGCCAGCGCCCAAGAGATGGACAAGGCGACCAATGTGCTGCTGGGCATCATCCGGCTTAACGCGGAATAAAACGGAATAAAATAGATATGCCGTGGGGCGGGTTCGCCTCACGGCTTTTTGTTACTCGGAACGGGGAATGAAAGGACCAACCCCTCCGCCTGCTGTCTCGTGTGAGATCGACAGCAGGCACCTCCCCTTGCACAGGGGAGGCTTGTGGGCCGCCGGGGGCGGCGGCCCCTGCGAGGAGTGTGAAATCTTTCGATGGATCGGTACGGAAGAAACGTATCCCCCCGCCCCAGTGTGCGCACTGGGGCACCCCCCTTTAGGCAAGGGGGGCTTTGCGCGGGGAAGGCTTTGGACGGGGGAGGACGGATTGCCACACCAGTGACGACGGTCACTGGTTCGCAATGACAGACTAACTATTAAAAGTCAAGGGGAAAAAGAGAAGAAGTTGTGAATAAGTGGTAGGGTAAAAACGGGCGCAGAAACCCGAGCGTCCAAAAGGGCG
>ONBX01000040.1 GCA_900316205.1 uncultured Eubacteriales bacterium
GCCGGCATGGCCGCGGAAGGTACGGGTCGGGGCGAACTCGCCCAGCTTGTGACCGACCATATCCTCGGTGACATACACGGGAACGTGACGGCGGCCGTCGTGAACGGCGATGGTGTGTCCGACGAAGGACGGGAAAATCGTGGAGGAACGGCTCCAGGTCTTGACGACCTGCTTGTTGCCGCTCTTGTTCATTTCATCGACTCTCTTCAGCAGCTCGGGAGCGGCGAAGGGGCCCTTCTTAATGCTTCTGCTCATTTACCATTTCCCTCCTTACTTCGCGTTGCGGCGCTTGACGATGAACTTATCGGTCTTGTTCTTCGTCTTGCGGGTCTTGTAACCCAGCGCGGGCTTGCCCCAAGGAGTTACAGGGCCGGGACGGCCGACAGGGCTCTTGCCCTCGCCGCCGCCGTGGGGGTGGTCATTGGGGTTCATAACGGAGCCGCGGACCGTGGGACGGATGCCCATGTGGCGTTTGCGGCCGGCCTTGCCGATGTGGACATTGGCGTGGTCGATGTTGCCGACCTGGCCGATGGTGGCAAAGCAGTCCATGCGGACCTTGCGCATCTCACCGGAGGGGAGACGCACGGTAGCCATGCCGTTCTCCTTGGCCATCAACTGGGCGGCGACGCCGGCGCTGCGGACGAGCTGAGCACCCTTGCCGGGGTAGAGCTCAATGTTGTGGATCACGGTGCCCACGGGGATGTTGGCCATCGGCAGGGCGTTGCCGGCCTTGATGTCGGCAGAGGCGGAGGCCAGGATGGTGTCGCCAACGTTCAGGCCCACAGGAGCCAGAATGTAGCGGCGCTCGCCGTCGGTGTATTCCACCAGGGCGATGAAGGCGCTGCGGTTGGGGTCGTACTCCAGGCGGAGGACCTTGCCCTCGACGTCCAGCTTGTTGCGCTTGAAGTCGATGACGCGGTACTTCTGACGGTTGCCGCCGCCCTGATGACGGACGGTGATGTGGCCGTAGCTGTTGCGGCCGGCGTGCTTCTTCAGAACCTCGACCAGGGTCTTCTCGGGCTTGACATGCTTGTCAACGCCGTCGAAGCCGGAGACGGTCATGTTGCGCCGGGCAGGAGTAGTCGGTCTGTAAGTTTTAATAGACATTCTCGTTTCCTCCCTTAGACCATGCCTTCGAAGAGCTCAATGTTCTTGGAGTCGGCACTGAGCTTCACGACGGCCTTTTTCCAGGAAGCGGTCTTGCCCATGGGGTAGGCGCCGGTGCGCTTGGCCTTGCTGCGCACATGCTCGGTGGTGACCTTGATCACGGTCACGCCGAAGATCTCCTCGATGGCCTTCTTGATCTCGATCTTGTTCGCGTCCTTGGCGACCTCAAAAGCGTACTTCTTGATGTCCAGGTCTTCCATGGACTGCTCGGTGATGATGGGGCGAATGATCACATCGTATGCGGTCTTCATCAGGCGAACACCTCCTCGATCTTGGCAAGCGCAGCCTTATCGACGATCATCTTGCCGCTGGTGAGAATCATATAGGGGCTGAGGATGGTGGCGGTGGTGGTGGTCACGCCCTCGATGTTGCGGGCGGACTTGACGACCTTCTCGTCCACATTCTCGGTGACGACCAGGGCCTTGCCGTCCACACCCAGCTTGGTGAGGAAGCTCTGGAAGGGCTTGGTCTTGATCTCCTCGACCTTCAGGCCGTCGATGACCAGGATCTCGTTGTCCTGAGCCTTGGCGGACAGGGCAGACTTGAGAGCCAGTCTCTTGACCTTCTTGTTGAGGCTGTAGCTGTAATCCCGGGGCTTGGGAGCGAAGGCGACGCCGCCGTGGTACCACACAGGGGATCCTGCGTAGCCGGCGCGGGCGCGGCCGGTGCCCTTCTGACGCCAGGGCTTCTTGGTGGTGTAGGAAACCTCACCCTTGGTGAGGGCGCTCTGGGTGCCCTGACGGCAGTTGGCCAGGTGATTCTTGACGGAATCATGCAGAACGCTCTTGTTCGGCTCGATGCCGAAGATGGCCTCGGAGAGCTCGATCTCGCCGATCTTCTCGCCTGCCATATTAAACAGATTCGCAATAGGCATTTATGCTGCTCTCCTTTCTTTACTTGGTACGGGCGGAAGCCTTCTGCGGGTTGACACGCGCGGACTGCTTCTGCGGGTTGACGCTGACACCGGCGGCCTCGCCCTTCTTGACGGGCTGGGTCTTGACGGTATTCTTAATGTAGACGATGCTGCCCTTGGGGCCGGGAACGGCGCCGCGGATGGCGATCAGGTTCAGCTCAGCGTCCACCTTGACGATGTCCAGGTTCTGCACAGTGACCTGATCCACGCCCATGTGACCAGCCTGCTTCTTGCCCGGGAAAATGCGGGAAGGATCGGTGCTGGAGCCCATGGAACCGGCGTGACGGTGAACGGGGCCGCCGCCGTGGCTGGTGGGGGTGCGGCCCTGGCCGAAGCGCTTGATGACGCCGGCGTAGCCGTGGCCCTTGCTGATGCCGGTCACGTCGACCTTGTCGCCTTCGGCGAAGATGTCGGCCTTGACGGTATCGCCCACTTCAAACTTGTCGGTCTCCTCCAGGCGGAACTCCTTGAGGTGCTTGAGATTGGCAACGCCGGCCTTCTTCAGGTGGCCTGCCTCGGGCTTGGAGAGCTTCTTCTCGGCGACTTCCTCGTAGCCGAACTGAACCGCTTCATAACCCTCTTTTTCCTTGGTCATCTTGGCGACCACCGTGCAGGGGCCAGCCTCGATGACGGTGACGGGAATGACCTTGCCCGTCTCGTCGAAGATCTGCGTCATGCCGACCTTCTTGCCAATGATGGCTTTCTTCATTGTATTTCCTCCTTCGGTTATTGGTTGCCTCGCTTAGCCCAGGTGGTCCGCCCGTCCAGAGGCTGGCAACTTAACCCGTCCGCATTCGCAAGTTACGGACTCATGGGTCATTTAAAAATTTTCCTCTTAGGCTCCCCTGCGCAAGGGGAGCTGGCGCGCAGCGCCTGAGGGGTCGTGCCTGAGTGTGCCCAAATCAGAGCTTGATCTCGATCTCCACGCCGGCGGGGACTTCCAGGTTCATCAGAGCTTCCACGGTCTTCTGGGTGGGGCTCATGATGTCGATGAGGCGCTTGTGGGTGCGGCGCTCAAACTGCTCGCGGCTGTCCTTATACTTGTGGACGGCGCGCAGGATGGTGACGATCTCGGTCTTGGTGGGCAGGGGGATGGGTCCGGAGACCTTGGCGTCGGTGCGCTTGGCAGCTTCCACGATGGTTTCGGCGGCCTTGTCGATGAGCTGGTGGTCGTAAGCCTTGAGGCGGATGCGGATCATGTTCTTGTTGGTGCTTGCCATGGGTGATTTCTCCTTTTTTCGTACGTTTTTTCGGCGGCATTGGGGACCGCCTCCCTTATGCGTACGGATGAAGCTGTTTTTTTGTACACACAACCGTGCGTATCAGGCCGTGACCGAAAAACAAAACCGGCCAGATGGCCGGTCGATCCCCGTGCACGCGATATACGCGTGTACAAAAACAGGTTTCAGCCGCCCGATTGCGTGCCGGATATTCCTCCGACACCGGACATACTCCACGGAAGTTACCTCGGAAAGACCGAGCAATCTCCCGCTTCCTCGCATAATACGCCCGTGCTCTCGCACACGCGCTCCGTTAGTATAGCAGCAGAATTCCTCTATGTCAAGAAGAATTTTGTTATTTCCGGAGAAAATTTTTCTTTGTTTTTGTGCACTGCGCCAAAAATGATTTCATCCCGGTTACAGGGGCCTTTCCTGCGAGAAGCTTCCCCTTTCCTGCCTCTCCCTACCTATATAAAGAGAGTGCACGGAGCAGTTCAAAACCGCTCCCTTTTTCATGAGTGGGCGCTGAGGGCGTCATGATTTCTCGCTTCGCGACCTGATTTGCGCTTTGCGCATGATTGGAATTGCGCCTTCATGCTCCGCAGAGCATTTCATGTGCGCAGCACGATTCATGCCCTCGGGCATTTCATGCGCCGCAGGTCGCAATTCATGGGGCGTGTTGCAAAATAGCGAAAACTCGGATTCCGACGTAGGGGCGGCTAATAGCCGCCCGGCAGCAGAGACCGTAAAGCAGGAAAAAGGTTTGGCAGAATCGTGTATGGTACGAATTCGCCAAACCTTTTTCGTCGTTTTGCTTGTTACCGCACGGGCGGCTAATAGCCGCCCCTAAGTTGAAGGTGTGGGGCATCAGCTCGGAGAGCTTATAGCTCACATAGCGGCCGCCGGCCTTGGCGCAGAGCACCTCCATCTCCGGAGAAAACTCCGAGAGGAACTGGCGGCAGGAACCGCAGGGGGTGCACCAATTCTCACTGTCGGCATAGATGGCGATGCGGCGAAACTCCTTGTGTCCCTCGCTGACGGCCTTGACGCAGGCGGTGCGCTCGGCGCAGATGGTGTCGCCCAGGGCGGCATTCTCCACGTTGCAGCCGGTGAAGACCGTGCCGTCCATGCACTCCAGGGCGGCTCCGACAGCGAAGCGGGAATAGGGGACGTAGGCGTTCAGCGAGGCCTCTTTTGCCTTCAGCATCAAATCTCTGTCAGTCATCGTTCTTCTCTCCCTTATTCGTATTTACTTGAGCCGCGGCCTTTCCGGCGGCGTTTGGTTCGTCAAAGATGATCTCCCAGTCGGCAAAGCCGAAGAGGGGGTTGCCGTAGTTGGGGTTGATGCCCTTGCACACGCCCCGGCGGGTGATGATCTGCTGCTTTTCAAAGCCGATCACCACGAAGGAGCCGTTGTTGTTCATGACGTAATCGCAGAGCTGATAGTATTCATCGGATCTGGTTGCGTCAGGGGCGGCCAGATAGCGCTCGATCCGTTCCACGATGGTATTGTCCTTGGAACGGGAGTAGTTCTGGTTGGTGAGCTCGTTGTCCTCGTTTCGGGGCTGGAGCAGCTCGGTCAGGTCAAAGTTGTTGCGCAGGCGGATCTCGCCGTAATACATGTCCATGGTGACCTGCTGCTTGCCCGCCTTGAAGCCGCCCTCCTCCAGAGCGCTCATGTAGCCTGCCCAGGTCAGCTCATGGACCGTCACCTTCAGGCCGATGGAGGCCATGTCCTCCTGGAAGCGGCGGGCGATGCCGCACTTGGCGCTGCTGTCAGCGCAGACCACAAAGTTCAGATCGATCTCCTGTGGGGACCCGGACATGAACTCCAGCTGGCCGTCCTCGTCATAGTCCTCCACGCCGGCGGCGATCAGGATGTTCTTCACGGCCTCCAGATCGTAATTCAGCCGATCCTCCAAGGCGTCAGGGTAAGCCTCGCAGGTGGGATACATGGGCAGGGCCGCCGAGACGGCGTTGCCGTGGAGCAGCTCCACCAGATAGGCCCGGTCGAAGGCGTGCTGCATGGCCAGGCGGAAATAGCTGTAGCGCCCCAGCATGCTCTCCTCGTTGAAGGCCACATAGTGCATGTTGGTGGTGGAGTAGGTGTGGAACTCGTTGGAGCTGGCGTAGCCAAGGTTCGTGTAGCTGGAGGGGTCGTTGATGACCACGTCGGCGTTGTTGTGCTCCAGCAGGTAGATGGTATCCACCGGCAGGTCCTCATAGCCGGGGTAGTACTCGTTGGCGATGAGGGCGTCGCCCTCTTCATTATAACAATAGGGGCCGCTGCCGATGGGGGTGTTGCCCGCGGGACCCAGGTCGCCGTAGGTGCCGGCCTTGATCACCGGCAGGTTCAGAAGCTTGATGAACTGCCGGTCCCCGATGCCCAGGGTCACATACACCACGCCCTCGCCGGGGGAGGCGCCCTGGTAGCTGGCAAAGCGGCCGAAGTAGCGGTCAGAGTTGATGGCCCAGCCCATGGAGTAGCTCACGTCCCGGGGCATGACCTCGCTGCCGTCGGAGAAGTAGTGGCCCGGCTCGATGGTGAGCTCCCAGTTCTTGCCGGAGTCGTCACACTTCCACTCGCTGATGATGCCGGTGTCCCGGATCACCTCGAAGTTGTTGTCCAGCTCCACCATGTTCTCGTAGACCAGGGAGCAGATGAGCTGATTGGCGTGGTTGGTGGCCACGAAGGGGTTTTTGCTGTAGCGGCTGTTGCTGTTCAGGGAGAAGACCTGGTCCAGGGCGGGGGCGCGTTCCACGTCCCTGCCGCCGGTGGACTCCAGGATCTCATCCTCGGGATTGCTGCTGCCGCTGCCGCAGGCCGAGAGGCTCAGCAGCATCAGCAGGGCCAGCAGCAGCGCCAGGCTTCTTTTTCTCTTTGTCATAGTTTTACTCCAGCACGATGCAGGCAGCCTGGCTGCCCCGGTTTCCTTTGGTGTAGCGGTGGGACCAGTACTTGTCATGACTGCAGACGGTGCACTCCTCCGAGAGGTCGATGTTCTCCTCCCGAAGACCCAGCTGCAGAAGCCTCCGCTTGTTGGCGAGGCGCAGGTCCACCAGGTATTTGCCGTTATCCTTCCGATCCCAGAGGCCCTCGGTGTCGCCGCCCAGATAGTCGCTCAGGGCAAGGGGCACGTCCTCATCGGTCTCAAAGCAGCAGCGGCCGATGGCCGGGCCCATGGCGGCGCAGATCTTCTCCCGCCGGGCGCCCAGAGCTTCCATCTGCTCCACCGCGTTCTTCAGGATATCCGCGGCGGAGCTGCGCCAGCCGCAGTGGACGGCGCCGGCCACCCCCGCTTCCCGGTCCAGCAGCAGGGCGGGCACGCAGTCCGCCGTGAAGCAGAAGAGGGGCAGGCCCTTCTCCGCCGTGACGATCCCGTCCGCCTCATAGGGGACGTGGCTCATGCAGGGGTGGCGGTCCGCCTTTGTCACGATGCGCACCACGTTGCCGTGGACCTGTCTGGTCACGGCGCAGTCGTCGATGCCTGCGCCCATGAGAGCGGCGGCCCGGCGGTAGTTTTCCCGCACGGCGGCGGGATCGTCCCCCCGGTTGGAGCCCAGGTTCAGGCTGTAGAAGGGTCCCTCACTGACCCCGCCGAAGCGGGTGAGAAAGGCGTGCCTCGCCCCGATCACCGTGGAGGACATATAGATTAAATCTTGTTGGTTCTTTTCAATAAACATAACAGATTATCGAGTGAAAAAGGAAGAGTGAAGAGTGAAAAGTTGTGGTATTTCCCTTCGGGAAATGGATTATGATCCGTCGCCGCAGGCGACGCCATTTCTTTTCTCTTTTCTCTTTTCTCTATTCACTTTTCACTTTACTCGTTTCTCCCGCAGCACTCTTTGTATTTCAGCCGTCTGCTGCCGTCGGCCTTCATCTTGCCGCAGGGGCAGGGGTCGTTGCGGCCGGGCTTGGGGGCCTTTTTCACCGGCTTTTTCTTTACCGGCTCCCCGCCCACATTGGCGGCGGCGTTCTTGGCCACGGCCTTGCGCTCGATGGTCTGCTCCCGGCGGATCTGCACGGTGAAGAGGCGGCGCACCGTCTCCTCCCGGATGCCGGAAACCATGGCCTCAAACATGTCAAAGCCCTCCTGCTTGTAGGCGTCGATGGGCTTGACGGAGCCGTAGCCTCTCAGGCCGATGCCCCGCTTCAGCTCGGTCATGGCGTCGATGTGGTCCATCCAGTATTCGTCCACCACTCGCAGCATGATCACCCGCTCCAGCTCCCGCATCAGGGGAATGCCCCGGGGATCCAGACCGAAGGCCGTCTCCCTGGCGGCATAGACCCGCTCGGCCTGCTCGGTGGCGGCAGCGATGAGCTTGTCGGTGCCGCTGCGGCCCTCGAAGTTCTGGGCGCGGAGCTGGCCCTTGGGCAGGAAGAGCTTCTCGAAGGGCTTGAGTACCTCGTCCAGCTGCTCCTGGTTCTCCACCCCGGCGCCGTTCAGGCCGGTAAGGACGGTACTGCTGACAAATTCCCGGATCATGCCCAGGATCTGCTCCTGCAGGTCCTCCCCGTCCAGCACCTTGCGCCGCTCGCCGTAGATGATCTCGCGCTGCTTGTTCATCACGTCGTCGTACTCCAGCACGTTTTTACGGGTCTGGAAGTTGCGGCTCTCCACGGTCTTCTGGGCCTGCTCGATGGAGTTGGAGAGGATCCTGGCGTCGATGGGCATGTCCTCATCGATCTTCAGGGTCTCCATCATGCCCTGAATCCGCTCGGAGCCGAAGAGGCGCATGATATCGTCGGTGAGAGCCAGGTAGAAGCGGCTCTCGCCCGGGTCGCCCTGACGGCCGGCGCGGCCGCGAAGCTGGTTGTCGATACGGCGGCTCTCGTGCCGCTCGGTGCCCAGGATGAAGAGGCCGCCGGCCTCACGGACCTTTTCCGCCTCCTCCCGGATCTCGTCCTTATGCTCCTGGAGCTTCCGGGCGTAGAGCGCCCGGGCTGCCAGGATCTGCTCATCGTCGGTCTCGGCGTAGCCGGTGGCCTCGGCAATGACCTCGTCGGGGAACTCCGCCTTGCGCAGGTCCTGCCGGGCCAGGAATTCCGCGTTGCCGCCCAGCATGATATCCGTGCCGCGGCCGGCCATGTTGGTGGCGATGGTCACGGCCCCCAGCTTGCCCGCCTGGGCCACGATCTCTGCTTCCTTCTCATGGTACTTGGCGTTCAGCACCGTGTGGGGGACGCCCCGCATTTTCAGAAGCTTGGAGAGATATTCGCTCTTTTCGATGGACACCGTGCCCACCAGCACCGGCTGCCCCTTCTGATGGCAGGCGACGATCTGCTCGATGATGGCCCGGTTCTTGCCGGCTTCGTTCTTATATACCACATCGGGGTTGTCGATGCGGATGACGGGCTTGTTGGTGGGGATCTCGATGATGTCCAGCTTGTAGATGGTGCCGAACTCCTCCGCCTCGGTGACGGCGGTGCCGGTCATGCCGGAGAGCTTTTCGTAGAGACGGAAGTAGTTCTGGAAGGTGATGGTGGCCAGGGTCTTGTTTTCCTTCTGCACGTCCACGTGCTCCTTGGCCTCGATGGCCTGGTGAAGCCCTTCGGAGTAGCGGCGGCCCAGCATGAGACGGCCGGTGAACTCATCGACGATGATGATCTCCCCGTCCTTCACGATGTAATCGATGTCCCGCTTCATGATGCCGTGGGCCTTCAGGGCCTGGTTGATGTGATGGGACAGCGTGGCGTTTTCGATGTCCGCCAGGTTTTCCAGGTTGAAGGCGCGCTCGGCCCGCTGGATGCCCCGGGCGGTAAGGGTGGCGGTGCGGGCCTTCTCATCCACCACATAGTCCGCGTCCAGATCCTCGCTCTCCTCCTGCTTCTCGTCCACGGAGGCGTAGACCACCTTTTTCAGGCGGGAAACGAAATCGTCCGCCTGACGGTAGAGGTCGGTGCTCTCGTCCCCCTGGCCGGAGATGATGAGGGGGGTCCTGGCCTCGTCGATGAGAATGGAGTCCACCTCGTCCACGATGGCAAAGACATGGCCCCGCTGGACCATGCTGGCCTTGTAGAGTGCCATGTTGTCCCGCAGGTAGTCGAAGCCCATCTCGTTGTTGGTGCCGTAGGTGATGTCGCAGGCGTAGGCCGCCCGGCGCTCCTCCGGCGTCAGGCCGTGGACGATCAGGCCCACGCTGACCCCCAGGAAGCGGTGCACCTTGCCCATCCATTCGCTGTCGCGGCGGGCCAGATAGTCGTTCACGGTGACGATGTGCACGCCCCGCCCGGTGAGGGCGTTGAGGTAGGCGGGGAGCACGGCCACCAGGGTCTTGCCTTCGCCGGTCTTCATTTCGGCGATGCGGCCCTGGTGCAGCACGATGCCGCCGATGAGCTGCACCCGGAAGGGCTTCATGCCCAGCACGCGCCAGGCCGCCTCTCTTGCGGTGGCAAAGGCCTCGGGCAGGATGTCGTCCAGGCTCTCCCCTTCGGCCAGTCTCTTTTTGAACTCCTCGGTCTTCTCCCGGAGCTGGGCGTCGCTCATGGCGGCGAATTTGGGCTCCAGGGCCTCAATGGCGTCCGCGATCGGATTTATCTTTTTCAGCTCCCGGTCCGAGTAGGTGCCGAAGAGCTTGGTAAACAGTCCCATAGCTGCGATCCTTCCTGCAGAATCAATTCGGAATTCGAAATGCGGAATTCGGAATTGTCCGCTTCATTCTGGCGATAACAATACAGATTGAAGTATAGCACATAATTATGAAGAAAAAAAGTATACGGACTTCATTTTTGTTTTTTCCATCCTCTTGCCCCTGGGGAGCAACTGTGCTAAAATGTCGAACCGTGAGAAAAGACTTAAACCGGGAGGGTACGACATGTTCCGCATCGGCTTTGACAATGACAAGTATGTGAAGCTCCAGTCCGAGAAGATCCGGGAGCGGATCCGGCATTTCGGCAAGCTCTATCTGGAATTCGGCGGCAAGCTTTTTGACGACTATCACGCCTCCCGGGTCCTGCCGGGTTTCGAGCCGGACAGCAAGGTGAAGATGCTGCTGGAGATGAAGGACGAGGCGGAGATCGTCATCGCCATCTCGGCGGACGATATCGAGCGCTCCAAGCGCCGGGGCGATCTGGGCATCACCTATGATGAGGACACCCTGCGCCTCATTGACGCCTTCCGGGACATCGGCCTTTATATCGGGAGCGTGGTCCTCACCCACTACCGGGGCCAGATGCTGGCGGACAAGTTCATCAAGCGGCTGGAGGCTCTGGGCATCCGCACCTACAAGCACTACATCATCCCGGATTACCCCTCCAACGTCCCCCTCATCGTCTCCGACGAGGGCTTCGGCAAGAACGACTATATCGAAACCGAGCGCCTCCTGGTAGTGGTCACCGCCCCCGGCCCCGGCAGCGGCAAGATGGCCACCTGCCTGAGCCAGCTCTACCACGAGCACAAGCGGGGCGTGAACGCGGGCTACGCCAAGTTCGAGACCTTCCCCATCTGGAACCTGCCCTTGAAGCACCCGGTAAACCTGGCCTACGAGGCCGCCACCGCGGACCTGGACGACGTGAATATGATCGACCCCTTCCACCTGGAGGCCTATGGGGTCACCACCGTGAATTACAACCGGGACGTGGAGATCTTCCCCGTGCTGGAGGCCATTTTCAAGAGCATTTACGGTGAGAGTCCCTACAAGAGCCCCACAGACATGGGCGTGAACATGGCCGGCCTCTGCATCTCCGATGACGAGGCCTGCCGGGAAGCCTCCAAGCAGGAGATCATCCGCCGCTGGTACGCCGCGGCCGTCTCCGTGCGCCAGGGTCTCAGCGACCCCGCCGAGGTAAGGAAGATCGAGCTCATCATGAACTCCATGGGCGCAAGCCCCGCGGACCGGCCCGTTGTGGCCGCCGCCCTCAAGCGCGCCGAGGAGACCGACGGGCCCGCCATGGCCCTGGAGCTGCCCGATGGCAGCATCGTCACCGGCAAGACCACCTCCCTGCTGGGCGCCGCCTCCGCCTGCCTGATGAACGCCATGAAGAAGCTTGCCGGCATCGACAAGAAGCTGCTGCTCATCACTCCCAACATCGTCCAGCCCATCCAGCACCTGAAGGTGGAGCACCTGGGCAATCACAACCCCCGCATGCACACCGACGAGCTGCTGATCGCCCTGTCCGTCTGCGCGGTGACGAATCCCATGGCCGCCTACGCCATCGACCAGCTGGACAAGCTCCGGGGCTGCGAGGCTCACTCCAGCGTCATCCTCTCCCGGGTGGACGAGGAGCTTTTCAAGAAGATCGGCGTAAACATCACCTTCGAGCCCCGCTACCAGGCCAAGAAGCTGTACCATAAATAAGGGAAGAAGGAAAAGTGAAAAAGGAATAAGGAATGTGTTTCCCTTCGGGAAACGGATTATCATCCGTCGCCGCAGGCGACACCATCCTTATTCCCTCTTCGCTATTCCCTATTCCCTCCCTTCAGGGGGTCCTATGCTGTCTCTCCGAACAAACGCCAAAAACCGCTCCGGCAGGGTCTTTTCCCTTCCGGAGCGCTTTGCATGCCTTTCTTTGATTCTGGTGCTAGTCCTTCTGCTCTCTGCCTGCGGCGAAACCGCCGCCCCGGCGGCTCAAACGCCTGCCGCGGCAAGCACGGATCCCGCGCCGGTTACTGAGCCCACGCCAGTCCCCACACCGGAAAGCGACGCCGCTCCCGCCTTTGCGCCGGAGCCTGCCGAGACGCCCACCCCGGAGCCCGCGGCCACGGAGGCGCCTTCACCGGAGCCCACGCCTGAGCCGACCCCGGAGTCCACGCCAAGGCCCAGCCCGGCCCCCGCGCCGGATGAGAGCTACCTCTCCTGTGACGACGGTCTCTGGTGGAAGCTGGAGGAGGGCAGGCTCCGCATCGCGGGAACAGGAGACATGATGGATTACGGCGTATCCCACAATCGGCCGCCCTGGAAGGACGCAGGCTTTCCCATCTACACCGTCGAGGTGGCGGAGGGCGTCAGTTCCATCGGCGCCAACGCCTTTTACAACTGCCTGGATCTGTACCGGGTGCAGCTGCCGGGGAGTCTGCGCGCCATCGGGAACAGCGCCTTTACCTACTGCATCTCCCTGGGGTCTGTCGATCTGCCGGAGGGCCTGGAGACCGTCGGGGAGAGCGCCTTCGGCAACTGCGTGGCGCTGCAGGAGGTCTCCCTGCCGGAGAGTCTCCGCGCCATTGCCGACTACGGCTTTCACAACTGCTCCGATCTCTTTGAGCTGACGCTTCCCGACGGGGTGGAGGAAATCGGCGCCTATGCCTTTTTTAACTGCCGGCAGCTCTACAGCCTGGAGCTTTCGGAGGGTCTCCGCAGCATCGGGCCCTATGCCCTCCGGGGCTGCCTCTCCCTGGGCGAGCTTCGCATCCCGGAGGGGATCGAGCAGCTCCCCGAGGGGCTGTTCTATGAGTGCGGCGCCCTGCGGCATCTCAGTCTCCCCGCCTCTCTCCGGGAGGTGGGCGACCACGCCTTTTACGGCTGCGTGGTGCTGACCGACGTCTCCTTCGCCGGCACGGAGCGGCAGTGGGCCGCCCTCTCTGTGGGCCAGCGCTGCGACGCGCTGCTGGAGGCGAATGTGGTCTTCGGAGAAACAGACTGAATTCTCCTTTCCTTCTTTTGCGGGCAAGTCTCATGGCCGCCCGCGTCAAATCTTCCTTGTAGGGGACGGCGTCCTCGACGTCCCCTGCGGGGCTTCCCGATCTCAGAAAGATCCTGGGCGAATTCGCATCCGGCAATTTGCGAAGTCGCCCAGGATCTTTCTCTGTCCTGCTTTCCCATGCGCGGGCTGCCGGGGGCGGCAGCCCCTACGGCGGGACGGGACACCATGGCCCCTTTGCCTAAAGGGGCTGTCTCCTGCGGCGGCGTCGGTGGCTGGGGGATACGTTCCTCCCCAACGGTGGGACGGAGCAGGCGTAGGGACGAGCATTGCTCGTCCGCACGTTTTCCAGGACCGCTCCGTGCGCGGGGAAGGCTTGGGACGGCCGACCGCAAGGGCGTAGGGCGCCCCCACGAGGAGGCCGGAGGTTTCTGCGTAGGGGCGGCGGCTTGTCCCCGCCCGGCGGCAAACAGGGCTGTAAACGAAAACCGTGCGGCGAATTCGTACAATGCCACGAATTCGCCGCACGATTCTGTTCTTCCCCCTGCGGGGGAGGATGCCAGCGCAGCTGACAGGTGAGGGAGAAAAGAGTGGATCCTCGGCTATCGTCTCAGATTCTCCCTCATCCGTCATCCGGCGGGCGTGACACGCCGGATGACACCTTCCCCCGCTGGGGGAAGGCTTTGGCGGGCGCTTCGTGATAGCCGCCCCTACGCAATCATACTAATAGGGCCAGGCGAATTCGCACTTTGCACGAGTTCGCCTGGCCCTATTTGATCCTTTTTCTTTCTGCTGCGCGGGCGCATCGTGATGCGCCCCTACGCACGAATTGGCTATGCAGAACGCCTTTTCCTTGGCGCAGTTCTGTTTTGCAGCTTGACCCCTCTTCACCACAGCGCGATGTTGCTGTCGGGCCCCGGCCGAAGGAGCCGGTGTCCAGATCCACCCGCACCCGGTGGCCCATGCGCCGCAGGGCCCGGGCGATCTCGGGATCGAAGCGGCTCTCCACGGTGAGACTGCCGTCCCGCATCCACTGGAAGCGAGGGGCGTCCAGGGCCTGCTGGGGATCCATGGCAAAGTCGATGTGGTTCATCACCACCTGCACATGGCCCTGGGGCTGCATATAGCCGCCCATGACCCCGAAGGGCCCCACCGGCAACCCGTCCTTCATGAGAAAGCCGGGGATGATGGTGTGGTAGCTGCGCTTGCCGGGGCGGAGGACGTTGGCCGCCCCGGGATCCAGGGAGAAGTCCGCGCCACGGTTCTGCAGGGCGATGCCGGTACCCTCCACCACGATGCCGGAGCCGAAGCCCATGTAATTGGACTGGATGTAGGACACCAGGTTCCCTTCCCCGTCGCCGCAGCAGAGATAGACCGTGCCGCTCTTCGGCGGAAGGCCGGGGCCGTAGTCCTGTGCCCGTTCCGTCATCTCCCGGGCGCGGGCGGCGCCGTATTCCGGCAGGAGGAGCCTGTGATAGTCCAGCTCCATGCATCCCGGATCCGTGACGTAGCGGAAGGCGTCGGCAAAGGCCATTTTCAGCGCCTCGATCTGCCGATGGGCGGTGAGAGCGCAGTCCCGCTCCGGAAAATCGAACTCCTTCAGGATGTTCAGGGCCATCAGGGCGGTGATGCCCTGGCCGTTGGGCGGGATCTCGCAGACCTCATAGCCCCGGTAATTCACCCGGATGGGCTCCACCCACTGCGGCGCATAGGCCGCCAGATCCTCATAGCGGAGGTAGCCGCCATATTTCCGGCTCTCGGCATCGATCTTCCGGGCCAGGGGGCCCCGGTAGAAGCTCTCCCCTTCCGTCTCGCCGATCTCCCGGAGGGTGTCGGCGTGATCCGGCAGGCAGACCAGTTCCCCTGCCTCCGGCGCACGGCCCTGGGGCGCAAAAGTGCGAAACCAGGGGGCAAAGCAGGGCTCGGTGAGCCTTTCCCGGTAGATCCGGTAAGCGCTCTGCCAGGACTGGGCCAGGTTTGCCCCACAGGGCCAGCCCTCCCGGGCATAGCGCTCCGCGGGGGCGAGGTTTTCCGCCAGGCTCCGCCGCCCGAAGCGCTTTGTGATGGCCGCCCAGGCGCCCACGGCGCCGGGCACCGTCACCGGCGTCCAGCCGTGGCGGGGCATTTTGCCGTCCAGATCCCGGTGCTCCGAGAGGACCTTTTCCGCATCGGCCAGCATGGGCGCGGGGCCGCTGGCGTTGAGGCCAAAGAGCTTGTGCTCCTTTTCGCTCCAGATGAGGGCAAAGGCGTCGGAGCCCAGGCCGTTGGCGGTGGGCTCCACCACCGTGAGAGCCGCGGCGGCGGCCACAGCCGCGTCCATGGCGTTGCCGCCCTGCCGCAGGGCCTCCAGCCCGGCGGCGGCCGCCTGGGGCGTGGAGCAGTTCACCATCCCGCCCCGGGCATAGAGGGGAAAACGCTGGGAGGGATAGCGCTGGGCCAGTGGATCAAATTGCTTTGGCATGGCAGATACTCCTTTCCATGGCAGCGGAGAATAAGGCTCTTATGGCAAATCTCCCCCTATCGGCCTTCGGCCACTTCCCCCTGAGGGGGGAAGCAAGAGCGCCGTCCCGATCCTCGCCTCCCCCACTGGGGGAGGTGGCTGAACCGCTTGCGGTGAGACCGAAAGGGGGTCCTTCTTCATTTCTCGGCGCCGGTGACGGTGACGTTTTTCAGCAGGGTCAGGGCGGGGATGCGCATGCTGTCATACTGGGCCTGCTCCGCGCTCATATGCAGGTCTTTTACAAAGTCCAGCATGGAGCCGGAGACCGAGCCGCCGGAGACGGGGGTGACGGTCTCGCCGTCGTGCCAGTAGCCCAGACGGATCTCGCCGAAGATGTCCCCGGTCATGGCGTCCACCTGGAAGTCGGAAAACTCCACCGCTTCCAGATAGGGGCCCCGGCGCAGCTCCTCCTCGGTCTTCGTGCCGCCGCTGACCTCGATGTTGGTGGGGCTGAAGCTGTTCTCCAGGCCCATGTAGCTGGAAAACATCCGCCCGCCCAGGATCTCCTTCGGCACGCTCTGCTCCAGCAGGGCGGTGTCCCGGATGGGGGCGCCCTCGGCGTCGAAGCCCCGGTTGCGGGAGGAGTTGGGCAGCAATCTGCGGGCATAGACGTTCACCCGATCGCCCCGGATGTCCTCGGCAATGGGCTTGCCCACGTTCCAGTCGCTGAGCTGGCGGAAGATCATGGCCGCGTTGCAGCGGGAGACGAAGTACTCATAGATGCTGCAGGCGTCAGAGCCGGAGAAGAGCACGTCCGCCTTTTCCAGGTTGGGGGTGGGGCGGGTGATGAGCCGGTCCCGGCCATAGGCCATGGCCTTGCCCAGATCCCGCTTCAGGGCCTCGCTGTCGCAGCTGCCGCTGGTGAAGTTGCGGTAAAGCTCGATCTCGTGGCCGTCCCGGCGGGCGTTCACCACCACCTCGATCATACTGTCAGGGTAGCGCTCGGTGATGTCCACGCCCTCGGAGTTGCGGAAGCGCCGGATCTTGTCGCTGACAAAGATCTCATAGCTGTTCACGTCCTCGTTCTCCGTCTCGGGGAGGGCGCGCATGGTGCGGATAAAGTCCTCCGCGATGGCCGCGGTATCAGAGGCATCCATCATGGGCTCTCCCGCCCGGGGCGGGTTCAGGGGGTAGGGCCGGTTTTTCACCAGAGTGGCCCGATAGGCCAGGTCGGAGATAAGCTTTTTCGCCTCCTCCAAAGTCGCGGTGGGCGGCAGCTCCGCCGAGGCGCTGCCCATGAATTTGCCGTCTTCGATGAGCTGATAGACCTTGATCTGGATATGCTCCACGTTCTTGGCCCGGTTCTGGTCCAGGGCGTGGCGGATGAAATAGAACTCCCAGCCCCGGGTCTGCACGTCACTGAGCTCCCAGGCGTGCACGCCGGACTCCTTCAGCAAAGATACGATCTGTTCCAGCATTATCCCAGCCTCGCTTTCGTCTTCAGATAGGGGCCGCCGTCGGAGACCTTGACCCATTCCTTGTAGCCCTTGCCGCAGCCGCCGCTGCCGAAAATCTCCCGAGCCGGGGAGAGCATGGAGATGTTCCCCAGCAGATCCGGCACATAGCCGGTCATGATGATGGGGGCCACGATCCGGCCGGTGAGCTTGCCGTGCTTGATCTCCCGGCCCATCTTGATGATGCACTGGATGCCCCAGTGCTTGGGATCCTCCATGCCGCTCTCCATGCCCTCCAGCAAAAAGCCGTCCTCGATGGAGGCGATCATGTCCTCCAGAGAATCGCTGCCGGAGTCGAAGATGGTGTTGGTCATACGGGTATAGGCCTTGTGCTCAAAGTTCTCCCGCTTGCCGTTGCCGGTGGGCTGCACGCCCAGGCGCAGGGCGCTGAGGGCGTCGCAGATGCCGGTCTTCAGAATGCCCCGGTCGATCTCGATCACGTCCCCGGCCAGGGTGCCCTCGTCGTCAAAGGCGTAGCTCGTCACATTTTCGGCGCAGAGGGCGCCCTCGTGCATGGTGACAAGGTCGCTGCCCACCCGCTTTTCGATATACTCCTTGCCCAGGGCCCGGTTCTTCACGAACATGTCCATCTCCACCCCGTGGCCGAAGGCCTCGTGGGCGATGAGGCCCGTGACCTCCGGAGAGGCGATGATCTCATACTCGCCGGGCTCGATACGCTCCGCGTCCAGCAGCTCCAGGGCCGTTTTCACGGCCTTCTCCGCCGCCGGCTCCAGGCCCGCGAAGAGCTCCGGCCCGCCGAGACCGGAAACACTCTGATACCCGATCTGGTTGCGGCCCTCCCGCATGGCCACGGCGGCCACGCTGCCCTCGCTGTAGACATAGCTCTGGCTCATGTCCCGGTTTTTGGTGAGGAAGAGCTTGCAGATGTGGGTGGACTGGGCCGAGGCCATGCATTCGATGAGTTCCCCGGACATTTCGCCCATCTTGTCGATGAGGGCGCTGAGCTTTTCCACCAGAGGCTTTGCGTCGGTCTCCTCGGGCAGCTGCTCCGCCTCCCGCTCCACAAAGAGAGTGCAGGGTTCGTCCGGCAGAGGCGGCGTGGGGTAGCTCTCCACCCCGGTAAGGGCCAGGAGCTTCTTCTGGGCCTCGATGGCCTCCCGGATCTCCCGGGCCGCCTCCCGGGGCTTCTCGGGGTCGAAGCCGTTCAGGGCGTATTCGCTGTACTGACCATTCTTGCTCACGCGCACCACCACGCCCCTCTCGGTGGTCATGGTCTCGCTGCCCACGGACCGGGCGTGCCGGGAAATGCGGACCGTCAGGCCCTTGGAGTCCGTTGCCAGGATGCTCACATAGTCATAGTCCGGCCCCAGCAGTCCGAGCAGCTTCCGCAGGCCCGGTTTGATCCCGCTCAGATAGGCGGAAAAGGGTGCTTTCACAGGCGTATTCCTCCTTTTTTCAGCAATTGCGAAACTTGTTTTGCAATCAGCAGTTTATTCCCCTGCATTATACCAAGGCCCGGGAGCTTTGTAAAGCCAAAGGCCCCCGGATGGGAGAAGGCCGGCTGCCGGTTCCGCGAGGCGCAGGACGGCAGCGGCGGGCGAATTATTCTTGCGGCGGGCGCGGATCTGATATACAATAGTCTTATCATACACGCGCGCAAAGCATGTGAAAGGATGGGTCTGCCATGAATCAAGGAAGGAAGCTTCTGAGTCTTTTGCTCTCGCTGCTGCTCTGCCTCTCCCTCTTTCCCGTCGCCCTGGCCGAGGAGCCGGAGGGCAGCATTGCCCCCGCCGCGCCTGACGGTGAGGGTGCCATTGTCCCGGCGGGAGACGGTGGAATAGCGGAAGCCGCCTCAGGACTCTGCGGCGAGGATCTGCGCTGGACGCTGGACGAAAGCGGCGTGCTGTGCATCTCCGGAACCGGAGACATGTGGAGCCGCAGCACGGAGACTCCCCTTTGGGAAGACTTCAGGGATCGGATCTTCTCCGTGGTGATGGAACACGGCATCACCGGCATTGGGAACTGTGCTTTTCAGGACTGCCAGAACCTGAGCAGCGTGTCGATCCCGGATGGCGTGAGAGAGATCGGTTTCTATGCCTTCGCGTCCTGCTCCTCTCTGACCGCGCTGACGATCCCGGAGGGGGTAAAGGTCCTTGGCTATTTCCCCTTCCAGGGCTGCTCCGCACTCATTGAAGTCGCGATCCCCGGCAGTGTGACGCGGATCACGCCCCACCTCAACGGGCAGGGTCTGTTCGGGGGCTGTGACAGTCTGCGGGAGATCCGCTTCGGCGGGACCATGGCTGCCTGGGAGTCCCTCGGTGCCAACGCCGACCGCTACCGGGTCACGGTACACTGCAGCGATGGGGACATTGCCGCCGCTGCTGCCGCTTCCTGCGGAGACGCTCTGACCTGGAGTCTCAGCGAGGAGGGCGTGCTCAGCATTGCGGGCAGCGGCGATATGTGGGATTTTGAACAGGCTGCGTCCCCCTGGTATGAAAGCAGCGGCCAGATTCGATCCCTGTGTATCGCTTCCGGCGTGACCGGCATCGGTGACTATGCCTTCGCCTGGTGCTGGAATCTGAAAGAGGCGGAAGTTCCGGTCACCCTCTCCCGGATCGGAGACCATGCCTTTGAAAGCTGCTCTGCTCTGGGAAGCCTTGCCCTCCCGGAGGGGCTCCGCTCCATCGGAGCTTTTCCCTTTTCCGGCTGCACCAGTCTTGCACAGCTCCGCATTCCGGAAAGCGTGACGGACATCGATGCCGACGCCTTCTCCCTCTTCTCCGGCCTGCTCCGCGTAACGCTCCCGAGAGATCCGGGGAACGGCGCCGCGCTGGACTTTTGTGATTGCCGCGGCATGACGGACATCGAATACACCGGAACCATGGCGCAATGGCAGCAGCTCACGGTGCTGTATCCCCGGGCTCAGGTCACGATCCACTGCAGCGACGGGGAGATCCCGCCTGTGTCTCCCGACCGCTGCGGAGACGAACTGAGCTGGAGCCTCAGCAGCGATGGCGTGCTGAGCATTGCGGGCAGCGGCGACATGTGGGATTTCCCGAAAGGGACCGCCCCCTGGTATGACAACTGCGCACAGATCCGCCAGGTCCTTCTTCCCCCTGGCTTGACCGGTATCGGCGCATATGCCTTCAGCGAATGTTTTCAGCTTTCCGGGCTGACACTTCCGGAGAGTCTGAGAAGGATCGGCGCGTGCGCCTTTCGCTCCTGCACAGCTCTCACCGGGATCACGATCCCGGCTGCGGTGACAAGCCTTGCTCCCGGCGCTTTCGAGTATTGCCAGAGTCTTGCGGAGATCTGTGTCGCGCCGGATAATCCCTGCCTGTTCTCCGAGGACGGTGCACTGTACGACAGGGAAACCGGGACGCTGCTGTGCTGGCCCTGTGCAAAAAGCGGCGCCGCCTTGATCCCGGATGGGATGACCCGTATCGGTGACGGTGCCTTCGGCTTCTGCGCCGGGCTCACCGGGCTCATCCTGCCGGAGGGTCTGCTCTCCATCGGAGACTCCGCCTTTACAGAGTGCCCCGCGCTGACAGCTGTGACCCTTCCGGCCAGCGTCACACACCTGGGTTCTCTTTCCTTCTCCTTCTGCTCCGCACTCCGGGAGATCCGCTTCTGCGGTCCCGCCCCCGATGCAGGCGGTTTCGTCTTTTACCGGGTCAGCGCTACAGCCTATTACCCTGCCGGCGACCCCTCCTGGACTGCGGAGAGACGCCAAAGCTACGATGGGAATATCACCTGGGTGCCCTATCTGCCCGGGGATGCCAATGGGGACGGATCCCTTGACATTCTGGATCTGGTGCGGCTGAGCAAGCATCTGGCCGGTGCGGATGCGGCGGTGAACGGGATTTCTGCCGAACTGAACGGAGATGGCCAGCTCACAGTCCGGGATCTGGTCCGCCTGCGGAGGCTCCTGGTGGGCGAGCCCGGCTGAAAAATCAAAACATACCCCCATGATATTGGCGGATCCGCCCCGGGAAGGGTGCGGATCCGCCAATATCACATCTGCATGGGAGCACAAAAAAGCGCCCCTTCCCGATTGGGAAGGGGCAAAAGAAAAGCAATCCTGATGAATCAATCAAATGTGGATCTGCCATGGGCCGGCAGACGACGCCGCGCGCGTCTTCTGCTCTTTGCCCTGATCGGTGTTCCGCCCAGCCGAAAAAAGTGAGTGGATGGCTGGCGTTGCTGCCCGGCCAGCGTCCGGCCCTTTGGCCGCCGGAGGCCCGCAAGTAAATTGTCCTTGCTTTCCGGGTTCGCGCGAGATCTTCGGGAAAGGCGCCTGGTTGATCAAGCCCGCGCTCTTCTCGCCGGAGACACGCGCCTGGTGCCGATCGCACCGATGGGATGCCGCCCATCTCCAGTGCCGCGCAGTTTACCACCGAAAAGCGGATTTGTCAATGAACAAATTGTGAATTCTGGGAAGGGCGCCCAGCCGGAGCGGCAGCGGGCCGCCGGATAAGACCATCGGAAAACAAGGGGACCGCTGACCCGATGTAAAGCGGAACAGCGGCCCGGGCCGGGCAAAAAAAGACCGGGGCGGCAGGCCGCCCCGGGTCGGATGGGCTTTACAGAAGATAGGCGTAGACGGCCCAGAAATGGCAAAAGCTGGCCGCCAGGCAGAAAAAATGAAAAACGGAGTGCCGGTAGCGCTTTCGGCTGTCCAGGCTGTAGAGCAGGGCCCCGATAGAATACAGCACGCCGCCGGCGATGAGCCAGGCCAGACCGGCGGGGCCCATGGTCTGCCGCAGGCCGGAAAAGCCGATCAGGATGGACCAGCCGCTCAGCAGCTCGCAGAGCACCGCCGCCGCCTGAAAGCGCTCCAGATCCACGGCGGTGAAGACGACGCCCAGCACCGTGAAGAGGGCCACCGCGCCGAACAGGGTCCAGCCCCGGGCCCCCGGCACCCCCAGCAGGGCCACCGGGATATAGGTGCCGAAGACCAGCAGGAAAACATTGCAATGGTCCAGCACCCGCAGGACCTTTTTCCCTTCCGTCCGGGGGGACAGGGCGTGGTACAGACAGGACATGGCGTACAGCAGGATCAAGGACGCCCCGAAGAGGGCGGCAGCGGTCACGGCCAGGGCTCCCCGGGCCCGCACCAGCATCAGCACCAGCGCAGCGACCGCCAGCAAGGCGCCGATCCCGTGGGAAATGGCGTTCCACAGCTCTTCTCCCAGCGTGTAGGGAGGGATGCTCAGCTTTCGCTTTTCTTTCTTTTCCATGAGGATCCTCCGATGATCGAATAAAAAAGGGGAGGCGCGGGGCCTCCCGGGTGTTCAGTTCTCTTCCATCAGCTTTTTCAGCTCTTTGGTCTCGGCCTCCACGTCCTTCTTCATCTGGCGGACGGAGTCCTCGTGGGCGGCCTCCGCTTTGCGGCGGCCCCGGCGGATCTCCCGCTCCACGTCGTGCAGATCCAGGACCTCGTCCGCGGCCTGCTTGACGCTTTCCGCCTCGGCGCGGACCTGTTTCTTCAGCGCGCTGAGATCCTGGCGGCTCTGTTTGGCGGCCTCCTTCAACTCGCTGCGGATATCCTTTTCCATCTTCTTATAGTCTTTCATTCTCAGTGCCTCCTGTTCCTTGATGCGGCGATAGAAGGTGTTGGGCTTCAGGTCCAGCCTGGTCATGGCCTCCCGGGCGGTGATCTCCCCGGCCTTCCAGAGAGCGACCACGCTGTCAAACAGCGTTTCATCCACGGCAATGGGCCTGCGGCCCTTGTATTTGCCCTCTTCCCGGGCCCGCTCGATGCCCTCCTGCTGCTTTTCCCGCCGGCCCCTGCGCTCCAGCGCCAGCAGCGCCCGGCAAAAGCCGAAAACGGCGCCGCCGGAGCAGCGGGTGTCGATGCCGGCGGAGGGACAGACGAAGTCCACGCGCCGCTCCTCCAGCCCGGAAAGGGCGGAGAGAAGCTCCCGGACGCTTCCCGCGGCGTCCCCCAGCTCCCGGACCTCGATGCAGTCCCCGGCCTGGGCCTTCTCCGCGGCGGAAAGGAATTCCTTCCGGTCCTTCACCGTCCACAGCGTCATGATCCCACCTCCTTTGTCGTTATGGGCAGAGTATAGCACAGGGCTCCAAGTGTGTCAATAGGGTTAAATGATATTATGCAATATTTCATAATATGTTCACAATCTCAATGAAACAGCCCGCGGGCTGACCCGGATCGGGCCGCCCAGGGGCTGTCAGCGTCAATCTTCTTTTTTCGAGACGGGGGCCGTGTCGATGCTCTTGCCGAAAACGAAGAAGCGCTGATACAGAAACTCCGTCACCAGGTTGCAGAGCATGTTGAGCCCGTCGGCAAAGACGGGGCTCCAGCCCGCCGTCTCGGTGAGATACTTGACCGCCAGGGTGGAGAGAGGCGTGAACACCGCGTAAAAGGCCGCCACCTTCAGCATGGCCACCGGGATATTGCCGGCGGACTGAAAGGTGAACTTCCGGTTCAGGGTGAAGTTCCAGAGGACGGAGAGCACCAGACCGGTGAGATAGCAGGCCCAGCTGGGCAGAGGCGTCAGGGTTTCCAGCAGGGCGATGGTGCCCGCCTCGATGAGCCCCGCGCTGGCCGAGAAGAGGGTGAATTTCACCACCCGCCAGAGTTCTTTTTTTCTGTTGTTTTCCACGCCTGTCCCTCCTTGCTTTTCGCATGTGCATGATAACACAGACACCGCCGTGAAACAAGAAGGATCTTCAAAAAACTGAAGGATCAGAGTTGGTGCTCTTTCTGCTGCCCGTTCAGTTCCCTCATCGCGCCCATAGCGGTTTCCGCGTAGGTCTTGCAGGCGGGAAGCAGCAGGAGCAGCAGCATCACCAGGACGGTGACAGCCGCCGCAAGGATGTAAGAGATCATGTGCAGACGAAGTACAGGGTCCAGATCCATGGACAACAGGCGGATCGTTCCCTGCCGGAAGACGTTTGCCAGCATCATCACGCCGCCCACCAGGGGCAAAAGGGCCAGCTTCCCGGAGCCCCGGTACAATAGCAGCGCAAACAGCAGCGAGACCGCAAAGCCCGCAATGTTCGCCGGAGCAAACTCGATAAAGCCGATGCGGCTGCAGATCAGATCCATGATCAGGAAGAACACCCGGCTCATGATCCAAAGTGCAAGCAGGATGGCCGTCAGCTTCTTCCCGTCCCGAATCGAGGGATCCCGCCGAAATTCCTCTTCCATTTTTGCCTTAAGGGCCTGGCGCAGTTCTTTTCCTTTCATAACAAACTTCTCCTATCCTACCCCTGCTCCAGCTCCGCGATGTGCATGTACTCGTCGTAGCTGCAGCGGCGGTCGATGATGCCGTCCTCGGTGATCTCGATGATGCGGTTGGCCACGGTCTGGGTCAGCTGATGGTCGTGGCAGGAGAAGATGATGTTGTACTTGAAGGCCTCCAGGCCGTTATTGAGGGCCGCGATGGATTCCAGGTCCAGGTGGTTGGTGGGCTGGTCCAGCAGCAGGAAGTTTGCCCCGGAGAGCATCATCCGCGAGAGCATGCACCGCACCTTTTCGCCGCCGGAGAGGACCTTTGCGGGCTTGTACACATCGTCGCCGGAGAAGAGCATCCGCCCCAGGAAGGTGCGCAGATAGCTCTCCCGCTTGTCGGCGGAAAACTGCCGCATCCATTCGATGAGGTCCGCGTCGAAGGAGTCAAAATAGCTGTTGTGGTCCTTGGGGAAGTAGCTGGGCTGGATGGAAGCGCCCCATTTCACCGTGCCCTCGTCCGGCTCCTCCTCTCCCATAAGGATCTTGTAGAGCATGGTGACGGCAAGCTCGTTCTTGCCCACCAGGGCGATCTTGTCCTCCTTGCCCACGATGAAGCTGACCTTGTTGAGAAGCTTCACCCCGTCCACGGTCTTGGAGACGTCGGTGACGAAGAGCCGGTCCTTGCCGGGCTCCCGCTCGGCCTTGAATCCCACCCAGGGATAGCGCCGCCCGGAGGCGGGCAGCTCCTCCACGGTGATCTTGTCCAGCAGCTTCCGGCGGGAGGTGGCCTGGCGGGACTTGGACTTGTTGGCGGAGAAGCGGGCGATGAAGGTCTGCAGCTCCTGGATCTTCTGCTCGGCCTTCTTGTTCTGGTCCCGGATCAGCTTCTGGATCAGCTGGCTGGATTCGTACCAGAAGTCATAGTTGCCCACGTACATCTTGATCTTGCCGTAGTCGATATCCACGATGTGGGTGCAGACATTGTTGAGGAAGTAGCGGTCATGGCTCACCACCAGCACCGTACCCTCATAGTCCATGAGGAAATCCTCCAGCCAGACCACGCTTGCCAGGTCCAGGTTGTTGGTGGGCTCGTCCAGCAGCAGCACGTCGGGCTTGCCGAAGAGGGCCTGGGCCAGCAGCACCTTCACCTTGAGCCGGGGGTCGATGTCCCCCATCAGGCTCTCGTGCAGTTCCACCGGGACGCCGAGGCCCTGGAGGATCCTTCCCGCGTCGCTCTCCGCCTCGTAGCCGCCAAGCTCCGAGAATTCCTCCTCCAGCTCCGCGGCCCGGATGCCGTCGGCGTCGGAGAAGTCCTCCTTTTCATAGATGGCGTCCTTCTCTTTGCCACAGTCATAGAGCCGCTGGTGGCCCATAATGACGGTATCCAGCACCCGGCAGTCGTCATAGAGGCTCTGGTTCTGCTTCAGAACGGACATGCGGCGCTTGGCTTCCAGCACCACCGAGCCGCTGGTGGGCTCCAGCTCGCCGGAGAGGATCTTGATGAAGGTGGATTTGCCGGCGCCGTTTGCGCCGATGATGCCGTAGCAGTTGCCCGCCACGAACTGCAGGTCCACCTTGGAAAACAGCACGGACGAGCCGAACTGCATGGAAAGGTCATTGACGGTCAGCATGGGAAAACCTCCTGTTGATGTGTTGGTCTTATGGATCCCCCTACCGCCCGGTGTGAGCACTGGGCACCTCCCCGAGGGGGGGAGGCAAGGTCTCGCTTCCCCCTCAGGGGGAAGTGGCCGAAGGCCGATAGGGGCTGCAAAGAACTTTACCGCAGCTTTTTCCAGCCCAGGGCCGGGGCGATGCGCTCCAGCTCCGGCAGGAGCTTTTCTCCGAAGGCCCAGATCTCCCGGCGCCAGGGGTGGCCCAGATAGCCGAAGCGGAAATCCTCGTCCAGGAAGAAATAATAGTCCCCGTCGGGGTAATAGAAGGGAAAGGCTGCCCAGTACTCCCCATTTTCATCCTCCAGGCGGACGGACTTCTGCTCCTCGTCCTTCCCGGGGTCATAGAGGAAGGCGCTGTGCTGCCAGTCCAGGGCGTAGAGCCGCTTGCCGGGCTCTGCGGCGGCATTCCGAAGTGCCTTCTTCACGGCGGGGGCCATCTGCTCGATCTGGTCCTCCGTCATGTCGTCCAGGGCGTAGACCGTCCAGGGCTTCGGCAGCCGGAAGGGCCGCTTCCACCAGAGGAGGGAATGCCCCCGGTATCCGGCGGCGGGGCGGAAGCGCAGCGTATCGTATACCCGGTTCCAAATCTCCCGGGTCTCCTGTTCGTTCAGCAGCATGGCGTGCTCCTTTCGTTGTAAATGGAGAATAAGCCCTCCGTCACCGCCGCAGGCGGCGATGACACCTCCCCTTGCAGGGGAGGCCAAGTCGTTCCCGCGCCTCACCCAAAATACTTCTCCACAAAATCCACCTTCTCCACCTGGAATTCCCGGCCCCGGAGGTAGTTCAGGATCCCTGCGTCGGTGGGAAAATCAAAGCGGAGCTTGTAGGAATAGAGGGCCTGACCCTTCTCGTCATAGTCCTTATTGAAGCGCTCCCGGCCATACTTGCCGTCCCCCAGCAGGGGCCAGCCCGCATGGGCCATCTGCACCCGGATCTGGTGGGTCCGCCCGGTGAGGAGCCTGCACTCCACCAGGCTCAGGGGTCCCTTGCTGCGCAGGAGCTTATACTCCGTCACGGCGGTCTTGGCCCCGGGCTCCGGCTTTGCCTTCACAAAGACCTGGTTCTTCTGGGCGTCCTTGAAGAGATAATTCTCCAGCCTTCCCTCCGGGGGCTTGGGCCGCCCCTGAACGGCGCAGAGGTAGTATTTTTCGATCTCCCGGTCCCGGATCTTGTCGTTCAGGATGCGCAGGGCCTCGGCGTTTTTGGCGGCGATGACGATGCCGCCGGTGTTCCGGTCGATGCGGTTGCAGAGGGCGGGGGCGAAGGAATTTTCCTCCCTGGGCCGCCACTCCCCCTTCTGGGCCAGATAGGCCTGGATATGGGCGATGAGGGTGTTATAGTCCCAGACTCCCGCGCTGTGGCAGAGGACGCCGGGCTTCTTGTCCGCCAGGAGGATGTTTTCGTCCTCATAGACGATATGGAGCTTTGGCGTGCCCACCTTGAGATAGGAATTCTCCTCCCGGGGCTTCTCAAAAAACTCGTCGTTGATGTAAAGCTGCAGCAGATCCCCGGTCTGGAGGCGGGTGTCCCGCTTGGCGCCCTTGCCGTTTACCTTGATGCGCTTGAGGCGGATGTACTTCTGCAGCAGGCTCTCCGGCAGCAGGGGCACCGCCTTGGAGACGAAACGATCCAGACGCTGGCCGGCGTCGTTGGGATTGACACGCAATTCTTTCATAAAAAATGCCCTCTGAGTCTGTCATTTTTTTGTAGTATACAACAGAAAATAAGCCTTGACAAGTGCAAATGCTTCAACTATAATACTTAGGCGACTGCAGCGAGGTGTGCCAAATGAAGTTGAATTTGCGTGAAATCATCGAGGTTCCCGGCGGCTCTGTCCCCTTTGCGTGCGAGCTGGAAACGGAAGGTCTGGATTTTCCCGCGGTTCTGCGGTACCATGGCAAGCCCCATGCGGAGGGCCGCGTGTATAACGAGGCCGGCGTGCTGCATCTGGAGGGCACGCTGCGTGCGGAGATGACCTGTGTCTGTGACCGCTGCGGCGAAGCCTTTGACAGTGTGAAGGAGACACAGCTGGAAGCTGTGATCGTGGAAGAGGAAAACGAGGAGTATCCCGAGTATTTCGTCCTGGACGGCAACGACCTGGACCTGGACGAGGTCCTCTCCACCTGCTTCATCCTGGATATGGAGACCAAATTCCTCTGCAGAGAGGACTGCAAGGGTCTCTGTCCCACTTGCGGCAAAAACCTGAATCTGGGCCCCTGCGGGTGCAGGAAACAAATTGATCCAAGATTTGCTGTGCTTGAGCAGCTTTTGGATAAAGAATAACTGAGCTGCTCAGAACAGCTTACAATCAGGAGGTGTCAACATGGCAGTCCCGAAAGGAAAGGTATCCAGACAGCGGCGTGACAAGCGGCGCTCTTCCCACTGGAAGCTCACCGCCCCCAGCATCGTCAAGTGCCCCAACTGCGGCGAGTTCTGCATGCCCCATCGTGCTTGCCCCCACTGCGGACAGTACAAGGGCCGCGTGGTCTTGAACGTTGAGGAGAAGTGAAAAAGCTTAGGGAGGAGAGGCCTGGACCGCTCCTCCTTTTGCTATCTTTACCCTTCCGCACTACCTCCCCTGTGCAAGGGGCCTTGGGTGTGACCCAGTGCGCACACTGGGGCGAAGGGGTTGTACAGTCATCTCTACCGAAGGCTGGCATACAACCCCTCAGTCTCGTCGCTTGCGACGCGAAGCTAGTCCTTTAGGGCGTGAGAAGCTCCGAGCCAGCTCCCCTTACACAGGGGAGCTTATAAGGAGAACGGATATGGATCATATCATCAAATCCATCGACCCCACCAGCCCCCTGCGGCATCACGCCAGGGTGGGCGACAATCTCATCGCTATCAACGGCAAGCGGGTGCTGGACGTGCTGGACTACAAGTTCTACGCCTATGACACCCGGCTTGACGTGCTGCTGCGCCGTCCCGACGGGACGGAGTACCATGTGCCCGTGCACAAGCGGGAGGGCGGCGACCTGGGGCTGGACTTTGAGAGCTATCTGATGGACAATCCCCGCTCCTGCGCAAACAACTGCGTCTTCTGCTTCATCGACCAGCTGCCCAAGGGCATGCGGAAGACCATGTATTTCAAGGACGACGACGCCCGGCTCAGCTTTCTGCTGGGAAACTACATCACCCTCACGAATCTCTCCCCCCGGGAGATCCAGCGGATCATCGATCTGCATGTGAGCCCGGTGAACATCTCGGTCCACACAACGGACCCGGAGCTTCGCTGCCGGATGCTGAAAAACAAGCGGGCCGGCGAGACCATCGAGGTCATGCGCCGCTTTGCCGAGGCCGGCATCGTGATGAACTGCCAGATCGTCTGCTGCCCCGGCTGGAACGACGGGGATGCCCTGCAGCGCACCATGGAGGACCTGGCAGCCATGTACCCCGGCGTCCACAGCGTCTCCGTCGTGCCGGTGGGCCTGACCAAATACCGGGAGGGCTTGGAAAAGCTCACGCCCTTCACCCCCGAGCACGCGGCTGAGACCATTGACCAGATCACCGCCTTCGGCGACAAGTGCGTGGAGCAGTACGGCACCCGGATCTTCTGGTGCGGGGACGAGCTGTACCTGGAGGCGGGGCGAGAGCTGCCGCCGGATGAGTTCTACGAGGAGCACACCCAGCTGGAAAACGGCGTGGGCATGCTGCGTTTGCTGGAGACGGAGTTCCGCTCGGCCCTGAAGCTCTCGGACGCGCCGGACGCCGTTCCCTTCTCCATCGCCACCGGCACGGCGGCGGCCCCCTTCTTCGAGGGACTGCTGAAGCTGGCAAAAGAACAGTGGCCGCAGCTGAACGGCAGGGTCTACGCCATCGAGAACGACTTTTTCGGCCACAGCATCACCGTGGCGGGCCTGGTCACCGGCGGGGACCTGATCCGGCAGCTCAAGGATCAGGATCTGGGAGAGCGGCTTTTCATCTCCCAGAACATGCTGCGCCGGGAGGAAGTGGACTTTCTGGACGACGTGAAGCTGGAGGAGGCCGCGGCGGCGCTGGGCCTTCCCATCTACCCCGTGGAGTCTGACGGCTTTGCCCTCTGGGACGCCATCTCCGGCGACGTGCTGCCGGAGGTGCAGATCCCCCGGCCGCCCAAAGAAGAGACGGAATACTACCGTTACAATCAGAACTGAGAATATGGCACAGGATATCACGCTGCCCATCGAAGACGGCTTCGTCAATCTTCGGGTGGGCGCCATCATCGAAAAGGACGGCAGGCTCCTCATGGTGCGAAACGCCGACCTTGCCTACTGCTACTCCGTGGGCGGGCGGATCCAGTTCGGCGAGAGCGCGGAGGACGCCATACGCCGGGAAGTGCGGGAAGAGACCGGCTGGGATCTGGAGATCGAAAGCCTGGGCTTTGTCCACGAGGACTTCTTTTGGGGAGATTCTCCCTCGAAGCTGGGTAAACTGATCTATGAGATCGGCTTTTACTATTATATGAAAACACCGGCGGACTTCGAGCCCCGCTGCGAAAGCCTCACAGAGGACGGCACGGAGGAGCATCTGGAGTGGGTGGACCCGGAAGAGGACGCGATCCTCTATCCGGACTTTTTCCACATCGCGCTGCGGGACAAGGTCCCCTACGTCCGCCACATTCTGAAAGACGAACGAAACTGAATTCCGGCTCACGAGCCATCGGAACCGCTTCTGAAGGCGGCGAGGCCGAGGAGCCGTTTGAATAATGAATACTGAAAACTGAAGAATGAATAATGAAGAATTGTGGTATCCCCTTCGGGGATGAATGAAAATATCGCGAAGCGATACCATGATTATTCACTTTTCAGTTTTAAGTATTCAGTATTCATTATCCTGCGCTCCCCTTGCACAGGGGAGCTTATTAGGAAGGTGATACTATGTCCAGACCGCTTGTTGCCATCGTTGGACGGCCCAACGTGGGCAAATCCATGCTTTTTAACCGCCTGGTGGGGCAGCGCCTCTCCATCGTGGAGGACACCCCCGGCGTCACCCGGGACCGACTCTATGCCGCGTGCGAGTGGTGCGGGCGCAAATTTGATATGGTGGATACCGGCGGCATCGAGCCCACCACCGACAGTGAGATCCTGCTCTTCATGCGGGAGCAGGCCCAGATCGCCATCGACGCGGCCACCGTCATCATTTTTGTGACGGATCTGCGCACCGGCGTCACCGCGGCGGACCAGGACGTGGCCAACATGCTGCTGCGCTCCCGCAAGCCCGTGGTGCTGGCGGTGAACAAGGCCGACTCCACCGGCGACACGGACCTGGGCGTGTACGAGTTCTACTCCCTGGGTTTGGGCGATCCCATCCCCACCTCCGCGGTCCACGGCCACGGCACCGGCGATCTGCTGGACGAGTGTCTCAAGTACTTCCCGCCCGCCGAAGAGGACGAGGAGGAAGAGGACCTCATCAAGGTGGCCATCATCGGCAAACCCAACGTGGGCAAAAGCTCCCTGGTCAACCACATTCTGGGCGAGAAGCGGGTCATCGTCAGCGACATAGCCGGCACCACCCGGGACGCGGTGGATACCGTGTATGAAAACGAGCTGGGCCGCTACATGTTCATCGACACCGCCGGCATCCGCCGCAAGTCCAAGGTGGACGAGCGGGTGGAGAAGTTTTCCGTCATGCGGGCGCAGCTGGCCATCGAGCGGGCGGACGTGTGCCTCATCATGATCGACGCCCGGGACGGCGTCACCGATCAGGATACCAAGATCGCCGGCCTGGCCCACGAGGCGGGCAAGGCCAGCATCATCATCGTGAACAAGTGGGACCTGGTGGAAAAAGAGACCGGCACCATGGAGAAGATGCGCAAGGACATCATGCGGGACCTGAGCTTCATGAGCTATGCCCCCATCCTGTTCATCTCCGCCCTCACCGGTCAGCGCACCAACCGCATTTTTGAGCTCATCAACTACGTCAACGACCAGAGCAACATGCGCATCTCCACCGGTATGCTCAATAACGTCCTGGCGGACGCCCAGGCTCGGGTCCAGCCCCCCACGGACAAGGGCCGCCGCCTGAAGATCTACTACATGACCCAGACGGGCATCAAGCCCCCCAACTTTGTGATCTTCTGCAACAGCAGAGAGCTCTTCCACTTCTCCTACCAGCGGTATCTGGAAAACCAGATCCGCTCGGTCTTCGGCCTGGAGGGCACGCCGGTGCGCATCGTAATCCGGCAGAAGGGAGACAGCGAATGATCCTCAACTGGTTTTTGCTGCTGCTGACGGCCTTTATTGCCTACGTCAGCGGCAGCGTCAGCACCCGGCGGGTGGCTTCCCGCTATGTGTTCAAGCGGGATCTGCTGAAGCTGGGCCGGGGCAACACCTGGCTTTCCAACTTCCGCCGCCTTTTCGGCTACCTGGGCTTTGCAAAGCTGGGCCTGGTGGAGATCGTGAAGGACCTGCTGCCCCTGCTCCTCGGGGCGCTGCTCATCGGCTTCCGCGGCCGGCCCGACATCGGCCGCATCTTCGCGGGCTACTGTCTGATGCTGGGCCGTCTCTGGCCGGTGTTCAACCGCTTCAAGGGCGGCCACGGCTGCATGGCCCTGATCCTCATCGGCCTGCTCATTGAGCCCTCGGTGGGCATCACCGCGGCTCTTGGTGTGGTGGCCGGCATCTGGTTTGGCAAGAGCTTCACCGTGGGCGCCATGGCCGGCACCCTGGTGATGGCCATCGTTGCCGTCATGGTGGTGGAGGAGCAGCTGATCCTGATCATCACGGCGCTGATCTGCCTGCAGATGCTGGTACGCCACATCCCCTCCATCCGCCGCATCCTCCGCGGCCAGGAGGAAAAGCTGAGCCTGGCGGAGGATCTCAGCTACAAATTTGATGAGAAGTTTTGAGCTTTGAGTTTTCAGTTTTGAGAAGAAAAAACCTGTGAAGACAAGGGACGTCCCTTTTGTCTTGCATGACCCTGGACAATTGAATCCACAACGCAGCACCCCGAGGACTTCACAAGAGTGAAAGTCCTCGGGGTGTTTTTGACGCTGCATCCTATTGAAAAGCACCTGGTTTTCGATTATACTCAAAATGACCATACATCGAGGTCCGAGCGCTGTGCAGGCGATGAAACGCGAACAAGGGACCGCCCATGTTCCAGTTTTTTCGGGAAGCGTGAAACTTTTTCGTGCTGCCAGACGTTATTGTATTGGACACCGATCGGTCGAAACGATTATCGGGTTTGATTGAAGAGAGGTGAAACACTATGAAAAAGGGGAAAAACCGACTCTGGATGGCATATATTTGTGGCACGCTCATTCTCGCTTTAGCAATAGTATTCGGCATTCTTCATTTTCATAAAAGAGATTTGAACGATCAATATTATCAAGATGAACGGCAGATTGAGAACACGAATATTACTAGTTCTCCCATGAGCGATGAGGGGCTTAGCGAATTCTTAGATCAATACGGAAAACTCAATGGTGGACCAATCCCGGATTGGGCTATAATCCCAACGAATGAGGAAAAGAAAGCTGCACAAAAGAATGAGATGATTGCCTTTTTCCAACAGCATCAAGAAGAGATGGAACAATTTTCCTTTCATATGAAGGCTATGGAGGACCAAGACCCTGAGCATACATACCTTTTTGCAGTCAAAGAAAGCGCATTATATCGTTTTGATGGCGTTCATATCAAGGCACAGAAGAAGATTACGGAACACCCAATTCTTTCCGAGGCTGCTTTTTTCGGACATGATGAGAGTTTTGATTGGGTTGCCTGGAGTTCAAACTGGTTTGAACGTGAGGCATGCACCTTCGTTGGTGAGGTATATGATGAGCATGGCAGACTGTATGCAGAACTGTTTCTGTTCTATAGTGAAGAAAAGCCTGTCACGAATGAATACCAGCCGGTAGAATCTCTTGGTGGAAACTGGTATTTTTATGTTGAATACAGGGAGTAGTGGACAGGACGGGACAGAAGCCGGTCCCCTGTCCCATCTGACCCGGCACAATTGAATCCATAGCGCGACACCCCCTTCCGGTTCCGTGCTGCGTACAGCCCGGAACCACCCCCCCAAAGGGGGAGGCAAGCACAAGTGGCCCCCTTCCCCCTGTGCTCAGGGAAAGCTTTATGCGGCACCCCGAGGGAGGAAAACGGCATCCCCGGGGAAATCCAAAAGGGGCTCGCAAGCCCCGTTTGGTCGTTTGAATGAGGGAGGGTCCAGGGAGGGGGAGAAAACGAAATCTTCCCCTCCCTGGTGTGGAGCAAAAGAAAGGGACACCCTCGTCGCGGGGCAAGATCCTTCGTCGGCTTCGCCTCCTCAGGATGACAGCGCTGCGCGCTGTTCGGGTCGTCGAGGACGCCGACCCCTACAAAAAGGCCTGCGTTTATGCGCATAGGCGGGGCGGCAACGACGTTCCCGGACGAGCGCGTATCCCCCCGGCCCTCGCATGCTCGGGCCACCCCCCTTTAGGCAAGGGGGGCTTTGTTGCGGGCGGCCAATGGCCGTCCGTGCGGCAGAAAGATCGGCGCAAGAAAGACCTCATCCACCGCAAGCGGTCCCCCTTCCCGTGCGCGGGGAAGGCTTTGCGCCCCCCGCTCCACAAGTACCGCTCACTGCTTTCCGTTCCGGAACCTAAAAACTAAAAACTGAATAAACCGAAAGCCTGTGAAAACGCTCGTTTTCACAGGCTTTCGGTTTATTCTGCCTTCTCCCCGGGGGCCTTGGGTTTGCGGGGTCTGCGGCGGCGGCTGCCGCTGCGGTGCTGACCTTCGGCCTTGGGGCTCTGCTCCGGCTTCTCCCGCTTTTCGGTTTCCGGCTTTTCCTGGGGGGCCTTGTTCTCGGCCTTCACCGCCTTCACATGGCTGTGACGGCGGCCGGAATTGCTCTTGCGGTTTTCCTGGGGTTTGGCCTCTTTTTCCGCCTCGGCGGGCTTTTCCTGCTTCGGCTTCGGCTGCTTCTGGGGCTTTTTGCTCTGCTCGCTCTTTTTAAGCTCAGGCTTCTTCTCCGGCTGGGCGTCCCTGGGCTGCTCGGGCTGCTCGCCCCGGCTCCTCCGTCCGCCTCTGCGGCGGCTGCGCCGGCCCTCCTCCGGGATCTGGGCAGCCTCGGCGGGCGTTTCCGTCTCCTGGGGCTCCGCCGCCACCATGGCGGGGATGTTCCACTCATCCTCAGCCGGCTCCTGGGCTTCCGGTTCCTCGGGCACGTAGTTCAGCACATGGGGCGGCTCCTCCCCGTCCCGGGGTCTGCCGCCGGGCACGGCGGCCAGCTCGTTGGCCTTGTAGACATGCAGGGTGTCGTCCTTATCCTGGTCCAGCTTCACCTTCACGGTCTGGCGGAGGAGATTCACCTGGGCGGCGGTGCCGTAGCCGTCGATGGTCTCCACAAAGGCGCCCTGCTTGGGCACCTTCTTGATGAGATCCTCATAGGCGTCCTGCTCATAGCGCAGACAGCACATCAGGCGGCCGCAGCTGCCGGAGATCTTGGTGGGGTTGAGAGACAGGGACTGGACCTTGGCCATCTTGGTGGACACGGGCTGGAAATCATCCAGAAACTGACTGCAGCAGAAGGGGCGGCCGCAGATGCCGATGCCGCCGATCATCTTGGCTTCGTCCCTTACGCCGATCTGGCGCAGCTCGATGCGGTTGCGGAAGATGCCGGCCAGGTCCTTCACCAGCTCCCGGAAGTCCACCCGCCCGTCGGCGGTGAAAAAGAACATGGTCTTGTTCCCCTCGAAGTTGCACTCCACGTCCACCAGCTTCATCTCCAGGCCGTGCTCGGCGATCTTCTGCTGGCAGATCTGGAAGGCCTCCTTCTCCCGCTTCTTGTTCAGCTCCTCGATCCGGAGATCATCGGCGGTGGCGATGCGGGCCACGGGGCGCAGGGGCTGCACCACGGCGGTCTCCTCCACCCAATGGTTGCCCCGGCTGCACTCGGCGATCTCCAGGCCCTTGGCCGTCTCCACGATGACCTTGACGCCGGTGGCGATCTCCATGCCGTTGGGGGCGAAGGAATAGCTCTTGCCCCGGTTCTTAAAACGAATACTGACGATTTCGATCAATGTTATACTCCTCTTTCGGCGATGGCGTCCACCGCCAGCAATCCAAATAATTGTTTCACGCCTGTGTTGACCCGCAGCATCTTCCGGCAGCGCTCCAGCAGGGCGTGCAGCGCGAGAAGCTGAGCCGGGCTCATGCCCTCGCCGCCGGTGCGGCCGGTAAGCCGGTCCACCGTGCAGGCACAGGCGCAGTCCAGAAAGCTTGCCATGCTCCGGGTGTCCATGTCCTCGTTTCGGGCGCACCAGCGCAGCAGCTCCGCCCGGTCGCCCCGGGCGACCTGCCGGAGGAATTCCTCCGCCAGGGCCTTGCTCTCCGGGTCAAGGGCCGTTTCGCCGCCGAAGCGGCTCCACACGGCGCAGCGGGAGCGCACCGTGGGCAGCAGCAGGGCCGGGTTCTGGGCGCAGAGGATGAAGTACACGCCTCTCGGCGGCTCCTCCAGCAGCTTCAGCGCCGCGTTCTGGGCGGCGATGTTCATGGTGTCCGCATCCTCGATGAGGTAGACCTTCCGTTCGCTCTCGTTGGGCAGCACCGGCGCGTCCGCCGCCATGCGGCGCACCGTGTCCACGGGGATCTCCTTCTTGGGCCGTCCCTTGTCGTCCTCGGGCCGTTTCACACGGATGACGTCCGGGTGGATGCCCTCCCGCGCCTTCCGGCAGGCCCGGCAGACGCCGCAGGGCACCGGGCCGGAGGCCTGGCACACCAGGGCCGCGGCCATGTCCAGCGCCAGGGCCAGGCATTCTTCCCGGTCGGGAGCGGTGACGATGGTGGCGTGGGCGATCCGGTCCACGGAATCGAACTGCTGCGCCATCGTTATCCCCTCCTTTCCTAACCGTATTATTTTACAATTTAATTTTCCCCGCGTCAATCAAAAAAACTTTCCTTTTCCGATTTCCTTCCCTTTTCTCTCTTTCTTCTTGTGTTTTTCGCCGCTTCCTGATACAATAATTAAATTAGAAAGAAACGCTTTGCCCGTGCTTTCGCCGGGTTTCCCATTTTTCCTTTTACTTGGAGAATGCCATGAAAAAGCTGCTGCTGATCGTATGTATCATCGTCCTCGCCCTGTTCGGCTTTGTGGCCAACAACGTGGTGGACCTTCCTGCCGATACGCCCGCTGCCGCCGATACGCCCGCTGCCGCTGGGACGCAGGAAGAGGCAGCCTCCACCCAGACCTCCGATCGTGAGAAGCAAAGCTCCTGGCTGTCGTGGCTGACGGATGCGCCCGCGGAGAAGGAGGAGCAGGACTCCGCCGGGCCCGAGCAGCCCTCCGCCGAGTATGCCGATCTCCTGCAGATCTCGGAGCTCATGGCAAAGAACAAGGCCGCCGTGGCCGATGCCTCCGGGCGCTTCTTTGACTGGGCAGAGCTGGAGAACATCTCCGACAAGACCGTCTCCCTCTCCGGCTGGTCCCTGACGGACCGGGAAAATCAGGCTCGCTGGAGCTTTTCCGAAGGGGAGCTTGCCCCCGGCGAGCGCACCGTGGTCTTTTTCGACGGGGCCACCGGCCCCTCCTTCTCCCTCTCCCGGGACGAGACGCTCTATCTTCTCTCCCCCGAGGGCGCCCTGCGGGATCTGGCGCTCTGCTCCTCGGATCGGGCGGACTGCAGCCTGATCCGGAGCCCCGACGGCAGCTTTACCGAGACGCCCTGGATCAGCCCGGGGCTGGAAAACGGCAGCGCGGGCTACGAGAAATGGTGCCTCAGCCAAAGCGCCGGGCAGAGTCTGGTGATCAACGAGGCCTGCGTCTATAACCGCCGCTTCGTGGCTCAGGGCAACTGGGACGCCTGCGACTGGGTGGAGATCAAAAACATCTCCGTGAACACTCTCGCGCTGGGCGGCTGCAGCCTCTCCGACAAGGCGGACGAGAGTCGCTGGACCTTCCCCGAGGGCATGACCCTGGCTCCGGGGGAACTGCTCATCCTCTGCTGCCACAACGACGAGGAGGAGGGCAGCATCGGTACCGCCCTGAACACGGGCTTCGACCTCAGCGCCGCCGGGGAGCAGCTCTATCTGCGCAATGCCTCCGGTGAGCTGCTGGACTACGTTGCCCTGCACGACATTCCCTTAGGCTGCAGCATGGGCAGGCTGGAGGGGCAGCCCGGCTTCTTCTACTTTGCCCAGCGTACCCCCGGCACCGAAAACGGCGAGGGCTGCCGCCGGGTCACCGATGCGCCGCTCACCGCGGAGCCCGATGGGGTCTACAACGACGTGGGCTCCGTCACGGTGACGCTGCTTTCTCCCGGCGAGATCCACTACACTCTGGACGGCAGCGTACCCACCCTGGACTCCCCGGTCTACACCGAGCCGCTGACGCTGCGCAGCACCGGCGTTGTACGCACCCTGGCCAGGGAGGAGAGCGCGCTGCCCAGCCCCGTCGCCACCTACAGCTATGTGATCAACGAAAATCACACCCTGCCGGTGATGAGCCTGGTGGTGGACAGCATGGAGGATTTCAACAACATCTGGTACAACAAGGTCAAGCACCAGGATGTCTCCGCGAACCTGGCCCTCTATGACGGGGAGCACAGCTTTAACCGCGCCTGCGCCCTGAGCATGAAGGGCTATACCAGTCTGGACCTGCCCAAGAAGAGCATGGGCGTCAGCTTCAAGGGACGCTACGGCGGCAACCTGGAGGCCAACGTCTTCGATAACGGCGTGACCGAATTCTCCTCCCTGGCCATCCGCGGCGGGCAGGACTACACCTTCTCCATCTTCCGCAACGAGCTCTTCCAGCGCCTGTGTGAGGAGGCGGGAGACGCCTGCCTGACCCAGGCCAGCAAATACTGCATCCTCTATGTGAACGGCCGCTACTTCGGCATCTACTGCCTGAAGGAGGACTTCTCCGATCAGTATTACGCCTCCCACGCCGGCGTCAGTGCAGGCAGCGTAGTGGGCAACAAGTGCCCTGTCAGCCTGGATTCGGAATTTCACAACGAGGTGCTGTCCTTCATCTACAAAAACGACCTGAGCGTGGAGGAGAATTACCAGTACGTCAGCGAGCATGTGGATCTGGACAGCCTCATCGACTGGTTCCTGCTGGAGAGCTACTGCGCCAACACGGACATCCAGGGCAACACCCGCATGTACCGCTCCCCCGAAAACGGCAACAAATGGCAGTTCTGCTTCTACGATCTGGACTGGGGCTTCTGGTACGCCAAGAGCGACTTTACCATCATCATGAACGAGATCGGCAACGCCGGCAACCAGATGCCGCCGCTGATCAAGAACCTGCTGAAAAACCACAGCTTCCGTGAGCGGGTGCTGAAACGCTTCGCGGAGCTGAACAGGACCGTCCTCTCCAATGAGCATGTCCTCGCCCTTATCGACGAGTACCAGGCCCTTCTGGAGCCGGAGGTCCCCCGGGAGCGGGAGCGCTGGTATCTGAAGGCCGACCAGTGGTATGTCCGGGTGGACGAGCTGCGCCACTTTATCACGGACAACAACTGGGAGATGCACAACATCGGCAACATCTGCTATTTCCTGAACGTGGGCGACATGGAGCGCCAGCAGATCTTCGGGCGCTGAGCATTTTCATCCTTTCCCCCTGTTTAATACGTTTTGAATAAAAAAGGAGGTTATTGTCATGAAGAAAGTCGGAGGCGCGATCCTTCGTGCCATCATCGCCATTCTGCTGGTTGGCGGCATCGGGTTTCTGGTCACCAACGGGACGCGCCTGATCAATGAGAACAACTCCATGCAGAAGGAGGCCAAGATCACCCTGGAGGACTATCTCAGCTCCGGTCAGGATCTCCCCGTGGGAGAATTCGTGAGCTATGAGGCCCGCTGGGTGCTGGGACCCTTCGCCACAGAGACGAAAACCAGCACCACCAACGGCATCTCCGCCACTGCCAGCGAACTGTCCTATTACTATCTGATCCTGGAAGAGGGCGATGGGCTCTCCCTGATGGCCTTGGAGGTGGAAAACGCCCAGGATAACCAGACCTTGGAGCGGATGAGCGACTGGCTGGCAGGCGTGGACGGCTTCCCCTACGGCGGCGAGACTCTGAAAGTCCAGGGAAAGCTGGAGGAGATGAAGGACGCCGAGCTGCGCCGCTACTTCAGCGAAGACCTGCAGGAGATTTTCGGCCTCTCCCCCAATGACCCTGCTGTGCGCTATCTGGTCCTGGACACCACCGAGGGACGGGACGGGATCTTCCTGATCATAGCCGCTGTGGCGGTGGCTGCGCTGCTGGTCGTTGTGATCGTCAAGAAGGCAAAGAAAAAGGCCCCGGCCCCTGTGGCCGCAGCCCCCGCGGCGCAGGACGCGCCGCGGCCCTACGATCCCGAGATCCGCTGACAGCTTGGCCCGGCATGGGCCCTTGCAGGGGCCGAGGCTCTCGGCGGCCCGATGCCTTCCCCGCGCACGGGGGAAAGAAGCCCTCGCGCTGCCTGTGGCAGAAAAAGCGAGGGCTCCTTTTCCGCAGCGGTCAAAAACTGCAAGGATCAGCGTAAGCCCGCAGTCGTTTTCGGGCACCGCAAGGTGGACAGGTGGCGCGAAGCGCCGGATGAGGTCCCTGCGAAGCAGCATGTTTCCTTTCCCTGCAAGAAAACCGATGGGCGAATCCGCATCATTGCCATGGCGCGGATTCGCCCAACATTTCTGTTGCTCAGGGCTCGTTTTGCCGGGCGCATCGTGATGCGCCCCTACAGCGGGACGGGAAACGCGCAGGGCCTACCTCCTCCGCTTTTACCGCGCCTCCCTCAAACAACAAAAAAAGAAGGTGCTGTCTCAAAATGCGGTAAGGCGGAAAAAGTAGGGGCGGCTATCAGCCGCCCGGCAGCGCTGGTTTGAAGTAGCACAAAAATGTGAGGCGCATTTGTACTTTCCTGCGAATGCGCCTCACATTTCTATCTTTTTGACATATTACCGCGCGGGCGGCTGGTAGCCGCCCCTACGTTCATTTATGGACTTTTGAGACAGCCCCTTCTTTTTTGCACTTACCTGGCGATCACTCGTCCTCGGGTCCCTCGTCCTCATCGCCCAGGTCGAACTCCAGCTCTTCGCCGCAGTTGGGGCAGCGGATGGAGCCCTTGGCCAGGGTCTCCTCGTCGAAGGTGATGACCTCTCCGCAGGAGGGGCAGGTGGCGTCATAGAGGACGCCGTCGATCTCCAGCTCCTCGTCCTCGTCGCTCTCTTCGGCCACGTCGTCCAGATCCTCGTCCTTGGCGAAGTTCAGGTCATAGATCTTGTCCGGATTCTCTTCCTCGTCCTCGTCAAAGAACTCGTCCTCATCGTCCCAGCTGTGGTCGGGCACGTTGTAGGCGTCCACCATCTCTTCCAGATAGCTCAGATCCTCGCACATCTCGTCCAGGGTGTCTGCAAAGTCCAGACTGCCGGACTGGAGGTCCTCGATCTCATGAGCCATGTCGGACAGCAAGTCGGTCAGCGCCCCCCAGAGCTTTCCCTCCCGGGAATCGGGCTCCACGCCCAGTCCTGCGGTCAGTCCCTTCAGATAAGCAGCTTTTTCCACGATCGTCATGATGAAAACCTCCCATCAATAATTTGAAAAAAGGGGGTAAGCTTTATGACTTCCCCCCTGATTCTTCCTGATTTTATGCTCAGGCTCTGGACAGATACTCGCCGGTGCGGGTATCGATCTTGATCTTCTCGCCGCGCTCGATGAAGAGAGGCACCTTGATCTCGGCGCCGGTCTCCACGGTGGCGGGCTTGGTGGCGTTGGTGGCGGTGTTGCCGGCAAAGCCCGGGTCGGTGTCGGTGACCTCCAGCTCCACAAAGAAGGGAGGCTCCACATTGAAGACCTTGCCCTTGTAGGAGTAGATGGTGCACTCCATGTTCTCCTTGACGAACTTGAAGTTGTCGCCCAGGACGCTGCCGTCCACCGGCTCCTGCTCATAGGTCTCGGGGTTCATGAAATAGTAGAGATTGTCGTCGTTGTACAGATACTCCATGGTCTGACGGTCGACGGTGGCGTTCTCGAACTTGGCGGTGGGGTTGAAGGAAGTCTCGGTGACGGCGCCGGTGATGACGTTCTTCATCTTGGTGCGCACGAAAGCAGCGCCCTTGCCGGGCTTGACGTGCTGGAATTCCACAACCTGCATGACGTTTCCGTCCATCTCGAAGGTCACGCCGTTTCTGAATTCGCCTGCAGTAATCATGTATGGGTCCTCCCGTAATCAAAATTCTGTCTGAACTACAGTATTAGCTGGTTTATTTTACTGTATATCTCTCCGTTTTGCAAGCATTTTCTTTCAAGGGACTCCGGAAGCTCTGTTCCGCCCTCGGACAGGCGGAGGTGCGATGCCCGTTCCGCTGCGGCGGAAAAGAGGCGGCACGATGCGGGCATTGTGCCCTACGCGGAGACCTCATCCGTCATCCGCCTCGCGGGGGATGCGGTGCGGACGATTCAAGGTCTGTTCCTCCCCCAGCGGGGGAGGATGTCAGCGCAGCTGACAGGTGAGGGAGAAACTTGCCGGATGCTTCTGTTTTATCCGCTTGCTCTATTCCGGCGTTCTCCCTCATCCGCCCCAGTGTGCGCACTGGGGCACCTTCCCCCGCTGGGGGAAGGCCATTGGGAACGGCGGACGAGCGATGCTCGTCCCTACGGTCGACGCCCGGTCTGCGCCAATTCCGAACTCCGAATTCCGAATTCCGAATTATTCCCCGTCCTCTAAAAACTAAAAACTTAATTGTGCAGGACGATGAGCTCCATCTTGGGGGCCTTGGTGATGACCTCGGCGCCCTCGGGGCGGATGATCATCACGTCCTCGATGCGCACGCCGAACTTGCCGGGGATGTAGATGCCGGGCTCGGCGGAGCAGAGGTCGTTGACCTCCATGAGGGCATCGCCCCGGGGACCGGCCATGGGCGGCTCGTGGATATCCAGACCCAGGCTGTGGCCGAAGCCGTGGCCGAAGTAGGCGCCGTAGCCGGCCTTTTCGATAACGTCACGGGCGGCCTGGTCGATGAGCTTGCCGGGGATGCCGGAGCGGGCGGCGGCGATGCCGGCCAGCTGGGCCTCCAGCACGGTGTAGTAGATCTTCTCCATCTCCTCGGTGGCATGGCCCACGGCAACGGTGCGGGTCATGTCGGAGCAGTAGCCGTTTTTCAGGCTGCCGAAGTCCATGGTGATAAAGTCCCCGTCCTGAATGACGGTGTCTCCGGGCACGCCGTGGGGCATGGAGGTGTTCTTGCCGGTAACCACGATGGGGTCAAAGGAATTGCCCTCGCTGCCGTTACGCAGCATGTGATACACCAGCTCCGCCATGACCTCCTTCTCGGTCATGCCGGGCTTGATGATATGCAGCACTTCCTCCAGGGCCTTTTCGCTGATGCGCTGGGCCCGGATCATGCTGTCGATCTCCTCCTGGTTCTTGCTGGCGCGCAGCGACATCATGAAGTCTCCGGCGGGCAGGAACTCCCGACCCAGGGCCTTCTCCAGGGCGGCCCAGCGGGCGTGGCTCAGCTGCTGGTCCTCGGCGGCGAGACGCTCCGCCTTGGCTTCGGTAAGAGCGGCGCGGATCAGATCCATCTGGCTGTGCTGCCGGTCAAACATCTGCACGGTGCAGCAGTCCCCGGCGATGTTCTCGGCGGCCTCGATGTAGCGGGAATCGGTGAGCAGCCAGGCCTTCTCCCGGCCCACCACCACGGCGCCGTCGGTGAAGGCAAAGCCGGTGGCGTAGCGCTGGTTCTTTTCATCGGTGATGAGGATGGCGTCCAAATCCTTCCGGATAAGCGCTTCCTGAATGCGGGCAATGTTGTTCATGTTTCCTCCTTAGAACTTGGCCGGGGGAACGACACGGTGAAGACCGATCCCTGCGGCGTATTTTGACCGACTTCGATACTGCCTCCCAGAGCCAGCACCGTGTCGTGTACAATACTGAGTCCCAGGCCGCTGCCCCCGGCCTCCCGGGAGCGGGCCTTGTCCACCCGATAGAAGCGGGAGAAGATGTTCGCCCGGTCCTCCTCGGGGATGCCGATCCCCGTGTCGGAGACAGCGAGGGTCACCTGCTTTTCGTCGCCCCGCAGGGCGATGCGCACCGCCCCGCCGGGGACATTGTATTTCACGGCGTTTTCCACCAGATTGAAGACGATGTGGAACAGGTCGTCCTCCGTGGCCCGGATGCGGCAGCCGTCCTCCAGCGCCGTCTCCAGGCTCACCTGCTTTTCCTGGGCCAGGGGGCGCAGGGGCGTCAGCGTGTCCAGCACCACCTGCTTTACATCCACGCTCACCAGCTCCCTCTCCACGCTGTCATCCAGGCGGGACAGGGTCAGGAGCTTGTCGGTGGTGCGCTGGAGGCGCTTGGCCTCGTTGCCGATATCGGTGACAAATTCCCGCATGGTGGCGGCGTCCACATTCTCGTTCTGCACGATGCTGTCCGCCAGCAGACGGATGGAGGCCAGTGGCGTTTTCAGTTCATGGGAGGCGTCGGACACAAAGCGCCGCCGCTGCTCCTCCGTGGTCTCCAGCCTTTCGGTGAGCTGGTTGAACTCCTCCCCCAGCTCGGAGATCTCATCCCGGCCCCGGTTCACATGGCGGTAGCTGTAGTCTCCCCCGGCCACCACCCGCATGGAGCGCACAATGGCCCGGATGCGGTTTACCAGCAGGAATACATAGACCAGGGCCAGCACCAGGGCCAGGGCCCCGATGGCGAGAGAGGCCGCCCGGATCCGGTTCTGGAAGCCCAGCAGCATCTCGGCCCGCTCCTCATCCCGCTCGGCAAGATAGAGGGCGCCGGTCAGCTCCCCCTGGGCGCTGAGGGGGATGGCGATGCTGCTGAGGAAGGCCGCCTCCCGGAAGGAGGAGCGGAACACCGTCTTCCCGGTGAGGCAGGTCAGCAGATCCGCCGGGATCTGGCCGCCTGCCTGGCCGGCGGAGTCATAGAGACTGCCGCCGGAGCGGTCCGCCACCAGCACCCGGGTATAGCCGCTGAGATCCAGGTAGCGCAGCACCTCGGTGATGTTCTCCGGATTCAGCCGTTCCAGGCCGGAGAGGGAGGAGGCCAGGGTGGAGGCCTGGGCCGTCATGGAGCTGCGCTTCTCCTCAAACACCGCGTCCCGGGAAGAGGTCAGCGGATAGATGTTCAGCAGCAGCAGCAAAACCAGCAGCAGCGCCGTGATGAAGGAGATAAATTGTATGCGGATACTGTGCATAGGCAAATACTCCGTATTTGAAGGGAAAAGAGAAGAGTGAAGAGTGAAGAGTTATGGTATCGGCTTCGCCGATGATTGAAATATCCCCTATCCCCCAGTGTTCGCACTGGGGACTTCCCCCTGAGGGGGAAGCAAGCAGGTATCTTGCCTCCCCCCTGGGGAGGCGGCCGAGCCGCTTGCGGCAAGGTCGGAAGGGGTTCATTTCTTCATTCTTCTCTCTTCACTATTCACTTTTCACTAAAATAGTACCCCACGCCCCATTTGGTGGCGATGTAGTCGGGATGGGCGGGGTCCAGCTCCAGCTTTTCCCGGAGCCGGCGGATGTGCACGTCCACGGTACGGGTATCGCCCTGGTATTCATAGCCCCAGACCAGATCCAGCAGGGCCTCCCGGCTGTAGACCCGGCCGGGATTTTTCATCAGGAAGAGGATCAGGTCGAACTCCTTCATGGTCAGTTCCACCGGAACCCCGTCCTTCCAGGCGGTGCGCCGCTCCTCGTCCACTGCAATGTGCCCCCGCTGCAGCGCGGTGGCGGAGCCCTGGGTCCCCGGGGCGGAGAGGCCGGCCCGGCGCAGCAGGGCCCGGACCCGGGCCTTCAGCACCATGATGTCGAAGGGCTTGGTCACGTAATCGTCGGCCCCGGACTCAAAGCCCATGAGCATGTCCGCCTTTTCGCTGCGGGCGGTGAGCATGATGATGGGCACGGTGGAAAAGCCGCGGATCTCCTGGCAGGCCTCCAGCCCGTCCTTCTTGGGCATCATCAGGTCCAGGATGATCAGGTCATAGCTGCCGGTCCTGGCCATGGAAACGGCCATTTCCCCGTCATAGCCCACATCCACGGTGTAGCCCTCATTCTCCAGATTGAATTTGATGCCCTTCACCAGGAGCTTTTCGTCGTCAACGACCAGAATTTTCATATTTCGCCGCCCTCATTTTTAAGTTGCAATTCCTCTGCCCAATCTTTATAATAGGTAGGTGTAACTGTCAAGACCCCAGGCAGGGTCCCGATGTCCTGATAGTACATCATACCACATTCCCTGCAAAACGGGAGAACAAAATGAAAATTTTCAGAATTATTCCCGTCCTGCTGGTCCTGTGCCTCCTGTTTGCGCTCTTTGCCCCCTGCGCCCTGGCGCTGGACGGGCCCCAGCTCACGGCCCAGGCGGTACTGCTGGCGGATCTGGACAGCGGCGCCATCCTCTATGAGGTGAACGCCGACGCCCGGCGCTCCCCCGCCAGCATCACCAAGATCATGACCCTGATGCTGACGCTGGAAGCTGTGGAGCGGGGCGAGATCAGCATGGACGATATGGTGACCGCCGGGGCCGATTGCCGCCGGGGCATGCGGGATGACAGCAGCAGCGCCGGCATCGTCGCGGGTGAACAGCTGACTCTGCGGGATCTGCTCTACTGCGCGGCGGTGGCCTCCGGCAACGACGCCTGCAACGTGCTGGCCGCCTATGTGGCGGGGGACATTCCCTCCTTTGTGGCCCTGATGAACCGGCGGGCCGAAGGTCTCGGCTGTTCCCAGACCCATTTTGTGGACCCCCACGGGCTTTCCTATGACAACCTGACCTCCGCAAGGGATCTGTACCGCATCACCCTGGAGGCCATGCGTCTGCCCTCCTTCATGACCTTCTGCGACTGTCATGCCGTCACCATCCCGGAGACCAACGTGTTTCCGCCCCGGGATCTCAAAAGCTCCAACGCCCTCATCTCCGACCAGGGGATCTACGGCGACCGCTATCTCTATGAGGGTGCCCACGGCGTGAAGACCGGCTATACCCGGGCTGCTGGCTACTGCCTCATCTCCACGGCGGAGCGAAACGGCCTGCGTCTTCTGGCCATCGTCCTGGGCTGCGACGGGCCCTATCTCTCCGACACCGATACCCGCTACAGCTTTGTGGACAGCGCCAAGCTCTATGACTGGGCTTTCGAGAGCTTCCGCACCCGGGAGCTCTGCACCCCGGGGCAGACCCTTGCCCGCTGCAGGGCCGCCTCCGCCTGGGGCGATGACGAGCTCTCCCTGCTGGCAGGGGGCGCGCTCTCCGCGCTGCTGCCCGCCGGGGCAGAGCCGGAGCTCCGGCTGGAGGTGGCGGACGATGCGCTCCAGGCTCCCATTGCCGCCGGGCAGCCTCTGGGCGAGGCCATCTTCCTCCTGGAAGAGCGAGAGCTGGGCCGGGTGCCTCTTGTGGCCGGGCGCAGCGTGGACCGAAGCCTCTGGGCCTATGTGGCCCGTACCGTGAAAGAAACTATAGAAACGGGAGTTTAGCATGAAAAGAACACGATTCCTTTCCCTTTTTCTGATCCTTTGTCTCCTTGCCGCGATGTTTGCACCTTTTGCTCTGGCCGAGGAGCCGGAGGAGACCACCGAGTACCCGGAGGACCCGGGTCCCTCCGTCACCCCCACCCCGGAAGGGGTCCGGCTGGAGGGTCCGGAGCTCAGCGCCCAGGCCGTCCTGCTGGTGGACCTGGAGAGCGGCACCATCCTCTATCAGCTCAACAGCTCCTACCCCCGCTCCCCCGCCAGCCTCACCAAGGTCATGACCGTGCTGCTGGCCCTGGAGGCTGTGGATCGGGGCGAGGTGAGTCTGGACGACGTGATCACCGCGGGGCTGGACTGCCAGAACGGTATGAGCGATGACAGCAGCAGCGTGTACATCGTGGCCGGGGAACAGCTGACCCTCCGGGATCTGCTCTACTGCGCGGCAGTCTCTTCCGGCAATGACGCCTGCAATGTCATTGCCTCGTATCTCGGCAACGGCATCCCCAATTTCGTGGACCGGATGAACCAGCGGGCAGCGGAGCTGGGCTGCACCATGACCCGCTTTGTGGACCCCAACGGCCTTTCCAACGACAATCTCACCAGTCCCTACGATCTCTATCTGATCACCCGGGCCGCCATGGGCTACCCGTCCTTCATGGAGATCTGCGACTCCACCTCCTACAACGTGCCCGCCACCAACGTGAACCCCGCCCGGGAGCTGAAAAACTCCAACGCCCTCATCTCTCCCGACGGCATCTACGGCCCAGGCTACCTCTACGAGGGGGCCCACGGCATCAAGACCGGCTACACCCGGGCCGCAGGCTACTGCCTCATCTCCACAGCCCAGCGGGACGACATGCATCTGCTCGGCATCGTGATGGGCTCTGACGGGCCCTACCTCTCCGACACCGAAGAGCGCAAGAACTTCTCCGACTCCGCCAAGCTCTATGACTGGGCCTTCGCCAACTTCACCATGCGCACCGTCATCACCGAGGACGAGGTGCTGGACTTTGCGGATGTGGCTCTGGCCGAGGGAGACGCCCGGGTGGGTCTCAAACCCCAGCGCAGCGTCCGCTTCCCCCTGCCCAACAACGTGGAGCCGGGCGAGGAGGACATCCGCATCGAGCTATTCGACCAGAACCTGACCGCGCCGGTAGAGGCCGGCACGGTGCTGGGTGTGGCCCACGTGCTCTATGACGGGCGGGAATTTGCCTCCGCCCGGCTGGTGGCCTCCGGCAGCGTGGATCTGAACCGCTGGGAGTATTTCAAGCAGCACATCCGGGAATCCCTGGCCCGTCCCGCGGTGCTCATCGTGATCCTGGTGATCCTGGTGCTGGTGTCGGCCTATCTGGCCCTGGTCACCCGCTACCGGCTGCTGCGCCGCAAGCATCTGAAGCAGCGGCGTCTGGCCGAGCAGCGCCGGCGGGAGCTGGCCCGCCAGCGGGCGGAGGAAGCCGCCCGGGCGGAAAACGGCACCCCCTTTGATAAAGATTTGTTTTAACGGCAAAGGAACCTTATGGAAGAACAGCTGAAAAAGAAAGAACGGGCCGTGCTGGCCGGACTCTCCGCCGCCAGCATGGACGAGCATGAGCGCTCCACGGATATCTCCATGGAGGAGCTGGCCGCCCTGGTGGAGACCGCCGGCGGCGAGGCCGTGGCCATGCTGATCCAGAGCCGGCCCAGCCCCGAGCCCCGCAGCTTCATCGGCGAGGGCAAGGTACAGGAGATGAAGCAGCTCATTGAGGACAATGACTGCGACCTGGCCGTGTTTGACAACGAGCTCTCCCCCTCCCAGATGCGGGTCCTCTCCGAGGATCTGGGCGTGAAGGTGCTGGATCGCTCGGGCCTGATCCTGGACATCTTCGCCCAGAGGGCCCAGACAAAAGAAGGCCAGCTCCAGGTAGAGCTGGCCCAGTATAAGTATCTGCTCCCCCGACTCACCGGCATGTGGACTCACCTGGTGCGGCAGACCGCTTCCGGCGGCTCCTCCCCCATCGGCACCCGCGGCCCCGGCGAGACCCAGCTGGAGACCGACCGGCGCCACATCCGCCGGAAGATCCAGAAGCTGGAGGAGGAACTGGCCGCCGTGCGCAAGGTGCGTTCCACCCAGCGCCGCCGCCGGGAAAAGAACGCCATGCCTGTGGTGGCCCTGGTGGGCTACACCAACGCGGGCAAATCCACCCTGCTGAATTGCCTCACCGGTTCGGATATCCCCGCAAACGACCGGCTTTTCGACACGCTGGACACCACCACAAGACGCCTGCGCATCGACGAGAGCACCGAGGTGCTTTTATCCGATACCGTGGGCTTCATCCGCAAGCTCCCCACCCACCTGATCGAGGCCTTCAAAGCTACTTTGGAGGAATTGGCCTTTGCGGACGTGCTGCTGCACGTCATCGACATTTCCAATCCCGAGTGGGAGGAGCAGGCAAGGGTGGTAAACGAGCTGATCCGGCAGCTTGGCGCCGAGGGGACCCCCTGCCTGCGGATCTTCAACAAGTGCGACCGCTATATCGGCATCCTGCCCCACGGGGAGGATGTGGTCTGCATCTCCGCTAAAAGCGGCGAGGGCTCCGACCGCCTGGTACAGAAGCTCTCGGAGCTGCTGGATCGGGGCAAGAAGCAGGTGACGCTGCTGCTGCCCTATGCCGCGGCGGGGCTGCTGGACAGTCTCAACCGGGAGGCCAAGGTCCTGCGCACGGAATATACCGATGCCGGCATCGAGGTGGAGGCCGTGGTCCAGCCGGATCTCTTCGGTCGGGTGAAGCAGTACATTCCCGGCTACGAGGAGCCGAAGGAAGACTGGGAAGATTAGTTTTAGTTTTTAGGAGACGTAGGAGAGGGAGACGAGGTCGCCCGCCGTTTTCCGTTTTGAGGAAGGGACGATCATGGATATCATCGAAACCGAACGGCTGATCCTGCGTCCCTGGCGGGAAGAGGACGCGGCAGACCTTTACCGCTATGCCTCTGACCCCGCGGTCGGCCCCGCGGCCGGCTGGGCGCCCCACAAAGATGTGGGAGACAGCCTCCATATCCTGCGCACGATTCTGATGAAGCCGGATACCTGGGCTGTCACGCTGAAGGGCGGTGATGTGCCGGTAGGCAGTGTGGGCATTTTCCCCAGTTCCTGCAGCCTGGCAAACGGGCAGCCGGAAATCGGCTACTGGCTGGCTCGTCCCCTCTGGGGGAACGGCTGTATCCCCGAGGCCGTCCGGGCGCTGATCGCCCTGTGCTTTGACCGGGGCGCGGAGGAAGTCTGGTGTGCTCACGCGGATTTTAACGTCAGATCCCACCGGGTCATTGAGAAGTGCGGCTTCACCTACCGCTGCACGGAGGACTGGACCTCTGCTCTGGGAGACGTCCGCAAGTCTTTGTACTACTCCATCCGTCGGAAGGAGTGGGACGGTTCGATCAAGGCAGATTGATAAAGAAAACACCGTAGGGGCGGCGATCAGCCGCCCGCACTCTGCCAGCGTCCAACGGGCGGCTGATTGCCGCCCCTACGAACGATGTATAGGAGCGACTCTGATGACCGAATACTATGTCCCAACAGGGGCCGGAGAAAGCGAGTACGTGGAGAAGCGCAGCCGCTTTCTGGGCCATGTGCGCCCTGTGGAATCGGAGGACGAGGCCCGGGCCTTTGTGGCCGAGATGAAAAAGAAATACTACGACGCCCGGCACAACTGCTGGTGCTATCTGCTCAAGGACGGACCGGAGCGCTATTCCGACGACGGCGAGCCCCAGGGTACGGCAGGCATCCCCATGCTGGAGGTCTTCCGCCGGGAGGGCGTCACCAACCTGGTCTGCGTGGTGACCCGCTACTTCGGCGGGGTGCTCCTGGGCGCGGGGGGCCTCTTCCGGGCCTATACCAAGAGTGCCAAGGACGCGCTGGACGCCGCGGGCCGCTCGGTGGTGCGCCGTTGGGTGCGGCTGGAGATCCCCTGCTCCTACGCGGCTCTCGAGCGCTACAAGCAGGAGATCGCCGCCTTTGACGGGGCGGTGGAGGGCATGGACTACGACGCCGCCGTCACCATCCGGGCCCTGCTCCCGGAGGAGCGCAGCGAAGCCTTCTGCGCCAGGATCCTGGACCTGAGCGGCGGCGCGGTGGAGCCTGCCGCCGCCGGCGAGAGCCTCCAGGCCGTGCCGGTGGGATAAAGGAAGCGCGCTTCGCGCATGAAGGAATTGTGGGTTCAGCTGCGCCGATGCATTCAAATCCGTCCCGCAATGCGGGACACCGCCATTCCTTCAGGGCCGATGGCCCTTCATTTCCTCATTCCGCAAAAAAGGGACTGTCTCAAAAGTCCCAAAATGAACGTAGGGGCGGCTACCAGCCGCCCGCGCGGTAATATGTCAAAAAGTAAGAAATGTGAGGCGCATTCGCAGGTAAGTACGAATGCGCCTCACATTTCTCACATTTTTGTGCTACTTCAAACCAGCGCTGCCGGGCGGCTGATAGCCGCCCCTACGGCACTTTTTCCGCCTTACCGCATTTTGAGACAGCACCTTTTTTTGTGCTTTTTTCTCTTTCAGGAACAGCGCCCCTCCTCACGGGACTTCAAAGCCGGATCATAGTCCCAGATGGAATAGGATTGCGGCGTTCTTGATATTTTCAGGCCCCAGACGGTCTTCAGGGTCTCTCTGAACTGTCTTCTCCAGCCGGGGCGATCTTTCAGCAAATATCCGCTTTGCTGATCGACCCAGTAGACCAGACGAATGGGGTGCGTCAAATTGGTCTCGAGGGTCTCCAGGAATTGCAAAAAGGTCTTCGGCAAAAAGGGGCGGCCCATAAACAGCACGGTATAGGCATTATAATCCAGCCGGAATGCGTCTCCCTGGATCACTTTCACCTGTTTGTATTTCTGTGTCCAATCCAGCGCAACCTGCGCGGCTGCTTCATTGATCTCGATCCCGCTGAGTTTACAGGGGGCATGCTTTTTCAGCAGGAAGGCCAGTACACGCCCTTTCCCACAGCCCACATCCAGAAAAGAATCTCTCTCGCTCAGCGTCACATGAGAGAAAATGCGGTTCAGAACCAGATAGTGTGTGGATTGTGACCCTGTCATCCCCACGCCCTTGGCATCGTCCCGGTAGACGCTGGGGACATATTCTACCAGACTCTGTCCGCAGATGATGGAATCCATGCAGGTATTGATCGCGTGCAGGAGAAGTCTGCTGATTTTACCGTGAATACGAGAGAAGAGTTTCTTCATACCGCGCTCCATTCCGCGCCTCCCAGGCGGCGCATTTTTGCCCTCCCTCCTCCTGGAAAGGTCATTCGGGCTTCGTGCCGCGCAGGGATCCTCCTGCGCGAGATCCGGGATCGCTCCCGGACAGCAGGAAATGGCGCAATTGATAATGCGCCATTTCCTTATGTTTCTTTCTATTTACTGCTGTGCCTTTTTCCGCCACAGCACCACGCCGGTGCCGGCCAGGGCCAGGGCGCTCAGCCCCAGCAGCCCAATGTAAAGGCCCATGTTGGTGTCGCCGGTCTTGGGGGCCACGGTACCGCCGCCGCCTCCGGTGCGCAGCCACGCAGCGTAGAGGGTCACGTTGCCGCCGGTGATCTGCACTTCATTGCCGGCAAAGTAGGCCGCGGCGCCGCGGCGGCTTTCAGACCAGCCCTGGAAGGTGTAGCCCTCCCGGGTGGGAACGCCGGTGGTGATGCGCACTTTACCTCTGTAAGTGGTATTACCCTTACTATCTGTGATTTTTTCTTGCTTCGGCACCACAGAGGGCGCGGGGGCATTCTCGCCGCCGTTGGCGTCATAGTTGATGCGGTAGTTCAGCTGCCAGACGGCATAGAGGGTGGTGTCCCGCGTCAGGGGGATATCCCGGCGGCTGGCCTTTTCGGCATCGAACTTGTAGAGATTGCCGTCGTCGGTGGCATCCGGGGTCTTGCCCCAGCCCAGGAAGGTGTAGTAGTCCCGGGTGGGCTCCTGCTTAGGGATGTTCACACCCAGCTCGCCGCCTTCGGTGGAGCCCACCACATGGATGATGGGATCGGGCACGTTCTCCGCATCGGGGGCGTTGCCGTAGAAGGTCAGAACGGCAAGCTTCTGGTCCACATCGGGGATGCCGTCGCTGTTGATATCCTCGCTGTAGGCAGCGTAGACCGTCACACGGCCCAGGGTGGGAATGGCCACGGTCTCGATCAGCGCGGGCTTTTCATCGCCGCTGGCATAGATCCGGTCGGTGGACTCCGCGGTCCAGCCCAGGAACACCACATCATAGCCGTCCACGGGGTCGTGGGTGGGCTTGGGCTCGGTCTTCAGCTTGTAGCTCTTCTGGGCGGAGATCCGCTCCCTGTTGGGGCCGCTGCCCAGGTCGCCGCCGTTCACGTCATAGACCAGCTCGGAAAAATCCAGTCCCAGCATCTTGGTGTTGGCGGTCTTCTCGCTGCTGTCCAGGGTGCTGACCTTCTCCTCATCGGCCAGGGTGTAGCGCAGGGTCAGGCTGACCTTGCCGGTGCTGGAGAGATACTTGTCCTCGGTGTCGGTGCTGGCTTCGAACTTTTCGATGGGCAGATAGCCCTTGCAGGTGAAGGTCATGGGATCGCCCAGGGTGCTGAGCTGCTCCTGCCAGCCCTCCTTCAGCTTGAACTTGGCGCTTACGGTATGGGTGGCGGCGTCATAGGTGGTGTCGCCGTCCAGTTCAAAGATGGCGCTGTCCAGCTTGGGCTCGGTCTTGAAGAGGATCGCGTCGCCCTCCATGCGGGAATCCAGCTGGATGGTGATGAGGCCGGCGGCCTCGTGGATGTTGTCCTTCTGGGACTCCACCAGCTTCTGCACCGTTTCGCTCATGGTGAAGCTCAGCTCGTAGGGGATCTCGTAGTGCACCAGGATGGCCTCGTCCCGGGTCAGGGTCTCGGGGGCGGTGAAGCTCAGGCTGCTGAAGCTCAGCTCCCCGGCGCCGGGCAGCAGATCGCCCAGATCGGTGGTCTCGTCGGCGGGCTGGAGGGCACGCTCCAGGAGCTTGGAGCCTTCCAGCAGCTCCACCACGGAGCTCTCGGCGGTGAGCAGGGCAGGCCGCTCATTGGCCACATTCTCGGTATCCCGGATGGCGCTGCTCTCCTCCATGGTCAGCTGGCTCTTCTCGCCCAGATGCACGGCAGAGAGGCCGCCGAAGTTGCGCAGCTCCGCGCCGCGGCCCAGGGTCAGGCTCCCCTCATCCCCCACGGAGACGATGGCGTCCTGCACCTGCTCGGGCTTCTTCTCTTCCTTGTCCGCAGTCTGCTCCGCAGAGGCGGTCTGGGCAGAGGGCTCCTCGTCCTCCGTCTCCGGCTCGGTCTCCTGGGGCTGCTCAAAGAGGCTGCCCTCGTGGCGGCCGGCGTCGTCCAGGATCACGTTCATCAGCAGCAGGCTGCCCGCCTTCCGCTCCGAGCCTTCGGGGGCGCGCAGCTCGATCATGGCGGGGTTATAGTCCTTGCCCTTGAGATCCTTGGCGGTCTTGAAATCCTCGGCGCGTTTCAGGGTGACGGCCTTGTCCGCCGCCAGGATGGAAATGTTCTGCCCGATAAAGCGGGCGGATTCCTTCATCTCCAGATCCGTCATCACCAGGATGTAAACCGCCCGGTCGGGGGTCTCGTTGGCAGCCCTGGCCGCCCGGGCCAGGCTCTGGAAGGGCGCCTGCTCCGAGCCGTCGCCGGTCTCGTCGTTTCCGTCCTTGGAGACGTAGAGAGTCACCTCGCCCAAAATCTCGGGAACGGGCTCCTCCGTCGGCTGCGGCTGCTCTTCGCCAGGCTGCGTCGGCTCTTCACCCGGCTGCGTCGGCTCTTCACCCGGCTCCGTTTCGCTTTCCTGCGGATTCTCCGGAGCGGTGGTCTCGCTCTCCTGCTGGCCGGGATCCTCCGTCGGCTCCTCGGCAAAGGCCGAGACCGTCAGCGTCATCAGCAGGGCCAGGGCAAACAGCAGCGCCAGGGCACGCTTGCACAGTTTCTTCATGGCAGCTATCCTCCTGTGGGGTCAATGGTCTGTCTTTTCTCTTCTTCGAGGCGCTCAGGCCTCTCTCAATCTGTTTTAATAGTATATCACAGTTTCCTCTCAAATGCCACGAAAATTTTCATGCTTTTGATCCGGCACTTTTTGTCATATCGACAGGGGCGCGGCGGCATTCCTGCCGCGCCCCTTCGCCCGGGCGGAAAAATTTTTTGGGGAAAGAAAAAGGGAAAACAAAAGTTTCGTCGTATAGGATAAGTGGACGAAATTGAAGAGGATCGGAGGGATCCGGCATGTCTTGTCCCCGTTTGGAACGCGAACAGCTGGAGCATCTGCTCATCGGGCCCTACGGCGTGCTCTCGGAAGCGAGCCGGGGCCGTCTGCACCCGGAGGCGGAGTGTGACATCCGCCCCTGCTTTCAGCGGGATATCGACCGCATCACCCACTCCAAGGCCTTCCGCCGTCTCAAGCACAAGACCCAGGTCTTTCTCCAGCCGGAGGGAGACCACTACCGTACCCGCCTGACCCACACGCTGGAGGTCACCCGCCTGGCACGCACCGTGGCCCGGGCCCTGCGGCTGAACGAGGATCTGGCGGAGGCCATCGCCCTGGGCCACGACCTGGGCCACACGCCCTTCGGTCACGCCGGGGAGCGGGCCCTCAACAAGATCTACGAGGGGGGCTTCAAGCACTATGAGCAAAGTCTCCGGGTGGTGGATCTGCTGGAGCGGGACGGCCGGGGCCTGAATCTCTGCTATGAGACCCGCATGGGCATCCTGAACCACACCCACGGTGCCCCCGACGACACCCGGGAGGCCACCACCGTCCGCCTCTGCGACCGGATCGCCTACATCAACCACGATCTGGACGACGCCATCCGTGCGGGGCTTCTGACGGCAGACCAGGTGCCGGAGCGCATCCGGCTCACCTGCGGGGAGCGCAACAGCGAGCGCATCAACACCTTCCTGCGGGACCTGATCGCAAACTCGCAGGAGGGGGAGCTGAAAATGTCCCCGGAGATCTGGGAGACCTTTCTCTTCTTCCACAGCTTCATGTATTCCGACGTGTACACCAACCCCATTGCCAAAAGCGAGGAGAGCAAGGTGGAGGGCATCCTCTCCCGGCTCTATGACCACTACACCGCCCATCCCGAGGCGCTGCCCGCGGACTTTCTGCCCATCGTGGAGCGGGAGGGGCGGGGAAGAGCCGCCTGCGACTACATCTCCGGCATGACCGACGGCTATGCCATGGAGAAGTACGGGGAGCTGTTTATTCCCTTTGCGTGGTCGGTAAAGTGAGTCTTTAATCGTAGGGGCGGCTATCAGCCGCCCGCCGTCGATCTCCCTGTGAAAACGGGCGGCTGATAGCCGCCCCTACGAGGAGACGGAAAGGGAGGTGATCCTATGCCATTTCCCGAAAAGTTCATAGACGAGCTGGTGGACCGCAACGACATTGTGGACGTGGTCTCCGGCTATGTGCGGCTCTCGAAGCGCAGCGGGGCAAACCAGTTTGGCCTCTGCCCCTTCCACAGCGAGAAGACGCCCTCCTTCTCCGTGAACCAGGAGAAGCAGATCTACCACTGCTTCGGCTGCGGCAAGGGCGGCAGCGTCATCAACTTCATCATGGAGATCGAGAACCTGGGCTATCGGGACGCGGTGGCCTTCCTGGCCCGGCGGGCGGGCATGGCCATGCCCCAGGAGCAGGAGGACGCCGAAAGCCGCAAGCGCGCCAGGATGCTGGCTCTCAACAAGGACGCCGCCCGCTTTTTCTACGAGCAGCTGTCCACCCCCGGGGGCAGCCGGGCCCGGGACTACATGGCCCGGCGCCGCATCTCCCCCGCCACCGCCAAAAACTTCGGTCTGGGCTTCGCCCCGGATACCTGGGACAGTCTGGAAAAGGCCATGCGCCAGAAGGGCTATTCGGACTTTGAGCTGGCGGACGCGGGTCTGGTGCGCCGTGGCAAAAACGGCGGCTTCTACGACACCTTCCGGGACCGGCTGATGTTCCCGGTGATCGATGTGCGGGGCAGCGTCATCGGCTTTTCCGGCCGCATCCTGGGGGACGGGGAGCCCAAGTACATGAACAGCCCCGAGACCCTGGTTTTCAACAAAAGCAGGAACCTTTTCGCCCTGAATCTGGCGAAAAAATCAAAAAGCGGATATATTCTCCTGTCCGAGGGCAACATAGACGTGGTGTCCCTCCACCAGGCGGGATTTGACTCGGCGGTGGCCTCTCTGGGCACCTCGCTGACGCCGGAGCAGGCAAGGCTCCTCTCCCGCTACACCGACCAGGTGATCATCGCCTACGACAACGACGGAGCCGGTATCAAGGCCTCCCAGCGGGCCATCGGCATTCTGGAAAAGCTGGACGTGAAGGTGAAGGTCCTGCGCCTGGAGGGCGCCAAGGACCCGGACGAATTCATCAAGGCCCGGGGGCCGGAAGCCTTCCGCAAGCTGCTGGAGGGCTCGGAGAGCCAGGCGGATTACCGCCTCCGAAATGTGACGGGGAAATACGACCTGACGCAGGACGAGCAGAAGGTGGAATTTCTCAAGGAGGCCTCGGATCTGGTGGCCCGTCTCCCCGGCGCGGTGGAGCGGCAGGTCTATGCCATGCGGGTGGCCGCCATGGCGGGGGTCCCCAACGATGTGGTGGCAGACGAGGTGGAGCGCCGCCGCAAGCGCCTGGTGCGCAGCGCCGTCCGGGCCGAGGCCCGGGAGCAGGAGCGGCCCGAGCGCCAGTCCCAGCCCAACGAGCGGGAGCTGCGCTACGACGACCCGGTGTCCGCCCGGGCGGAGGAGGGCGTCATCCGTCTCCTCTCCCTGGACCCGGAGCTGGGCAAACAGCCGGGCATGCCCCCGCCGGAGGACTTCTCCTCAGAAGCTTTGGGCCACATTTACGCGGTACTGCTGGAGCGGATCCGCCGGCATTTGAGCGTCAGCAGCGCCAATCTGGGCGAGGAGCTGAGCGCTCCGGAGATGAGCCTTCTGGTGCGCATCCAGCAGGCGCCGGTGAGCCTGCAGCAGGGCCGGCGCGCCCTGGAAGATTACATAAACTGCATTCGGGAGCACAAGGAACAACGAGATCAGAAAAACGCGCCGCTGGATCTGCTGGCGCTGGCCGAAAGGCAAAGAGAAAAAGGAAAGAGGTATACCGAAAATGGCTGACGAGATCAAGCTGACAGAAGAAGAACTGGAGAGCATGGCGGACAAGTTCCTGGAGGAAGCCAGTGCCAGCGATATTGCCGACCAGAAGGAGACGGAGCTGCCCAAGCCCAAGAAGCGCCCCGCCAAGAAAAAAGAGACCGCCGAGCCTCCCAAGTCTCCGGAGGAGAAGCTCCGGGAGCTGCTGGAGAAGGGCAAGAAGACGGGCCGGCTCTCCGCCAAGGAGCTGGAGGTCCTGGAGGACCTGAACCTGGACAGCGAGGTCATCAACAAGTTTTATGAGACTCTGGAGCAGAACGGCGTGGACATCGACGTGGGCGGCGAGGACAGCCTGCCCCCCATCGACGACATCCTGCCCGAGGTGGAGGATCTGGCCGAGATCGAAGAGGTCCCCGAGGAGGAGATCGCCGACACCGATGCCATGATGGACTCCTTCTCCACCGACGACCCGGTGCGCATGTACCTGAAGGAGATCGGCAAGGTGCCCCTGCTGACGCCGGAGGAGGAGATTGCCCTGGCCATCAAGATGTCCGAGGGCGACGAGAACGCCAAGCACCGCATGACGGAAGCCAACCTCCGTCTGGTGGTGTCCATTGCCAAGCGCTATGTGGGCCGCGGCATGCTGTTCCTGGACCTGATCCAGGAGGGCAACCTGGGTCTCATCAAGGCTGTGGAGAAGTTTGACTATACCAAGGGCTACAAGTTCTCCACCTACGCCACCTGGTGGATCCGCCAGGCCATCACCCGCGCCATCGCCGACCAGGCCCGCACCATCCGCATCCCCGTGCACATGGTGGAGACCATCAACAAGACCATCCGCGTCTCCCGCCAGCTGCTGCAGGAGTTGGGCCACGACCCCTCCGCCGAGGAGATCGCCGCCGAGATGGACATGCCCGTGGAAAAGGTCCGGGATATCCTGAAGATCGCTCAGGAGCCTGTCAGCCTGGAGACCCCCATCGGCGAGGAGGAGGATTCCCATCTGGGCGACTTCATCCCCGACGAGGACGCCTCCGAGCCCTCCGAGGCCGCTTCCTTCTCCCTGCTGCGGGAGCAGCTGGAGGAGGTGCTGGACACCCTGGCGCCCCGGGAGAAGAAGGTGCTGGAGCTGCGCTTCGGCATCGCCGACGGCCGCACCCGCACCCTGGAGGAAGTGGGCAAGGAGTTCAACGTCACCCGTGAGCGCATCCGTCAGATCGAGGCCAAGGCCCTGCGCAAGCTGCGCCATCCCAGCCGCTCCAAGAAGCTGCGGGACTTCCTGAACTGAGCGTCGGGAAGAAGAAGCAAAGCCATGACATACGATTTCACCACCGTGCTGGACCGGGCGGGGCATGACATCATCGCCGCCGACCTGATCCCCTTTCCCGGTGTGAAGGTGGAGGAGGGCTTTTCCACCATCCCCATGTGGGTAGCGGACATGAGCTTCCCCACCGCCCCCTGCATCCTGGAGGCTCTGGCCGAGCGGATCCGCTTCCCCAATTTCGGTTATTTCCGGGAGCCGGAGGCCTACTATCAGGCCATTCTGGACTGGCACCGGGACCGCAAGGGCGTGGCGGATCTCAAAAAAGAGCACATCGGATATGAAAACGGCGTGCTGGGCGGGGTAAGCACCGCCATCCGCATGCTCACCGCTCCCTGCGAGGAGATCCTGCTCCACGCCCCCACCTATGTGGGCTTCACCCACGTGCTGGAAAACCTTGGCCGGAAGGCCATCCACAGCGATCTGATCCGGGATGAGTCGGGCGTCTGGCGCATGGACTTCGAGGACATGGACCGGAAGCTCAAGGAGCACAGGATCCATCTGGCCGTCTTCTGCTCTCCCCACAATCCCACCGGACGGGTCTGGGAGCGCTGGGAGATCGAGCGCGCCATGGAGGTCTACGCAGCCAACGACTGCGTCGTCCTCTCCGACGAGATCTGGTCCGATATCATCATGCCGGGCTGCACTCACGTCTGCACTCAGTCCGTCTCCGAGGATGCGAAAAACCGCACCATCGCCTTTTACGCGCCCAGCAAGACCTTTTCTCTGGCGGGGCTCATCGGCTCCTACCATGTGGTGTACAACGAGCGGCTGCGCCACCGGCTGCAGCGGGAGAGCGACCAGACCCACTACAACAGCCAGAACGTGCTGTCCATGGCCGCCCTGCTGGGAGCTTACACCAAGGGCGGAGCCTGGGTGGACGAGATGTGCGCCGTCATTGACGAAAACCACCGCTACGCCTGCGACTTCATCGGAAAAAACTTCCCCTGCGTGAAGGTCATGCGGCCCCAGGGCACCTACATGCTGTTTCTGGACTGCGGAGACTGGTGCCGGGAGCATGGCGTTCCCATTCAGGAGCTGCTGGCCCGGGGCGTGCGCGCCGGGGTCATCTGGCAGAACGGAGAGAGCTTCTTCTGGCCGGACTCCATCCGTATGAACCTGGCCCTGCCCTTTTCCCTGCTGCAGGAGGCCCTGGACCGGCTGAAGGAGCATGCCTTTGTGTAACTGAGTTTTGAGAGCATGGCGTTCGGAAGCCTTCTCAAAGCAAAAAAGCGCGCTGCAAAATGCGCTGTCATTCGAGACCAGTTCGAAAACTGGTCGTGGCAATCCGTTTTTCTGTCTTGAAAGGACGGATTCCCACACCAGTGACAACGGTCACTGGTTCGGAATGACAGGATCACGCATTTTGCAGCGCGCCTTTTTTATTTATCCAGCACGATCTCCGCTTCCTGGGTGAAGAACATGCCCATGTATTCCTCCAGCGAGATATCCAGACTGTAGATCTGCTCGGCCACCGTCAGGCCCACGTAGCGGTAGTGGGAGCTGTCGGCGCTGCGGCCTGTGACAGACTCGCTGCCCTCCGGGTAGCGGAGGATGAAGCCGTAACGCCAGGCGTTTTCCCGCATCCATTCCTGGGCCGAGGTGCCCTGCACGTCCACCGCCAGGCCCAGCTGGTGTTCGCTGGTCCCCGGGGTCCCGACCCGCTGCTCGGCCAGACGGTAGGCCGTGTCCGCGTCCCGGCCGGCGGCCCGCTGCCGGCTCACCTCGTTTTCAAAGAGCGACAGCTGTTCCTCCGGGCTGCGGTAGCCCGCCGTCAGGGTAATGGGCGTGCCGGTGGCCCGGCAGGCCGCCAGCATTTCGGTCAGGTCCTCCACGCAGCTTTTGTCCACCTGGACGCCCTCTACCGTCTTGAGCTTGGGATTAAAGCCGCTGTTATCCATATCGTTCCAGGGATTGACCAGCACGATCACCCGGGTATCGCCCCGCTGGGCGATCCAGTGGTGCAGCCGCACCCCCATCCATCCAAGCAGCAGCACCGCCAGCACCGCGATGGCGATCTTGATGGAGGGTCTCAGCCCCCGCTTCGGCGCCGCGTGTTCCCCCGTCGTATTCTTTACAGGCATCTTCTCGCCTCTTTTCTGTTCCTGTCTTTCGATGGGCCCACTATACCATATTCTGCCTTCAAAATACAGTCGCTCCCGCCCGAATTTAGAATTATTAAGAATTGCGGCCTCGCGCTGCCTGCGGCAGAAGAAGCGAGGCCGCAATTTCCCCTAAAGGGACTAGGGCCTTCGGCCCGTCGCCGCAGCGGTCGAAAAACCGGAGGATCAGCGTAAGCCCGAACGGTTTTTCGGGCACCGCAAGGCGTTTTGCAGGGCTCCCGCCGCCAGCGGCGGATGAAGGGAGCCCTCAATTTCCCCTAAAGGGACTAGGGCCTTCGGCCCGTCGCCGCAGCGGTCGGAAAACGCGAGGAATTGCGGCCTGCCGCTGCCAGTGGCAGATGCAGGCGGGCCGCAATTTCCGCAGCCGCGCCATTGGCGGGCCGTCGCGGAGCAGGCCCGGGAATGGCAATGCGGCAAGGCGGGCAAGCGTAAGCCCGCAGCGTTTTCCGGGCACCGCCCGTAGGAAGTCGTACTCCCTCAGTCACGGCGGCTAGCCGCCGTGACAGCTCCCTCAAGGAGGGAGCCAATGTGCCTCCCTCTCAGAGGGAGGTGTCATCCGGCGTGTCGCGCCCGCCGGATGACGGTGGGAGTTTTCCCGCGCAGGGAGCGATCCCGCAAAAAAAGATCCGCCTTTTTCAGACGGATCTTTCCCGATTTTGTTCCCTGGACTTTTATCTTCCTTCCCGGCGCTGGAGATATTCCTCCAGGGTGACGCCCATGCGGAAGATCTCCCGGGCGTATTCCTTGCCCACATAGCGGTAGTGCCAGGGCTCGTAGATGATGCCCGTCTGCTCCGTGGTGCCGTTGGGATAGCGCAGGATGAAGCCATAGCGCCAGCTGTTGGCCATGAGCCACTTTTGCGTGGGGGTCTGCTCCTGGAGCTCGTCCAGATAGGGGTAGCTCTCGTCGATGAGATCCGCCGCAAGGCCCGACTCATGCTCGCTGGTGCCGGGGACGGCCACGGTCTTGGCCGCCTCCTCCGGCGCGAGGGCCGGGTCCGTCCCTTCCTTGATGAGGCGCTTGATCTTGTCCTGATAAAGCTCCTCCTGGTCCCTGCGCAGCCGGAAGCCCGAACAGATATAGGGCTCGCCCCCCGCCGCGGCACAGTCGGCCATCATGTCCCAGAAGGCCTGGGCGCAGCACACATCCAGCTGGTAGGTCCGCCCGTCCTTGTCCTCCACCTGCACAAGCTCCGGGCCATAGTCCTCCGGCAGCGGGTGGGAGGCGTTCACCAGCATCAGCAGAGACAGGTCCTCCCCTTCCCGGGCGGCCAGTCGCTCCTCCGGCAGACGGGTGAGCCGCGGGGCGGCCTCCTGCCAGAGGGCGCCGCGGCGCTGGGTCTCGTTCTCGGCGGCGGTCTGGGCGCTGAGGCTCAGCTCCTCCAGCAGCTCCTTGCTCCGCGTTTCTCCCAGGGTGAGACGCTGGTATCCCAGCCCGACCTGGATCCCCAGGCCGATGAGCAGGAACAGCAGCACCAGCAGCCCGTAATGGTTTTTCTTTTTCTCTTTCGTCTTCATATCAGAAAGTCAGGATCCCCAAATGCTCCACCAAAATCTTCAATCCGATCAGGATCAGGATGACGCCGCCGGCCCGCTCCGCGCCGTTCTTCCAACGGGCGCCGAAGGCCCGGCCGATCACGATACCCGCGCAGGAGAGCAGGAAGGTGGTGAGGCCGATGGTCCCCGCCGCAGGGAGGATCTTCACCGAGAGGAAGGCAAAGGTGATGCCCACCGCCAGGGCGTCGATACTGGTGGCCACAGCCAGCAGCAGCATGGTCTTCACGCCGAAATCGTCGTTCAGCTCCTCGTCCTCGGAGAAGGACTCCCGGATCATGTTGCCGCCGATGAGGGCGAGCAGCACGAAGGCGATCCAGTGGTCGATCTCGGTGATGAGGCTCTCGAAGCGATAGCCCAGCAGCCAGCCGATCACCGGCATCAGCGCCTGAAAGCCGCCGAAATAGAGCCCCGCCAGCAGCACGTGCCGGCCCTTCAGCTCCTTGACGCTGAGCCCTTTGCACACCGAAACCGCGAAAGCGTCCATGCTCAGGCCCACCGCGATCAGCAGCAGCTCCGCAAAATCCATTTCTCTCCCTCCAAACAACAGAAAAGCGCCCCCGGAAGGGGCGCTTCCATCCTGTATAAAAGTAGTACAATCCCGGGAAAAAGTCAATGGGCTCCTGCTTCCTCTTTCTTCCGGCTCAGCCGACGCCCACGCCCAGGTAATAAAAGTTGCTTCCCGCGGGAGGCTCGGCAATCTCCTCCAGTGTGCGGACCTCCAGCTCCCTGGCTATGTGCTCCAGGGTCTCAAAATCCGCTCTGCCGCCGATGGAGACATACCAGCCCTCCCCGCTGTTGAAAAGCAGCAGCATCCGCTGCGTGACGGGGCTGCCGTCCGGCGCCTTGAAGAAGGTCTGCTGCTCGATCTCGGTGATGTGCAGATCGTCCCAATCCTCCTCCTTGACCACATGGGCGGAAACGCCATCCATATAGACCGTGTAGCCGGGCCAGGCGTAATGGCACTCGATCTGATATTCCACGCCTTCCCCGCCGCGGGAACGGTCAAAAAAGCAGGTGTAATACCAGAGCCAGTCCTTGTCCTCCTCATCGCCCCAGCTCTCATGGGAATAGATCTCCGTCTTCGGCAGCCAGCCGGGGCGGAATTGGATCCGATGGATCTCCCCCTCTCCGGTGAACTGCAGCACCAGGGGAGAATGGGTCAGATCCAGCTCCATGGTCATATTTTCGCCCAGCGTCTCGTCATAATAGGTATCGTGGACCACCAGGTCCTCCCCCTCCTTCGGGGTGCGGACCTGCATGGAAAACAGTCCCGCCGCGTAGGCTGTACCCATCATCAGCACCCCGATCACCGCGGCAATCAGAACCGTGCGCAGGATGGGCCTGCTTTTTCTGTGCTTCATGGCTTCCTCCTCATAGCCCAGGAGGGCGGCCGCCGAGCGGACCGTTTTCCCGTCCAGCTCCGAAAAGGCGTCCAGCAAACGCTCTCTGTTCATCGGTATCCCTCCTCTTCCAAAACTCGTTTCAGCTTCTTTCGGGTGCGAAACAGCATGGATTTCAGCTTGCTTTGGCTGAAGCCGGTCCTGCGGCTCAGTTCCTCCAGGGAGGCCAGGAAATAATAGCGGCTCACAAACACGTCCCGCTCCGTTTTCCCCAGCCGCGCCGCAAAGTCCCGCAGGAGCCGTCCCAGCTCCCGGGCCTCCAGGGCGTCCTGGGCGTCCTCCTGGGCGGCGATGCATTCCGACAGCTCCTCCAGGGCAGCCTCCGCCTCCCCGCCTCCCCGCTTTTGGGCGTTTCGTTCCCGCAGGCGGGAGAGGGAGAGGTTTCTTGTGAGCTTGCCCAGGAAGGTGGAAAGCCGCTCCGGTCTGTGGGGCGGGATGGACTGCCAGGCCGAAAGCCAGGTGTCGCTGAGACATTCCTCCGCGTCCTCTCCATTCTCCAGGATGTTGTGGGCGATATGGCGGCAGTAGGCGCCGTATTTGGCCTCGGTCTCCCGGATGGCCTGCTGGTCTCTCTGCCAGTAGAGCTCTACGATTGCCGCATCCTCCATGCGTTTCCCCTCGCTTCTGTGTATCTGTTGAAAAGCGCTTTCACCCTACTACACGCAAAAAACGGCCTCCGGTTGCGCCGGAGGGTAAAAGTTCTGTCTTCCGGGCAGCAAAAATCCCCGGAGGGATTCCGGGGATCAAGCTGTCGACAAAGTGTCGACAGCTTGAAACGCAAAAATGGGAACTACCGAAAAAGTTCCCATTTTTGCGCGGATTGAACGTGAAGGGGGGCATACCCTCCCCCCTTGTATTATTAAGTCGTAGTTAATATAGCTCGTCTCTCAGAGCTGTGCTACACTGCAAAGGATGCT
>ONBX01000043.1 GCA_900316205.1 uncultured Eubacteriales bacterium
CGTCTCTGCGATACCATCAACTCATTATCTGCCGAGGTTATTCGCAGCATTACTGCGCGTTCTTGGATTATTAAATGTTTTAATTAGAAATTAGTATGAAACCTTTTGCCGGGGATAAACGTTATAGAAAGTGAAGACACAGGGGCGGACCCAAAGACACCAGGGCCGAAAGGCATCGCGAAGAGAGAAAAAAGTTAGGCGTTCGTCCTGCATGCCCGCAAGATCGGAGTGGACGGAGAATATCATCATGAAACAGATCTGGAAGCGGAACGATTGGAAAAACAGACCCGAGATCCATGACGGGCGCAGAGCGGGTCTTCACTGCAGGATCGACCGGGAGGTCGACCCGCGGCTCCGCCGTGCCTGCCTGGATTTTTGCCAATGGCTCCGCCGGGAATACCTCTTTCCCGTCCGGGTGCGTGTGTACATCAAAAGTGACAGCCGGATCAGGGCCAAGGACGGAGAGCACGTCTGCGGGACCTTCTGGTGGCCGTATGATATCTGCGAGGAGCCCTATGTGCGGATCGCCGCGGGAGACTTTGCGGAGCTCTGCCGGAAGAAGGGAGAAGAAGAGGCCGTCAGGGAGATTCTGCTTTGTATTGCCCATGAATTGACCCATTACTATCAGTGGCTCAACGATATAAAGCTTACGGAAAGGGGAGAGGAACGCCAGGCTGCGATGCAGAGCAGGCTGGTTGTGAGCGCGTATCTGTCACAGCGTTTCCTCAGAGAGCAGCAATGAAGAGAAAGCAATATCGCATGATGCTGTTATGCCTATTTCTGCTGGGAGGATTGCTTGCGGTCTTCGTGGCTTCCTCTGCAACCAGGACGAAAATCCCGGCGGAGGCCAGCGTCAGGATCCAATTTCAGGGGCAAGGAAAACCAGAATCGCGGACGCTGGTGCGGGAGGAAGCGCAGAGGCTGATCTCGATTCTTCGAGATCGCAGGGAATACCGGGAGAACTATTCCTGCGGTTTCTCCGCGGAATTGTCCATCGTCATCGATGGCGTCGAATATGACATTGCCTCGGATGGCTGCCCCTTTCTGCTTGACACGTCGACGGGCCTGTTTTTCGAGATCTCAAAAGAGGAAAAGCAGATCCTCGCGGAACTGTTCGCAAAATATGGCGGAGCTGTTTATTGGTGATCGAAAAGGTTCGGCGAATTCGCACTTTGGACGAATTCGCCGAACCTTTTGCTGCTATAGAGGGTCGTCCAGCCGGGCTGCCGGGCATCCCGACGCGCGAGAAACATCCCGACACGCGAGAAACGCGTGACGTTCCAAGCTCCGCTGCGGCGTTCCAAGCTTTGCTCAGCCCCCTGCGGCTTGCTGTGGCCTGCACTGTGTGGGACGCCCCTATCGGCCTTCGGCCACTTCCCCCAGAGGGGGAAGCAGGAACGCGCTCTTTTTTTACGAAAAGGGCTTGACAAATATATCGGCAGGCGTTATATTGGAATCACGATATAACGAGTGACGATATATCGGAAGCCGAAGGAGAACAAAAGCATGAACAACGACATTGCCCTGACGGAATCCACGTATTATATCCTGCTGTCCCTATACGAGCCCCAGCACGGCTACGGCATCATGCAGCGCACGGAGCAGCTCTCCGGCGGACGGGTAAAGCTGGCGGCGGGGACCCTGTACGGTGCGCTCAGCAGCATGAGCGAGCGGGGCTGGATCCGTCTGCTGCCCGGAGAAAGCGGCAGCCGCAAGAAGGAATACTGCCTGACGAAGGAGGGCCTGCTGGCCCTGAAAAACGAGGTGGACCGGCTGAAAGAGCTGGTCCAGAACGGGGAAATGATTTTGGGAGGGGAAAACGATGGCTGAGAGAAAAACGGTGCGCAAATGGTTCTGGGTCTGGGAATTTGACAAGGAGGAGCGCTGGCTCAACCAGATGGCCCTGAGCGGCTGGGCCCTGGTGGAGGTGGGCTTTTGCCGCTACGTCTTCGACGCTTGCGAGCCCGGCGCTTACATTGTCCGCCTGCAGATGTGCCCCCAGGATGAAAACTACCTGAGCTTTCTGGAGGAGACCGGCGCGGAATACATCGGCCGGGTGACCCGGTGGATCTACCTCCGCAGGGACGCGGCCCTGGGCGACTTTGAGCTGTTTTCGGATAACGCCTCCCGACTGGAGCATCTGAGCTGGATCGCAAGGGTGCTGCTGGCCATCGGCGTCATGAACTTGGCGATCGGCGTGGTGAACTCCTTCAACGGCACCAATCTGGGTGCCGTCAACCTGATCTGTGCGACGCTGCTGATGTACGGTCTGGGCCGGATCCACGGCAAGATGGAGAGTCTGGAAAAGAACCGGGAGCTGGAAGAATAGACCGCTGCGCCGCTTCGGTTGACCGGGAGATGCCGATATGATAAGCTGAAAAGGAGGGGGCGAGAGACCGTGGAGAGCACAAGAGAGCGCTGGCACATCCTGTTTTCCGGCAAGGTGCAGCACGTGGGCTTTCGCTACACCGCCTACTACATCGCGCGGGAGCTGGGCGTCACCGGCTGGGTGGACAATCTGCCGGATGGCCGGGTAGAGATGGAGGCCCAGGGGCAGCCCTCGGACCTGCGGCGGCTGCTGCTGCGCCTGAAGGGCCAGCGGCATCTCCGCATTACCGAAACCCAAATCCATAAGATCCCCTGCAGGGCTCTGGAGCGGCGCTTTGCCGTCCGGGGCGGCGGGGACTGAAAAGAGGAGGCAGAGAAAATGGGACTCTTTCGCAAACGCGCGCCGGAGCCGCCCCGCTTTCCGGCGGAGGAATTCGAGCCGGTGCTGCGCTGCAGCATCTGCACCGGCGAGCAGACCGCCTGCATGCGGGAAAAGGCCACGGGAAAGCTCCGGGAGCTGGAGCTGATCCGGGACGAGCGGGACCTGGAAAAGTTCTGCAAAGACTACAGCGTGAAAAAGGAAGACATCAAAAGGATCTATTGAAAAAAGCCGATCAGGCGAAGACAAGGCTGTGTCTTCGCCTGATCGGCTTTTGTGGTGGTCGCCGCAATACGGGCGGCTGACAGCCTCCCCTGCGGAGGGACGGGAGAGCCAGATGAATCGTAGGGGCGACCTGCGGTCGCCTGATAAATCGGGGCAAGCAAAAGGAGGCGGCCAAAGGCCGCCCCCTACGGCGGGCCGAAGCAGACGTAGGGACGAGCATTGCTCGTCCGCCCTTTTTTCCAAGATCGCAGCCTTGAGGGGCGGACGACCGACGGTCGTTCCTGCGCGGGACGACTCCCTCCGTCATCCGGCGGGCGTGACACGCCGGATGCCACCTCCCTCAAAGAGGGAGGCAAAGGTCACCCCTGCGGAGGAGGGGTGGCTCAGATGAGGCCCAGCAGCACCACCGCCAGGGAGAGCAGCACCAGCAAGATCAAATTGGCCGCTGTGAAGGCCAGCAGGAAGCGGCCGGTGTGGGCGTGCTCGGAATGGGAATAGAGCTTCATGGCGATGAGGGAGGCGAGGCTTGCAATGGGGGTGCCGAGACCGCCTACGTCCACGCCCAGCAGCAGGGCCCCGGCCCTGTCGGTAAAGCCGGAGAGCAGCAGCGCCGCGGGGACGTTGCTGATCACCTGGCTGGTGAGCAGGGCGGTCCAGTATTCCCTGCCGGAGAGCAGGGAGCGGAGCAGCCGGTCCACCGCCGGGACTCTGGCCAGATTCCCGGCAAAGATGAAGAAGGCCACAAAGGTCAAAAGCAGCATGAAATCCGCCCGCAGCAGGGTCTTTCGGTCCAGAACCATCAGCACCAGCACCACGATGCCCAGCATCCAGGGCCAGCTCAGCAGCCGCAGCACCGTGCCGAGGCACACCAGAAAGAGCAGACCGTAAAGCCAGAGCTCCTTTTTGTGCAGGATCGGCTCCTCCCCCAGGAAAAGCTGCAGCCGGTCCCGGGGCAGCAGCAGGCAGCCCAGCAGGATGAGAACCAGGGACAGCGCCCAGACGGGGAAGGTGAGGGAGAGAAAGTCCCCCATGCCCAGATCATAGTGGGAATAGAGGTACAGATTCTGGGGATTGCCCACCGGGGTGAGCATGGAGCCCAGATTGGCCGCCACGGTCTGCAGCACCACCACCCGGATCAAGGCCCGGTTTTGGTGGGCCATACCCAGCACTACCACCGCGAAGGGGACGAAGGTCAAAAGCGCCACGTCGTTGGTGATGAGCATGGAGGAAACAAAGCTCAGCAGGACCAGCAGAACGCCGAGCAGCCGGAGGTTGCTCACCCCGAGGCAGAGCCGGTGGGCCAGCCGGGAGAAGAGCCCGGCCTGGCGCAGCCCCGCCACAACGGTCATGAGGCAATAGAGCAGGGCCAGGGTACGCAGGTCCAGATAGTCCCAGTAGGCCCGGTCCGGCGGCACGAAAAAGCAGCTCACCAGGGCCGCGAAGGCGGCGATGAGCAGCACCGGCTCCCGCCGGATAAAGCTGCGGATGGAAGACATGGCAAAAACTCCTCGATTTGAGATCCTGCCCAGTATATGCCATTCTTTTCTGCCGCGCAAGATTGAAATACATCCGGGGCTGTGATAAAGTAGAAAAAAAGAGAAAGGAGCGGGGATCATGCTTCTGAATGCGGAAAACGGCCGCCTGGAGCTGGAGGGCGGCGGGATGGACTATATCCGCTTCGGCAGCGGGGAGAGGACCATGGTGATCCTGCCCGGCGTGGGGGACGGCTTTCGCACCGTGAAGGGCACCGCCCTGCCCTTTGCCCTGGGCTATCGGAAGCTGGCGAAGGATTTCACCGTGTACCTGTTCAGCCGCCGGGAGCCCCTGCCGGAGCACTGCTCCACCCGGGAAATGGCGGCGGACCTGGGCCGTGCCCTGGACAGGCTGGAGCTCCGCCGGATCTGCCTGATGGGCGTCTCCCAGGGAGGCATGATCGCCCAGTGGGCGGCCATCGACCAGCCTCGGCGGGTGGACCGGCTGGTGCTCACGGTCACCGCCGCCCGGCCCAACGACACCATGCGGGAAACGCTCGGCAGTTGGATGGCCCTTGCCCGCAAGGGAGACTACCGGGCCATCATGGAGGACAACGCCCTCCGCTCCTATTCGGCAAAAACCGCTGCGCGGCAGAAAGGGGCGGCGGCCCTGATAAGCGCCCTGACGAAACCCAAGGACTTCTCCCGCTTTCTGACCCAGGCGGAGTCCTGCCTGAGCCACGATGCCTGGGAGGAGCTGCCAAGGATCTTCTGCCCCACCCTGGTGATCGGCGGCACGGAGGATAAGATCGTGACGGCGGAGGCCTCCCGGGAGCTTGCGGAGCGGATCGTGGGAGCGGAGCTCCACCTGTATGAGGGCCTGAGCCACGCGCTTTACGAGGAGGCAAAGGATTTCCTGGACCGGGTCCGGGATTTCTGCCTGAAAAGCTGAGGAGAAGAAAAAGGCTCGCTCTTTTGAGAAAAATCTGGTATACTGACTCAGCTATGCGTATTGATTGTAATTCGCGGGGGGAACCTGCATCTATGAGTACAAGAAAAAAATGGTTCTGGACCCTGTTCTCTCTGGCCCTGGCGGCGCTTTCCATCTGGGGCGTCCTGTCCCAGAGCAAAAAATGGTCCCTCACCGGGATCCTGGAGAGCCTGCGGACAGCGGATCCCCTGTGGCTGGGGGCGGCGGTGGTCTGCACGGCCCTCTTCGTGCTGCTGGAGGCGGTGGCCCTTTTCGTGCTGCTCAAGGGCACCGGCTATCGGGAGAGCTTTTCCGGAAGCCTTCTCTACAGCACCTCGGACATCTATTTTTCCGCTATCACCCCCTCGGCCACCGGCGGCCAGCCTGCCAGCGCCTTTTTCATGATCCGGGACGGGGTCCCCGCCGGCGCCGCCACGGCGACGCTGCTGGTGAACCTGATCCTCTATACCCTGTCTCTCGTGATCCTGGGTCTTGGCTCGGTGATCGCGGCGCCGGGCCTCTTCTTTGGCCTGCGCCCCCTGTCCCAGGTGCTGATCGCGGTGGGCTTTGTGATCCAGCTGGGGCTTACGGCCCTGTTCTTTCTCCTGCTGGGGAAGGGCAAACTGGTCTTTGATCTGCTGCGCCGCCTTGTGCGCTTCCTCCACAGGAAGAAACTGATCCACCGGCTGGAGCGGCGGCTTCAGAAGCTGGACGAGGTCCAGGAGGAGTTTGAGACCTGCGCCCGGGTCATGAAAGGCAAGAGCCAGATGCTTCTGCACGCCCTGCTGTGGAACCTGCTGCAGCGGGCAAGCCAGCTGGCGGTGCCCATGTGCATGTATCTTGCCCTGGGCGGGCAGATGAAAAACGCCCCGCTGCTCTTCGCCTCCCAGTGCCTGGTGGTGATGGGCTATTCCCCCGTCCCCGTGCCGGGTGGTATGGGCGTGGCGGATTGTCTGATGGTGGACGCGTTTTCCGGTCTGGGCTTTATCCCGGTGGAGGAGGCCTTTCGCCTGGATATGCTGAGCCGCGGCCTGTCCTTCTATCTCTGCGTGGCGGTCAGCGGTGTCATCACGCTGCTGGGCTACGCCGCCCTCCACAGGAGGGAACACAAAAAAGAAAGGAAATCAGTATCATGATCGGCGTATACGATTACACTGTGATCCTGACCTATCTGTCCCTGCTGGCCGGCTGCACCGGCACCATCATCGCCATGAGCGGTGTGGGACACCCCTATATCGGCATGTTCCTGATGCTCTTTGCCGGCCTCTGTGATGGCTTTGACGGCAGGGTGGCCCGCACCAAGAAAAACCGCAGCCCTCTGGAGCTGCGCTTCGGCATGCAGATCGATTCCTTCTCGGACCTGATCTCCTTCGGCCTGCTGCCCGCCGCCATCGGCATGTCCATGCTGCGGCACAACATCCGCCTCTCCGACCTGCACGAGCTGCCGGAGAGCTGGCTGGACCCGTCTCTGGCCATGGCCCACTCCAACCTCTATCGGGCGGTCCTCGTCATCATCGCCCTGATCTATATCCTGGCCGCTATGATCCGCCTGGCTTATTTCAACGCCACCGAGGAGGAGCGGGCGGAAGAGGCCAGGGAGAAGGGCGCGGCCTATTTCACAGGCCTGCCCGTCACCAGCGCGGCCATCGTCTTTCCCATGGTGCTGCTGATGCACTACATCCCCCGCTTTGACCTGAGCGTGCCCTATTTCATCGTGATGTTCGTGATGGCCTGCCTCTTCGTGGGGCGCTTCAAGATCCGCAAGCCCGGAAAGAAGGGTGTCTGGATCATGGTGGGCATCGGCTTTGCCGAGTTTGTGGCCTTCATGATCCTGATGAGCGTCACCAACCACTGATGGAGAGCCTGGACTTTCTGTACGGCACGGCCCTGGGCCGGGCCCTGCTGCGGCCCTTGGTGAGCCGCCCGGTTTCAAAGCTTGCGGGCGCCTTTCTGGATACCGCTCTCTCCAGGCCCTTGATCCCCCTTTTCGTAAAAAGCTGCGGCATCGACACCGAGGCCTATGACCTGCGGCAGATCCGCTGCTTCAACGACTTCTTCTGCCGTCCCCTGAAAGAGGGCAGACGCCCCATCGACCAGGACCCGTCAAGCCTCATCGCCCCCTGCGACGGGCTGCTCACCGCGGTGCCCATCCGGGAGGACACGGTGCTTCCCGTAAAGCAGAGCCGCTATTCTCTCTCCCGCCTGCTGGGGGATGCGGAGCTGGCCGGGGGCTTCCGGAATGGGCTCTGCCTGGTGTTTCGCCTCTGCGTGGACCACTATCACCGCTACTGCTATTTTGAAAGCGGCCGCAAGGGAGAGAATGTGTTTTTGCCCGGCGTCCTCCATACCGTGCGGCCCATGGCCCTGGAAAAGACCCAGGTGTTCACGGAAAACTGCCGGGAATACACCTGCATCGAGACGGAGCGCTTCGGTACTGCTGTCCAGATGGAGGTGGGCGCCATGCTGGTGGGCCGCATCGTGAACGAAGCCCCCTGGCCCCGCGAGGTAAAGCGGGGAGAGGAGAAGGGCCACTTTGCCTACGGCGGCTCCACCGTCATCCTCCTGCTGCAAAAGGACGCGGCAGAGCTTCTCCCGGAGATCCGGGAGGCTTCCGCCAGGGGAGAGGAGTTCCCCGTGCGGATGGGCCAGAAGATCGGTTTCGCCATCGAATAAAATACAAAGCCGCCCTCCAGGCGGCTTTTTGAAAAGGATGATCCAAAATGAGTATCGTCTATGACGCATCTGCCAGGACCCTGACGCTGCATACCCGGGAGAGCAGCTATCAGATGCAGATCGGACCTCTGGGCTATCTGCTGCACTGCTACTACGGCCGCCGGGCGGAGGGCAATTTTGCCCCGCTGCACCGGAAAAAGGACGTGGGCTTTTCCCCCGTGCCCTATGAATTGGCCGGGGAGACCCGGGGCTTCTCGCCGGACACCCTGCCCCAGGAGCTCAGCGGCGCCAACGCGGGGGACTTCCGCCTCGCCTCCGTCTGTGCCTCTCTGCCCGATGGGCGCCGGGGCGCGGATCTGCGCTATGTGCGCCATGAGATCCGCAGGGGGAAGTACGCCCTTTCCGGCCTGCCCGCGGCTCTGGACCCGGACGGGGAGGCGGAGACCCTCTCCGTGACCTTGCGGGATGAGGCTTTGGGCCTGGAGGCGGAGCTGCTCTACGCCGTGTACGAGAGCCGGGACGTGATCACCCGGGCCCTGCGGCTTAAAAACACCGGCAGCGGCGAACTGAAGCTGGAAAAGGCCGCCTCCTGCTGCCTGGACCTGCCCTTTGGAGACTGGGAGCTGCTGCACTTCCACGGCCGCCACGCCATGGAACGGCAGCCGGAGCGGCAGTCCATCCCCCACGGGGAGGTCCGCATCTCCTCCCGCCGAGGGGAGTCCAGCCACCAGCACAACCCCTTCCTGATCCTCTGCGACCGTCACAGCACCGAGGACGCGGGGGACTGCCTGGGTGCCATGCTGGTCTATTCCGGCAGCTTCGAGATGGCCCTGGAGAAGGACCAGATGGACGCCCTGCGCCTGGTGGCGGGCATCCAGCCGGAGGGCTTTTCCTGGATGCTGCAGCCCGGAGAGTGCTTTGACACTCCCGAGTGCCTCCTCTGCTTCCGCCACGACGGGCTCAACGCCCTCTCCCAGCGCTTCCACCGCTTCCTGCGCCGGGACCTCTGCCGCAGCCGGTTCAGCGAGGAAAAGCGGCCCGTGCTGCTCAACAACTGGGAGGCCACCTACTTTGACTTTGACCGGGAGAAGATCCTGGCCATCGCCCGGGAGGCAAAAGACCTGGGGGCGGATCTCTTCGTGCTGGACGACGGCTGGTTCGGCCGCCGCCAGGACGACCGCAGCAGCCTGGGCGACTGGTTCGTGAACGAGGAGAAGCTCTCCGGCGGACTGGAAGCCCTGATCCGGGGCGTGAAGGACCTGGGGCTGCAATTCGGCCTCTGGGTGGAGCCGGAGATGGTCAGCGAGGATTCCGAGCTTTACCGCGCGCACCCGGACTGGGCGCTGCGCGTCCCCGGCAGAAAGCCCTTCCTCAGCCGCAGCGAGCTGGTGCTGGACCTGAGCCGTCCCCAGGTCTCCGACTGGATCTTCGAGATCCTGCGGGGCCTGCTGGAGCGCTATGACATCGACTATATCAAGTGGGACTGCAACCGCAGCCTCACGGATCTCTACAGCCTGGCTTTGGCTGACGGGCGTCAGGGCGAGCTGGCCCACCGCTGGGTCCTGGGGCTCTACAGCATCATGGACCGGCTGACGGCGGCCTTTCCCCAGGTCCTCTATGAGGGCTGTGCCGGAGGCGGCGGCCGCTTCGATGCGGGGATCCTGGCCTATTTCCCCCAGATCTGGTGCAGCGATGACACCGACCCCATCGAGCGCCTTGTGATCCAGCGGGGCACGGGCTACGGCTACCCCCTGTCCGCCATCGGCGCCCACGTTTCCGCCTCGCCCAACCACCAGACCGGGCGCAGTACGCCGCTGGATACCCGGGCTACCGTGGCCATGGCGGGAGCCTTCGGCTATGAGCTGGACCCGGGCAAGCTCAGCCAGGAGGAGAAAGCCCGCATCCGCCGGCAGATCCGGCGTTTCCACGACTATGAAGCGCTCCTGCGGGAGGGCGATCTCTTCCGCCTGACGGAGCTTGCCGATGAGCTTGACTTTGAGGCCTGGCAGCTGGTGTCCCCGGAGAAGGACGAGAGCCTTGTGAGCCTGGTGCTGACCCACCCCCGTGCCAACGCCAAGCCCCTGCATCTGCGTCTCAAGGGCCTGGACCCGTCAGCCCGCTATTCCCTTTTGCGCTATGATGTCTTCGACGCCTTCCAGCCGGAAGCGCCGGAGGAGCAGCCGAAGGAGTATACCGGGGCGGCCCTGCTGTACGGGGGCCTGACCCTGCCCCGGATGATGGGAGACTACCCCAGCGTCCAGATCTACCTGAAAAAGACGAAGGAGGGAACGCCATGCTGCCCAGCGATCCCATGATCCTTTATAGTTATGTAAACCAGAAACTCCGGGACGCCTACGACTCTCTGGATGATCTCTGCGAGGACCTGGAGCTGGACCGGGCCGCCCTGGAGGAAAAGCTCTCTGCCGCGGGCTTTGTCTATGACGAGGCGCGCAACTGCTTTCGCTGAGGTGCGCCATGGGCTATATTGAAGATCTGCGCAAGCTGGTGGGAAACCGGCGGGTGATCCTCTGCGGCAGCAGCGTGGTGATCCGAAACGAAAAGGGGGAACTGCTGCTCCAGCAGCGCTGCCACCCGGTAGGCCGCTGGGCCTTTCCCGGCGGACTTATGGAGCTGGGCGAGTCCACCGAGGACACCGCCCGGCGGGAGGTCCGGGAGGAGACGGCCCTGGAGCTGGGGAAGCTCCGCCTCATCGGGGTCTATTCCGGGCCGGACGCCCTCTGCTCCGCCCCCAACGGGGACGAGTGGTATGTGGTGAACTGCGCCTACGCCTGCGACGAGCCCATCGGGGAAGCGAAAGTGAACGATGAGGAGTCCGTGAGCCTTGCCTGGTTTCTCCCGGAGGAGGTCCCGGAGGGCCTGGTGCGCAGCCACAAGGAGATTCTGCGGGACTATCTGGAAATGCGGAATGCGGAGTTCGGAGTTGGAAATTGAGAGGGGGCGGCGCTCGAACCGCCTATGGCGTGACGGACATCCCGCCGCGACCTTTTCCTCCATTGGGCAACGGAGCGATCAGGGGATCGCTCCCTACGCGCGCTTCTCGCCTACCCTGCGCCGTAGGGATGACCATCGGTCGTCCGCATGCCCCCCTTGCCTAAAGGGGGGTGGACCGAGCTTGCGAGGGCCGGGGGATACATGTCTTCCCTGCGATAGGGACCCGAATCCTGCCTGCTCCCGCCCGGAACAAATCCCCAATCCCGTCGTCTTATTCCCGAAAGGAGCGTGAAAGCATGGAAAAAATCATCCCCTATGAAAAGCTCTCGAAAAAGCAGAAGCGGGCCCTGGACGCCGCCCGGCGGGGCAGCTGGGGCGGCCTGAGCCCGGTGACCCGGAGAGCGGAGAATCCCAAGGCCTATCAGAGAAAGAAAGCACGGATCGAGGAAGAACCCGACCGTGCTTTCTTTATGACTGGGGGGAGGGGCGTCCGCGCAGCGGACAATGGATCCCATTATACCGGATCAGGGAGGACAAGAGATACGTCTCCGTGTCTTTACCACGTGCTTTTCCATGTTTCTCCGGCGGACCGTTTCTTTTTTCGCTTTTCCTCCTCATTCCTCTGAATTTCCGGCCATGGACACTGGGGAGGGCTCTGCGGATCCCGGTTGGGGTTCCAGTCATACGAGTACTTTCTCATGCTCCAATCATAGATTTTTGTGCCCTTCTTCATGATCGCTTCCAATTCCCGGTTTCTGTTTTCGGTATATCGGATCGCTATCATTTTTCGGCGTAAAAAGGAACAGTCTGATAGATTTCTGCAGTATCGTTTGACGGTTTTGGGAGAAGAAAGAATAAAGAAAAAGTAGGGCCTTATATCGCTGTTCGTGAATAGCGATATGGCGAATATGCCATACTCTTCCATTCTATCCCACGGATAAATCTTTTGCTTCCAGAAACGTTGTACGATAATACCATCTTCTGAAAAACCAACTCGTCGAAGAAGCCAAAGCACATAGTCGATTGGACCCAGAGATGCAAGGTCAATTCCCCAACAGATGAGCAGAAGCCACAATTCTATCTCGCCGCGACGGAAAAAGGAAAAGAAAAAGAAGAAGCCAAAGACAGAAGCTGCCATCAAAAATACAACAACAATGTACAGGATGACCGAAACAACTTTGCTGTTCTTGTTTTCATCAAAGTGAGCATAAAACATTCTCTTACTCCTCCTCGCAGAGCGGGAAAAGCCATGTCCCACATTCTTTTTCTGCGTAATCGTCGATCCGCCGTGTTTATATCTGCATTATAATCGGAAACCGGATGTCTATCAAGAGCGCGAGTCCATCAAGTCCGATCGATTTTCTCCCTCACCTGTCAGCTGCGCTGACATCCTCCCCCGCTGGGGGGCAGAGCAGAATCGTGCGGCGAATTCGTGGCGTTGTACGAATTCGCCGCACGGTTTTCGTTTACAGCCATTTTGCCGCCGGGTGACCGCAAGGGGCGCCCCTACGACAGGACGGGAGGGAGTGCTTACCTGTGCTTTTTTCTTGCAAGCCCGGGCCGCCTATGGTAAAGTGTGGGAAAGGACACGAGAGGGGATGACCGCCCATGAAGCAGCCCTTTGATCGCTTTGATATGAAGGCGCCGCCGGTGCCCACCAAATGGTATCTCCGGCCCCTGACCCTGGCGCTGAGCCTGCCGGATGTGTGGAAGCATCGGGCAAAGATCAAGCGCATCGGCACCGAGGATCTGAAGCCCCCCTATGTGATGCTCTGCAACCACAACGCCTTTCTGGATTTCAAGGTGGCCACCCGGACCATCTTTCCCCACCGGGCCAACTATGTGGTGGCCATTGACGGCTTTATCGGCCGGGAAAAGCTCCTGCGGGATGTGGGCTGCATCTGCAAGCGGAAGTTCACCAACGACCTGAGCCTGATCCGCCAGCTCAGGCAGGTGATCCAGAACGGGGACGTGGCCATGATCTATCCCGAGGCCCGCTATTCCCTCTGCGGTACCACGGCGGTGCTGCCCGCCTCCCTGGGCAAGCTCTGCAAGCTCCTGGGCGCCCCGGTGGTGACCCTGATCTGTCACGGGCACCACGTGAACTCCCCCTTCTGGAACCTGCACGACCGGGGCGTGAAGCCCACGGAGGCGGAATTCCGCCTGCTCTTCACCCCGGAGGAGCTGAAGCAGAGCAGCCCGGACGAGCTGAACGAGAAGCTGGTGGCGGCCTTTCAGTACGACGACTTTGCCTGGCAGAAGGAGCGGGGCATCCGCACGCCCTACAAGGGCCGGGCGGAGGGCCTGCACAAGGTGCTCTACCAGTGCCCCCATTGCAAAACGGAGTTTCAGATGGATTCCAAAGGCGCCGAGCTCTTCTGCCGCGCCTGCGGCAAGCGCTGGAACATGAGCGAGCTCTCCGAGCTTTCCGCCCTGGAGGGGGAGACGGAGTTTTCCCACATCCCGGACTGGTACGAGTGGGAGCGGGCCAACGTCCGGAAAGAGGTGGAGGAAGGGACCTACTCCAGCGGCGTGCTGCCGGTGACGGTGGATACCCTGCCAAACGCCAAACGCTTCATCCGTCTGGGAGAGGGGACGATGGTGCACGACAGCAACGGCTTCACCGTCCGCGGCACCGACGTGGACGGGGACCCCTTTGAGATGCTGAAGCCCGTCCCCAGCCTCTATTCCTGCCACATCGAGTATGAATACCTGGGCAAATTCGGGGACTGCGTGGATCTGAACACCCTGGAGGACACCTGGTATATCTATCCCCACGACTGCGCCTTTTCCGTGACGAAAATGGCCCTGGCCACGGAGGAGCTGTACTATGCCCACCGAAAGGCCATCGGCCGCCCCTGCAAGCCGGGTCTGGCGTGAAAAAGCCTTCCCCGCGCACGGGGAAGGTGGCGCGAAGCGCCGGATGAGGTCCCCGCGCAGCGGATCACCCGTAGGGACGAGCATTGCTCGTCCGTCTGAAACAGGAGAAATCGAATACAATGCAAATCAAGCCTTTGATGGAAACAAACGTCTATTCCCTCCGGGGGAAGGTGCTGATCGTCGGCGCCTGCCTGCCGGCGGTCTGGCCCGCGGCCTTCGAGGCCCTGGCCGCCCGGGCGGATCAGGTCTACAGCCTCTGCCTGGAAAACAGCCACATCAACATGGCGGTGACCAAGCTGACCGCCGTCCTGGGTACCGGCCAGGTGGAGCACCTCACCTTTGCCAGCGTGGACCGCTCCCCCCACTGCACCCAGCTGCACTACATCCCCCACGAGATCGAGCGGGTGCTGCCCGAGCATGTACCCATGGAGCACTTCGTCTGCACCGAAGAGGGCGCGATCCCGGTGACGGAGGAGGCGGTGGAGCTCTCCAAATCTCTGGCGAAGCTCACGAAGCTGGCAAAGGGGGCGGAGAGATGATCCGCATCTACGGCACCCTGGGTCCCGCCTGCGATCAGGCGGAGACCCTGGAGGAGATGCTGCGCCTGGGCATGACCGGACTGCGGCTGAATTTGAGCCATGTGAGTCTCCGGGAGGCCGCGGGAGAGCTGCGGCAGCTGCGGGAGGCGGAGGCGCGCTGCGGAAAGAAGGCGGAGCTGCTCATCGACATGCAGGGGCCGGAGCTGCGCATCGGAAAACTCCCGTCTCCGCTGCTTCTGCGGGCGGGGGAGACGGTGGATCTGGACGCGCTGCCCTTTCCCCAGACGGTGCGCGCTGCCATCGAGCCGGGGCAGGAGCTGCTGCTGGACGACGGAAAGCTGCTGCTTACCGCCCTGCGGGGCGGCAAGGCCCATGTGAACCGGGGCGGCGTGCTGCAAGGCCGCAAGAGCGTGGCCCTGCCGGGGAAAAGCATCCGCCTGCCCGCCCTCACCGAGGAGGACCGCCGCAACATCGCCGCGGCGAAAGAAGTGGGCGTTTCGGCGCTGATGCAGCCCTTTGTCCGCAGCCGGGAGGACCTGGAGACCGTGCGGCAGGCCATGGACGAGGCCGACTGCGGCGACGTGAGGCTCCTTGCCAAGGTGGAGAGCCGGGAGGGCCTGGAGCAGCTTCCGAAGCTGCTGGACGCCTGCGATGAGATCGTCATCGCCCGGGGGGACCTGGGCAACGCCATGCCCCTCTGGGAGCTGCCGGCGGCCCAGAAGCGCATTGCCGCCGCCTGCCGCGCCGCCGGGCGGGATTTCATGGTGGTCACCCAGATGCTGGCCTCCATGGAGCAAAACCCCGTGCCCACCCGGGCCGAGGTCAGCGATATCTTCAACGCCGTGCTGGACGGCGCCGCCTCCGTCATGGTGACGGGGGAGACCGCCGCGGGCAAGTGGCCCGTGGAGACCATCCGCTATCTGACGGAGACCGTCCGCCAAGCGGAAGCATACAAGAAGGAAGGAAACATGAAATGAAAACTATCAAAACGATCTTTTGCCTGCTGCTGGTGCTGGGCCTTTGCCTGAGCTGCGCCGCCTGCGGCCAGAGCAGCACGGCGAAGACCAGCGAAAAGACGGAAGCAGACGCCCCGGCCACCGAGGCGTCCGCCGCCCCGGCGGAAGCAGGGACCGACGCCGCCGCTCCGGCGGAGGGGGAGCAGACGCTCCACACCGTGGAGATCACCGTGAAGGACTACGGCACCATGACCCTGGTGCTGGACGCCTCCGCCGCCCCCATCACGGTGCAGAATTTCCTGGACCTGGCAAACCAGGGCTTTTATGACGGGCTCACCTTCCACCGGATCATGGACGGCTTCATGATCCAGGGCGGCGACCCCCTTGGAAACGGCATGGGCGGCAGCAGCACCCATATCACCGGCGAGTTTGCGGGCAACGGCTGGGACAATCCCATCTCCCACCAGCCGGGGGTCATCTCCATGGCCCGGTCCGGCGACCCCAACAGCGCCAGCTCCCAGTTCTTCATCTGTGTGGGGGACGCCAGCTTCCTGGACGGCTCCTATGCCGCCTTTGGCTGGACGGCGGATGAGGAGAGCCTGGAGATCGCCCTCAAGATCGCGAAGGACGCCAAACCCGTGGACAACAACGGCTCCATCCCCAAGGGCGAGCAGCCCGTGATCGAGAGCGTCAAGGTCATCGACTGAGAGGGAACTGTTGCAAATAGGCGCACAGCCCGGTCAGCACTGTAGGGGAGGCTTGCTTCCCCCTCCGGGGGAAGTGGCCGAAGGCCGATAGGGGCCCCTCCCGGCAGCAGGAAACATAGGTTCAAGAAAAGGCTCGGCAAATTCGCAGAGTGTACGAATTCGCCGAACCTTTTCTCACAATACAGCCGGGTTCCGCCGGGAGGGCACAAGGCCCTCCCCTACGTTATGAACAGGGGTTTGGAGCCCTTTTTCACGTTTAGCAACAGCCCTTTTTCTGCGGATTTCCGTTCGATATCCGGATCAGACCGCGAAGAGGACCAGGGTCAGGGCCACGGCGATGGCCAGAAGAAAGAGCGCGCCGGTAAAGGTCTGCATGCCGGTACTGGTGGTGCAAGGAATGTTTTCGTTCATGATGGATCCCTCCTGTTGTTGCTATACTAAAAGTAGACAAAAACGATAGAATAATTCACTCTCGACTGGTATCATAAAAGTGAGAAAAGAGCTCAAAGGAGACCTCTGAAAGAAGGAGGAAAAGAAATGAGCAGGAAACGATTGAACCCGTTCGAGAAGGAATTTCTGATCCGGCAGTTCCGGGAAAACTCGAGCCTCAAGCTAAGAGAATTCTGTGAGGCGAACAGAGTCACTCCCCAAACATTTCGGAAATGGATGGATCAGTATGACGCAGCCGGAATCGAGGGTCTGTCCAGAGGAAGCAGGTATCCGGATCTGCTCCCGGGGAGCCTGGATCCAACCGTAGAGAACTACAAGAAGGAGATCCTACGGCTCACCATCGAGAACGAAAGGCTTAAAAAAAACTATGCAGTCCGGACGACGCCAGATGGTCGGATCCAAGTTCAACATTTAGAAGCGATGAGTTCGACATCGTCCGACGACTCTCCCGAAGATACCCCGTAAAGGATCTATGCGAGCTGATGGGCGTCAGCCGATCGGGATACTACAAGCATCTGCATCTTGAGAAAGCAGGAAAGCTGCGTTCGGAAAAGCTGCGCTATGCCGTTGTCCTGGTATCTGAAACACATCGGCGTCATCCTTCTCACGGATACCGCTGGGTGGCTGCCTATATCCGCAGAAACACGGATTACAGCTTCTCGGACGGGCTGATCTACAAAGCCTTTCGCTATCTGGGGATCACATCTGAAACGAGGCATAAAAAGCGCTGCAAGCCGCGGAAAATTAAGGATAAATACCCAAATCTCATCTTTTCCACGTGGGAGAAGGTGGACCGTCCGCGACAGGTCATCGTGTCGGATATGACCGCATTCCACGCGGGAGACCGCTACTACGAACTGACCATGTATTTTGACGTCTTTACGAAACAAATCCTCAGCTGGCGGCTGGCAGATCGCCGTGGCGACAGGGAACCTTACCTTTTCGGGCTTCAGGACGTGCTTGATCTTCTGGAGTATGAAGGAACCACTCAGGAGCCGGTATATCTTCACACGGATCAAGGCTCGGTTTATTCCTCCATGGCCTACAACGATCTCGTACAGAACACCAACATCATCCGCTCCATGTCCCGAGCCGGTAAACCGACGGATAACCCGGTGAACGAGTCGCTCAACGGCTGGATCAAGGAAGAACTGTTTTCTGACTTCCGTCTGAATGAATTAACGGAACGCTACTATGTCTCCTGTGCCATCGAAGAGTACATCGACTACTACAACGAGCAGCGCCCAAGCTATGCGCTTGGCTACGACACGCCAAATGACTTCTACCGCCGCTTCACAAACGGCGAGATTTCCCCGAAAAACACCTTTGAAAGCCGCTTTGATGACCACTCTGAAACCATACGCTGATTTGAGTGTCTACCTACTGGAAGCATTTCTTTCTTCACTTTTATTGCATCTGTCTACTTTCGTGAATTGTCCTTTCTGCCTTATGATTTTTTGTGTCCACTTTTCTTGACTGCTGCATGTTTTGTCTTTATGGGCCGTTGAATGAAAAAGAGAAGGTAATATAAATATACCAACCGAGATCATTCAACGGTTTCCGGCGCGTTTTGGAGGCTTTCTTAGAAAAAAACACGGACA
>ONBX01000011.1 GCA_900316205.1 uncultured Eubacteriales bacterium
ATCTTTCCCCGCTCGGCAAAACAAGGTTACCCCGCTCTTCAACGCTCTTAGACCATTTTGACCCCTCATGCTTTTTCCTACAACAACTTGACACCGACAGAGATACCCTCCCCTCTTGCAAGATTTCTCCGCATGTGCTATGCTGACAGCATCAAAGAGAAAGTGAGGCTGCGCCATGATCGATCCCCGCGATGTTGATAAAGTTCCCGACGAGGAATGGGAGGAATTCAAAAAGCGCGCCGCGAAGGACGAGCTTTTCTATAACGGCCCCGGCGACATGCTGGACAATCCGGAGGGCCGGGCCAAATTCTGCCGGCTGAATGTGAGCGGGCTCTTTAATAAGGACGACCCCAACTTCCCCGGCTATAAGATTTGGGTGTTCAACAACCAGGGCCAGGGTCTGGTTGTGAAAAAGCGCAGCCGGGTAGACCCCGCGCTGATGGAAAACGTGGAATACGACGCCGAGGGCAAGGAGCTGAGCCGCAGCTACGAGCCGGCGTAACGCAAAGAGATCCCGGAAAAGCGAAGGCTTTTCCGGGATCTTTGCATGATCTTTGCTTTGCGTTCTTTACTTCTTGTTGCCGAAGAGGCCGCGAAGGATGGAGCTGGCGCCGGAGCGCAGCACGGAGCTGAGGGCATTGGAGGCGGCGCGCTTGGCGATGGTGCTGGCGGAGGTGGTCTTGCCGCCGGTGACGGAATTCACCAGGTTGTGGCTCACGGCGCTCATGACCGTGGAGGTAGCGGTGGTGACGGCCTTCTGGGCCACCTTCTTCTTGGCGGCGGCTTCCCGCTCCGCAGCCTTCTGAGCGGCCAGGGCCTCCTTCTCGGCGGCTTTCTGGGCGGCGAGAGCTTCCTTCTCGGCAGCCTTCTGGGCAGCGGCGGCTTCCCGCTCGGCGGCCTTCTGGGCGGCGGCCTCTTCCTTCAGACGCTGGCGCTCAGCCTCGGCCTCCTCTTTCAGGCGCTGCTTCTCGGCGGCAGCCTGCTCGGCCTCGATGCGCCGCTGCTCGGCAAGCTCCGCCGTGGCGGCCAACAGCACCTCATAGGCGGACTCCCGGTCGTCGGCTTCCCGGTACTTGAGCTCAAACTCGTCGCTGGCAATGACCGTTCTCACGGTGCTCTCATCGGCAATGCCCATCATGCTCTGGGGCGGCAGGATCCTGGCCCGCTCCACCACGGTGGGGATGCCCTTCTCGTCCAGGAAGCTGACCAGGGCTTCGCCCACGCCCAGCTCGGTCAGGGCAGTCTCGGTATCAAAGGCGGGGTTCACGCGGAAGGCCTTGGCGGCGGCGCGGATGGCCTTCTGCTCGGAGGGCGTATAGGCGCGCAGGGCATGCTGGACCTTGTTGGAGAGCTGGGCCAGCACGTCGTTGGGGATATCCGAGGGGCTCTGGCTGATGAAGTAGATGCCAACGCCCTTGGAGCGGATGAGCTTTACCACCTGGACGATCTTCTGCACCAGGGCCTTGGGCGCGTCGGTGAAGAGGAGGTGCGCCTCGTCGAAGAAGAAGATCATGCGGGGCTTGTCCAGATCGCCTACCTCGGGCAGCTTCTCAAAGAGCTCCGTCATCATCCACAGCAGGAAGGTGGCGTAAGTCTTGGGGCTCTGGATCAGGCGCTGGGAGGAGAGGATGTTGATATAGCCGCGGCCGTAGGGGCCGGTGCGCATCCAGTCCTTGATGTCCAGCTCCGGCTCGCCGAAGAAGAGCTCGCCGCCCTCTTCTTCAAAGGCCAGCAGGGCACGCTGGATGGCACCCACGCTGGCGGCGGAGACGTTGCCGTACATGGTGGTAAACTCCGCCCGGTTCTCCCCCACAAACTGCAGCATGGCGCGCAGATCCTTCAGATCCAGCAGCAGCAGGCCATGCTCGTCCGCCACGCGAAAGACGATGTTGAGAACGCCGGTCTGGATCTCAGTCAGGTTCAGGAGGCGGCCCAGAAGGGTCGGACCCATCTCGGAAACCGTAACGCGGACGGGGATGCCCTTTTCCCCGAAGATATCCCAGAAGCGGGTGGGATAGGCCTGATACTTCCAGTCCTCGATGCCGAAGCGCTCGATGCGGCGCTGCATATCCTCGGTATCCACGCCGGGGCGGCACATGCCGCTGAGATCGCCCTTCACGTCCGCCAGAAACACGGGGACGCCCATATCGGAGAAGGACTCTGCCATCACCTTCAGGGTGATGGTCTTGCCGGTGCCGGTGGCGCCGGCGATGAGGCCGTGACGGTTGGCCATGGAGGGAAGCAGATAAAGATTTTTATCGGACTGCGCAAGCCAGATCTTTTCATCGCGAAGCATACGGTTACCCCCTGTTACAAGATATTGTTTCTGTACTTTGTCTTCGGGACAATATTTGCTCACTTCATCATAGCACAGCTTTTGTCCAAACACAACAGGAATTTGAGGCAAATCCGCCGGGTTTCAAACGGAAGGCACAGAAAAAGACTTGTTGAAACGGGCAAACTATGATAAGCTAAGAGCGATAAAAGAGTCGAAACGAGGGATCCAGTTTGAAACAACGCGTCCTATCCGCCATCGTGCTGCTGACCATCACCCTCAGCTGTGTCCTGCTGTCGGAGGTCAGCCGGGTGCTGTTCTTCGCCGCGGCGGGCGTATTGTGCTGTTATGAATACAGCCGCGCCGTGGAGAAGCTCAATGTCTACTGCGCCGCCTGGGTGATGTACAGCTACATCGCCGCCCAGGCCCTGCTCACCCTGTTCCACCAGGGCCCAATCCTCTACATTGGCTTTATGATGATCGGCATCTATCTTGCCATGTTCTCCGGCATCATCCACCACAAGGTCACCGGCAACGGCGCTCTCTACACCGTGGCGGGCCTTGCCTATCCGGGCTTTCTCTTCGGGATCCTGATGATGATCGGCGTGGGTGAAATCTGGGAGGAGACCCTGCTGCTGGCCACCGCCGCCACCCTGGTGTGTGACAGCATCGCCCTCTTCGGGGGCATGGCCTTCGGCAAGCACAAGCTGGCCCCTTCTGTGAGTCCCAATAAGACCTGGGAGGGCGCCATCTCCGGGGCGCTGTCCTCGCTGGTGGTAGGCCTCATCATCTATCTGCTGCCCATTTTCCCGGATCTGAGCCTTCCCCTGTGCCTCATCACCTGCCTGCTCTCCTCCACCATGGGCCAGATCGGCGATCTGGCGGAGAGCCTTTTGAAGCGAATGATCGGCGTGAAGGACTTTTCCAATCTGATCCCGGGCCACGGCGGCATGTTCGACCGGGCAGACAGCCTGCTCTTCTCCATCCCCACCGCCTATATCATCCTCCACATCGCCGGGATCGGGATGTAAGCTTCCCCTCAATTACACGAAAAGACCGCAGTCCTTTTGGCTGCGGTCTTTTTCGCTGTTCAGCGGTTTCCGTACATTCTCTCGTAGTAGCTCTGGTACTCGCCGGAGACGATCTCGCCCCACCAGTCCCGGTTATCCAGGTACCAGCGGATGGTCCGGACGATGCCGTCGGAAAACTTCGTATCCGGCAGCCAGTCCAGATCCCGGTGGATCTTTGTGGGGTCAATGGCATAGCGCATGTCGTGGCCCTTGCGGTCCGTCACATAGGTGATAAGGCTCTCGGGCTTGTGGAGCTCCTGGCAGATGAGGCGGACAATGTCGATGTTGCGCATCTCATTGTGGCCGCCGATGTTGTAGACCTGGCCCACAGCGCCCTTGCGCAGCACCAGATCCACCGCCTTGCAGTGGTCCTCCACATAGAGCCAGTCCCGCACATTGAGCCCTTGGCCGTAGACTGGGAGAGGCTTGTCCGAGAGGCAGTTTGCGATCATCAGGGGGATGAGCTTTTCCGGGAACTGATAGGGGCCGTAGTTGTTGGAGCAGCGGCTCAGAGATACGGGCAGGTCATAGGTCCGGTGATAAGCCATGACCAGCAGATCCGCCGCCGCCTTGGAGGAGGAATAGGGGCTGGAGGTGTGAATGGGGGTCTCCTCCGTAAAGAAGAGGTCCGGCCTGTCCAGGGGCAGATCCCCGTAGACCTCATCGGTGCTCACCTGGTGGAAGCGCCCCACGCCAAAGGTACGGCAGGCGTCCATCAGCACGGCGGTGCCGATGATGTTGGTCTGGAGGAAGATCTCCGGATTTTCGATGCTGCGGTCCACATGGGACTCGGCAGCAAAGTTCACGACTAGATCCGGCTTTTCCTCTTCAAAGATGGCATAGACCGCCTTCCTGTCGCAGATATCGGTTTTATAAAAGCGGAACATGGGGTCGTTCAGCACCGGTGCCAGCGTGGAAAGGTTGCCGGCATAGGTGAGCTTGTCCACGCAGACGATCCGATCCTCCGGATGATGGGCCCGCTCGTAGAAGATGAAGTTGGAGCCGATAAAGCCGGCGCCGCCGGTGACAAGAATGGTCATATCACAGCTCTCCTTCCGCAAGAGAAATCAGGTATTGGCCGTATTCGGTCATTTTCAGTTCTTCTCCCAGGCTGTGCAGCTGCTCTTTTGTGATAAAGCCGCGGCGCCAGGCGATCTCCTCGATGCAGGAGACATAGAAGCCCTGGCGGTCCTGCACGGCCTCCACGAATTCGGCGGCCTTCAGCATGCCCTCGGGGGTACCGGTATCCAGCCAGGCCATGCCCCGGCCCAGCAGGGTCACCCGCAGCTCGCCCAGGGCGAGATAGGCGTTGTTCACCGCGGTGATCTCGATCTCTCCCCGGGCGGAGGGCTGCACCTGTTTTGCAATCTCCACCACCCGGTTATCGTAGAAATAGAGGCCGGGCACGGCGTAGTTGGACTTGGGCTTTTCCGGCTTTTCCTCAATGGAGAGGACCTTCCCCTCCCGGTCAAACTCCACCACGCCGAAGCTGCGGGGATCCTTCACCGGGTAGCCGAAAATGGTGGCGCCGGTATTCTGAGCCATCGCAGCGTGGAGGGTGCTTGTCATGTCAAGACCGTAAAACACATTGTCCCCCAGGATGAGGCAGACGCTGTTCTCTCCGATGAAATCCTCCCCCAGGATGAAAGCGTCCGCCAGGCCCCGGGGCGTCTCCTGGACCTTGTAGGAGAGGGTGATGCCGATGCGCTTGCCGTCCCCCAGGAGCTTTTCATATACCGGCGTATCCTCCGGCGTGGAGATGATCAGGATCTCCCGGATACCTGCCAACATCAGGATGGACAGCGGGTAATAAATCATGGGCTTGTCGTAGATCGGAAGAAGCTGCTTGGAGACGGCCTTCGTCATGGGATAGAGCCTGGTGCCCTTCCCGCCGGCCAGAATGATTCCTTTCATGGGCGCTCCCCTCCTCAGTCCCGTCGGAACAGATCTCTTGTATACACCTTATCCTGCACATCGTCCAGGCACGTGTCGTAACGGTTGGCGATGATGGCATCCGAGCGGCGTTTGAACGCATCCAGATCATTGATGACCAGACTTCCAAAGAAAGTCTCCCCATCCTTCAGCGCGGGCTCATATACGATCACAGAGGCTCCCTTGGCCTTGATCCGTTTCATCACGCCCTGGATGCTGCTCTGGCGGAAGTTATCGCTGTTGGATTTCATGGTAAGGCGATATACGCCGATGGTAACGCTCCTCTCCCGCTCGCTGCTGTAATCCTGATCCGAATAGCTGTAGTAACCGGCCATCTGGAGAACACGGTCAGCAATGAAATCCTTGCGTGTCCGGTTGGACTCCACGATCGCCTGGATCAGATTCTCGGGCACATCCGCATAATTGGCAAGGAGCTGCTTGGTATCCTTAGGCAGGCAGTATCCGCCGTAGCCAAAGCTTGGGTTGTTGTAGTGGCTTCCGATCCGCGGATCGAGGCACACGCCTTCTATGATCTCCCGCGTATCCAGCCCCTTCAGTTCGGCATAGGTATCCAGCTCATTGAAATAGCTCACCCGCAAGGCCAGATAGGTATTGGCAAAGAGCTTCACCGCCTCGGCCTCTGTAAAGCCCATCACCAGGATCGGCGTGTCCTGCTCCAGAGAGCCCTCCTGCAGCAGGGAGGCAAAGCGCTTTGCGGCCGCTGCCGCCGCCACATCCTGCGTGTCCGTGCCCACGATGATGCGGCTGGGATGCAGGTTATCATAGAGTGCGCGGCTCTCCCGCAGGAATTCGGGGCTGAACAGGATCCTGGAGCAGGCATACTTTTCCCGCACAGAAGCAGTGTAACCCACAGGCACGGTGCTTTTGATGATCATGTACGCGTGCTCATTCACCTCGAGCACCCGCTCGATCACATCTTCCACGGCGCTGGTATCGAAAAAGCCCCGTTTCGGATCATAGTTTGTGGGAGTAGCGATGATGACAAGTTCTGCGTCCCGATACGCTGCCTTCCTGTCACAGGTTGCAAAGAGCCGCAGGGGCTTTTCCGCCAGATACTCCTCCAGTTCCTTATCCTGGATCGGACTGCGGCGGGAATTGATCAATTCCGCCTTGGCAGGTGTCGTGGTAACAGCGGTGACCTCATGGTGCTGCGCCAGCAGCACGGCAAGGGAGAGGCCGACATAGCCGACTCCGGCAACGGTGATCTTCATTTTGCTTTCCTTTCTTCAATGCTGTTCTGCTATTTTCACGGCGGCACGCCGATTCGTTCCTCAGGCTGATGATAACACTGCTAGTTGTTTTATTGTACCATCATGCCGGAGAAAGGTCAAGAACAGCTGTGTCTGCGCCGTTTTGCTCCTGAACTGAGAAAGCCCTTCCCCCGCTCACGAAAACCGCGCCCACACAGGATGACCGGGGAAGCAAGGCTCCCCCGGTCGTCCTGTAGATTCAATTCTGCTTTGATCCGGAAAATGCAGTTCCGTCTTTTCTCTCGTCCGGCACGCCTTTCCGTCTGTTTTCCCGTGGAATGGCATGGCTCCGGGCCATCCGCTTTGGTTTTGAGAGAAAAAGCCTCAGACACAGACTTCTACGACTTCGACGTCCTTTTCCGCAGCAGATCGAAGGCCTGATTCAACTGCGTTTTATAAAGCAACAGGTTTATCACCAGGGTGATCACGCCGAAGCAGGCCGCAGTCTCGACGGCCAGCAGGATCCATGCGCTATACTGCACGTGAGTCAGCAGCCGGGGAAGCGGGATCACCGCATAAAGGCTCACGGTGATGAGATCCGCAAGGATCTGCTTTCCGAAAACCGTCATCGGCCGCCTTACAAGATTGAAAGCGTTGTAACGGGCCATCCATATCGTTTGGTACAGCATGGAAACAAGCGTGCCGATCGCAACGCCGACCAGACCCCATTGTTTCACGCACAGCACGGAAATGACGATATTCATCACCGTGGCGATCATGTAATTATGCTGGGTCTCCTTGTACTTTCCGGCGGCAAATATCATCAGATTATAGGGAAGCCTCAGGCAATGGCAGGCGTGGGCCATCACGATCAGCGCAGCAAACAGAGGCTGGATATAATTGGCGTCGGTGATCCCTTTTGTGTAGCATTGAATGAACGGGACGATCAGGAAGCCTGTACAGCCGAAGGTGAAAACCACCGTTGTGTGAATGGTCCATTCCGTCATGGCGAAGGCTCTTTGCAGACCGGGCTCATCCTCTTTGGCCCAAAGCGTCCCAAGATAGGCCTCCACCCCATTCATCATGGATGTGAAAAGCCTTTTCACTCCATAAACGACCATGTTATAGGCGCCATAGATCGAGACGTCGGTCAAAGAACCCAGCATGGTAAGGACGATCGTATCCGTATCATTGAGAACCGTATACGCAATATGCTGCGCCATCCCGTTCCACTTTTGTCTGATGGGCTCTCCCTCATACCGGATCCGATAATCGATTTCGTAGTGTCGTCTTACATACCAGCCAAGGTAGATGGGACGAAACAGAAATATGACAGAGCTTGCCAGCTTAACTGCGTGAATGCCGAATCCGTTCTTGATCAGGATCACACTGGCAGCAGTGTTGAGCAAAAGTGTAAGCGTTTGAGCGTTGTACTGGATGTAACCCTTCTGATCCGCATTCAGCAGCAGGCGATCAACGATCCCAAAATAATACTGCGAAAATGCGCTGACGCTCATCGCAGCAAGCAAGGCAGATGTGTAGAGCCAGCTGAAGTGATTCCCGGAGAGATACGGATAGACGACCAGCAGTACGCACACATAGAGCGCCATGATCATGGCGATCCGATGAAAGAATTTTCGCGCCGAGGCTACAACCTCACTGATCTTCTTCGTGTCGTTTTCTGCCAGCGGTTTATATAAGGCAGATTGGACCACTTTTCCGACGCCAAAATCCAGGAACGTTATGATCCCGATAAACTGCGTAATGGAATTGACCAGTCCGTTTACCGCCGAGCCGTACTGCCCGATGATCAAGCGAGGCAGGATAAAACCACAGATGATTGTAACGATCTCGAATACCAGCGATGAAATTGTATTATACTTCAGTTTCTTGTGCATTTTCCTGTCCCATCTTCAACACGGAACTGTTCCAAAAGCAGTCTGAGGGAAGAATCCGGATCGTATGTTTGAGATCAATACCCGCTGGGGACAAGGCAATCTGCATGCCACTTTTCCCCCAATTCATAATCCATCGACTCAGGTACGATCGGCTCAAACCCGCTGGCGCTTGTGAACGTCACTTCCCCGAAATAGATCTTTCCTTCAAAGTTGTAGAAATCGATCCTGACCTGCGGGAAGCCATCAGCCAATACAGAAGCCAGTTCCACCATCCGTTCAAAATTCCGGGGCTTGGGGAACAGATATTCTGTATTGTTATATAGCCCTGCATTCCATGATTGCAGCTTCCATTGAAGATCGTAGGTATTCCGCCGGTGATTGTGATACCTTCCTATGTCAACTCTGCAGCAAAAAGGCTTTCCGTCAAAGCAGGTAAACTTGTAATCGGGAACGTCCGTATCGTCGGCAGGCAGGAGCTTTTCTGCTATCACTCTGGGTCGGATATCGGAATAGTGTCTCTCAAAGGTCTGGTAGCCCCAGTCATAGTTCAGATAAAAATGCAGCTTACATCTGATCCTGACAATATCCTTGGCAGACAGTTCGCTTTTATTCTTTACGATGATCACATCTCCGGATGCACAATTTGTCTTCAGGACAAAGCTTTCCGGCAATTTGTCAAAGTCTATCTCTTTCGCATCATCCCAGACGCCAAGGAGCGGGACGAGATACTCCTCCCCGATTTTGTCGGCCACCCATTCTCTCACAAGGTATTTATCTGCCAGCCTTGTTTTCAGACTGTTTTGATTGAATATTTTTTCCCACTGCAGCTTTTCATTATAGCTGCGCAGATCATGCCAATCCAGCGTTCTTCCGATCTGTTTCTCAAACAGCGCGGCATCCCGCCGCATGATATCGGACAGGGACATGCTCCTATATTTTTTCAGGCGAATTTTTCTTCTGACGCCGCGCAGAAAATAAAAGAAGCGCGGCATACTTTTTTCCAAATGCAAATAATCTTCCATTTCATATTCTCCACCTGATGCTTATCCTGACACCAGCTTTTTATACAAGGGGAAAAGCCCGAGCCGCAGCATAAGATCCTTAACGCGGGTCTTCATGGAAGGGTCAAGCGCATAGGCTTCCTGCACAATATGCCTGTATGCTTCGTTCCTGCTCTTCTGCGCATAGGCGCTTTCCAACAAAACCGAAGAAAAAAAGCGGGATAAAAAGTTTCCCTCTGCGGACATGATGTCCCGGTATTTCTGTTCAAAATATTTCGCCATGTCATACACTCTGCCCGGATGATTCGTGATCGAATCCGTACCGTTTGTCCTTTCCACCAGGGATTCTTCCAAACAGTAGAGTGTAAAGCCGGCTGACATGGCCGAAATGAGAAAGTCCAGATCCTGGTATCTGGTCACATTCGGATCAAATTTCACCTGATCTGTGACAGTCTTTCTCATCACCAGGGTCTGTGTACTAAAGCCCACCGGCCCTTTGGTCAGGTCAACAAAACCCTCTTCATGATTCTTCGCAGTTACAAGCAAGCTTCCGTCAAGCTGCCGCAGCCTGGTTCTGCAGCACACGATATCGACCTGTTCATTCGCCTCCAGAACCGCGATTTGCTTTTTCAATTTATCCTTGTCCCACAGATCATCACTGTCCTGAAAGGCAAGATACTCCCCGGAAGCGGCATCGATCCCGCGATTTCTGGCAACACATGCTCCGGCATTTTCCTGATAGATATATTGCAAGCGGCTATCCCCGATGCCTTCGATGATGCTTCTTGTGGAATCGGAAGAACCGTCATCGACCACGATCAGCTCTAGGTCTGTTACACTTTGTTCCAGAACGGTCCTTACAGATTTCTCAATACAACGCTCTCTGTTGAAGGTCGGCATGATTACCGAAATCATTCTTCTGCACCTCATCTGATTTCTCGATACTTATATACTCTGGAAATAGCAAACAACGCGAAAATGAAGCACATAGCCTGCGCTTGCTGGGTAAAATAGAACCTGACAAAAGAGAAGAGGATCTTTTGAAGCAGCAGCAGATACAGAAGCATGGATTTCAGGTTCTCGTCCTCGATGCCTTTTTTATATGTTTGCGAGCACATGTAACCAAAGACCATCAGGATCAAGACGACGCCGACAAATCTTCCGTCCAGATAGGGCTGATAGAAGATGGTTACAAACGCATTCATGTACAATTCATGCCCCAGGTTGAAGCCGGGCTCCATCATTTCAAAGGACATGTAATAGATGTCCGTAACGAAGCTGGAAAAATAGCCTGTAAGGAGCTTGAAAAAGTAGAGGAACGGATAGAGGAATCCATAAAAGGAAGAGATGCCATATCCAAACTGCCCGGAGTAATCAACCACATCAATATAATGGCTGAAATGCGGGATGGGGGCGATGAAGTAGACAAACAGCTGTCTGCCGAAATCGACGTTTCTTCCTTTCCGAAAGATCGTCATATAAAACAGCATGATGAACAGCAGAATGCCGCCCAGTATGATGATCCGTTTGTATTTCTTGCCGATCTTGAATGAAAAACTGTGTTTTTTCCGGTATGCCAGATAGACACACACAAAGTAGATCGCGATCCACAGGATCACAGATCTTGCGCCGTTTGTAAACACAAACAGCACCATCAGAAGCAGGGATTCCAGGATGAACAGCTTATTCTTTTTCCCGTAGAAGATCTCGATGGGAAGGATCGCAATCGACAGATACGTTGTCGGAACCGCAATGAAAGCTCTGGTGACAGACATGAGTCTGGAGCTGCGAAGCGCATTTTCCTCATTGGCAGCAACCATTGCCCGAATATCCGCAAAGGTTTTTCCGGACAACAGAACTCTGGCTACATTGTAGCTCTGAACGAGATAATAGAGCAGGGAAATGATGATAATGATACTCAGAAATCGATAATTGACCCGATAGCCGACAACAGTGCCCTGATCATAACGTGGACGCAAGCTCAACCTGATTTTTTTTGAGCCAAAAACTACTCCTGCCGTATAGGCGATCAGGCCGATCGCAATGATCCAATAAGCCTTTTCCTGGGGGATCATCGTTCCATAGAGGCCAAGACCCGACAGCGGAACAATGACTGCCCACAGAAAAAACATGGATGAAATCGGATTCAATGCAAACCGATAAAACAGCCATCCAATTAACGCCATGATCAGACACAGCAATGAAAACATTACAAGCATTTTATCTCCAATCGACAGATACCGGGGATCCGTGCAGAAAGCTGCATTTTATGCGTCTCTCCCCTGTCCCGGCAGATTTGCCCGGATAGCGCCTGAGAAGAAAGAGACCTGGTCTTTCCCGTTTTTTTCAGAGCATCTGGAGGATATCACGATAAAAGTCCCGATAAAGCTGTTGGGCATTGGCTTTCTCGTTCCAGATACGAACAGAAGCAGCACACATTTTCTGATAATCCCCTTCTGAAAGAGCAATCATCTTCATGCATGCTGCCGCAATGCTTTGAACGGGATCGGAAGTCCGGACAACATAGCCGTTCTCACCATGAAGAACGATTTCCTTTGTTCCTCCGGCATCCGTTGCAATGACCGGAACGCCGAATGACATGGCTTCCATGATGGCAACCGGGACGCCCTCAGAGTCGGACAGATTCACAAAACAGGAAACCGTATGGTTCCGGTACCAGTCAAACAGTCGAGCGTTTTCTATGCGTCCCTCGAAGGAGCAGGTCTCCGGCTTTAATCTTTTCTTTGCATATTGTTCGGTGGCCGCCAAACCGTCGCCGTCCCCCAGATGGAACCATTTGACCCGATAGCCCTGCTGTTCCAGGATCGCAAGGGTATCGACGATCTTATCAAGACGTTTTACCGCTCTGACAGCCGAGCAGGACACCAGTGTGAAAACCGGAGTCCTGCCGCAGGATACCGCACCGTGCGCCAAGGTCCCCAAACGCCCCACTGCGATCTTTCCGGCATAGGGCTTGTAGAGATCTCTCAAAAACGCCGCCCCATCCTCAGAACAGGCAAACACTCTGTTGATCGCGTTGAGCATATACTCTCTGTCCGGGATATATCCACAGGGAGCGGCATAATCATACAGATCATACCTGTGTCCGCGGGAAAGGAACAAAACCTGATTCTTGAAAAAGCGCTGCTTCAGTCGGGCAGCCACACTTGCAGTAACATGCAGCCAATAACTGTATACTACCGTATCCGAAGCGGGATAGCGCTCCGTGAGGGCCAGATACTGCTCGTTCTGCACGATCGCGGAATACACGGCCTCTACTCTGCAGTAGTAGTATAAAGAATACGCCCTTTGCTTGAGATTCAGGCTCTTTTTCATTTCCGTGCGCATATTGCCGGAGTTTATCGTGACGGGCAGCTTCGTCCCGACCATTTTTATCCTGCCCGGCACAGAATAGTCAAGCGCAAGAGGCGCCACAACAACGTTTTCAGGGACCCTGCGGGTCATGGACATTTGCTTTGTTGCCATAGTCGGTATGATGAGGATCTTGTCGAAGTGCAGGGAGGCCTCATCGATTTCATTCTCGATATATTCTTCACCCTTGAAGAAAGGGAAATAGTTCGTCAGCAAGATCATCAAGCCCTTTGCGCTCATCCTGCATCCTCTCCTTCTGCTCTTCCATCCGTCTTGCCCGGATTTCGTTCATTATCGTCAGGAACGATAGATATTCTTTCTCAGTAAAACGCTTTTTACCGTATAGTAGATGATCTTGAGATCCAGCACAAACGAGACATTTTCGGCATAGAAGACATCATTTTGATAGCGTTCTTCCAAAGTTGCGCTGTTTCTCTTCAAAGCCTGGTTATATCCCGTTATCCCGGGTCTGACAGAGAACTTTTTTTTGACAAAATCAGTGTAGGTAGCTTCGTTGCCCATAGGGCTGGGCCTGGGTCCAATGAAGCTCATATCCCCCCGCAGCACATTAAAAAACTGCGGAAGCTCGTCCAGACTCGTCTTTCTCAGGATCTTTCCTATTTTCGTCTGCCTGCCGTCATTTTCCGCGTTGTAGGTCGTACCGTCCGGATTCCGGATATCCTCCGCATCCATCTTCATGCTTCTGAATTTAAGCATGCTAAACTTTTTCATGTCCCGGCCATATCTCGGCCCTTTGTAGAAGACGCTGCCTCCATCTTCCGCTTTGATCGCTGCCGCAACAGGGATCCCAACCAAAAAGACGAACGGCATGGCAACAATCGAGACCAGGATATCCAGTATTCTCTTTACGTATTTTCTGTATATCATCCGCGTACCATATCTCCTTTTCCGCTGCCCTTCTGCCCTGACCGGAGAAAAGATCCTGCAAGGGAGAGCAGATCACACGCAATGCTGGGAAAGCATATCCGATTCGATCTCCTTCGCGGCCTCACGCAATGAATACGAAGGAGCAAAGCCCAACAGTTTGCTTGCCCGCAGGCTTGTCATATACGAAGACGCTATCGTTTCAGATTCGGTCCCGACGGAAACTGTGTTTTCTGGACTCATAACAGCGCAGATGGTATTTGCTATTTCCTCATTCGTCAGGGCTTCCCCGCTGCCGATGTTGAAGGTTCCTGAGAGTTCCGGGTGTTCCAACGCGAGACGTACAGCCTTAGCCGCGTCCTTCGTGTACATCATCTCCCGTCTGGCGATCCCCTTTCCGTTCACATGCAGCTGCTCATGGGCGAAAGCCTGCCGGAAGAACAAATTGATCATATAGTTGTTTTTCTCGTTTGCGCCGTACAAATGGGCAAGCCGCAGGTTCTTGATATGCATGCCCTTTGTAAGGTTATACATCTCCCCCAGGTTTTCGCAAATCAGCTTGTAAAGTCCATACATGTTTTTCGGAGCGGGTTTTGTATCCTCGCTGTATGGGAGCTCGCAGCCGGAATACACCGAGATCGACGAGCTCAGCACAATGTTGCGGCATCCGGTCAGGAAGGCGGCTTCATACAGATTGTTCGTCAGCTCCATAAAGCCGCAATAAGGCGTCAGGGAATCCGCAACTCTCCTGGTTGAGGCGAGATGAGCGATTCCCTCAACGCCTTTGCCGAAGATTTCCTTCAAAGAGTCGATCGTGTAATCGGTAACGGTATACGGGATGCCGAAACGTTCCCCGGTGTTTCGGCTCAGCAGGACAAGCTCATGATGATGATTCAGCAGTTCCCCGATCAGGTAGCCAGCCAAAAAGCCGTTTGCACCGGTTATCGCTATTTTCAATGTACCGTCCTCCAGCCTCACATGGCCCTGATGTAGTATCCGATCTTATCGAAACGCCCGTTAACAGGTCGGATCAATTCCCCTGTTTCATAATAGTAAAAATGATACAGTGCATCATCAGGCAGCGTCAGGCTCGCTCTGTCCATAAGTGTTTTCGGTTTTTGACACCAGAAAACCAGCTCCATTTGCCGAACGCTCCCGTCCCAGGTATCCAGCTCCGACACATCGTCAAACAGCAGGTGCCGGAAAGTCAGGCGCATAAGGTTGACACCTGTCGCCATCTCCAGGATCCTCCACATATGGCAGCCATCAAGGCGGGGCGTCATCTCAATGATATAGGGCTTATCTTCCGATATTTTCATCTGAAAATACATGGGTCCGTTCAGGATCCCTACACGGTTGCAGGCATCCTCCATGACGCGCTTGATTTGCTGCTCGGTCTCCCTGCTGAATTCTCTGCCGGGAACGATATGTCTGTGAATCAGGCCCGTATACTCCGGCCAGGTGTCACGATCCGATGCGACCACGAAACGCAGAACGCCATTCACCATATAGCCGTTGACGGAGACCTCCGGTCCGTCTATGTACTGTTCCACGATCACCTTTCCCTCTCGGGAGAACTGTCTGGCCTGTTCAAAATGGCTTTCGAACTCTTCCTGGGAATGCAGCAGAAAGATGCCTCTCTGCCCCTGAGCGTCGGATGGTTTCAGGATCGCCGGGAAGCCGACCGTGATCGCTTCGATCCTGTCCAGAACCTGATATGGGATATTCCCCTCGCAGGCTGCCGTCAGGGTAGCCCTCATAGCATTTTTGTGGTTGCAGATATAGGCCGCCTGAGACGCAACAAAATGTGGCAGGCCCAGACGTTCACTGATCTGGCACGCTACAGGCATAGCAATATCAGATCCTGTCGAATAGACCGCATCGATCTGATTGTCCAGGATAAACTGCACGATCGATTCCACATCCAGAATGTTGATCACTTCAAAATGATCCGCTTCGGAGGCAGCAGGACCGTCCTTGGCCATCGCGATCGCATAGGTCTCGCAGCCCATTTTTTTCAGTTCCAGAACAGCATCCAGCTGTACCGATGCAACGCCCAGGATCAAAACCTTCATTTTCAGCCTCTTTCCTCCGCCAATACGGATTTCTGTCAGGCTTCCGACGCATTCTCCCGGAAGCCGGAGAAGGGACGGCCGCCCGGAAGAGATCCACAGTCGGACCGCAATTCCGTGGTCGAGCGCTCTTCTTAGTAAACGATGATTAAATCGGCAAGAGCGAATCCCGAGAGAATTTGAGTTCTGATGAAGGCACTTTTTCGCAGGAATACTTTGTGTATTTCAAGAAAAATGATCAGCGTTTACCTTACTTTGACATTGCCCGGATCGTTTCCTTCAGCTTCTCACATACATATGTCACATCATCGTCGCTCAAAAGTGTGTGAAGCGGCAAGGAAACAAGGTTTTTGTAATAATCATAGGCTTGCGGAAACGCTGAGCAATCCTTCCCATAAGCCGTCATCATCGGCAAAGGTTTGAAATGAACATTTGTCGCAATGCCTTCTTCGGCCAGTCTCTGGATCAGTTCGTTTCTATCGGCCTCAGAAAAACCGGGAACCCGGATCAAATACAGATGATTGGAACTGAACATATCGTGTGTACGATGCATCAGGTGCATGATGCCAAGTTCATCGCACACAGCGTCATAGCGCCTGATGATCTCTTGTCTGCGTTCCAGAAGGCCGAGATAACGGTCAAGCTGCTTCAAACCCACGGCAGCCAGAATATCCGTCATATTGCACTTGTACCAAGGCCCGATGATGTCATATTCCCATGAGCCGAGCTTGGTCTTTGCCAAGGCGTCCTTGTCTTGTCCATGGAGAGAAAGGAGCTGATACATATGGTAGATTTCCGCATCGTCAACGCCGGGAATCGGAAGCCACGTGGAAGCGCCGCCCTCGGCCGTCGTGAAATTCTTTACGGCATGGAAACTGAAATCCGTAAAGTCCGCGATCGCGCCGCAATATGTTCTCTCTCCCCGATACACGCGGCTTGCGCCGAGGCTATGGGCAGCATCCGAAAACACAGCTACTCTCCCGATCGCTTTCTGGATACGGGAAGACAGATCGCCAAGTACGGTTCCGTCGCTTTCCTTCGGAACAAAAAGATCCTTCTTCCGCTCCGCGATCTCAAAGATGCGGTCATAATCGCATACGATGCCGCCGAGATCCACCGCAACGATCACTTTTGTCCTCGGGGTAATGGCGGCCTCCAGTTTCTCGTAATCCATCTCCGGCATATGTGTTGCCGGATCTCCATCCTTTTGGATATCGATGAATCTGACCGCAGCGCCGCAATGGATCGCCGCAGAAGCGGACGAGGTATAGGTATAGGCGGTTACCAGGACTTCATCGCCCGGGCCTACTCCAAAAATCCGAAGATTTAATTCCTCGGCGGCGGTAGCGGAATTCAGGCACGCAACTCTGTTGCTGTAGCGCTCCACATTTTCCGCCGAAGTGCAGTCGATATCCGTCCTGCCCGTTTCGATATATGCTGCCAAACGACGTTCCAGCAGCTTTGTCCTCGGGCCGGTGGTGATCCAGCCGGAACGCAGCGCTTCGCCGATTTCAGCGAGCTCAAGTTCGCCGATATCAGGCGGGCTGAAACGGATCATTCTCTTTTCCATTTGATTCATCCTCTCTGAAATGCCAGTTCCCATGAAGGAAGAGACATGAAAGACTACTTTTGGCAAAACATATGTGCTTGCCCATTCTCTTCCGGATCCTCATTCCGGAATCATTCAAACTGTTTTGCCTCAGCTTCGTTTGCTCTGTACGGATTTCAGTTCTTTCTGAATATTCCCTTTTGAAAGGCTGGATACGATCCGGTAAAGCGGAAGGACCGGAAGAAGGATCCGATGTTTCCAGAAAAACGGATACTTCCTCTTAAGCAAATCTTCCGGCAAAAAAAATCTTCTGAAGAAATATTTGATCCTTCCGAGCAAGCCGCCGCCCAGCTTCTGGACGTCGTTTTGAACGCGGTTGACATAGGTCCCGTGGACGCCGGAGTCCAGAACATACCGGAGCATCTCCCTGTCGCTGTCAGACAGGCTGCCCGACCCAAACAGATGATGTGCCAGCATCCGGTTCCTGGTTTCAAAATCCCCGATCCCGATCTTTTGCGCTTCCTTCTCGATATAAGGCCAGTCCAGCGAAGTCTCGTATTGCTGCAGAAGCACAAAGGTATCCAGGATCGATCGCAGACCGGTACCGGCTTTTTGAAAATGCTCCCATTCATGGGAGAGCAGATAGAGGTAGAGATCTTCCGGGCGAAACTCCAGTTCAGAGCCTGTTTTGGGAAGCAGTCTCTCTCTGATGCTGCAGTAATAATCGTTCAGTCTGGCCTCATATCCCTCGCCGAACAGATCCACATGCATCTGCATGTTGGTGACCGGCTCTTTGAAATAGACATCATGATGGCCTGCGCCATAGCTTTCTACTGTGTAACCGAGGCCCAGCATAATATCCCGGACCTGCTCTTCGAAGCCTTTGTCGAACAGGATATCGCAGTCCGCGCTCTCACGCATACCAAATTGCGGATACCAGTCTTTGATCACGGAGCCTTTGAGGGGCACATACCAAATCCCGGCTTCGTTCAGCTTCTCGCAGACTGCGGAACGTTCGGTATCCAGGATCATGGTCTTCCAGTAGGCGCGCGAGATGGCTTTCGCAAAATCCTCCGTGCAAAGGCCGGCAGACTGAAGGGCGAGGCCGGTAATTGCAGCAAGCATATGCCGGGAAGCAAGTTTATACAGTTCATCAAGATCTGTGTTTTTCAGCTTTTCCTTGTCAGCCGTCTCCTGATTTACCGCACACCTGCATAAATAAACCAGGCTTTCGGCGACAGGCGAAGCTATATTTTCGAGCATGATCAGATGCCCTCCTCATGCGATAGCTGCCTCTGTTTGTCCGGACGCTCCATCAAGCGTTAGGAAACTACGAACACCACTCCATCAGTGCGCAAGAGCAGACTCTGCCGCCAGATGCTCATAAACAGGATTTTTGGCGTCGCACCCGTTTCTCCCGGCCGGGTGATAGGTGGAAACCATGCCCTCCACCGTCTCGCGGATGTCCTCCCGGTTGGCATAGGCCCGCTCCATCAGTGGTTCCAGTTGGGAGAGGAACTCGTCTGTATCAAAGGGGATGGGACTGCCGATGTGGATCAGTTCATTGTCCGTCTTGCGAAGGCCCTCCTCCGCCATCAGCTTCTCCTCGTAGAGCTTTTCGCCGGGGCGAAGGCCGGTGTATTCGATCTTGATATCCACGTCCGGCTTGAAACCGGAAAGGCGGATCAGGTTGCGGGCCAGGGTATCGATTTTAACAGGGCTGCCCATATCCAGCACAAAGATCTCCCCGCCCTTGGCATAGGTACCGGCCTGGAGCACCAGGCTCACCGCTTCGCTCACCGTCATGAAATAGCGGATGATGTCCGGATGGGTCACCGTCACGGGACCGCCCTTGGCGATCTGCCGCTTGAAAACGGGAACGACCGAGCCGTTGCTGCCCAGCACATTGCCAAACCGGACCGCCACAAACTCCGTCCTGATCTCGTCCGCAGGCAGCTGAAGCTTGCTCACAGGATCACTGAACTCTCCGTTGTGGGTATAGAGCGTGGGCATGTCAAAGGGGCGTCCCTCCCGCACCTTTTTGTCAAAGGCCTGGATGACCATTTCACAGAGGCGCTTGGAGGCGCCCATGATGTTGGTGGGGTTCACGGCCTTGTCGGTGCTGATGAGCACAAAGCGCCTGCAGCCGTGGGCCATGGCGGCATAAGCGGTCTTGTATGTACCGATGACGTTGTTTTTGATGGCCTCGCAGGGGCTGTCCTCCATGAGAGGGACATGCTTGTGGGCAGCAGCATGATAGACCACATCGGGATGATACTCCGTGAAGATCTCATCCAGTCTCCGGCTGTCCCGCACGGAGCCGATCAGCGTGATCAGATCCAGATCCGGATACTTGTCCCGCAGCTCCAGCTGAATATCATAGGCATTGTTTTCATAGATATCCAGTATGATCAGCCGCCTGGGGTCATGGGACGCGATCTGCCGGCAGAGCTCGCTGCCGATGGAGCCGCCGCCGCCGGTGACCAGGATGGTCTTTCCCGCAAGATAGCGGAACACCTCCGTCATATCCGAACGGATGGGCTCCCGCCCCAGCAGGTCCTCGATGGCCACGTCCTTCATGGCGCCCACGGTAATGCTCCCCTTCACCATCTGGACGATGCCGGGCAGCGTCTTCATCTCGCAGCCGGTCTCCTTGCAGATATCCAGGATATCCCGCCTGGCCTCGGCGGAGGCAGAAGGGATGGCAAGATAGATCCGGTCGATCTTATACTTTTCGCAGTTGAGGAGAATATCCTCCCTGCCGCCCACCACGGGGACTCCGTCCACATAACGGTTCCACTTGTTGGGATTGTCGTCGATAATGCAGCAGACCCGGTCCTGGCTGTCCTTGGATTTCATCAGATCCCGCAGGATCATCTGTCCGGCCTCGCCGGCGCCGATCAGCATGACCCGATGAGCTGCCCGCTCTTTCTTTTCACGGGCACTGCGCAGCAGCAACACGAAGCGATAGGCAAAACGGATGCCCACCACCAGCATCGTCTGCAAAACGATGCCCATGGCATAATAGGAGATGGGCATGCGGTACACCAGCAGGGTGATCCCCAGAATGTGGACAAGTCCGGCGACAGCATTGGCGGCAATGATGCGCTCCAGCTCATTGAAGCTTGCGAAGCGCCAAATGCTCTGATACAGCTTGAAGCCCCAGAAGAGCACCAGACAAAAAGCGGTATAAAACGGGATGAAGCGCTGCCAGGCGCTGTAATACTCCTGGGGGATGAGGGTGAAGCGGCAGTCAAAGCGAAGCCAAAGCGCGATCAGAAACGAGACGCTGACACTGATCGCGTCGTACAGCAGCAGAAAAGCGGAAACGATCTGCCAATGGGCGATCAGCGGTTTATGAAGGAAGCTTTCCGGGATTTTTTTATCCATGAAATCCTCTCCGGTTATGAAATTTCAATCTCGTATATTTTACCACAGGATAGCTCGGATTTCAACCTGTGCCGCCCGGAATCGGGCTGATAATTTCATCCATTCTTTCAACAGTTTTCCGTTTGTTTTTTGTGGATTCGACCGGTTTTCGGCGCTTTCTTTCCCCTTTGCTTTTTCAGGACGAAGCACATCCCGCCGGGCTTCGGTGCGCAGACGCCGAAAGGAGAAAGTCTCGTGTCGGAAACTCTCTCCCCTTTCTGTCGGAAACTCTCTCCCCTTTCGCGCTGGACAAAAGTCGCGTTTTGTGCCATAATGCCCCATGCAATTTTGGGAAAGGATTTTAAACATATGAATCAAAAGGAGCTGCGGGAGATCCGCCGCCGCATCCGGCCCGAGCACAACAGCATCACCCATCTCTACGGCTGCTATGTGAACGGATCCGGCGAGATCATCTCCACCCTGAACGAATCTCTCGGTCTGCTGACGGCCGAGGAACAGGAAAAATACCTTGCGCTGCTGAAGAAAAGCCTTTCCGGCGCGCTGGGGAAAAACCTGCTGGACATTGCCTTTGCCACCAGGCAGGTGCTGGACAGCGACGAGCACCGGCTGCTCTCCGCCCTGCGCAAGAGTGAGGGGCAGGACCCCGCCCTGCTGGACCAGTTCTATCACGCGATCATCGGTCACCTGGACATGGACGGCGGAAACTACCTGATTCTGCTGGCCTTTGACAGCTACGACGTGCCCCATTACGGCAAGGACGGCAGCATCGGCGACGCCGGCGAGGTGTACAAATATATGCTCTGTGCCGTATGTCCCGTGGAGGGCGGAAAAAGCGAGCTGGGCTACACACCGGAGGACAAGCGCTTCCACAGCGCGACGGCGGGCCAGGTGGTCTCCCCCCCGGAGCTGGGTTTCCTCTTCCCAGCCTTTGACGATCGGGCCACGAACCTCTATAACGCGCTGTTCTATTCCCGGGACTGCAAGGCGGACCACGCGGACTTCATCGACGCGGTGTTCCGCACCGAGGTCCCCATGCCGGCCCAACGCCAGCGGGAGAGCTTTGACGGGCTGCTTTCGGACGTGCTGGAACAGGACTGCCGTTTCGATCTGGTCCAGTCCGTGCACGAGCAGCTCTCCGACCGGATCACCCTGCACAAGGAGAGCAAGGATCCGGAACCGCTGACCGTCACGGTAAAGGAGATGGGCGACATTCTGGAAAACAGCGGCGCCACCGCAGAGGAACGGCAGCGCTTTGAGCAGCGCTGCGAAGAGACCTTCGGCAAGGATGCGGACCTGCGGCCCGCCAACCTCTCCGATCCCAGGCGCATGGAGATCCAGACCCCGGAGGTGAAGATCCAGGTCTCTCCGGAGCACAGCATGCTGGTCCAGGCCAGGATCCTGGACGGGAAAAAGGTGATCGTCATCGACGCTTCCAACGGTGTGGAGCTCAACGGCGTACCGGTGAAGATCTGAAGCTCTGACTCGAAAGACATTTCTTTGTAAATACAGCAAGAGGAAAGCGTCTGCTCCCACAGTCGCTTTCCTCTTGTTTTTATCACATTCCGTTTCTCACAAGTCAGTTGGATATGCCGTCCGTAAGATCGCTTCCGCAGGCTCACAGAGGCGTCTTACACCATTGCGCCCTTGAGCGTAAAGCCCAAGAGCAGGGCCGCGGCGATGCAGGCAAGGCGCAGGGACGCACATCCATGTGCGCCACGTTCAGTACCGTGACCGTGTGCCCGGCTTCTTTCGCGCCCCTGGCAAAATTCTCGATCAAAATCTGCGTGGAACCGTTTTTGTTGGGGCTGCCGCCCAGAACAAGGATCTTCATTTTCTGTTTCTCCTATAGGATGAGATTGACGAGAATGCCTGTCAGGCAGGAGAAGGCCATCACAAAGGCCAGGTACAGCACAAAGCGTCTCATGCCCAGCACGATTTTCAAAGCGCCCAGGTTCGTGATCTTGGTGCTGGGGCCGGTGAGCATGAAGGCGGCGGCGCTGCCCATGCTCATGCCCTGCCAGAGCCATTCCCGCAGCAGTGGGATCGTCCCGCCCCCGCAGGCGTAAAGCGGGACGCCCACTGTGGCCGCCATCAGCACGCCCCAGGCCTCGTTTCCGCCGAAGAGCTTCTCCATCGCATTCTGGGGCACATAACGCTGGAACAGTGCCGAGAGCAGGATACCGAAAAGAAAGTAGAGTCCCGTGGCCTTCACATTCCGCCAGAGGTTTTTGCAATAGCGCAGCAGCAGGTTCGGATCGGTATCCCGGTTGGCCAGCTCTTCGAAGCCCGTGAAATCGAAAAAGGGCTTGGTTCGATAGAACAGCCGGATCAGCAGTCCCGCCGCGCAGCCGCAGAGAAAGCAGCTGAGGATCCGCAGGGCCAGTGCCGTGGGCCCAAGGGCAGCGCTGTAGAGGATGAGCTGGGGATTCAGGAGAATGGACGCCATCATGAAGGCTCCCAGCCAATCGTGCCGCATGCCCTGCTTTGAGAAGGAGGCTGCGATGGGAATGGTGCCGTACATGCAAAGCGGCGAAGCGATCCCCAGCAGGCACGCGGGCACAACGCCGAGAAGGCCCCACCTTGCGTCCTTCATCCGGGCAAAGAGGCCGTGGATCCGGTCTTTGGCAAAAACGCTGACCGCGGATCCGATGACCATGCCCAGCACCCAGTACCAGAAGATCTGCCGAAACTGGAGATCGAAATAGTACCAGAGATACACAGCCTCACGGCGCAGCAGCTCAGGCATCCAGGTCCACCAGGGTGTAGCTTCTGCTGCCAAGGCCGATCTGCTCGGCATATTCCAGGGTGTGCAGACCGTCCCGGGACTCGATGCGGCGGAGAAGCGAGGCGTTCCCCTCCGCCTGAGAAACCAGGTCATAGCAGGCCTGATCCAGGGCCACCGGGTCAGTGGAGGCCAGGATGCCGATATCGTGGATGTCCGGCTCGGCGGGGTGGCCGTCGCAGTCGCAGTCCACCGACAGCCGGTTCATGACGTTGATGTAGACGATGTGCTCTTCGCCCACATGATCCCGCACGGCGGTGACCATCTCCGCCATGGCCTCCAGCCAGGCGTCCTGGTCATCATGCATGATGCTGCCGGAGCTGCGCGTTCCCGCGGAGTGGACATAGACCTTGCCGCTGGGCGAAGACATGCCGATGGCCACGTTTTTGATGGCGCCGCCAAAGCCCGCCATGGCGTGGCCCTTGTAATGGGAGAGGATCAGCCAGTCGCTGTAATTTTCCGCGTGGCTGCCGACGATGGCGTACGCAAGGCGCTGCCCGCCTGTCACGGGCCACTGCACCTCGCCCTCCTCGTCCATGAGATCAAAGGGCGCAAAGGAGGTAAAACCGTGATCCTCCGCCACCTGCCGGTGCATGGCAGAACTGGCTCGGGAGCCGCCGTAGGCGGTGTTGCACTCCACGATGGTCCCATCCAGAGACTGCACCAGCGGGCCGATGAGCTCTGCCCGGAGATAGTTGCTGGCAGGGGGCTCGCCGGTGGAGACCTTCACCGCAAGCTTGCCGCCGGGCTGCCAGTTCAGGGCGTCATAGACCGCCTGCAGGCCCTCGGGAGAAATATCCGCCGTAAAGTAGACGACGGGAGCTGTCATTTCTTCCGGCGCCGCCTCCGCTTCCGGCGCGGAAGCTTCTTCCGACGCTGCCATCTGGCTTTCCCGGGGAGCCGCTGTTTGGTGTACCGCGCTTACGGTCACGGTTTCCGCCGGCTTTTGCCCGCAGGCGCAGAGGGAGAGCGCCAGCGCCGCCAGCAGGAAGAGGGAAAAACCTTTTTTCATTTTGGTCATCTCCATTGGCGCTTGCGCTCAGTTCATCTTCATGCAGGAGCCGAGGACGTCCCCGGTCTCCAGGTATTCATAGGTCGGGAACTGGAAGAGGGCGGGCTTGAACTTGCGGTAGTCGATCCTGCCCTTTTCGGTGAGGATCTCCTCCTCCACGTAGGTGCCGGTGATGCGGCAGATGAAGTTGTCAAAGCCCTGGAGATCGTAGATATCCTCCACCTCGCACTCCATGGTGACCTTGGCCTCGTCGATCATGGGCGCGCCCTTCTCCCCTGCTGTCCAGGCGAAGGCCTGGGATTTGTCCGTTTTGTTGCCGCTGAGGCAGCCCATGCGGTCGGCCTCCTTCAGCCAGGAGGCGTCCACCACGTTGACGGATACCACTTTGTTCTCCCGGATGCCCTTGTTGCTGTAGTGGGCCTTGACCATGGAGAGCATCACATGACTGTGCGCCATGACCCCCGCGTGGGCAACCAGGGTCCAGTTGGGTTTGCCCTCCACCATGGCGCCCACCACGATCACCGGAGAAGGATACAGCGCCAGCTGCGCTCCCGTATTCTTTTTCATAAAAACGCTTCCTTTCAGGCATTATATTGACATCTTGTCAGAACACACTATAGCATCATTCTGACACCGTGTCATATTCTTTTTCTCTCCGTCAAAGATTTGTTCCCTTCCTTTTCGGCAAAGGAAAACCGGAAACGGCATGATGAACGCATCATGCCGTTTCCGGCTCGTGCAAAGGGATCCGGCAGGCTTTCCGCCCTGAACCCTGTGCGGGTATTCTACTCCGCGCTCTCCAGCTTTACCCGAAAGCTGATGCGGCGGGGCGTTTTCATGCCGTCAAACTGCAGGACGTAGGCCTCCTTGTCCCGGTCGATCTCCAGGACGGTCCCCTCCCCCAGGATCTCATGGCGGATCCGCGCTCCCACAGGGAAGCCTTCCTCCGGCTTTGCCTCGGGCAGGAACTTCTCGCTGGCGGCGATGTAGTCCCGGGCATCCCGGATCAGGCTCTCCTTGGGCGGTGCGGTATAGGCCAGCAGCTCCGGATCGATATCCAGCAGAAAGCGGGAGGGATAGCGGGGAGATGCGTCCAGGTTTCTTCCCTCCGCCTCAGAGAGGTAGAGCTCCTTTTCCGCCCGGGTAAGGGCCACAAAGGCAAGACGCCGCTCCTCCTCCATGCCGGGAAGGGTGCTGGTGCGGCCGGAGGGGAAGATGCCCTCGTTCATGCCGCAGAGGAACACATAGGGAAACTCCAGGCCCTTGGCGGCATGGACCGTCATGAGCTTGACCTTGTCTCCCCCGTCCTCGGCGTCGGCATTGGTGAAGAGGGCCACATGGCTGAGATAATGCTCCAGGGCGGCCTCCTCGCCGCAGCCGGTCTCGTATTCATAGACGGACTGCTTCAGCTCCGCCAGGTTGTCCAGCCTTTCCTGGCTGCCCTCGGTGCGCAGCATCCGCTCATAGCCGCTCTTGTCCATAAGGTCGCTCAAAAGCTCGGAGATGGGCCGGTCGGCATAGCTCTGGGCAAAGCCTTCGATGAGAGAGATGAACTTGACCGCGCCGGTACCCTTGAAAAGCTCCTCCTCCGTGCTGCGGCAGAGAGCCTGATAGAGGCTGCAGTTCTCCCGCTCCGCCCGCTCCCGGAGAGCCTGCATCCGCCGCTGGCCCAGGTTCCGCCTGGGGACGTTGGCGATGCGGGCGAAGGAGAGGTCGTCCTTATAAGCTACCATGCGCAGATAGCTCAGCGCGTCCTTGGTTTCCCTGCGGCCGAAGAAGGGTACGCCGCTGTAGAGCACATAGGGGATCTTCCGTTTGCGCAGCACCTCTTCCAGCTTGTTGGTGAGATAGTGGGCCCGGTAGAGCACCGTCATCTCCCGGAAGGGCACCTCTTTGTCGTGAAGCTCCCACATCTGAAAGGCGATCTGCTCCGCCTCGGCCTCCGCGTTAGGCGCGTGGTGGCAGAGGGGCAAAGGTCCGTCCGGCAGGGTTGGAATCAGGTCTTTTTTGATCCTTGTCCGGTTCTTTTCGATGAGGGAATTGGCAGCCGCCAGGATCTGGGGCGTGGAACGGTAGTTTTCCATCATCATAATGGTTTTCGTTCCGGGGAATTCCTGATCAAAGTCCAGCAAAAAGCGGACGTCGGCTCCCCGCCAGGTGTAGATGGTCTGGTCCGGATCTCCCACGATAAAAAGGTTTTTATGATAGCCGCAGAGGACCTTCATCAGCCGGTACTGGGGAGGGTCGATGTCCTGAAACTCATCGATCATGATGTATTCCAGGCGCTGCTGCCATTTTTGGCGGATCTCCTCATTCTGCTCGAAGATATAGAGGGTCACAAAGATGAGATCGTTATAGTCCAGGCCGAAGCACTTTTTCTCCTGGTAGAGATAGCCGTAGAAGATGATATCGTCCACGGTTCTGGCCTGCTCGTATTTCCTTCGAAGCTCCTCCAGGGACATGTCGATCAGGTCCTTGTAGTAGTCCGGCTTCCGGATGCCCTTCTGGATCTCGATCATATCCCGGGCCTGGGCGAAGGTCTTGTCCCGGAGGCTCAGTCCCCGCTCGTCATAAATGATCTGGAGCATGGCATCGATGTCCGAATTATCCAGCACCAGGAAGCTGCGGGGATACTGGACAGCGTAGCTGTCCTCCTGGAGAGCGGAGACACAGAAGCCGTGGAAGGTGTTGATATAGCCGGTGTCGTTGTCCCCGGTGAGATTGTGGATGCGCTGACGCATCTCGTTGGCGGCCTTGTTGGTGAAGGTAACGCAGAGGATGTTCCCCGGCAGGATCCCCATGACATTCACCAGATAGGCAAAGCGGTGGCTCAGGGCCCGGGTCTTGCCGGAGCCGGCCCCAGCGATCACCCGCACATAGCCCTCCGTGGTAGTCACAGCCTCCCGCTGGGCGGCGTTCAATCGATTCAGATCCATGGTGCTGTCCTCGCAAAATCATTCTCTGAAAATCGTACCACAAAAGCCGCCTCTCCGCAAGGGAGAAGCGGCTTTATCCTGCAGGCAGAAGCGGCTTTATCCTGCAGGCAAAGGCATTGCCTTTGCCTGCAAAAGGATGGCAGCCCGCTGCAGCGCACAAAGTGGCCGCGTAAGAGGCCACTTTGCACGTTTGCGGGCTGTAAAGTGTTTTTTCCGAGGCGCATGTCCCCGGAAAAAACGGATTGAACTCTCTTCGCGCCTGCGGGCGCGAACTCTGCGAGGCCAATTGGAGAAGCGTGACCGGTTTGACAGAGCAAAAGCCGCCCCTCCGCAAGGGAGAAGCGGCTTTTGCGTTTTCTGTTTCTGGTCGATCAGTCGTCGTCACTGAAGCCACCGGCCAGGAGCTTCGCCGCCATCTTCCTCGTCCCCAGGACCCAGACCAGATCATCCTTCTGGATGGTCATGTTCACATCCGGCTGCAGAATGGGCAGGCGGTTGCGCTGCAGACCCAGGATCATGCAGTCATACTTCTCCCGCAGGCCGCTGGTGCGGATGGTTTTGCCCTGAAGCTCGGAGGCCTTCTCCACGGGGATGACCGTGGCATACATGTGGTTGGCGTCCTCCTCGTACTTCTCGGTAAAGGCCCGCAGGGTGGGAGGATCCGATTCCTCCATGTTCAGGCTCAGGCGCAGGGCACGGATGTCCTCCTTCCGCCCGATGAGCAGGATCTTGTCCCCTTCCCGCAGCTCCGCGTTGCCGGAGGGCATGTTCAGATGCTTCTTGCCCCGCAGGATGCGAAACACATTCACGCTGAAACGGCGGCCCCAGTCAAGCTGCTTGAGGGTCTTGCCGGATACTTCCGCCGGGCAGTACATCTTATCCACAAAGAGCTTTTCATCCAGCCACTCGGTATTGTCGTCGTCCCGCTGGAGGTTGCGTTCGTTGAAGTTGGTCATGAACTGGGTCTCGGCGGAGATATAGGCGGAGGAGAGCCAGCCGGACCGGGAAATGAGCGCCACCGCCGCGGCGATGACGGGCAGCAGCCAAATCCCGCTCACGCCCAGCAGGGTCTGCAGCGGGAAGAAGGCGATGAGCACGATGATCAGATAGCGAAGGGCCGTGAGCGTGATAAGGGGGAGACGGAAATAGCGGTTCTTCACCCACAGCGTGGTGTATTCCGTGGAATGGAGGTCCAGCATGGGCCGCACGAAGAGCGCCATGCCCAGGATGCAGAAGACGACAGAGATGGGGCCGGCCAGACGCTGGTCCGGCAGAGTCCGCTGCAGCAGAGGGAAGAGCACGAACTGCCCCAGGATCGTCACGCCAGCCATCAGCACGCCGTAGAGGGCGGTGACCTTCACATAGCGGCGCAGAAAGCGGCCCCAGTCGCTGTCCTGCTCCCGGACGGCCGTATCCTCACCGGTGTAGCGCTCCAGCTTGTTGATGAGCTTCGCGGGAAGCACCTTGGTGAGGGCGCCGTAGATCTTGTCCGCGCTCTTGATGAAGAAGGGCGTGGTCAGGGTGGTGAGGATGGAGACGGCCACCACGATGGGATAGACCTTATCCTCGATGACGCCAAGGCTCATGCCGAGAGAGGCGATGATGAAGGCAAACTCACCGATCTGGGCCAGGGAGCAGCCGCAGTGGACCGCCTTGGAAAGGCTCTGCCCGGAGAGCAGGACGCCGAGGCCCGAGATGAGCAGTTTTCCGAAGATGGTCACCAGGGTCACGATCAGGATGGGGACGATGTACTTCACGATCATAGCCGGATCCAGCATCATGCCCACAGACAGGAAGAACACCGATCCGAAAAGGTCCTTGACCCCGGAGGTGAGATGCTCCACCCGCTCGGCATGGATGGTGCCGGCCAGAAGCGAGCCGGCCAGAAAAGCGCCCAGGGCGGAGGAGAAGCCCAGCTTGTCCGCCAGAAGCACCATGCCGAAGCAGACGCCGAGGGAAGCAAGGAGCAGGGACTCGTCGTTCATATAGCGCTCCGCCTTGCGCAGCAGAGTCGGGAGGATGTAGATGCCCAGGATCAGCCACAGGGCCAGGTACAGCACCAGCATCCCCAGCTGCAGCGCCAGGTCCACGCCGGAGATGTTCTTGCTGACAGACACGGTGGAGAGGATGATCATCATAAAGATGCCGGCGATATCCTCAATGACCAGGGTGCCAAAGACCAGCTGGGCAAAGGGCTCCTTCCGCACCCCCAGCTCGTCAAAGGCCTTGATGATGATGGTGGTGGAGCTCATGGAGAGCATACCGCCCAGGAAGATACTGTCCATCATGCCCCAGCCCATGGCCTGGCCCACCAGGTAGCCCAGCACCAGCATGCCGAAGACCTCGGTCAGCGCCGTGATGATGGCGGTACCGCCCACGGAGGCCAGCTTATGGAGATTGAATTCCAGGCCCAGGCCGAACATCAGCACGATGATGCCGATCTCGCTCCAGGTCTCGATGGAGCTCTCGTCCGCCACGGTGAAGAACCATGGCATATAAGGTCCCACCAGGAAGCCCGCCAGGATATAGCCCAGCACCAGAGGCAGCTTGAAGCGTTTGAAGAGGACCGCCACCACACCGGCGGTGAGCAGCATGATTGCAAGATCCGAGATGAGCTTTGGCATCCGCATCGCTCCTTTTCTGCATTGTTTTACAGATGTTTATTATATCAGTCTTTTTCCCGTTTGGAAAGACTCGACTACACACTTTTCGAGATTGCGCAGAAGATCTCCTGGCTTTACAAAAAACCGCAGGCCGGGTATAATCGGGGCATCGATCAAAAAAGGAGCATTCCCGATGCAAAAACACCTGTTTCTAACCGGGCCGGCGGGCTGCGGCAAAAGCGATGCCATCCGCCAGGCCTTGGGTCCGGCCCTTCTCAGCGCCGGAGGCTTTGTATCCGAGCATGAGCGCGGAATAGACGGAAAGCTGCAGCGCTGCCTGCTCCTTCCGGCGGCAGCCGCAGGAGGTGCGGAGGGATTCGAAGCACTGCCCTATCTGGATCTGCGTGAAGATCCCCCACTTCACAACAATGAGGTTTTTCGCAGCGAAGGCGTGCGTCTGCTGGAGGAGGCTGCCTGGTACCCCTTCTCCGTGCTGGACGCCATCGGCGGCTTTGAGCTGCTGATCCCCCAGTTCCGGGCAGCTTTGACGGAGCTGTTGAACGCCGAGCAGCCTCTGGTGGGGGTTCTGCTGGCGAAGAAAGACTCGCTTGCGCTCTGCCATCGGCTTGGCCTGGGAGAACGGGTGGAAATGAACATTGCCCAGCTCTGGAAAGCGCTCCAGGCCGACCCGGATACACAGATCGTGGAGCTCGCGGGGCTGCATCGCAGAAAAGCGCTCCGCTCGCTGGAGCAGTGGACGGAGGAATATGCCGGATGATCTACCAGAATATCCGGGAGGCTGTGTTTCTCCGGCGTCCCAATCGCTTCATTGCCATTGCGGAGCTGGACGGATCGGAGACGGTCTGCCATGTGAAAAACACCGGACGCTGCCGGGAGCTTCTGGTCCCCGGGGCGCGGGTCTACGTCCAGAAGGCAGCCAATCCCCTGCGCAAAACAGCCTGGGACCTGATCGCCGTGCAGAAGGGAGAGCGGCTCATCAACATGGACGCAGCGGCCCCCAACGCCGTCTTTGGCGAGTGGCTGCGCAAGGGCGGCGCCGGTTTTGTTCCGGACCTGCTGAAACCCGAGAGCGTTCACGGGGACTCCCGTTTTGACTTTTACCTGGAGCACGGGAGCAGGCGCATCTTTGCGGAGGTCAAGGGCGTCACTCTGGAAGAAAAAGGCGTGGTCCGCTTCCCCGACGCGCCAACGGAGCGGGGCGTAAAGCACCTGCGGGGGCTGGCCGCGGCAGTTGCCGAGGGCTATGAGGCCTGGGCCGTGTTTGTGATCCAGATGGCCGATGTGGACCATTTTGAGCCGAACCGGGCCACTCATCCCGCCTTTGCCGACGCCCTGCGGGAAGCAAATGATGCCGGTGTCCGGCTGCTGGCCCTGGACTGCAGCGTCACCCCGGACAGCCTCACCATCCGGCAGGAAATCCCCATCCGCCTGATCTGACTCAAATCTTCCCTTTTCCATTTTCTCTTCACTATTTACTATTCACTGTTTCCTCTTCCCTCTTCTCTCTTCACTTTTCACTATTCCCTATTCCCTATTCCTTCCTCCCTCCCCTATCCCCCCGGGGGGCTTGTAAAACGCGGTAGAATCGTGTATAGTTTTGAAGAATCCAAAGAAAGCGTGAATGCCATGCACGAACACGAAAAAGAAGAAGTTTATTATCATGACCACGGAGACGGCCACGTTCACAGTCATCCAGTTGACCATGACCACGAGCACAGCCACACCCACGGCCACGTCCACACCGAGACCAAGGCCGTGCTGAACCGGCTCTCCCGGGCCATCGGGCACCTGGAATCCGTGAAGCGGATGGTGGAGGACGGGCGGGACTGCACCGAGGTGCTGGTCCAGCTGGCCGCGGTTCGCTCCGCTCTCAGCAGCACCGCCAAGGTGATTTTGAAGGATCACCTGGAGCACTGCGTGGCGGACGCTCACGACGCGGACCTCCAGGCGCTGAACGAGGCCATCGACAAGTTCATGTAAGAGTTTTCACAAGCAAGCAGCCGGCGGGGCACAGAGCCCCGCCGGCTGCTCAGACTGTAGACAAACCTGTGCTGCCAAGCTTGGACACGCATGGGGGGATTGTGAAGGGGGGAGGGTATGCCCCCCTTCACGTTCAATCTATGCCAAAATGGGAACTTTTTCGGAAGTTTCCATTTTGGCACTTTGTCGACAGCTTGAGCAGCCGGCGGGGTACAGAGCCCCGCCGGCTGCTTGTTTGTATGTCGGGAAGTTTAATCCCCTTTGTGGACCACCACCTGGGGGAAGGGGATCTCCACGCCGTTGTCGTCGAAGAGGATCTTCAGATCCCTTGCCAGCATGCGCTGTCCGGCAAAAACGTCCTGCTCCTTTACATCCACGGCGAATTTCAGGTTGACGCCGCTGTCCGCCAGGGCGTCCACGCCCAGATACCGGGGCGCGCTGAGGTAGAGCTCCGGGTGCTCCTTCTGCAGATCGCCCAGCTTTTCCTTCAATAGCTTCTCCAGCTTCCGCAGATCGGTGGCATAGGAGACGGCCACCAGCACCAAAGCCACGGAATTGTTCCGGGATCGGTTCTGAAAATTGCGGATGTCGGAGTTGTTCACCACCTTCAGATTGCCGCCGGCGTCCTCGATCACGGTGGTGCGCACGCCGATGCTACGCACGGTGCCGCGGAAGTCGTCAAGGATGATGATGTCCCCCACGCTGTACTGGTTTTCAAAGATGATGAAGGCGCCGGTGATGATATCCTCGATCAGGCTCTGGGCGCCGAAGCCCAGGATCAGGCCCACGATGCCAACGCCTGCCAGCACCGCGGTGGTGTTCACGCCCAGGATGCCCAGGCCCCAGACCACGGCGACGATCACCGCCAGATATTTCAGCAGTCCCGCGATCAGGTTGGTGACGGTCAGCGCCCGCCCGCCCCGCTTGCCCACGGCGTGCAGGATCAGCTTCAGAATCTGGTAGAGCAGCCAGACCAGGGCGATGGCCAGCACCAGGGTGACAAGCTGGGCAACGGTGGTGTGGGCGTCGCTCTGGAAGAGCAGATTGTTCCTCTCTGTCTCGGCGATGGCCTTCTTCATCTCTCCGGGCAGCGGGAGCCAGCCCGGATTTGCCAACAGCAGCGCAAGAATCGCCACGAGTACGATGCCCACATAGGTTTTGGCATTCTTGTTTTTCATGTTTCAATCTCCTTCCATGGGTCTGTCGTCTCAGAACAAATGCCGCATCCATGCCGCCGGACGGCGCCTCCCCTTCCGGGGAACTGCGCAGGCGGCTCATATCCTATTTGTAGAAGGTCATAGAGAGGCTCCAGGCCTCCCAGAGATTGTAGTTGTCCACCCAGCCCACGGTCTCCGGAAAGACCGTGTATCTGCCCTCCGGGAAAGGTGAGGCGGAGACAAAGGTGTAGCGCATATGGGTGATCCCGCTCCCGTCGGTCAGGATCTCGGTTTCCGGGTCCGAGTAGACGGTCCAACCGGGGTCGGTGTACCAGAGGCTCCCGCCCTTGTCCGTCACCCTGGCCGGATCGATCAAAGCGGTGTCCAGGATCAGGTCAAAGCTCATGGTGTATAGGGTCTCACCGGAATCGGGATCAAGGCGCTGGCCTTCCACCCGGCCCTGTCCTCCGTAGCTTTCGTCGATCCGGGCAAAGAAGCCCATATAGACGGGCATCGGCTCCGTCTCGATGCGCTCGGTCTCCCCGTCGGGATAGACGAGATCGAAGACGATCTTCGCCATACCCCGGATCCCGCCTGTATCGGGCTCCGGCAGGTAGACCGCAGCGTAGCCCGACCATTCGTCCCCGGGCTCCTCCGCCGGGTCATAGACCGGGCCCCACTCTCCCGCATCGGGAGGCACGGCCGGGTGGAAGCCGTCCCCGGTATCCACATAGGGCGTTGCTGTGGCCGAGCCGCCCTTCAGATCCCGGAGCGTCATGAGGAACTGCATCGTCGGATACCAGGCTTCCTCGGCATAGGGTCCGATCAATTTGGGATTTACTTCCACTGTCGGGGTATTGCGTACGCGGATCCGTGCCCAAGTGCCGTCACTCCAATCGATGCGCTTGTCCTCGTCCTTGTAGTCGAGGACGAGCAGCACCTCGTCGTAGCCGCCGGCCTGGAGGCTCTCCCCGGGTTGAAGGATGGCGGAAAGCGGGCAGCTCAGCTGAATGCTTCCATCCTCCGCCATGGGGGACATGGTCAGCTTTTCCGGCTCCATCTCGATCCAGGTCTCACCCACATACACGACGACTCTTGTTTTTTTCAGCTTGTCAGCATCCAGGATCAGCTCTTTCTGCAGCCGGAAGCTGACGGAAAGACCCTTGCCGGAGAGCGTGCCGGAAAAGCCCTCCGCATCCGGGTTATCAGACAGGTAATTGCCGCCGTAGGCATAGAGATCCCGGATATCGGTGGAATAGGCGGTGCCGGCGGTGCCGTCCGTCAGCGTATAGTCGCAGGCGATCCGCAGCTGTTTGAGAAATCCGGTCTCGCCATGATCCCAGTCGATCTCCACAAGCTGCGCATCATAGGCAAGCTCGCCGCTCCAGACGCCGCCGGAGCCGCTGTAGCTCAGCGTGGGGATCCCATTGCCGCCGGTCGGAGCATCTTCCCATGCGCCCCCGGCAGAGCTGCCTGCCTGAAGGCGCGCCGTAATGGGTTTGGCGGGATCAGCGTCATGCAGATCCAGCGAGAAGGACACGGCAAAGATATCATACCCACCTATGCCGTCCAAGCCGAACTCCTCCCTGTGCTCGATGTCCAGTTCTGTGAACAGGGGCTTCACCAGCGGAGCGGGCGTTGGTGTCGGTGTCGGCATTGGCGTCGGCGTTGGCGTCGGAGTCGGGGTAGGCGCAGGGGGCTTCGGCGTGGGCGTGGGGGTGGGTGCCGGCGGCGCCGGGGGCTTTTGCGTAGGGACAGGCGTAGGCGTCAGCGTCGGCGCAGGCGGCGGCGTCGGGGTGGGGGTTGGCGTCGGGTCCGGGCTGGGCAAGGGGCTCGGCGCCGGAGTGGGAGACTCTACCGGCGTAGTGCTTGGCACCGGGCTGGGTAAGGGGCTTGGCGGCGGAGCCGGGGTAGGCGTGGGGAGGACTATCGGCGTCTCCTCCGGAGGAGGAAGCGGGTCGATCACCGGAGGCTCCGGAAGATTGATCAGGATGAGGATGGTGATGAGGGTGACGACGCTGGTAGTAAAATACTTGCGCATCTGATTCATGCGGGAGAGGCGGCGCTGGTACAGGGCCGCCTCATTGCCGGTCAGACGGGCGCGGATCGTTCTTCTCCGCAGGGGCTCAAAGGGGCGCGCATATTCCGGGTAGCGATCGTCGATCTCGCGCATGACTTTTCCACCTTCCCTCTCCTTCTGTTTCCGTTCGATCCGAAGCGCCTTCAGGGCCGTCCTCTCCTGGAACAGTCCGCCTTGTCCTGCCGCCTCAACCAGTCATTTTTTGTCTATACCGATTTTATCATATGTATACATATTTTTCAATAGTCTATCGTTTTACTGTTCTGCAGTCACAAAAAAAGAGACGGAATGATCCGTCTCTTTTTGTTGATGAAAATGCTGACGTTTACAGCCGGTTTCGCTCTTGCTTCTTTCCCGCGTCTTATTCTTTCGCCGGCTGCTTTTCCCCGGGCTCCTTGTTTTCCCGCATCTGCCTTTCCCGGAAGATTGCCTCGTTCAGCGCCTCGCCGGTATAGATGATCTGACAGCAGAGGAAGAGCCAGAACATCAGCAGGATGATAGAGGCCAGAGATCCGTACACCAGCGGATAGCGGGTGGAGACCGCGATGAAAGCGGAAAAGATCCAGCTCATGAGCACGATGCCCACCGTGCCGGCAAAGGCGCCGGGGGCTGCGGGACGATCCTGGTGCAGGCGCAGACAGGAAACCAGATAGACGCCCCAGAGCGTGAGAAACACCAGGCCGCCCAGGACCAGAAAGCGCATCCAGTTCCAGGCCCGGCTGATGTGCAGCACCGGCACCAGCCGCTCCAGCAGCTCCAGAAAGCTCTTGCCCGTCAGCATCACCAGCATGCCGAAATACATGGCCACGACGAAGGCGATGGAAAACACGAAGCTGGAGAGCAGATTCCTCAGCCCTGCGCGCTTTCCCCTGCTTCTGCCGTGGATCTCCTGGAGGCCCAGGTGCAGCACCCGCACCGCGGCGGAAGCGGAGCTGAGCAGCAGCAGGATCGCGGCGACTACCATCGTCTTGCTGGGGTTGGTAGCTACATAGATCAGAAAGCTTTTGAGGAACTGGGTGGTGGTGGGCTGCAGGACATGATCCGCCAGTTCCAGCACCCGGGACATCTGCTGGTAGCTTTTCCCCAGCAGCGCATACAGGCAGATGATCAGCGGAAAGAGCGACATGGTTAGATAGTATGCCATGGCCGCCGACGACCGTGGGATCTGCTTTTCCAGATAAAAAAGCCCCGTGCGGCGCAGCACCCTGACGATGCGCTGGATCATATTTCTCTCCTTCCAACAAAGAAAGCTCCCTTTGAAGGGAGCTTTCTTTGTTCTATCAGGCACAAGCCTTGCTCACTTGGTGTTGAAAATCTTGAAGATGCTGTCAAAGGGATCCTCGGTGGCCTCGGTCTCGGTCTCCTCCTCCAGCGGAGGGGGAACCGCGGCGGCAGCGGCGGCCTTCTCGGCGGCGCCGGAGAACAAGCCGGCGGGCTTGGCAGCGGGACGCACGGGATTGATGGGAGCGGCAGCGGCGGCCTTCTTCTCCTCGGCAGGCTGCTCACCCTCGGCGGGCTTTTCCTCAAAGCCGGTGGCGATGACGGTGACGCGGATCTCATCCTGCATGCTGGGATCGAAGGTGGCGCCGAAAATGATGTTGGCGTCGGGATGGGCGGCCTCCTGGACCAGGTTGGCGGCAGCTTCCACATCCTCCAGGCCCATATCCTCGGAACCGGTGATGTTGATGAGCACGCCGCGGGCGCCGTTGATGGAGGTCTCCATGAGGGGGCTGGCCACGGCCATGCGGGCAGCGTCTTCCGCCTTGCCCTTGCCGGCAGCATGTCCCACGCCCATGTGGGCAAAGCCCGCGTCCTTCATGATGCAGGTGACGTCGGCAAAATCCAGGTTGATGAAGCCGGTGTTCTTGATCAGATCGGAGATGCTGGTGACGGCCTGCTTCAGCACGTCATCGGCGATCTCAAAGGCGTTGGCCAGGGTGACCTTCTGGTCCGTGGCATATTTCAGACGGTCGTTGGGGATGATGAGCAGGGAGTCCACCCGGCCCAGCAGCTCCTTGATACCGGCATTGGCCTGATCCATACGGCGCTTGCCTTCGAACTTGAAGGGCTTGGTGACAACGCCAACGGTGAGGACGCCCGCTTCCCGGGCGATCTCCGCCACAGTGGGAGCAGCGCCGGTGCCGGTGCCGCCGCCCATACCGGCGGTGATGAAGACCATGTCCGCATCCTCGATGCACTTGGCGATATTGTTGCGGCTCTCCTCGGCGGAGCGCTTGCCCACCTCGGGATCGGAGCCGGCGCCCTGACCATGGGTCATCTTCTCGCCGATCTGCAGCTTCTGGTCGGCATTGGAGACCGCGAGGGCCTGTTTATCCGTATTGATGGCGATGAACTCAACACCCTGGGTGCCGGCCTTCACCATACGATTTACAACATTGTTGCCGGCGCCGCCGACGCCGACCACTTTCAGGGTCACTACATTTTCGGGACCTGCTTCGGCTCTGAAATCCATAACCTTTGCCTCCTGTATATTGTCATGTCTGTTTTTTCTTCTTTTAGGCATAATAGCTCCTGACTATCTTAAACCATTTTTACGCCATGGTCAATAGATTTTTTATTTTTTTGTAAGCGTTTTGTCACTTGAGGACATCAGTTGGGGCTGAAATGGGCCGTGGTGCCGTTGGAAACGTCGATAACGCCCACGTCGCCATCCTTCAGCATGCCCAGAACCGTTACAAACATGCCGAATTTGTATTCCACCTTGTCGTGCTTGCCCAGCACCACGGTATACTTGCCGCCATAGTCAAATTCCGGGCTGTCGGTGTTGGAAAAATCGATGCTGGTGACCATATCGGTCATGCCCCGGGCCTGGATCTGATCCAGCACCTCTGCCAGGTACGCCACCGAATCGGTCTCGCCGCTTTCGGTCTCCATGATCTCGCCGATCATGAGGGTGCCGGCCTTCATGCCCACCACGGGAAGCAGGCTCTCCTCCTCCCCTTCGGCCGCTTTTCCCAGGACCTTGCAGTTATGGTCCAGGGTCCACTTCTCTTCGCCCAGCGGCAGGTAGGCAAGGGCCGTGGTCTCCTCCACGGTGATGACGACCTTGTTGGGGAGGCTTCGCTCCACCGTGACGGCTTCGATATAGGGGAGCTTGGAGAAGGCCCTGCCCACGGCGGCAAAACGGTCAAAGAAGAAGAGGTTGTCGCCCTCCTCGATATCCACGGCGCGAATGATCTCCTCCGCGGTATAGTGATGGTTGCCCACCACCCGGATATCCTCTACCCGAAAAAAAACGCTCATCACAAAGATGGCGGCCACAACCACCACCACGAACATCAGCGGCCCGCTGAATGCCCGGCGGCGTGCGCGCATATAGCCGCTGAGCTCCTCCTCCGGGACCTTGGTCCCTTTAAACGAAAACGCCATGCTTTTCTCCTTCGTATGATATGTCCGCCCCCAGAAGCTGCAGGCAGCCGTTCAGATCCTCATAGCCCCGGCGGATATGTCCGCTGTCCCGCACCAGGGTCTCCCCCTCGGCGCAGAGGCCGGCCAGCACCATGGCGGCGCCGCCCCGCAGATCTGTGGCCTCCAGTGCGGCTGCGTGAAGCCTGCGCACCCCGCGGACCCTTGCTTCCCTGTCCTCCAGCCGGATCCGGGCACCCAGCTTAAGAAGCTCCGGCACCTGGCGGTAGCGGTTTTCAAAGATGGTCTCCCGAAAGAGGCTCTCCCCTTCCGCCCGCAGCAGCGCCGCCATCAGCAGCGGCTGCGCGTCGGTGGGAAAGCCGGGATAGGGCGAGGTGACGACTGGCCCTACAGCCCGGAGTTTGCCCGCCGAGCGCAGGTACAGGCCATCACTTTTTCGCATTATATCACAGCCTGCCTGATTTAGGAAGTAGAGAACTGTAGAAAAATGCGCGCTGTCGCAGTCTTTCAGCCACAAATCTCCCCCGCAGGCGGCGCAGGCGCAGCAGAGCGTCGCCGAGGCGATCCGATCCGGGGGAAGCGTAAAGCAAAGGGCACTTTTCGGGTGAAAGGCGGAAATGCGGACAGTGTCGGTGCCGGCGCCGCGGATCTCGGCCCCCATGCAGCAGAGGAAGTCCTGCAGGGCCAGGATCTCCGGCTCTCGGGCAGCGCCGCGGATCACCGTCTCTCCCCGGGCGGCGCAGGCCGCCATGAGGATATTCTCCGTGGCGCCGACGCTGGGAAAGGGCAGGCGGATCTCCCGTCCCTTGAGCGAAGAGGCCCGGCAGAAGATCTGCTCTCCCTCCTCTTCGATCTCCGCCCCCAGTTCCCGCAGAGCCATCAAATGCAGATCGATGGGGCGTTTCCCCAGCTTGCAGCCGCCGGGAAGGCTGAGGGCAGCCTGGCCGGTTCTGGCCAGAAGCGCCCCCATGAAGAAGACCGAGGAGCGCATCCGCTCCATCAGATCCCGTGGAATGGCGCTGCCGGAGATGGATGATGCGTCTATGTACACCCGGTCCCCCTGCTGCTGGACGCGGCAGCCCAGAGCTCGCAGGATCTGCAGCGCGGCATCCACATCCAGAAGTCTGGGCACCCGGCGCAGTTCCACCGTGCCGGGACATAGCAGACATGCCGCCAGGATGGGAAGCGCCGCGTTTTTCGAGCCCTGGGCCCTGCACTCGCCTTCCAGCCGCCGTCCTCCCCGGATCCGCCACAAGTCCATAAAAATACCCCCCGTGCACAGAATCAGGCCATTCTATGCACAGAGGGGAGGATGCGTGAAATCCGTAGGGGCGCTTCACGAAGCGCCCGCCGATACGGTCAATTGTCCGACAGCGGGCGATTCATGAATCGCCCGTACGGTTTACTTGATTCACTAAGCTCAGCACCTTGTCCACGATCTTGTCCGTGGCGTCGGGAACGGAAAGGGAGGCCATGGCTTTGGACATGCTCATCAGCTCCTCCGGGTTTTGCAAGAGGCGCTCGATCTCTGCCAGGAGAGATTTGGCGTCGAACTGGCCTTCCAGGAAGACCTTGGCGCCGCCGGCCTTTTCCAGGACCCGGGCGTTCTTTTCCTGGTGGTTGTCCGTCACATTGGGAGAAGGCACGATGAGCACCGGCTTACCCATATAGGTCAGCTCCGCCAGGGTGGAGGCCCCGGCCCGGCAGAGGATCAGATCCGCCGCCGCCATGACCTGGGGCATGTCGAAGATATACTCCCGGGCGTCCACCCGGCAGGCCGCCGGGTCCAGCTTCCGCTCCGCAAGGGTCCGCTGAAATTCCCGATAGTCCCGGCTGCCCACGGAATGGATCATGCGAAAATGCTTCTGCCCCTGCAGAAGCGGCAGCATCTCGGTGAGAATGCCGTTCATGTGGCCGGAGCCCAGGGAGCCCCAAACGGAGACCACAAGGCTCTCCCCCGGGTCCAGGCCCAACTCTTTTCGGGCGCTCTCCCGGGTATAGCGGGCAAATTCCCCCCGCACCGGCGTACCGGTAACGCTGACCTTTTCCGGCTCACGATAGTGGCGGCGGCTCTCCTCAAAGCCCACCAGAATGGCGTCTACTTTATCCGCCAGCATTCGGGTGGTAAGGCCGGGAAGGGCGTTGCTCTCATGGACCAGGGTGGGGATGTGGAGCCGGGAAGCGGCGTCCAGCACTGGGAAGCAAACATAGCCGCCGGTGCCGATCACGGCATCGGGCCGGAATTCCTTTAGGATCGTGCGGGCCTCATGCTCGGAAGCGATGACGTTTTTGGCCGTGTCCAGATTGTGCATCAGGGCAGAGAGAGAGTGGCCCCGGGCGATGTTTGTAATCTTGAGACCCCGGATCTCATAGCCGGCCCGGGGCACCAGGTCCATCTCCATCTTGCCCTCGGCGCCGAGAAAAAGGAATTCACTTTCGGGCATCAGCTCCCGCAGCCGTCCGGCCACCGCCAGGGCGGGATTCACATGTCCGGCGGTGCCGCCGCAGGTCAGTACATATTTCATGTCATGCTCCTCAATTCATATTCTCTCTCGAAGCGCTGAGAACGATGCCCATCTCCCCCAGCTGGATCAGCAGCGCGGTGCCGCCATAGCTGAAAAAGGGCAGGGAGATACCGGTGCAGGGCAGGAGATTGGTCACCACCGCCACATTCAGGAAAACCTGCAGCGCCAGCAGGGTGGTGATGCCCGCGCAGACCAGGAAGGAAAAACGGCTGCGGCAGTTCAGCGCGATGCGGTAGCCCCGCAGGATCAGAAGCGCAAACAAAACCAGGATCAGGGCGGCGCCGAGAAAGCCCAGCTCCTCACACACCACGGAAAAAATAAAGTCATTGTGCTCCTCGGGCAGGAACAGATACTTCTGCCGTCCCGCGCCGAGCCCCAGACCGCTGAGTCCGCCCGAACCGATGGAATAGAGGCTCTGGACGATCTGGTAGCCCTCCGCGGAGGGGCTGGAAAAGGGGTCAAGCCAGGTGCTGATGCGGGAGGAGGCGTAGGGGAAGAAGGTCAGCAGCACGGCAAGTCCCGCTCCGGCAGCACCCAGGGCTCCCACAAACCAGAACAGACGCACCCCGCCCAGAAACATCATGCTGCCGCCCAGAGCCAGGATGATGATGGAGGCGGAAAAATGTGGTTCCAGAACAAGCAGGCCGACGATCAGGCCCAGGATCCCCAGAAAGGGCAGGATGCCCCAGCGGAAGGAGCGCATCTTCTCCCGGAAGCGGCAGATCATGGCAGAAAAGCACAGGATCACCGCGAGCTTGGCAAGCTCCGAGGGCTGGACGGTGAGACTCCCCACCCCCAGCCAGCGGCGGGAGCCGTTGGCCTTGACCCCGATGAGAGGCACAAGGGCCAGCAGCACCAGCGTCATGCCCAGAAAAGGATAGGCCCAGCGGCGATAGAACGACATGGGCAGACGGCTCAGCAGCAGCATGAGGCCGGTACCGAGCAGCGCAAAGACCAGCTGGCGCAGGAAATAATACAGGGCCTTTCCTCCCGTCACCTTGCCCGGGTCATAATAGGCCCGGGGATAGCTGGAGGAGAGCACCATGATAAGGCCCATAAGGAGCAGAACCAGGACCAGCAGAAGGAATCCGCCGTCCATCTGCCCCCGCCGTGCCTTGACGGCAACAGGAGAAGAGCCGGCGAGGCGGGTGCTGTCATAACGCATACATCCACCTCCCCGGCTCGAACCATCCACAATACTTAAAAGGCGCGATGAAACACTCCTATAAAGGATATGATGGCAAACAGCAGGGATATGCCGGAAAAGAGAGCAAAAATCTCGACCTCTTTCCACTTTTTGCCTGTCCAGCCGCCCATCTCCAGATGGTGGTGGAAGGGAGCCATGCGGAACACCCGCCTGCCGTGAGTCAGCTTGAAATAGCCCACCTGGATGATGTCCGACAGCGTCTCGATGATATAGACGATGCCCAGGGTCACCAGGATCAGCGGCATGTCATAGGCAAAGGCCATGGCCGCGATGGCACCGCCCAGGAAGAGAGAGCCGGTATCGCCCATGAAAACCTTGGCGGGATAGAAATTATAGACCAGAAAGCCCAGCAGGCCGCCTGCAAGACCCGAGGCAAAGAGCCCCAGTTCCAGGAAGCGTTCACCCCAGGCGAAGGTCACAGCGACGAAGAACAGGCACACCGGCATGGAGGTGCCGGAGGCCAGCCCGTCCAGCCCGTCGGTCAGATTCACGGCGTTTACCGTGCCGACGATGACAAAGGCGGCGAAGATAAAATACAGCCAGTCCGGAACATGGATCGTGACATGCCAGAAGGGAATGAAGAGCTGGGTCTTGAGATAACCGATCTGCCGCATGAGCAGCACGAAGACCAGAGCCGCAGCCAGCTGCAGCAGGAACTTCATCTTGGCGCTCAGGCCCAGGTTCTGCTTTTTGCGGATCTTTTCCCAATCGTCCAGAAAGCCGATGGCGCCGTAGACCAGGGCGAAGAGCAGGACGAAGATGTGTACGTAATTGCCGTGAAGCATCCCCTCGAAGCCCAGCGTCAGGCACACAAAGGTGACCGCCAGGATGAACATGACGCCGCCCATGGTGGGCGTGCCGCTTTTACTCATATGCCACTTGGGCCCGATCTCCTTGATCTGCTGTCCGGCCTTCTGCCGCCGCAGCCAGGGAATATAGAAGCGGCCGAAGGCAGTGGCAAAGCAAAAGGCCAGCACAAAGGCCGAGATCAGCTTTATCGTCATAACGGGTCTCCCCTCAATCTCTATTTCCGGGCGGCAAGGACGGAAGAGACGATCTCCCGCTCGTCCATGTGGTGCTTCTCTTTGCCCACCACCTGATAATCCTCGTGGCCCTTGCCGGCAAGCAATATTACATCACCGGGGCCCGCCTTGTCAATAGCCCAGGCAATGGCCTTTTCCCGATCCTCGATCACCTGCACCGCGGTGGCGCTGTTTTTCATGCCGGAGAGGATCTCCTCGATGATGGCCATGGGTTCCTCGGTGCGGGGATTGTCGCTGGTAACCACGCACAGGTCCGCAAGCTCCGCGGCGATATGACCCATGATGGGACGCTTGCCCCGGTCCCTGTCGCCGCCGCAGCCGAAGAGGACGATGAGCCGACCTCTTGTCACAGGGCGCAGGGTCTTCAGCACCTTCTCCAGAGCATCCGGCTTGTGGGCATAGTCGATCACAATGGCATAGTCCCCATCGGAGGGGACCAGTTCCATCCGGCCCTTCACGCCCTTGGCGCTCTCCATGGCCTCGGCGCAGTCCGACAGGGAAATCCCCAGGCCCAGGCCCGCCGCCATGACGGCAAGCGCATTGTACACCGAGAACATGCCGGGAATGCCCAGCTTTGTGATGGCAAGCTTTCCGCCGCTGAGCGCGGCAAAGCGCACGCCGGACGCGCTGAGGCGCACATCCTTGGCCACCAGGTCCGCGTCGTTTCGCTCGGCGGAGAAGGTGCGGCAGGGGCATTGTGCTCCCTCCAGCATAAAGGGCGTCCAGGGATCGTCCGCATTCAGCCAGCCCTCCCGACACTGGGAGAAGAGCTTGCGCTTGGCAGCGGCGTAATCCTCCATATCCTTGTGGAAATCCAGATGGTCCTGGCTGAGATTGGTGAACACGCCCACGTCGAAGGTGATGCCGGCTACCCGCTCCAGGGTCAGAGAGTGGGAGGAGACCTCCATCACCACATGGGTGCAGCCGGCGTCCGCCATCTGCCGAAAGAGGCTGTGCAGCTCATAGCTCTCGGGAGTGGTGTGCTCGGTATGCAGGAATTCGTCCCCGATCCAGTTGCCGTTGGTGCCGATGAGGCCCACCTTGGCGTCCTTTTCCCGCTCCAGCAGGTGCTTGAGCAGGTAGGAGGAGCTGGTCTTGCCGCTGGTGCCGGTGATGCCCACCATTTTCATCTCCCCTGCCGGGTTTCCGAAAAAGTCCCGGCTGCAGAGAGCAAGGCCCAGACGGCAGTCGTCCGTCTGTACATAAGGGGTGTCGTCTGTCGGCGGCGTCTCGCAGAGAACGACCGCCGCACCGTTTGCCACAGCCTTGGGTATGAAGCGATGGCCATCGACCTCAAAGCCGCGGACCGCCACAAAAAGGTCCCCGGGCCGGGTGCGGCGGGAATCGTAGCTGATGCCGGTGATTTCTGTCTCGGGGTCCGCGGCCATGGACAGCACCCGGATATTCTGTATGATCTCTCTCAGTTTCATATGTCCTTCCTCAATAACGTCCCAAAATCGAATCGTCTGCACTGATCAGCGTCACCGTGATCACATCGCCTGCAGGAAGACTGCTCCCCGCCGCGGCGCTCTGATAGGCAACGCGCTGTTCTTCTCCATGGAGCAGAGGGCTCCTGCTGCGCAGAAACAGGCCCCGCTGTGCCAAAAGCTCTCTCGCCTGCTCATAGCCCAGGCCGTAGAGATTCGGCACCGTCTGCTCCGTCTCCGGGATTTCTGTGCCGAGATAGAGGATCACCTGGCTGCCTCTGGCAATGCTCCTCCCTGCCTTGGGCAGCTGTCCTGTCACCAGGGTCCCCTCCCCCACCGTTCTGGCCTGGAGCCCCGCTTCCTTCAGCCGGGCCGCCGCCTCGGTGAGCTCCAGCTGCTCCAGACGCGGCATCGCGGTGGTGTCGCTCTCCTCCGCATTCTCCGGCTCCACGCCCAGATATGGGAGGATGTCTGCCAGCATGTTCCCCACCACCGGAGCAGCCATCTGCCCGCCGCTGATGTAGATCCCGGACCGGTCCGAGGGCGTATCCAGGAACACCAGCAGCGCGATCTTCGGATCGTCCGCCGGGGCGAAGCCGATGAAGGAGACGATGTATTCCTTCTTGCCGGTACTGGCCTCCAGGCTGACCTTTTCGCTGGTGCCGGTCTTCCCGCCGATACGGTAACCCGCCACAGCGGCGTTGCGGCCGGTACCTTCTTTGTTGTCACCCACCACCTGCTCCAGGATGGAGCGGACCTTTTCGCTGGTCTCCGGGCGGATGACCTGGCGAACCATCTCGGGCTCGTGCTCAAACTTCACGCTTCCGTCCGGATTCAGGATCCGCTGCACCACATAGGGCCGCATAAGCCGCCCGCCGTTGACACAGGCACTCACCGCCGTGACAAGCTGCAGCGGCGTGATGGTAAAGGTCTGGCCGAAGGAGGCTGCCGCCAGTTGGGACTGGTTGCGCGGGGAGCAGAACACGTCCTCGCTCCACCAGATGCTGCCGCTCTCCCCGGCAAGATCGATGCCGGTTTTGGCGGTGAGATTTTCCTCCGGATCTCCGGTCTTCTGCAAAAAGCCGAAAGCCTCACAGTAGTCGTAAAAGCGCTCCGGCCCCATTCTGAGGCCGATGTTCACAAAGGCCGCGTTGCAGGAGTGCTGCACCGCCTGGGTCAGGTTCTGTCCTCCGTGGCCCTCGGTTTTCCAGCAGCGGATGGGAGACGTGCGACCCTTGACGCTGACGCTGCCCCCGCAGTAAAAGCTGCTGGAAAGATCCACCACACCCTCCTCCAGGGCCATGGAAAGGGTGATGATCTTAAAGGTGGAGCCGGGTTCATAGGTATCGGAAAGCGCCTTGTTGCGCCACTGGCGGGCTCTGGCCGCATCCAGGATCTGTTGGGCTTCCTCCTCGCTTCCTGCTGCAGCCATCTGCTGCCGGACCTCATCGCTCACGTCCAGGAAGTGGTTGAGATCATAGCCGTCCAGAGAGGCCATGGCCAGGATCGCACCGGTATTCACATCCATGCAGATGGCGCCGGCGCCGTTTTGGATGTCATAATCCTCCACCGCCTGCCGCAGGTGCTTTTCCACCATAAACTGTACCGCCGCGTCCAGGCTGAGTACCACGTCGCAGCCATCCTCCCCGGGCTCATAGTCCTCAAAGCTGTCAAAAAGAAGCTCGGTGCCGAAGGCGTTGGTGCTGCGAAGGCTCCGTCCGGCGCTGCCCTGCAGAGAGTCGTCGTACCGGGCCTCAATGCCCTCCAGGCCGGTATTATCCATACCCACAAAGCCGATCAGATGGCAGGCCAGGGAATCGTTGGGATAATAGCGCCGGGTATCCGGCTCCAGTCGGACACCTCGGATGCCGTAGGCGGTCTTGAAGGCGCGGATCGCATCGGCGGTCTCCCGCTCCACCTTCCGCGCAGCCGTCACATACCAGGAGCCGGTCTGGCCGGTCTTTTCCAGCAGCTCCTCATAGTCCAGATCCAGGATCCGGCTCAGTTCCCGGGCAATCAGTTCCCGGTCCTCGCCGTACTGCCGGATCTCGGCAGGGCTGAGATAAACGTTGTCCACCGAGGCGCTGACGGCCAGGAGCCGTCCCCTGGCGTCGGTGATGCTGCCCCGGCGCGGGGAGCTTGGCGCCTCCCGCAGCTGCTGCTCCAGGGCACGCTGCTCATAAAAATCGTGCTCCAGAAGCTGGATCTGGCAAAGCTTTGCCAGCAGCAGGGCAAACGCGGCTGCGCCGCACACTGCCATGAGCAGCAGCGCGCGGCGGAGCATCTGGCGGTTCGGGCCCTGTTCGTCCGGAACACTGCACATTGGTATTTTCTTCATGGTATCACCCGCATCTCCCGTGTTTGGGATAGTATATGCTGCGGCTGATCCCGGTATCTCTTTGGGAAAAGGCTCTTCTTTTATCCCGCGAAATCTGTTCTCACGATCTGTTCTGCAGAGAGGCTCTGCATGCCCAGTTCTTCCCGGGCCCGTCGTTCGATCTCCTCCAGGCTGCAGGAATCTGCGGCGCGGACACGGAGGATCTCATTTTCTTCCCGCAGGGCCTCCACCGAGGCTTTCGCCGCAGCGGCCTGCTGGTTCAGCGCGGTGATGCGCACGCCGTAAAGCAGGCTCATCACCAGCAGGAGCAGGCTTGCGGCCACGCACAGGATCTGAAACAGGATTTCCCTGGGATGATGCATATCCTCACACTCTCTCCGCCACGCGCAGTTTTGCGCTGCGGGAGCGCGGATTTCTCTCGATCTCTTCCTCGCTCGGTAAAATGGGTTTGCGGCTCACGCTGCGCAGGGTGCGCACAAAGCCGCAGGTGCAGATGGGGGCCTCCCGGGGGCAGGTGCAGCCGTTCTCCCGGCGGCCGATGCCGTTTTTCACGATCCGATCCTCCAGAGAGTGGAAGCTGATGACGCAGAGTCTCCCGCCGGGATTGAGCTTGTCCGGCGCGGTCTCCATCATGCGCTCCACCTCTCCCAGCTCGTCATTCACGGCGATGCGGATGGCCTGAAAGCTCCGCTTGGCGGGGTGCTGCTTTTCCCGGAGTGCTGCCGCTGGCATGGCGCTCTTGATGATCTCCACCAGCTCCGTGGTGCTCCGGATCGGCGCTTTCTCCCGGGCTGCCAGGATGGCGGCGCTGATGCGCCGGGCATAGCGCTCCTCCCCGTAATCCCAGAGGATGCGGTTGAGGCGCTCCTCGCTCCAGGTGTTCACCACCTCATAGGCGCTGAGAGGAGCGGTGCTGTCCATGCGCATGTCCAGCGGCGCCTCCAGCATATAGGAAAAGCCCCGCTCCGCCTCGTCCAGCTGGGGGGAGGACACGCCAAGGTCAAAGAGCATGCCGTCTACGCCTTGGATGCCAAGCTCATCCAGAATCTGCGCCACGTCCCCGAAATTGCCGTGGACCAGGGTGATCCGATCCCGGAAGGGCTCCAGGCGCCTTCCCGCCCGTTCAATGGCGCTGGGGTCCCGGTCAATGCCGATGAGTCTCCCCTCCCGCAGGCGGGAGGCGATCTCATAGGAATGACCGCCCAGGCCAAGGGTGCCGTCCACGTAGATCCCGTCGGGCTGGATGTTCAAATTCTCGATGCACTCGGAAAGCAACACGGATACATGTCTGGGCTGCTCCATCAGAATTCCAGCTCCTCCATCACCGCGGCGATATTCTCCGGGGTGGTTTCCTCGCTGTAGACCGCGCTCCAGGCTGCGCTGTCCCACAGCTCCGCATGGTTGTTGCAGCCCACAACGGTGACATTTTTGGTAAAGCCCGCGTAATCCCGCAGGTTCTGGGGGATCAGGACCCGCCCCTGGGCGTCCAGCTCGCAGCGGGCCGCATGGGCAAACAGCGGCCGCATTTTCCGCTGCTTCACATAGGGCATGGCGCTGACCTTATCGGAAAAATTCTGCCAGGCTTCGCTGCTGTAGGCACTCAGGCAGCGGTCCATGGAAAGGGTAATGAAAAAAACATCGCCCAGCTCATCCCGGAGCTTGGCAGGAATAAATAAACGTCCTTTATTGTCAAGAGAGTGTTGATATTCGCCTGTCACGCAAATCGCTCCTTCTATCTACTTGTGGAGAATCGCTCCATTTTCCACCACTTCAAACCACTTTGCACCTCCATTATAGGGGACGGTTTTCCAAATTGCAAGAGCAAATGTTTGTTACTTTTTGTCTTTTTTCAGGCCTGCCCGGAAGCAAAAAGACCCGTCCCGGAATTCTGCGGCAGGCATGGCCGCTGAGGTCCCGGGACGGGTCGATCGACGCTTTATTTCGTTGTTTACAGTTCCTCGGGGTTGGCCACAGGGCCGCTTCTCCGGGGTGCCTTGCTGCTGCCGCGGAAGCTGGAGCGGGTGCTCTTGATGGCGTCGAGAGAGGCCATCAGGCTGTTTTCCGTCTGGCGCATGAGATCATCCACATAGTCGCTGGCGAGCTTGCGCAGCTCCGCGGATTTGGTTTCGGCGGTGGAGATCATCTCAGCGGCTCTCGCACGGGCGGCGCGGGTGATCTCCTGCTCGTCCACCAGCTGACGGGCGCGATCCTCGGCACTCTTGCGCATGGCCTCGGCTTCCCGCTTGGCATTGCCGATGAACTCATCTCTTGCCGCCACCAGGCGCTTGGCCTCGGCCACGGAGGAGGGCAGGGCCGCCTTGATGTCACTGATGAGCTTCAGGGCCTTTTCCCGCTCAATGATGCACTTGTCGCCGCCCAGAGGGACGTTCCAGGCCTCGCTGATCATATTGAACAGATCATCCAGCAGTTCCATCACATCGTTGTTGTCCATTACTTCAACCTCCACTGCCTGGCCTTGGTCTCGATCTCTTCGATGAGCTCGGAAGGCACCAGTCCTGTCAGATCCGCGCCGTAGTATGCCATTTCCCGCACCACCGAGGAGGAAAGGAAGGTGTACTTGCCGCTGGCGGTGAGGAACATGGTCTCCAGCTCGGGATTGATCTTCTTGTTGATCAAATTCATCTGAAATTCATACTCAAAGTCAGAGGCGGCGCGCAGGCCCTTCACGATCACCGCGCCGGGATACTGCTTGGCATACTCCGCCAGCAGTCCGTCCGACCAGTCCACGGTGACATTGGGGTAGCGCTCCGTGGCCCTGCGGCACATCTCCACCTTCTCCTCCACAGTGAACATGGGGTTTGGCTTCATGGCATTGTGCATGATGCAGACCACGACCTGATCAAAAATCCTGGAAGTACGGCGAATGATGTTCAGGTGGCCCAGCGTGATGGGGTCAAAGCTGCCGGGGCAGATCGCAATGCTCATAGCTGACTTTCCTTTGTGTAGATACAGATTTTCACCTTGCCGTAGCGGTATTCCTTCCCCTTCCGGTACGGCGTGGGAAGCTCCGGCAGCTCTGTTTCGCGCCGAGTCTCACAAATAATTATACCACCATCCGACAAGTTGTCAACAGAATTGAGGGTATTCAGCACCGGCTCGTAGAGTCCCGCGTCATAGGGGGGGTCCACAAAGACGAGATCGAAGCGCTCCCCCCGGCGGAGATAGCTCAAGGCGTTCTCCTGCAGCACAGGCGCGGAAAGCCCGCAGGCCTTCAGATTTTCCTTCACGATCTTTACCGCATCCCGGCTCTCGTCGATAAAGACGCAGCTTTTGGCGCCCCGGCTCAGGGCCTCGATGCCGAGCTGGCCGGTGCCGGCAAAGAGATCCAGGACTCTCCTGCCCTCGATGTCGAACTGGATGATGTTGAAGAGCGCCTCCTTCACGTTATCCGTGGTGGGGCGAATGTCGTAGTTTTCCGGGGTCTTCAGTTTTCTACCCCGGGCAGATCCGGTGATAACACGCATAAGGATGACTGTCCTTTCAAGAATGAAGTCCGGCTTCGCCGGAGGAAGGAATGAAGGGTCTTCGGCCAATGAAGAAATATCGGTATGCCGCTGTGCAGCGTGGATGATGATCCCTCGGCGGATCCAATCCCACAATTTCTTCCTTTGCGAAGCAAACTTCAATTCTTCATTTCTTCACTGCGGAAGTATTCATATACCGCCTTGGCAGTGTTCTTCGGCACGACCAGGGCAAGCTGGCTCTCGCTGGCCTCCCGGATGGCCTTGACGGACTTGAAGGCCTTGAGCAGGTCGCTCTTGCGCCTGGGCCCCACGCCGTCGATCTTGTCCAGGGCGGAAGCGTAGCTCTCCAGCCGCAGCTCCCGCTGGTAGCCGATGGCGGTGTTGTGGGTCTCCTCCTGGATGTTCCCAACAAGAGCAAAAACTGCCTGGTTTTGCTGGATGCCGATCTCCCGCCCTTCCGGGGTGATGAGAGCCCGGGTGCGGTGTCGGTCGTCCTTGACCATGCCGAAGGTGGGAACGGAAAGGCCCAGATCCTGCAGGGCCCGCGCCGCGGTGGCGGCATGAGTCTCGCCGCCGTCGATGAGCAGCAGATCCGGGAGCGGGGCAAAATGCTCGTCCCCGTCCAAATAGCGCTTGAAGCGGCGGGAAACCGCCTGGTACATGCTGGCATAGTCGTCCGCCCCGTCCAGGTCCCGGATGCGGAATTTGCGGTAGTCCCGCTTCAGGGGCTTGCCGTCCACGTGCACGCTCATGGCGGCTACGATCCCGCTGTCCCCCAGGTTTGAAACATCAAAAGCTTCGATGCGGCCGGGGAAGCTTTCCAGCTCCAGGGCCTTTTGCAGCCACTCCAGGGTCTTGGAGCGGCGCTGGGCCAGGGTGGTGCGGCGCTGGATCTCCTCCCGGGCGTTGAGGGCGGCACTTTCGATGAGACGCATCCGCTCCCCCCGCTTGGGGCATTCCAGGTAGACCCGCCTGCCCGCCGTTTCGCTGAGCAGGGTCTCCAGTTCCTCCCGGTCTTCGATCTCGCAGGGCAGCAGGATGGACTTGGGCCACCCGCCCCGGTGGGCGGTGTAGTACTGCCGCACCAGATCGGACACGGCCTCCGCGTCCTCCTCCAGGGGCTCCTCCATCATCTCCACGTCCTTCCCGGCCAGGTCCCCGTTCACAAAGTGCAGCACGGTGAAGCAGCTCTTGGCGCCCCGGGCAAAGCCGATGGCGTCGGTATCGGCAAAGGCGGTGGCGATGACCCGCTGCTTCTGGCTGACGCTCTCGATGGCGCGCATCCGGTCCCGCAGCTGGGCGGCCTTTTCAAAGCGCAGTTCCTCCGCCGCCTGCTCCATCTCCCGCCGCAGATCCTCGATGAGTTCGCCGCTCTTTCCCTCCAGGATCAGGGCCGCCTGGCGCATACGGGCGCGGTAGTCATCACTGTCGCTGTCCTTGAGGCACCAGCCGGCGCAGGAGCCCATGTGGTAGTTGAGGCAGGGCCTGTCCTTGCCGATGTCCCGGGGAAATTTGCGGCTGCAGTCCGGCAGGAGCAGGGCCTTGCAGATGGTATTGATGATTTCCCGGGACTGGTAGCGTCCCCCGAAGGGGCCGTAGTAGCGGGCACCGTCCTTGGAGGCGCGGCTGGCAATGCTCATCACCGGATACTCCTGTCTCGGATCCAGGCGGATGAAGGGATAGCCCTTGTCGTCTTTCAGGAGGATGTTGTAATGGGGCTTGTGGCGCTTGATGAGGGAGTTTTCCAGCACCAGAGCCTCCAGCTCGCTGCCGGCCACGATGACGTTGAAATCCGCCACCTTTTCCACCATGGCGGCCACCTTGGGCAGGTGCTCCCCGTGGAAATAGCTGCTGACCCGGTTTTTGAGCTTCTTGGCCTTGCCGACGTAGATGACCTCGTTGTGCTCGTCCAGCATGATATAGACCCCGGGCAGCAGGGGCAGATGATTGGCTTTTTCCCGCAGCTCTTCCAGCATGGCTTACTCCTGTAGATTCGATCAAAGCAATAAGGATTCCGTCACCCGCAGGGGGACAAATCCTTTTTCAAAATCGGAAAAAAGGGTGTGCGTCGGCACACCCTTTTCTTCTGTATGTTGCTGTATTACTCGGAGAAATCGGAATCAATCAGCTCCGAGAGGGTGGCGATCGCCGCTTCCTCATCCACGCCGTCGGCGATGATGGTGATGGCGGTTCCCTTCACGATGCCCAGAGACAGGACGCCCAGAAGGCTCTTGGCGTTGACGCGCCGCTCTTCCTTTTCAACCCAGATGCTGCTCTTGAACTCATTGGCCTTCTGGATGAAGAAGGTGGCCGGTCTGGCGTGAAGCCCCACCTGATTGTTGATGACTACTTCCTTGGAAATCATGCCCGCATCTCCTTATATCCTATAATAGTTTGCGCTAAAAGAATCTCCACTGGATTCTATGACACTTTAGCAAATTTTCGACCATACGTCAACCGCTTTCCGCCGTTTCGTGATTTTTACCATTTCCTGTCGGCGGGAAAGATGATCTTTTATACGCTTTTTCCAGCAAAAAAGGCAATTATTTCAGCTCCACGATGGTGACGCCGGCCTCCCCCTCGCCAAAGCGGCCCAGGCGGAAGGATTTGACGCTCTTGTTGTGGCGCAGCATGTTCTGCACGGCGCTGCGAAGGGCGCCGGTGCCCTTGCCGTGGATGATGGTGACGGTCTTGAGCTTTGCCATGACGGCCCCGTCCAGATACTGCTCAGCGGTGAGGAGGGCGTCGATGACCTCCATGCCCCGCAGATCCACCTCCGCCGGGAAGGCGGCGGCACGCAGGGTGGCAGAACCGGCGGCGGCGCTTTTCTTAGGCTTCAGGCTCTGTCCCTCCACCAGCAGCACCTCGTCCTCTTTGGCGGTGACGTTCATGATGCCGGCCCGGAGCGTCAGCACCCGGTCGGGAGAGACGGAGATGACCTCCGCCTTCATGCCCATGGACTTGATCTGCACGGTGTCGCCGGGACGCACGGGGCGGGCGGACTTCTGCTCCTCCGCAGGAGCGGCGTCCTGACGGCGCAGGTCCTCCTGGCTCTGGTTCAGCTTGCGTCTGAGCTCGCTTCTGGCCTCGTTGATGCGCTGGATATTGTCCTCCTCGTTGGCCTTCTCCCGCATCTCGTCCAGTTCCCGGAAGGTGGCCTCGGCGGTGTCCCGGGCCTCCTGCAGAATACGCTCAGCATCCCGTCTTGCCTTCAGGTCCGCCTTCTCCAGGCGTACCTCCAGCTCCTTGCGAAGCAGGGCGGACTTTTTGGCACTCTCCTCCGCCTCCCGCAGCTTTTTGGCCGTGGCCTCCCGGTCCTTTTCCAGCAGGAGCCTGGTCTGCTCCAGCTTTTCGATGGTGGCCTCAAAGCTGGCGCTGTCGGTACTGACCCGGTTTTTGGCGTCCTCGATGATATCCTCCCCCAGGCCGAGACGCCGGGAGATGGCAAAGGCGTTGGACTTGCCGGGAATGCCCACCAGCAGGTGATAGGTGGGACGAAGGGTCTCCACGTTGAACTCGCAGGAAGCGTTTTGCACCCCGGGCTGATTGGTGGCATAGACCTTGAGCTCGGCATAGTGGGTGGTGGCGGCGATCATGGCCCCCTTCTGGCGGGCATACTCGATGATGGAGATGGCGAGAGCCGCGCCCTCGGTGGGGTCAGTGCCGGCGCCCAGCTCGTCAAAGAGAAGCAGGGAGTTTTCATCGCACTCTTCCAGGATGCTCACGATGTTGGTCATATGGGCGGAGAAGGTGGAGAGGGACTGCTCGATACTCTGCTCATCGCCGATATCGGCCAGGATGTGCCGGAACACCGGCAGATTGCTGCCGTCGGCGGCAGGGATGTGCAGGCCGCACTGATTCATGGCGGCGAGAAGGCCAATGGTCTTGAGGGAGACGGTCTTGCCGCCGGTGTTGGGTCCGGTGATGACCAGGGTGTCAAAGGCATCGCCCAGCTCCACATCGATGGGGACGGCCTTGGACGGGTCCAGCAGCGGGTGGCGGGCCCGGCGCAGGAGGATGCCCTCTCCTTCCAGGCTTGCCTCCTGGCAATCCATCTGATAGCTGAGTTTGGCCTTGGCAAAGATCAGGTCCAGGCGGACCAGCAGATCGAAGTCGGAATCGATATCCTGCCGGTGCTCGGCGCAGTCGGCGGAGAGCTCCGCCAGGATCCGCTCGATCTCCAGCTTCTCCTTGGCGGCCAGCTCCCGCAGCTCGTTGTTGGCCTTGACAGCAGCCATGGGTTCCACGAAAAGAGTTTGCCCCGTGGCCGAAATATCATGCACAAGCCCCGGCACCGCGCCCTTGTGGTCGGCCTTCACGGGGACCACATAGCGGTCGGAGCGCATGGTGATGATGGGCTCCTGGAGAGCCTTGGCATAGGAGGGCGAGGAGAGGATCTTCTGCAGGGCCTCCCGCGCCCGGGAAGCCGCAGCCCGCATTTTCCGGCGGATATCCGCCAGCTCGTTGGAGGCGCCGTCGGCGATCTCATCCTCTCCCACGATGGAGGTGGTGATTTTCTCTTCCAGAAATTTGTTGGCCCTGAGGCCGTTGAAAAGGGAGTCGATGCAGGTCTTGCCCACGGAGTCATCGGCGATATAAGCCCGCACCAGGCGTGCGCACTGGAGCACTCGGGCAATGTCCAGCAGCTCCCGGGTGTTGAGGGCGCCGCCCAGGTCCGCACGGGCCAGGGAGGCCCGCACGTCCTTCACGCCGGAAAAGCTGGGGCTGCCGCGCACCACCATCATGGTCTTGGCGGCGCTGGTCTCCTCCAGGCGGTGCTTCACCTCAAAGGGGTCGGAGGAGGGGGCGAGCAGCAGGGCCCGCTCCTTGGCGGTATCCCCCACCGCCTGCTGGGAGAGCTTCTGCAGCACGGCAGGCAGCTCCAGCGTATTCAGGGATTTTTCAAAAAAACTCATGATCTTTTTCCTCTGATCGGTGATGTCTTCCAGTCTCTTGGTAGAATGTGTTTTCTTTCTTGCGGGAGGGGCAAACCGCTCCCCTACCGTATTGCTTGCAATTTCGATGAATCCTTTCATCCTGCAAAAGACTCACGCAGCATATTCTGAAATATTACAATTCCGAATTCCGAACTCCGAACTCCGAATTCTTCTGAAACTGCTTATAATACTCCAAGGTGGGAAAGCTGCGCTCGGCATGGGCCTGGACATAGCGCTCCGCGGCACGGGAAAAGTTCTGCAGCCCCTTTTCCCCGATGGGAAAAGAGAAGAGCCGCTTGGCCGGGGCGGAGATCACATAGCGCATGGCGGCGAGGGCGTCCTCCTCCAGCAGGGTCCCGTCCCAGCTGGGGCGGGCGCAGCTCCGGCAGCAGAGAACGCCGTCGGAAAGGCTCAGCACCGGGTCCTCCGGCTCCGTCTTTCCGCAGATGCTGCAGGCGCCAAGCTCCGGTCGGAAGCCTGCCAGGCACATGAGGCGCAATTCAAAGGCGGCCTTCAGCTTCTCCGGCTCCCCCAGGGCATTGCTGAGGGCATAGAGGGAGTTGAGGCCCAGCTGTAAAAGCTCCGGATCCGGCTGATCCTCCACGGAGAAGGCCTCCAGACACTCGGCAAAATAGCTGCCCAGGGCCAGCTTCTCAATATCGTTCCGCAGGCCGGAGAAGCTCTCCAGCACGGTCCCCTCGTTGACGGTCCACTTGCCCCGGTTGCCGAAGAGGGTCAGTTCCGACCAGGTGAGCTGCTGAGTGGCGGCACCGGTGCGGCTGGATTTGCGCAGAGCGCCCCGGGCCTTGGCGGTGATCTTCCCCTCCGACTCGGTGAGAATGGTCAGGATCCGGTCCGCTTCCTTATATCGGGCCTCCCGCAGGATGAGGCCCTTGGTCGTTTGAAACACGGTATGTAACCCTCAGTCCGTGGCCCGGGGAGTCTCCCCCGGGTCGGTTTCTTTTTCGGGCCTGCCCCGCTGGGCGGCCTTGTACAGCATATAGCAGACGGGGTCGCCGGTCTCGGCGAAGGTCTGCCAGATCGCGTCGAGTTCCATGTTGACCACCTCTGCTCCTATTTTACGCAGAGGCAGTCAAAAGGCGCATGCCACTTTTATGCAATTATTGCTCGGTAAAGCCAAAATTGCGCAGCTGGGCCATGGAGTCCCGCCAGTTTTCCTTCACCTTCACCCAGGTCTGCAGATAGACCTTGGCGCCCATGAATTCCTCAATATCCTGCCGGGCCAGCTCGCCGATCTTCTTGAGCATGGCGCCTTTTTTGCCGATGATGATGCCCTTGTGGCTGTCCTTTTCGCAGTAGATGGTCACTTCCAGGTCAATGATGCCGCTGTCCCGCTCGGAAAAGCGGGTGACCTCCACCGCCGTGCCGTGGGGGATCTCCTTATCCAGGCACTGCAGCAGCTTCTCCCGCACCAGCTCCGCGCAGATCTGCCGCTCCGGCTGGTCGGTGATCATGTCCTCCGGGAAGAAATGGGGACCTTCGGCGGCGTATTTTTCCAGCTCCGCCATCAGTTCCTCCAGGCCGTCCCCGGTCTTGGCGGAGATGGGCAGAATGGCGTCAAAATCATAAGCCTGGGAATAGAGGGCCATGACCTCCAGCAGCCGGGTCTTGTCCACGGTGTCGATCTTGTTGATGACCAGGATGGCCGGCTCCCCACTCTGACGGATGCGGGAAAGGAGCTCTTCCTCCTGGGGTCCGATGGCGGCCACCGGCTCCACCAGCAGCAGCACGCAGTCCACATCCGCCACGCTCTCCTTTACCACGTTCACCATGTAGTCCCCCAGGCGTGTGCGGGGCTTATGAAAGCCCGGGGTGTCCATCAGCACGAACTGGGTGTCCCCCCGGTTCACGATGGCGGTGATGCGGTTGCGCGTGGTCTGGGGCTTGTTGGAAACGATGGCCACTTTTTCGCCCACCAGGGCGTTGGTCAGGGTGCTCTTGCCCACATTGGGCCGCCCGCACAGGGTGATCATAGCGGATTTTGTCATTTCAATAACCTCCGTGACTTCTCTTTGGCTCTCCTGACTAAGGGGAGCTGGCCGCCGTCAGGCGGACTGAGGGGGTATTCCTCCGTACTTCCTTATAGGCTCCCCTGCAAGGGGAATTGCGGGTTCCCGCCGCCGGCGGCGGAAGAAGGGAACCCGGAATTTCTGCAGCGGTCGAAAAACGCAAGGAACAGCGAAAGCCCGCTGCGTTTTTCGGGCACCGCAAAGCGGTCGCTGGCCGCCGTCAGGCGGACTGAGGGGTATTCCTCCGTACTTCCTTATAAGCTCCCCCTCCGGGGGAGCTGTCCGCAAAGCGGACTGAAGGGGTCTCTCCGTATTCTTTTCTCTTTCCGATACGGGCCGTCGAGGGCGCCGGCCCCTACAAAACTAATCGTCGCCCATGATGGCCTTCTCCCGTGCGCGCATCTGCGCCTTCATGGGGCCTTCATCCACATGGTCATAGCCCAGCAGGTGCAGCACCGAGTGCACCGTGAGATACTGGATCTCCCGGTCAAAGCCGTGGCCGAACTCCGCTCCCTGCTCCTCGCAGCGGGGCAGGGAGATCATCATATCTCCCAGCAGCACCGCGCCGCTGTCCAGGTCCCGCTCGCAGACCTCCTTGTCAAAAGAGCCGGGCTCCAGCTCGTTCATGGGGAAGGACAGCACGTCCGTGGCCCGGTCGATATTGCGAAACTCCCGGTTCACCTGCCGGATGCCCTCGTCGTCGGTCAGCATCACGCTGATAATGCAGTTTACATCCACGCCCTCGGCGTCCAGGGCGCGCTTGGCCGCCTGCTTGATGAGGCGGGCGGCATTGTTGTGGCCCAGGTTCTTCACGTCCCGGCTCACATAGATTTCATGTTCCATGGTATCGTAATCTCTCTTTCGTATGCGGGCCGTCGAGGACGCCGGCCTCTACAGGTTTATATCTTCCGGTAGCGGCCGCGCCGCTGGGGAGCGGGCTTTCTGGCCGTCTCCGGCGGATTTTTCTTATCATAGACCTCATAGGCCTCGATGATCTTCTGCACCAGGCGGTGGCGCACCACATCCGCCCCGGTGAGGGTGCAGATGGCGATATCGTCGATGCCGTCCAGAACCTTCATGGCCACCTTCAGGCCGCTGACCTTGTCCTCGGGCAGGTCGATCTGGGTGATGTCGCCGGTGATGACCACTTTGGAGCCGAAGCCGATGCGGGTGAGGAACATCTTCATCTGCTCCCGGGAGGTGTTCTGGGCCTCGTCCAGGATGATAAAGCTGTCGTCCAGAGTACGGCCGCGCATATAGGCCAGGGGCGCCACCTCGATGTTGCCCCGCTCCAGATACTTCTGATAGGTGTCCGGCCCCAGCATGTCAAAGAGTGCGTCATACAGTGGGCGCAGGTAGGGATCCACCTTGCTCTGCAGGTCTCCCGGCAGGAAGCCCAGGCGCTCCCCCGCCTCCACGGCGGGCCGGGTCAGAATGATGCGGTTGACCTCCTCCGCCCGGAAGGCGGCCACCGCCGCCGCCACGGCCAGATAGGTCTTGCCGGTGCCGGCCGGGCCGATGCCCAGAGTCACGGTATTGTCCCGGATGGCCTCGCAATAGTCCCGCTGGCCAAGGGTCTTGGGCTTGATGGGCTTGCCTTTGGCCGTGATGCAGATCACATCCCCGGCCAGCTCCTCGATCTGCTTTTCCTTGCCCTCGGACACCAGCTTCAGGATATAGCGCACGTTCTGGGCATCGATATTCTCGCCCTTGGCGGCCAGGGTCAGCAGACCGTTGATGGCCTTTTCCGCCAGCATCACGTCCTCCGCCTCGCCGCAGATATGGAGCTGATCGTCCCGGTCCTGGACCTTGACACCAAGCTCGCTCTCAATGATTCTCAGGTTCTGGTCAAAGGAGCCGAAAACCTGGATCACATGCTCCATCCGTTCTACTTCTATGGTTTTATCGATCATGTACAGACATCCTCTCTCGGGGCTATTGTTCCCGATCCCGGGCGATATTCTCCAGGCAGCGGGCCCGCAGGGTCACTACCAGCAGGCCGTCACTTCTGCCCACGGAAAAGGCGTGATCCAGGATTTCCCCATCGATCCGCTCTTCCAGGCCCTGCAGCAGGGCGGCCTTCATTTCCTCCTCCCGCAGGTCGAAGGACTCCGTCGCCGTGAGTCTGTGACGCGTTGTCCAGATCAGGCGCAGCGGGGTGCAAAAGAGGCCCTCTATCCCCAAAGTATATTCATGCACGATTTTATCACATTCGTCAAGGCCTTTTCGGGAAGAAGGCCAGAGAATGCAGCGATTTTTTCCGATCTGCAGGCAAAACGAGCCCGCCGCCCCGTTCTTTTCCCTGGTCTGCAGCATTTCCAGCGGGCAAATCGAGCTGATCTCGTACCAGGTCTCCGCCTGCACTTCGCCCAGGGCGGGCTCCTGCCGAATGCCGCCCGACAGGCTCTCCAGCTCTCCGTTTATGAGGAGATCCCCCTCCAGCACTGCGTCCCCCGGTTCCACCAGGCTTTGCCCGCTGAGGGCCGTCACCTTCCGTACGATCCCGGAGCGGCCAGCGTGCAATTCTTCATGCGCCCGTTCCGAAAGGAGCTCCGGCCGCGCTTCCCGCTCCCGTACCAGTACTCTGGCCCGGGAGCCGGAGATGTTCACCGTGAGCCATTCCAACTCCGGCAGCTCTGTGAGGACCCTGCTTTTCACCAGTTCCGGATCGATGGCAGGGCGAAAGGCGCCGGGCGCCACCCCGCAGGCGGCCAGGGTTCGGAGGATCAGGCCGGTGGAGACGCTTTCGCAGCCGATGACCTCGATCTGCCACACATAGAGAGAGGAGGCGAACAGCAGCGACAGGGCAAGCAGCAGGCCCAGGAGAAGGCCCTTTCGACGCCGAAGCACTTCTTGATTCCTACTGCCGCCCCGAAGGTCCCGGACCACCAGGGTAAAGCCCTGCGCCGTACAGAGCCGCTCCAGGGCCATCAGGTCCCGCTGCCAAAGGGTGAGTCTCAGCGTGCACTTGTCCACGGGAAGGACGCTCCAGAGCTGCAGGCCAGCGGCGCGGCAGCGCTCCAGCAGTGTCTCCGGCTCCGGTCCGCAAAGCTCCGCCTCCGCTGTTCCCAGGAGACTTTTCCAGATTTCGTCCATCTTATTCCTCCCATTCCACCCGCTTCAGACGGCCCGAGAGCAGCAGATCGCTGCCGTCCATGGCCTCGATCCGAAGCGACCCGCCAAAGATGCGCAGGCTCATGTGCATCCCCCGCACGGCAAGCAGGTCTTCGCTGCAATGGAGCAGCCCCCTGTGATTTTCAATGAGCGCCCGGTGATCGCCCAGTACGCTCAGCTTCAGCTCTCCCAGGGCCTCCCCGGGGATCTGCAGCCGCTCCCCCAGGGTGCCGGTAAAGCTCGGTTTTGTCATGGTCCTCTCCCCTTTTCCTCCGGTAGGCTTAGCCTATTTATCCGTATATCCTTATGCCGCCCGGCATAGCTTTAACACGAAACACCAAGGAGGAGAGTTTGTCCGATGAAGAGAAAGCTGCCGATCCTCGCGGCGCTCTGTGCGCTGTTTGTTCTGATCACCGCCTCGTCCCGGGTGATCGATTGCGCCTCAGCCGGGCTGCGGCTCTGCGGGGAGCTGATCGTCCCCTCGCTCTTTCCTTTTTTTGTTCTTTCCCTGCTGCTGGGCAAGCTGGGCTTTCCGGAAGCGCTGGGTCGACAGCTCTCTCCCCTGACGGAGAAGATGTTTCACGTTTCCGGGAAGGGCGCAACGGCGTTCTTTATCGGGCTCACAGGCGGCTACCCCATGGGGGCCGCCTATCTGGCGGAGCTTCTGGACAGGGGCGAGATCTCCGGTCGGGAGGCAGAGCGGCTTTTGGGCTTTTGCAACAACTCCGGCCCCGCCTTTCTGGTAGGAGCCATCGGAGCGGGAGTCTTCGCTTCGGTGAAGGCGGGACTGCTGCTCTACAGCGCCCATATTCTGGCGGCGCTTTCTGTGGGGATCCTGCTGCGGTCCCGCGAAGCGCCGGGAGCGGAACAGCCGCTGCCTCCAGCCGCTCCCCCGCTGCCCTTTGCCCGTGCTCTATCAGAGGCGGTACGCAGCGCGGTGCCGGCGCTCTTGAGCGTATGCGGCTTTGTGATCCTCTTTACCGTGTTCACGGGGCTTCTGGAGGCAAACGGCTTTCTGGAGCTGTTCAGCAGAGTTCTCAGCGCAATTATGCCCCTGGGGATGCAGCAAAACCGTGCCCTGCTCCTGGGCTTTTGGGAGCTTGGCAGCGGTGTGGGGACGCTGCGAGGCCTCGCCCTCTCCCCGGCTTCTCTGGCTTTGGCCGCCGGGATCGTGGGCTGGGGCGGCGTATCGGTGCTGTTTCAGTCGCTGGCGGTGTTGGCAGACCAGCCGGTGAAAACAGGGGTGATGCTGCTGGGCCGTATTCTCAGCGCGGTTCTTGGCGCAGGCTTTGCCTGGGTCCTGGGTACGATTTTTCTCTGAACATGAAAAAAGGACTGTCAGAAAACAGTCCTTTTTTCATATTGATTCTGTTCTTTCAAAAAGCGAAAACCACACCGATCACCGCGGAACCCAGGATGAAAAAGATGGGATGCACCTTCTTGAGCGCCTTCACACAGCGGGTCAGCACCAGGAGCAGCGCCGCGAGGGCCAGAGCCTTCCAATTGAAGAGATCGGTGAAGACGCCGCTTTCGCGCCAGGCGTCCACATGGAACATGGCCACCTTCACCACCAGAAGTCCCGCCGCGGCGATAAGGCCCACAGAGCAGGGCCGCAGACCGTAGAACGCGGCGTCCACGCTCTTGTTCTGCCGAAACTGCTGCAGCACCCGGGCAATGAGCAGGATGATGATGACCTCCGGCGTCACAAGGCCAAGGGTCGCGATCACGGCGCCGGGAATGCCGGCAGTATGAAAGCCCACATAGGTTGCCATATTGACGCCGATGGGTCCGGGGGTGGATTCGCTGACGGCAATCATATCCGCCAGATTTGCCGCGGTGAACCAGCCGGTCTTATCCGCCATGCTGTAAAGGAAGGGCAGGGTGGCCATGCCGCCGCCCACCGCAAAGAGGCCGGTCTTGAAAAACTCCCAGAACAGGCGCAGAAGGATCATTTGCCCCGCACCCCCCATCTGGTAAAGAGGATGCCGGCAGCGGCGCAGAAAAGCACATAAAAGACCGGCGAAATGTCCAGGAAGATGGAGAGGAGGAACACCAGCAGGAAGAGGCAGAGCCCTGCCTTATCCTTCACGGCGCCCTTCCAGAGCTTCAGGACAGCGTTGAAGATCAGCACGCACACGCAGACGCGAATGGCCGCAAAGGCGCTCTTCACCGCGGGAATATCCGCAAAGTGGGTCAAGACCCCGGCAATGACCGTGATGATGACCAGGGAGGGAAACACCACGCCCAGGGTGGCGACGACGCCGCCCAGGGAACCCGCCACCTTATATCCGATGAAGGTGGCGGTGTTCACCGCGATGACGCCGGGGGTGCACTGGCCCACCGCGTAGTAGTCCATCAATTCCTCGGAGCTGGCCCAGCCTTGCCGGTCCACGATCTCCCGTTCCAGGATGGGGATCATGGCATAGCCGCCGCCGAAGGTCATGACGCCGACCCTGGCGAAGGCCAGGAAGAGTTGCCAAAGCTGCTTCATTTGCCGATGGTCTGGGTGAATTCGCTGTACTTGGCGACCTTGGCGGCGCAATCGGCCGCGCTCTTGCCGCGCACCAGCAGATAGACCTTGATCTTGGGCTCGGTGCCGGAGGGACGCACGATGAAGCTGGAGCCGTCAGCCAGCTCGAAGTAGAGGACGTTGGAGCCGAAGAAAGGCGTACGATCCACCTTGCCCAGGCCCTTGACGTTGATGCTGCCGTCCAGGTAGTCCCGCAGACGGATGACGGTCTCGCCGGCGATCTCCTCGGGAGGATTGGAGCGCAGATCGTCCATGATGGCCTTCATCTTGCGCATGCCGTCCAGGCCCGGCATCACCAGGTTCACGGTCTTCTCGGAGAACCAGCCGTACTTCTCGTACAGCTCGTTCATGGCGTCCAGCAGGGTCTTGCCCTCCATGGAATAATGGGCGGCCATCTCGGCCACCAGCATGGCGGCGGTGACGGCGTCCTTATCGCGGACATAGTCGCCCACCATGTAGCCGTAGCTCTCCTCGAAGGCAAAGATATACTGATAGCTCTTGGCGGCCTCCCAGGAGGCGATGCGCTCTGCCATGAACTTGAAGCCGGTGAAGGTGTCCTCAAAGTGGACGCCGTTGGCCTCGCAGACGGCACGGGACATGGCGGTGGAGACGATGCTGGAAACCGCGCCGGCGTTGGCGGGGAGCTTGCCCATGGCCTTGCGGGCCTGGATGATGTAGTCCAGCAGCAGAACGCCCATCTGGTTGCCGGTGATGGTCACATACTCATCGCCCTTGCGGACCATGGTACCGATACGGTCAGAGTCCGGGTCGGTGCCGATGATGAGATCGCTGCCCACCTTCTTGGCCAGATCGATGGCCAGGTAGAAGCCCTCGGGATTCTCCGGGTTGGGAGAGACCACCGTGGGGAAATTGCCGTCGATGACCATCTGCTCGGGCACGGGATAGAGATGCTTGATGCCAAGGCGCTTGAGGGCCTCGGGCACCAGCTTGTGTCCACAGCCGTGGAAGGGGGTGTAGACGATCTTGAGATCGTCGGCAGCCTTTTTGACGCTCTCGGTGTCGATGGCCTGCGCCATGACATTCTCCAGGAAGGCCTCGTCGGTCTCGTCGCCGATGACCTCGATCAGCCCCTGCTTCACGCCCTCGTCAAAGTCCATGGTCTTGAAGCCGCTGAAGATATCGATGGCTTCCATCTGGTGGGCAATGGCGTCGGCATGCTGGGGAGGCAGCTGGGCGCCGTCGGACCAGTAGACCTTATAGCCGTTGTACTCCTTGGGATTGTGGCTGGCGGTTACGTTGAGGCCGGCGGTGCAGCCGTAGTAACGAACGGCAAAGCTCAGCTCGGGAGTAGGACGCAGCGCGTCGAAAATGCGGACGTGGATGCCGTTGGCAGCCATGACGCAGGCGGCCTCACGGGCGAAATCCTCGCCGTTGAGACGGCAGTCATGGGCGATGGCGATGCCCTTGCGCTTGGCCTCTTCGCCCTCGGCGCAGATGACGTTGGCAAAGGCCTGGGTAGCCCAGCGGATCACATGCACGTTCATGTGATGCAGGCCCACCTTCATGGTGCCGCGGAGACCGGCGGTGCCGAACTCCAGGGGGGCGAAGAAGCGGCTTTCGATCTCCTTCTCGTCATCCCGAATGGCGTCCAGTTCCTTCCACTCCGCGTCGCTGAGCGCGGGGCTGTCCAGCCAGCGCTGGTACTCTTCCTTAAAGTTCCTCATTGTTTTCCTCCTTCGATAATGCTATTGCATCGTCATATAGACTTTCGGGTACATAGATATCCACGCCCTGTCCGCTCATGCCCATGACCACGCGGGCAAAGCCCCCGTTGCCGGGATCCACGCACAGGCAGGGCACGCCGTAGGACTCCAACATGTTCACAAAGATCCTGTCGGACATGTCCACACAGCTGCGATGGCAGAGATAGCGGGGAAGCTCGGGACTGCCGTCCTCCCCCTTGGGCCAACGGTCGGAGAGGGCACTCCAGTCTACCCGGCCCCATTCGAGCTTGGGTCCTTCCATCGAATACACTCCTTCATTTATGATATCGGGATCCTTCTCTTATTTTATACCCCCGATAGAGCTGTTCTGCAAGCATTATTCTTGCCAAATGATGAGGAAATGTCATTTTGCTCATGCTCAGGCGCAAGTCAGCCCGTTTTTTTACAGTTTCTGACAGTCCGTAAGAGCCTCCCACCACAAAACAGAGCTTTGGCTTGCCGGAATTCTCCCTTCCCTCCACCAGCTCCGCCATAGCCTCGCTGGGAAGCTCCTTTCCCTCCACGCAAAGCGCCACCACATAGGCGTCCTGGGGGATGGCTTTCAGGATCTCCCCCGCTTCCTTTTCCAGGGCGGCGCCGATCTCCGCCGCAGAGGGGCGCTCCGGCAGGCGCTGCTCCTGGGGCTCCAGCAGCTCCAGACGGCAATAGGCGCCCAGACGCTTGCGGTATTCCTCAAAGGCGTCCAGGTAAAAGCGCTCCCGCATTTTGCCGACACAGATGAATCTCACACTCAGCATAGGGCGTCCTCCGCGAGTTTCGTATGTTCAGTTTTCCCGACCTCCAGGCTCAGGCAGCCCAGTACCGGCGCGCAGAAAAGCGCCGTGGAAAGGCCCTCCAAAGCATGAGAGCTCGCTTCCATGGCCTTTTGGGGCGTGTTGTTCTCCCGGCTCAGGTGGGCCAGGATGATCTGCCGGGTGCCGTTTTCGGAAAGCTCCCTTGCGAAAGCGGCGCAGTCGGCGTTGGAAAGATGGCCTCGGGCGGACAGGATCCGTTTTTTCAGGGGAAAGGGATAGGGGCCGTAGCGGAGCATCTCCTCGTCGTGGTTGGACTCCAGCAGCACCGTGTCCGCCCCCAGGAGCATCTGCCGCATCTCCTCCGTCACGCAGCCGGTGTCGGTGGCGTGGGCATAGACGTCCTCGCCCGCCACCCGGTAGCCCACGCTTTCGTCCGTGTCATGGGAGGTATGGAAGGCCGTGACCTCCACCTGACCGATCCGGAAGGGCTCCCCCACCGGGATCACGCAGAGATTGTCCTGCAGCAGGGGCAGCGAGCCCAGGAGCCGGGCGGCCACGGTATGGGGCGCGTACACCGGCAGGTCTCGGCCCTTCGCCAGGTTCAGAAGCCCGGAAATATGATCGGAGTGCTCATGGGTAATGAGCACTCCGCAGATCTGTTCCAATTCATAGTCCAGCGCTTTCAGGGCAGCGGCAACCCGGCGCCGGGATATTCCCGCATCGATCAGGAGCAGGGTCTCCCGATCCTCCAGCAGCAGGCAGTTGCCGCTTGAGCCGCTGGCAAAAACATGGATCCGCATCAGCCCAGGGAAATGATCTTGTCGCTGAACTCCGCAGGCTGGGGAATGTCCACCAGTTCGATGTCCGCCCCAAGACCCTGGAGCTTGCCCACAAAGTTTTCGTATCCGCGCTCGATGAAGTGGATATCCTCCACCTCGGTGGTGCCGGCGGCACAGAGGCCCGCGATGACCATGGCGGCGCCTGCTCGCAGATCGCAGGCCATGACCTGGGCCCCGGTGAGACGGCGGCCGCCCTCAATGATGGCGATGCGCCCATCCACCTGGATCTCCGCGCCCATCTTGCGCAGCTCGTTGACGTACTTGAAGCGGTTATCGTAGATGCCCTCGGTGATGACAGAAGTGCCCTTCGCCAGGCAGAGCAGCGTGCCCATCTGGGGCTGCATATCCGTGGGGAAGCCGGGATAGGGCATGGTCTTGATATTGACCCGGCGCAGATTGCTGGCGCCCTTCACCAGGACGGAATCATCGTACTCCTGCACGATGGTGCCGGTCTCGCGGAGCTTGGCGCTGATGCACTCCAGATGCTTGGGGATGACGTTCTTCACCAGCACTTCCCCGCCGGTGGCCGCGGCGGCGACCATGTAGGTGCCGGCCTCGATCTGGTCGGGAATGATGGAGTAGCTGCCGCCGTGAAGCTTATCCACGCCGTTGACCTTGATGGTATCGGTGCCCGCGCCGCGTACGTCCGCGCCCATGGAGTTGAGGAAGTTGGCCAGATCCACGATATGGGGCTCCCGGGCGGCGTTCTCGATGATGGTCCGGCCGGAGGCCAGCACCGCCGCGATCATGATGTTCATGGTGGCGCCCACGGAGACCTTGTCCAGATAGATCCTGGCCCCGTGGAGACGGCCGCCGGCAGCGTCGGCATAGATAAAGCCGTTCTTCACATCGATGCTGGCGCCCAGGGCGGTCATGCCCTTGATGTGCTGGTCGATGGGACGCACGCCGAAGTTGCAGCCGCCGGGCATGGTGGTCTTGGCGCTGCCGAAGCGGCCCAACATGGAGCCAATGAGATAATAGGACGCGCGGATCTTGCGCATCAGGTCATAGGGTGCGTCCTGATAGCGGGCGTTCGTGCAGTCGATCTCGATGGTGGTTTTATTGATGTAGCTGACCTTGGCGCCGAGTTCGGCCAAAATGGTCAGGAGCATGTCGGTATCGCTGATCTGGGGGATATTTTCAATGCGGCACACGCCTTCCACCAGGAGGGCGGCGGGGATGATGGCAACAGCCGCGTTTTTGGCGCCGCTGATCTCCACTTCACCGTGGAGAGCTCTGCCGCCGTTGATACGATATTTTTCCAATTGAAGCACCTTCCAAACTGTCCGTGCGTCCGCTTGGGGAGCACCGAGTATAAGTTATACCAGATATTGTGGTAAATAGCAAGTTTTTTCTGCTTTGCCGTCCTGAAGCGGCTTATCGGGAGGCCAGGATCTTCTCCGCCTTCAGCACCGCCGCGATGGTTTTGCCATCGTCGATCTCGTCGTTCATGACCATTTCCGTGAGTTTTTTGAAGGGGATCTTCTCCACATTCAGAAACTCTCCCTCGTCCGGGTGGCTCTTGCCCGGGTGCAGGCCCAGGGCCAGGTAGAGGTAGAGCCGCTCGGTGGAAAAGCCGGGAGAGGTGCACATGGAGCCCATGGGGATCAGCTCATCGGCCTGGAAGCCCGTCTCCTCCGAGAGCTCCCGCACGGCACATTCCAAGGGATCTTCGCCGTACTCCAGCTTGCCCGCGGGGGCCTCCAGCATCATCTTCCCGAAGGGATAGCGGAACTGGCGCACCATGGTGCAGTCCCCGTTTTCATCGACAGGCAGGATGCAGACGCCGCCGGGATGTTCCACCACCTCGCGCTTTGTCATTTTCCCGTCGCAGAGCTGTACCCGGTCCAGTCTGACCCGGACGATGACGCCCTTGTACTTCTCTTCCCCGTCGATCCGCTTCTCCGTGAAGTCCATGTCCTGTGTCCTCTTTCCCATACATAATAGAAATGATTTACATAATTTGCGTGACATAAGTATAGCACAGGAATATGAGAATTTCCATATTTTTTTGGTAGAAAAGTGCCCGAAAAAGTTGTAAAATGTATGTAAAATCTAACTTTTACTTGCAATTTTATTGCTTTTTGGTATAAGGAAGAAACGGATCGGTTACAAGACGTTAAGCTTCGGTTATGCCGATTGCAATGCGTTTTTGGTCTTATTCAATTATGTAAACCATTTACACGAAATAAAAGCTGACGCATTTCAGTATGCGTCAGCTTTTACTGTTTATGAGGATAGTTTCGGAACGATCAGGTCTTGTCGAACAGAGCCAGCAGCGCCGCGATAAAACGTGTTTTATAATCGTTTCCTTTCCGTTTTCTTCTGTTTGAAAGCTTCAGCGCCTGTCTCTGTCGATAAACTCCAGGGCGATGACGGAGGCGAGGGCAAACACCACCATCATGAGCAGCAGCACGCCCCAGTTGTGCAGGACGTTTTCCACGGTGGCGGCGTATTGGGGCAGCTGGTTATGCTGGCCGCACCACTCCAGGAAGGGGTCCCGATAGCCATGCTCCTCCACATAGATCAGCATGTCCCTCAGCGGGGTATAGCCGAAGACATCCAGATCCTTGAAGCCCACGATCATATTCCAGACCGCAACCATGGGCTGCTCGTTATAGCGCCCGATGCTGCAGAGGCCGTCCATGCCCCAGTGGGAAACGGTCAGGAGCTTGATCTTGTCGGCAAAGCCGGTGAGGGAGAAGAAGCCACCGGAAAACACCAGCTGAAAGATCAGCAGGAAGGGCATGGTGGTCATGGCCGTGGTGGTGTTGCGCACGATGCAGGAGACCATCAGCGCCATCATATCGGCGGTGTAGGTAATGAGCAGAATGCTGATGCCCACGTCCAGCAGGCCCCAGGGCGTCACCACCCCGGCGGAAGGGATCCGCACGCCGGCTATGGAGCAGATGATCAGGGTCACCACCGTCTGCGCAAGGCAGAGCAGCAGCTGATAGATCATCTGCGCCAGGACATAGGCGGACATGTGCAGGCCGGAGCGGTGCTCGTGCTTGATGATCTCCCGCTCCCGGCAGACCACCTGGATGGAGTTGAAAAAGCCATTCCAGATACAGGCGCAGACCAGGGCGAAGACACCCAGCTTCGTGCCCTCCTGGTATTGGAAGAGGGTGCCGCCCACCACGAAGACCACGATGGCGGCGATCAGCGCGCCCATGGGCAGCAGCTTCCAGTCGTTCTGGTACACGAACATGCGCAGGAATTTGCCAAGATAAATGCCGGTCTGGGCAAGGCGGCCCTTGTGTCTGATCTGCTCGGTCATGTGGCCGCACCTCCCTCCGCAGCCGCGGCAAGGGCCGCGTAGCGCTCGATATACTGCTCGGCAAGGCCTTCCCCGCCCTGCTCCTTGCTGTTGACGCTCATCACCACGTCCTCCATGCTCTCCTTCCCGAAGAAGTTCCTTGCCTCCTGGGGGCTGCCGTAGAAGGCCAGACGGCCCACGCGGCCGGAGTCTCTTGCCAGGACGATCACCTTATCGAAGAGGTCGATGACCCGGTCCGGGGTGTGGGTGATCACGATGACGATACGCCCCTCATCCGCAATGGCCCGGAGCTTGGTGAAGATCTCCTTGGCGATCACGCCGTCCAGGCCGGAGTCCGGCTCGTCCAGCACGAAAAGCTCCGGGGCGGACACCAGCTCCATGGCGATGGAGATCCGCCGGAGCTGGCCGCCGGATTTTTTGCAGACCAGGCCGCTGGCACCGGCGCTCAGGCCCAGCAGATCCATGACCTCCTGCACCCGTTCCTTCCGCTGGGCGGTGGTGACGGAGCTTGGCAGGCGCAGCTCGGCGGCGTCATCCACCGTCTGCAGCACCGTGTCGTTGCCCCGCATCAGGTTCTTCTGAGGCACAAAGCCGATCTTATACTTCATATGGGCGTAATCCTTGTAGATATCCGCGCCGTTGAGAGTCATCTGGGCCTTGGCCTTTTCATAGCCGATGATGGCGTTCACCAGGGTGGTCTTGCCGGCGCCGGAGCCGCCCAGCAGCAGCACCAGGGAGCCGTTGGGGATGTCCAGGGAGATATCCTTCAGAAGGTAGCGGGTCTTGCCAAAGTCCTTTGCCGTGCGCTCAAACAGATCCACGCTGAGGCCCGATTCGGCGGGTGGACGGAAGTGGACGCTCTCGGCGCCGGAGATCTCCGCCGGGGCGGTGCCGGCCTCCCAATCCTCCGGCTTTGGCAGCTCCACGGGCTGAAACCGTTTCCCGAAGCCGATGATGAGGAGCACCAGCCAGTCGAACAGGAACCAGATCAGGATCCAGCCCTTCTTCATGCCAAAGATCCGCAGCAGCCGCACATAAAGGCGCAGCCGGTAGACCACCAGCAGAACGAGGAGGATCAGGGTCGCCAAGCTCACGAGAAGGCTGAGCTTTTCCGCTTCAATTCCCTTGAACGCATATCCGAGCGCAAAGGAAAGCACTTCCATGGCGCCAACCAGGAGTCCTTCACGGGGGAGCTGGATGCACTGTCCCAGGGCGGCGAAGCGCAGACCTGGGATCCAGGCCATCCAGCGCTGCTTCCATTTCAGTTTGCCAAACACCATCCAAAGGCCCAGGGAGAAGAGAAAGATGTCCAAAAACTCCCAGTAAACGCTTTGGAGGATAATTGAGAGGGTTACCATGCAAACACCTCCTGCGGGAAACGATTGTTGGTTTTCTTGTATTGTAGCACAGGATCCGGGGAAATGACAGCATTTTCCGTAGATTCTTGCCGGATTCTCCCGGCGGAACAGGTCTGAAGGATACGTTCGGTCGGATCAGAGTCCTTTATCCTTGACGGATCCCGCAAATATGGTAAAAGATCTGATTTCATCGCCTGCGTTCTGACTCTGTCGTTCGAAGAGGGCTTCCTCAAAACACATAAACGACAGATTCGCACGTAGGGGACGCCGCCCCCGGCGTCCCGCGCCGAACAATGAAATAGCAACGGAAAACTCCGGCGAAAACGGTTCAATGTCCGAATTCGCCGGAGCTTTTCTGTTCGGTAAGATTATCACGCCGGGATGCCGGGGGCGGCATCCCCTACGCATACGAGGAGGCTTGTGCTTCAAACCGGAATCGCTCGTCTTTTGAGATTTCTATTCTTCATCAGGGTGAAGAGAACTCATTCACTGAATTCCGTGCTGTAATAGGCCTTCAGGGTTTTCTCCACGGCGTCCGCTGCGCCGGTCAGGATCACCCGGGCCAAGCCCTTGTCCCAGCCGTAGCTGAATTGCAGGTCGGAAGCTTCCCGCATCTCTCTGCAGAAAAAGGCAGAAACGGCGTCCCCCTTTCGGCGGTCCGCGGGGAGATCCAGAATAACGCAGGTCCTGGCTGTCTTCCGATCTCTGTCCGCCAGAAAATCGAACACCGCGCTGCTGCGCTTGATGCGCAGGCCCTCCTTCACAAAGGGTTCGCTGAAAAAGCGGTCCAGCTGCTCCGGCGTGAACTGCCAGACGCCGTTTTCCTTCTCCCCCTCCAGCAGTCCCTGATTCAGGTAGTTGCGCAAAGTCCGGGTGGTGAAGCCCGTCATCATCGCCAGGTCGTTGAGATTGTATTTTTCCATATCAAACGCCTCCTTGTTTTCTTTTCTGATCCAAGGATAGCATGCCGGGACGACAGGCGCAATTTGAAAAGCGGCGACTTTTTCATAGGGGGAACTCACAACCATCATTGAGCTTCATTGATTGTTACAATGTAATTGAAGAGACAATTGAAACTCGATCCAAAAAGTGCTATCTTTTCTACATCAACCTATAAAGAAGGCTTATCTATGTTCTTTGCTTTGGACCAAGCTGGTAATAGAGTCAATGCTGAAGATGGCAAGTTTAGCGGTTGCGTTTGTCCTGCTTGCGGTAGTCCTGTTATACAAAGGCGAGGGGATACTAACAGACACCATTTCGCACACGACCTAAGAAAGAGGAATGATGTTAAGTGTCCTTATGATTATAATGCTGACTACAAGAATATGTCTGAATGGCATATTAGAATGCAGGAGTATTTTCCAAAAGAAGAGCGAGAGTGTATCTTCACAGATAAAGCGACAGGTGAAAAGCATATCGCTGATGTTTATATCAAAGAAGCTAATACTGTATTAGAGTTTCAATATAGCTCCATAAAGAAGAAAGAGTTTTTAGATAGGACAATGTTCCATCTGAATGAAGGGCGAAGGCTTGTTTGGCTTTTTGATGAGAGTTGGAAAAACCCTGATGAAGAGTCATACAATAGAAAGTTTAACAAAAATGGAAAGCTTACTAAGGAGTATAGTTTAAGAGCAGAAGGACCATATAAAGAAAAAAGCTTCAAGTGGATTAATAGAAGGAAGGTTGTTGAAGAGGGTCCCCCTGTCTATCAGCCTAACTATAGTGTGTGCCTTTATACTGGAGTTGAAGGGGATGTTTTTCATAGAATTATAAGCTTGAAGGAAAAGAGCATTATTGTCTCTCTTCACGATATTGCTATGTCAAATGAGTTGAATATTGAAGACCTCTTTGCTCTTGAAACCACTTGGCAGGAACAGGAACCTTGGAAGCGCGAGATAGAGGAATTGGGAGGGCGAAAACCTTTTGAACAATACAACTCCCCACAAAAGCTTGATATATTTGAAGAAGAAATTGAAGAATACCAACGACCAATTAAGGACATAGCCGAGGCAATAAGGCTTCACAATGAGGCAATAAGAAAGCTTGACCGCGAGGACTATTGGAAAGCGCTATTGGAAGATTACGAAGGAAGAGATAAGAGAACTAAGAAGTGATGATGGTCTCAAGAAAAAAGCTCATTAGGAATCACTTTTCATTCCAGTGATGTGATGTGTTCCGCTCAAGTACAGAAAGCGCACATCACTTGCGAAGCAAACAGCACGGACGAAGTCGCATCACGTTCCGCGCAAGCGGAACACATCGTTCTCTCCCCACCTCCACCACAAAAGAAGGCCGCCCTTGCGGGCGGCCTTCTTTTGTGGTGGAGGTGGGGGGAGTTGAACCCCCGTCCGAAAGCGTTTTAACAGGAACTTCTCCGGGCGCAGACGGTTCTTTACATTCCCTCGTCCCGGCGCAAGCCGTCATGCTCAGGGACTTGGTAGCTTCATGATGCGTGGTGCGCGCAAAGCTTAGCGCACGCACGTTCCCCACTGATCGACGCTCCATCCCGGGCCGTGGGCCTCCCGGGCGGAACGCTCGCTATTTAAGCAGCGAGGAGAACAGCGTTATCGTCGTTCTTTAATTTATAAAGCTTGCCCATTTTATGGATGGTAGGCGCATCCGCCCGCTATTCCTGCCTCCACACCCCCGTCGAAACCGTTACACCCCCGGGTATAGCTCTGCAAAGCGCATTCGCTTTGCAGAGCTATGCCCGGGCCTGTGGAGATGTGCACTCGCTGTAGGGGCGGATAGTATCCGCCCGCGTACAGCAGTCTTTTGCAGTCGGGCGGCTGATAGCCGCCCCTACAAATTCAAATCAGACCTTCTCCGGCTCGGGGTAATCCACGCCGAAGGTCTCCACAGTGACCTTCTTCATCACCTGAGGGATCCGGGGCTTGTCGTTCCAGTCGGTGCGGACGCTGCAGATCTTGTCCACCACCTCGATGCCCTCGATGAGCTTGCCGAAGGCCGCATAGCCGCCGTCCAGATGGGGGCTGTCCTCATGCATGATGAAGAACTGGCTGCCGGCGGAGTTGGGGTTGCCGGAGCGGGCCATGGAGAGGACGCCGCGGCTGTGCTTGAGCTCGTTCTTAAAGCCGTTCTGCAGAAACTCGCCCTTGATGCCGTAGCCGGGACCGCCCACGCCGATCCCCTTGGGGTCGCCGCCCTGGATCATGAAGCCGGAGATGACCCGGTGGAAGATCAGGCCGTCATAAAAGCCCTTCTTTACCAGGGAGATGAAGTTATTGACCGTGTTGGGGGCGATCTCGGGATAGAGCTCCGCCTTCATCACGTCGCCATTTTCCATTTCAAAGGTCACAATGGGATTGCTCATTCGTATTTCCTCTCTTTCATGATTCGGTCGATATCGCGTTTGGACTCCCGGTCCGCGTCGCTCTGGCGCTTGTCGTAGAGCTTCTTGCCCTTGCAGAGGCCCAGTTCCACCTTCACCCGGCTGTCCTTAAAGTACAGGGACAGGGGGATCAGGGCCACGCCATCCTGCATCACCCGGGCGTTGAGCTTCAGGATCTCCCGCTTGTGCATGAGCAGCCTGCGGGGCCGCACCGGGTCCTTGTTGAAAATGTTGCCGTGTTCATAGGGGCTGATGTGCATGCCGCGCACGAAAAGCTCCCCGTCCTTTACGGTGCAGAAGGAGTCCTTCATGTTTACCTGACCGGCCCGGATGGACTTGACCTCCGTCCCGGCCAGCTCGATCCCAGCCTCGTAGCGCTCGAGCACAAAATAATCGTGAAAGGCTTTGCGGTTGTCCGCGATCTTCTTGATGCCCTGCTGCTTCGGCACGGTCCTCACTTCCCTTCTGCCCAACGGTAAAAAGAATTATACCATAGAGGGCAGGAAAAGAAAAGAAGAAAATGTAAACACGGTATCTGCCCTTCCCCTTGCCAAGCGCCGCACCTTCGTGTTAGGATACCGGAGAGAGGTGAGGCAGATGATTTTTGACACCCATGCCCATTACGATTCCGGCGCCTTCAACACCGACCGTTATGAGACTTTGGAGGCCGCCCACACCGCCGGCGTCGGGCTGATCCTGGACCCGGGCTGCGACGCACGGAGCAGCCGCATGGCCCTGGACCTGGCGGAGAAATACCCCTTCGTCTATGCCGCGGTGGGCATCCACCCGGAGGACATGGACAAATACGATCTGGAGGCCTATGCCGAGATCTGCGAGATGGCACGGCACCCCAAATGCGTCGCCATCGGGGAAGTGGGGCTGGACTATTACTGGGACGCCAGCCAGAAGGAGGAGCAGAAGGTCCTGTTCCGGCAGCAGATCGAATTGGCGATTGAATTATGTAAACCGGTGATCGTGCATGACCGGGAGGCCCACCAGGACAGTCTGGACATTGTGAAGGACTACCCGGAGGCCAGAGGCGTCTTCCACTGCTATTCCGGCAGCGCCGAGATGGCGGCGGAGCTTTTGAAGCGGGGCTGGTATCTGGGCTTTGACGGGCCCATCACCTACAAAAACGCCCGGAAAGCCATCGAGGTGCTGGAGATCTGCCCGGCGGACCGGATGCTGATTGAGACGGACAGTCCCTACCTGAGTCCGGTGCCCATGCGGGGCAAGCGCAACGACTCAAGAAATCTCCGCTATGTGATCGAGAAGATTGCGGAGGTAAAGGGTCTCAGCCCGGGAGAGGTGGAACGCCTCACCTGGGAGAACGGCAAACGCCTCTTCGGGATCGAATGAAGGGAAGGTCTTCTCATCCTTTTTTGATACTAAAAACTAAAAACTAAAAACTAAAACAGTCTATGAAAAACTTCGTTTTTCATAGACTGTTTTATACACAGATCAGCCGTACTGGGCGTAGACGTCGGAATAATCCCGGCCTTCGGAGGTAGGCACATAGCTGCCGTCCAGCTTGGAAAGGACCCGGTAATAGGCGTCGCTGCCCTCGGTATAGGGCGTGGGGCGATAGTCGTTGTAGTTGTCGCCGGAGTAGTTATCCTTCACCGGGCGGCTGGAGACGCAGCATGGGATCACGGTGTATCCGCTGGTGCTGACGCTGCCGTCACCGGCGCGCTTCACATGGACCTGGATGATGGCGGTGTCCATATCCGTGGGGGCAGTGCTGCCGCCAAAGACCCAGTTGCCCATGCTGTAGAGGATGAGGCCCTTGCCATACTGCTCCACCGGCTGCAGGCAGTGGGAGTGGGAGCCATAGATCAGATCCGCCCCCGCGTCGATGCAGCGGTGGGCCAGCTCTGTCTGGCTGTCAAAGGGGGTGTAGACCAACTCCTTGCCCCAGTGGAAGGCGCAGACCACGTATTCCGCCCCGTCGGCGCGGAGCTGGCGGATGGCCGCGGCAGCCTTGTCCGGATCGGGCTCCAGGTGGTTATAGTCGCAGTAGATGCCAACGGTGAGACCGCTGGGGGTGGTGACAAGCTTGCTCTCCCCTTCCTTGCCGAAGGGAACGCCATGGTCGTTCAGGGCCATATAGGTAAATTCCTCACCGGCGGTACCGAAGTCGGCCATGTGGTTGTTGGCGGTGGTGACGAAGTCCACGCCGCCCTCGTTCAGAATCTCGGCGTAGTCGGCGGGGGCCAGGAAGGAGAACTGCTCAATGGAGGAGAACCGGGTATCGGACAGGCAGCATTCCAGATTGGCCAGGGTCAGATCGTCCTGTTCAAAGTATTCCTTCGTATTGGAGAAGGGGTAGGCATAGTCCTTCTGGATGTGATACTCGATGGAGCGGTGCTCTGATGCGTCCACAAACTGGGCGGAAGCCAGGGTGCAGTCCCCCACCAGGGAGATCACATATTCCTTTTCCTCTCCCAGGGGAGCAGGCGTCGCTTCCGTCTCCTGCCCGGAGACGGGGGCCAGCTGGGTGACTTCCGCGCTGCGCTGCGGGAGGACAAGATCCTCCGGCCAGATGCGGTTGATCTGCGCCCGGCGCAGCACCAGCACCGTGAGCAGCAGGGCCAGGGAAAGGATAAAAACGGCAAAGGATGGCTTTTGGGTCAGCTTTTTCATTCCGAAAAACTCCTTGAAAAGAGGCAGAATACGCATTAACTCGGCCATTATACTCGAATCTCCGCAAAAAGGCAAGGGACTTTGAAAAACCACTGTTTTTCAAAGTCCCTTATCTTCAAAAACCATAAACTGGAAACTAAAAACTCTTATCCCCCGTAGCTGTTGTTCCAGCCGGAGTAGTCCACCACGCCGTCCGGCCCCTCGTAGGTGCCCAGGATCTTGCTCATGGCCCGCTCATACAGCTCGCTTCCCACCTCGTAGGGCGTGGGGCAATAATCGTTGTAGCCATAGTCCATGTAGCCCTCCAGCGCAGGGCGGCTGGAGACGCAGCAGGGAATGATGCCGCAGCTCTCGTTGGAGATGCTGCCGTCCAGATCCCGCTTGACGGTGATCTGGAAGATGGCGGTGTCCATGTCCTTGGGCGAGGTATTTCCGCCGAAGGACCAGTTGCCGATGCTGTAGAGGATATAGGCGCCGTTGTACTCCTCATAGGGCTGCAGGCAGTGGCTGTGGCTGCCGTAAACGAAGTCCGCCCCGGCGTCCACACAAGCGTGGGCCAGATCGATCTGCACCTGCTTGGGATGATAGACCACCTCGTCCTGGCCCCAGTGGAACATGCAGATGATGTACTCCGCGCCGTCCTCCTTCAGCTGCTGAATGGCGGCCACGCAGTCCTCGGTGACGGGGTAATAGCCGTGATAGTCACAGTAGATGCCCACCTTGATGCCGTTGGGCGTGGTGATGATCTGGCTTTGGCCCTCCTGACCGTAGGAAACGCCCTCGGCCTCCAGGGCGGCACAGGTATCGGCAATGCCCTGCTGGCCGAAATCGTTGGTGTGGTTGTTGGCGGTGTTCACGAAATCCACGCCGCCCTCGGTGAGGATCTTGGCATAGGCCGCGGGGGCGCGGAAGTGGAAGAAGGAGTCGGAATAGAGCCACTCGTCGGAGAGGGTGCACTCCAGATTTGCGATGGTGAGCTCATCCTCCGAAAAATACTGCACGGTGTTCTGGAAGGGATAGGCGTAGTTCTCCCCGATCGCGCTCTCGATGGAAGCCGGGTCTGTGGGCGACATGTTCTGGTGGGAGGCCAGGGTGCAGTCCCCAATGGCGGAGAAGGTGAAGAGCTCCGGCGTCGGTTCCGGCGTTGGCGTCGGGGTCGGCTCCGGCGTAGGTTCCGGGGTCGGCTCCGGCGTGGGTTCCGGCGTCACCTCAGGGCTGGGGCTTGCCTCCGGGGCCGGGGTCTCGGCGGCGGCAGATACGGGGCTCACCTGGTTCCAGGAAGCCTTGGCCATGTCCAGGCGCATAAGCCCTGTGAGTCCCAGCGCGAACAGCAGGAACACCAGCGTCAGGATTTGAAATGCTTTTTTCATACGCACACGACCTTATCACAGAAGTCTTCTGATCTCGCCGCTGCAGGCGTCGATGCTGCCGCGGATCTCCTCGAAGCCCAGCTCCGCGCAGATAAACTCGTACTCCGCCCTCTCGCGGCCGCGGTTGATCACGGCCAGATACACGCCGTTTTCCGCGCTCTCACCCAGGGCGTCTTCCCCATCGACGATCCAGCGCAGGATCAGCAGCAGGTCCCGGGACAGGGCCAGAAAGCTGGCATGCCCGGTGGAGAGGGCCGGCGCCGCGTTTCGCAGCGCGGAGAGAGACGCGTAATGGTCATACAGGTCCTGCCGTTCCTCCCGGAAGGGCGCGCGGTTGAAGGGATCTCCCACGCCGCACATGCCCTGCTCGTCCCCGTAATAGATGCTGGGGACACCGGGAAGGGCAAACTGGATCACCGCACAGAGCTTTTCCAGCGCCACAGCCTCCTCCAGCCGCTCCTCCGGGAAGGGCAGCTTCAGCTGCTCCTCCCGGCTCAGGCTCTTGATCCACACATCGGTGGCAAGGGCAGAGCGCAGGCGCTCCACATCGTGGGAGCCCAGCAGGTTCATCAGAGAATAATAGAGGGGCTTGGGATAGTTGAGCTGCTGCTCCATCAGAAAGTCCCGCAGGGCATAGGCGGACGTGCGCTGATGGGCAAAGTCCAGGATGGCCAGGCGCAGGGGGTAATTCATCACCGAATCCAGGGAATAGCCCAGGGCATAATTGCGGCGGCTGCCGTAACTCTCCTTGAGCACGGCGTCCTCCCACACCTCGCCCAGCACCACGGCGTCGGGCTTTTCCGCCTTGGCAGATTTGCGAATGAGGCTCAGCACCTCGTCGGGCAGCTCATCCGCCACATCCAGGCGCCAGGCGGAGGCGCCCCGGCGCAGCCAGGTCTTGACCACGCTGTTTTCGCCGGTGATGACGAAATCCTGCCAGGCGGGATTGGTCTCGTCCACCTCGGGAAGGGAATCAAAGCCCCACCAGCAGCGATATCGATCGGGGAAATGCTGAAAGTCATACCAGGCGTAATAGGGCGAATCCTCTCCCTGGCAGGCACCCAGAGAGGGATAATGGCCGTAGCGGTTAAAATACACGCTGTCATCCCCGGTATGGGAATAGACCCCGTCCAGCATCACCCGGATGCCCATGGCGGCGGCGCTTTCGCACAGATGGGTCAGATCCTCGTTGCTGCCCAGGATCGGGTCCACGTTCAGATAATCGGAGGTGTCATAGCGGTGATTGGACCGGGCCTCTACGATGGGGTTGAGGTACAGGCAGCCGATGCCCAGGCTTTTCAGATAGGGCAGCTTCTGCTCGATCCCCCGGAGGGTGCCGCCGTAGAAATCGTCCGGCGTATAGCACTTTTCAAAGGGCCGGGGCTGCCAGCGAATGGGCTCGTCCAGGCTCTCATGCAGCTCCGCCGTCTGGCCCATGGCCCGGTGGGCCGCTACGCCTTTTCTCGCGGTATCGTCGTCAGAAAAAGCAAAGCGGTCGGGGAAAACCTGGTACATGACGCTGCGGCGAAACCAGGCGGGGGTCTTAAAGTCCTTGCGGTAAACCGTCAGGCGGAAGCCCTCCCCTTCCTCGTTGCACAGTCTGCTGAGGTGGGAGCGCCCGTCCCGGCACAGCCAGTGGGAGCCGTCTCGGGTGCTGATGCGGAAACAATACCACAGGGCCTGGGCCGTATCCGGCAGCTTCACCGTGACGGCATAGCCCTTTTCCGCGGGCACCATGGGGATCTCCCGTCGGAAGCCATCCCCATAGAGGATCAGATCGGCGCCGGTGGTCTGCCCCGCCTGAATCATCACCCGCAGGGTAAGCACCGACTCTTCCGGCAAGGCGCCCAGGGGCGAGCGATACCGGACGTCGCTGCAGTCATGCCGCGCCGCCAGGCTGCTGTCGTTGCAGCTGCGCAGGATGTTGATGATGTGGGCGGTGCGGGGCTGCACAGGGTGAAACTGCTGCACATCCACGCCGCTGGCCCGCAGGTCCCCGCAGCAGGCAGCAGCCACCTGAAAGGCGCTGCTCATGGAAAAGCCGCAGTCGTCCATCAAAAGCCGCACCAGCTCCGGGGCCGAAAAAGGATTGGAGGGCGAATAGAAGCACTCGTCCAGCCGCTCCAGGGGAAGGCCGCGCAAGGCGCAGTCCCTGGCAGCAGCATAGACCGATGCCGCTCCCTGAAAATACAGGGAAAGGATCGCGGGGCACTCGGGCGAGTTCAGAAGCCTCCCCCACTCCGCGTCTCCCCCCGCAGCACGCCAGACGCCGTCTGTTAAGACGGCGTCCACGCTGCGGCGGCCTTCGTAGCGCACGGAGAGGCTGTAATCCTCTGACCAGTGCTCCCGATAGCTGCCTCCAAAATGCAGGATCACGCGCTCGGGTGCCGCTGCCTGGAAAGGCAGGCGGCCTCTGCAGCTCACAGCATCCATAAATAAAGTCTGGCGTACTCCTCTGCGGAGCGGTCAAAGCCGAAATCGGCCTCCATAGCGCTGCGGATCAGACCGTTCATGACTTCCGGATTGCGGTAGCAGTCCATGGCCTTGCGCATGGCGTCCCGCAGCTCCCAGGCATCGTAATTGGCAAAGGAGAAGCCGTTGCCCTCGCCGGTGAACTGGTTGTAGGGCAGCACGGTGTCCTTCAGGCCGCCGGTCTCCCGCACGATGGGCAGGGTGCCGTAACGCATGGCGATCATCTGGCTCAGGCCGCAGGGCTCAAAGCGGGAGGGCATAACCAAAAAGTCGGCGCCGGCATAGACCAGGTGGCTCAGCGGCTCGCTGTAGCCGATGAAGGAGCAGAGGCGGCCGCGATAGCGATACTCGGCAGCCCGCATGAAGTTTTCAAATCGCTCGTCGCCTGTGCCCAGCAGCATGAACTGCATATCCTCCCGGCTCATCAGATCGTCCAGCACGCAGGCCACCAGGTCAAAGCCCTTCTGCTCGGTCATACGGGTGACCATGGCGAAGAGGGGCACGTCCGGTCGGATGTCCAAACCCATCTTTTCCTGCAGGGCGGCCTTGCAGAGAGCCTTGCCCTTCAGATGACCCTTGTCGTAGCGGACAGGCAGGTTGTCATCGTGGCTGGGGTTGAAGACCACCTTGTCGATGCCGTTGATAATGCCGGAAAGCTGGGCGCTACGGGCGTTGAGGATGCCCTGCAGGCCTTCGGCGTAGTAAGGCATCTTGATCTCCTCGGCGTAGCTGGGGCTCACGGTGTTGATGCGGTCGGCAAAGACCAGGCCGCCCTTCATGAAGTTGGCGCAGCCGTCCAGCTCCATGAACTCGGGGGTGTAGTAACGGCTGTCCACGCCCAGCAGATCCTGGACCCGGTCAAAGCCGCACTTGCCCTGGAAGGCGATGTTGTGAATGGTAAGCAGGTACTTGAGGCCTTCCTGCATGCCGCCCTGATACTGGGTCTTGCCCAGCATGGGGATCATGGCCGTGTGCCAATCGTTGCAGTGCACCACCTCGGGGTGGAAATCCAGATTGGGGATGGCGTCCAGCACCGCGCGGGTGAAGAAGGCATACTGCTCCAGCTCGGCGTCGCCGCCGCGATAGATCTTGTCACCGAAATAGTGCTCATTGTCCACCAGGTAGACGATCATGTCGTCCAGCACCAGCTTCTCAATGCCCACATACTCACTGCGCCAGCCGAGGCGCGCGTAGAAGGTGAACATATGCTCCACCTTGTCGGCATACTTGTCCTTGATGACCCGGTGATAGGGGGTGATGACGCGGGCGTCCATGCCCAGTTTTTTCAGGGCCTTGGGCAGAGTACCCACCACGTCGGCAAGACCCCCGGTCTTGGACAGAGGGGCGCATTCGGCAGAGGCCAGCAGGACGGCAGGCAGCTCGCTGCGGCCGCGTTCCTTCAGAAGATCACGAAATTCTTTTTTCATCATTACACTCCAAATATGTTTCATTTCATTTTTTTCTTTCTGGGTTTATAACGGAAAAATACCGTGGAAAGAGGCGGAAGGGTGATATTGGCGGAATACTGCATGTCCAGAAAAGGCTTCTTGTGGGCATGGACCAGGGGCGGATTGTGGACACCGGTGCCGCCGAAGCGCTCATCATCGCTGTTCAGGATCTCGTGGAGGCTGCCGTTTTTGGGCAGGCCGATAAGGAAGCCGTCATAGCGGATGGGCGTGAAGTTGGAGACACAGACCACATAGCTGTCATCCTCCTCGGAGGAACGGAGGAAGGCGATGGAACTGCGGCCGGCATCGTCCACATTCAGCCACTTGAAGCCGTCCCAGGAACGGTCCACGGCGTAGAGGGCCGGGGTAGAGGTGTAGAGCTTATTGAGCTCCCGCATGTACTGGCGCAGCTGCTCATGCTTGCGGAAGCCCAGCAGCAGCCAGTCCAGTCCCTGCTTCCAGTTCCACTCGATAAACTGGCCGAACTCGCTGCCCATGAAGGTCAGCTTCTTGCCGGGGTGGCCGAACTGATAGCCGTAGAGCGCCCGCAGGGAGGCAAACTTCTGCTCATAATCCCCGCTCATCTTGTTGATCATGGAGTACTTGCCGTGGACCACCTCGTCATGGGAATAGGCCAGGACGTAGTTTTCCGAGAAGGCGTACATCATGGAGAAGGTGAGCTTGTTGTGGTGGAAGCTGCGGAAGAGCGGATCCATCTGCATATAGTCGATGGTGTCATGCATGAAGCCCATGTCCCACTTCAGGCAGAAGCCCACACCGCCAACGTCGGGGGGCGCGGTGATCAGCGGGAAGGCAGTGGACTCCTCCGCAATGGTGACCGTGCCGGGATAGGTGGAGAGCACCGCAGAATTCATCTTGCGCAGGAAACGCAGCGCGTGGAGATTGGTGGTGCCGCCCTCCTCGTTGGGGGTGAACTCCCCGTCCCGCCGACCATAGTTCAGGTAAAGCATGGAGCTTACAGCGTCCACCCGGATGCCGTCGATGTGGAAGACCTCGAAGAACTTGCAGGCAGAGGAAACCAGAAAGCTCTGCACCTGGGAGCTGGCATAGTCAAAGATCAGCGTGCCCCACTCCGGATGCTCGGCCATGCGCCGCTCCTTGCACTCATAGAGCGGGGTGCCGTCAAAGTTGGCCAGGCCGTGCTCGTCCTTGGGGAAATGGGCAGGGACCCAGTCCATAATAACGCCGATACCCGCCTGATGGAGCTTATCCACAAAGTACTTGAAATCGTCCGGATTGCCGTAACGGCTGGTGGGAGCATAATAGCCGGTGACCTGGTAGCCCCAGGAGCCGTCAAAGGGGTATTCCGTCACAGGCATCAGCTCCACATGGGTGTAGCCCATGTCGGCGCAGTACTCCGCCAGTGCGTCGGCCAGGTTCCGGTAGTTCACGCCGCCCTCCAGATCCTGCCAGGAGCCGGGATGGATCTCATAAATGCTCATGGGGCTGGTCATAAAGCTGCGGCGGGCACGCCGGTCCAGGAATTCCTGGTCGCCCCAGGCGTAATCCTCCCGGCACCAGACGATGGAGGCCGTCTCGCCCTGAGTCTGGGACATGGCAGCAAAGGGATCCGCTTTCAGGATCCGCCTGCCGTCCGGGCCCTCCACACAGTACTTATAGCGCTCGCCCTCCCAGACGTTTTCCATAAAGACGCACCAGACGCCGCCCTCCAGCTTTTCCATGGGGGTGTCGTCCCAGTGCCAGCTGTTGAAGTCGCCGACAAGGTTCACGCTCCTGGCGTTGGGGGCCCAAACCAGGAAACGGTGCATCTGCAGTTCGGGGATGAAGCGGCAGCCGAAGCAGAGCCAGGCCTTGCGGGCGTTGCCGGTGTTGAAAAGGTATATGTCGTCGCGGGGAACATAGGGAAGGAATCTCTCTTCCATCGTTCCTGTCCTCCTCTCTGTATCTTTCCACCCTCCATTATAACGCTTTTTTCCTTCCATGGGAAGCATTATTTTTGAAAAGAGGAAATTATGTCCATTTTCCCCATTCCCCTGCCCTAAACAAAAGAAAACCCCGCAGAGCTTTCACTCAGCGGGGTTGAAAGGCAAAGTAAGAATTAGTTTTCCTTGCGCAGACGGGGCAGGACCACGGCGCAGCCGCAGCCGGACAGGATCAGCAGCGCGATCCACAGGGCCGGGCTGCTGTCTCCGGTGGCGGGCGCCTTGCCGGAAGAGCTGCCGGAACCGCTGGAAGAACCGCCGGAGGAAGAGCCGCCGGAGGAGCTGCCGCCGGAACCGCCGGAAGAGCCGCCGGAGGTGATCTTGAAGCTGCTGGACACATCCGTAGTACTGCCGTTGTTGGAAACGGTGGCAGTGATGGTGTAGCTGGTGTCCGCTTTCAGGGTGTTCAGGTAGCTGGCCTTCAGGGTGATGTTCTTGCCGTCGGAGATGGTGTAGTGCTCAGAGCTGATCTCCGTGCCGTTGACGTAGACCTTGGATACCGGGTCGGAGGCAATGAAGATGATGTTGCCGCTGCCGCCCTTGGCGTGCTGGTTGCCGGTGCTGCTGGCATAGCCCAGGGAGGGCTCGATGGTGATCTTGGCGGAGACGTCGCCGGCGCTGGTCTTCACGGTCAGGGTATGTGCGCCCCAGGTCAGGGCAGAAATGGCGCTGGCCTTCACGGTGAGATTGGTGCCGCTGGCGGTGTAGCTGGAGGCGCCGATGGCAGCGCCGTCCAGAGACGCACTGACGATATCAGGCTTCACGGTGAAGCTCTTATCGGTGCCGCGCTTCCAGGAAACATCGCTGGGATCGATGCTGGCAGGAGGCAGAATGGTGATGGGGAAGGGCGCGGCCATGTTAGAGCCATCATAGCTGACAACAAAGGCCACATACTTGGTGACGGTCTCGCTGTCGCTGCCGAAGCTGTCCAGGCAGGCGGAGGTGATGGTCAGGGTGTTGCCGGCGAAGCTGTAATCGCTGCCCTCGGAGAGGGTCTGGCCGCCGGCGAGGCTGTTGCTGTCAGCGATGATGACCTTGTCGGGCTTATCGGTGATGCTCACCGTGATGGGGCTGCCGCTGCCCTTCACATGGGTGCTGTTATTGAGGCTGGCGCTCAGGAAGATGTAGAAGCTGCCGGTGACGGAGGGAGAATCCTTGAAGCGGAACTCCAGGCTGTAAGCTCCGGCAGGCAGGGATTCAAAGGTGGACTTGTTGCCGCTCTCGCTGATGGTCAGGGTGCCGCCCTGGGCAGGGTCGGAGGGATCGCTGGGAGAGAAGCTGAAGTACAGAGCCGCCGAACCCTTGGCGGAATACAGGATGACCTGCTCCGGCTCAGGCGTGACGGAAAAGCTCTTGTCGCCGCTCATGCCGGAACCGCTCTTGTAGTAGTAAATGGTGCTGAGAGGGGTGACAGAACTGGAGGGAGGATCTTTCTTTTCCTCGTCCTTCTTCTCCTCGTCGCCTTCTCCGTCGGTCTTGTCGCCGCCTTCTTCGGCAGGGTCGCTGCCCTCGCCGGAGGGGTCGCCGCCCTCTTCGCCGGAGGGATCGCCGCTCTCTTCGCCGGGGACCGTACCGCCTTCATCGCCGGAGGGATCGCCGCCCTCCTCGCCGCCTTCCTCGACGATGGTCTCGTTGCCGCCTTCATCGCCGGAGCCGACTTCCTCGGCCAGGGCCGCGGAGCTCATCAGGCTCAGGCACAGAGCGAAGAGCAGAAGCAGGGAGATCAAAAACTTTGTTGTCTTCATGATGTTTCTCCTTTATCGTGGATTGCTCGCTTGGATATACTGCGCTGTCATACGACACTAATGTATCACGCGCGTCCCGGTTTTGCAAGGGCTATTTCATCGTTCTGCGATAAAATATTACCGAATCGTAAACGCTTCGTCAACATATAGAAACTTGCAAAAAGCAGGCACAAGATGTTCGATTTTCGTTATTCCGGGAGAACTGTGAGCGCTTCCCCCTTCCATATGGTGCTTTCGCACTTGCTTCCTCCTTCGCGGTATGTCATATTTTTTCTCCGAAAAGAAAATCGCCCCGGCAAAAGCCGGGGCGATTCAAGCTGTCGACAAAGTGTCGACAGCTTGAATCGCCAAAATGGATACTTCCGAAAAAGTTCCCATTTTGGCATAGATTGAACGTGAAGGGGGGCATACCCTCCCCCCTTGTATTATTAAGTCGTAGTTAATATAGCTCGTCTCT
>ONBX01000041.1 GCA_900316205.1 uncultured Eubacteriales bacterium
TTCGTTTGTCCCTTCATAATATCGCCCCCCTGTCCATTTTACCAGATCATGGAGGCATAGTCATCTATTAATCATCGTTTACCTAGAAACTAAAAACTATTTTTCGTCGCACTCCGGCATCAGCTCGTTGGAGATGATCTGGAACATCTCGTCCAGCTTCTCTGCATCCTCGGGAGAGAAGCGCTCCTTCATGCGCGCCACCACCTTCTGCTCGTAGTTGGTGAACATGCGCAGATAGGAATAGTACTTCTCCGAAAGGATCAGGTGATACTCCCGCCGGTCCACCTGGGAGTTGGCCCGCTCCAGATAACCCTTTTTGATCAGGTTATTGACCTTGTAGGTGGCGTTGGACTGGGAAATGTTCAGAAAATCCGCAAACTCGCTGATCGTGGGCTCACCCAGGATCTGGATGACCTCCAGGGAGAAGCCCTCCATGGCGGAGAGGGAGCCGTCCCGCTCCCGCACATGCTCGAACACCTTGCGATAGAACTGCAGCTTGAATTTATCATAGACCTCCAGAAAGCTCTTTTCCAGCATGGTCGTTTCTCCTTTCCGCTGTGGGAAGCGCGGAATGCAGTGCCGCGGATCTCATGGGTTTCTGTACTTGTTCTTATTCACTATAATCCTTTTTTGGAATTTGTAAATGCGGGAAGAACAAATTTTTTGTACCAATTTTTTCGTGTCCAATCTGTGAATTCTGCCAGTAGAGGGCTTGAATACCCTTGACAAAGAGGGAACAGGGTGTTATATTAGCACTCGGAAAGCGAGAGTGCCAACAGTCCGAAGCGGAGAGTGCTAAAATGCAGATCAGCGAGAGGAAAAAGACAATACTGGCTGCGGTGGTGGATGAGTACATCCGCACGGCGGAGCCGGTAGGCAGCAAGGCCATCGCCCAAAGCGGCGGACTCAACTGCTCCTCGGCCACCATCCGCAACGAGCTGGCGGAGCTGGTCGCCATGGGCTATCTGGAGCAGCCCCATACCTCGGCGGGCCGGGTGCCCACCCCTATGGGCTACCGGATGTACGTCAACGAGCTCATGGAGAAGCAGAAGATGAGCCTGGAGGAGACGGAGGAGATGAACCGCCGCCTGAATCAGAAGCTCCAGGAGCTGGATGACACCATCCGGGATGTGAGCAAGCTGGCCTCCCAGCTGACGGATTATCCCGCCCTGGCCCTGACGGCTCAGAGCTCCGTCACGGTAAAGCGCTTTGACCTCATCTATGTAGACGCCAACAACTTCATCCTCGTGCTGATGCTGTCCAACAACAGCGTGAAAAGCAAGCTGGTGCACCTGCCGGTGTCTGTGGATCAGGACATGATCAAGCGCCTTTCCGCTCTCTTCAACGCCAGCTTCACCGGTGTGGAGGATCAAAAGATCACGCCCGCGCTGATCCACGCCACCGAACGGGCGGCGGATGATTCCCTTGGCCTCACGGCGGTGATTTCCTCCTTCGTGATGGAGACTCTCAGCGAGGAAAACACCCCCACAGCCTTCCTCTCCGGCGAGAACAGGCTGCTGAACCAGCCGGAGTTCCGGGACCCGGACAAAGCCCACAAGCTTATGAGCTACCTCTCCGGCGGAGCGCACATCCTCCCTGCGGCGGAGAGCTTGGGCGGCAGTGACGAGGTGCGGGTCCTGATCGGACCGGAAAACGTGGCCGAGGAGCTGAAGGATTCCAGCGTGGTCATCGCAAGCTATGATGCCGGGGACAACACCCGGGGCCTCATCGGCGTGGTGGGACCCACCCGGATGGATTATTCCGCCGTGGCCGCCAAGCTCAGCTTCCTGGCTGCCGGCCTCAGCCGCCGCCTGGGCGGAGGCGTGGCGCCCCCGGAGGGCATGCACAACAAACTCATCATCAAGGAGATAGATGACGGACATGAACGAAGAAAAGGATAAGATGGACGCCGCAGCCGAGACCGAAAGCCAGCCCGAGAAAGTCCGGGAGGAGCCTGAGAAAGAGGCGCAGACGGAGAGCAAGAGCGAAAAAAAGGAAGACAAAAAGGAAGACAAAAAGGAAGACAAAAAGGAAAAGCGCTTCGGCAAGAAGAAGGAGGACGAGCGGGCTGCCCTGGAGGCGGAGAAGGAAGCCCTGGAAAAGGAAAAGGCCGCCCTCAATGACAAGTACCTGCGCATCTGCGCCGAGTATGACAACTTCCGCCGCCGCAGCCAGAAGGAAAAGGACAATCTCTACGGCGAAATCAAGGCCAACACCGTGCAGCAGTTTTTGCCGGTGTACGACAACCTGGAGCGAGCCCTGAAGCAGGGCACCGATGACGAGGCCTACCGCAAGGGCGTGGAGATGATCATGACCCAGTTCAACGCCACCCTGGAAAAGCTGGGCGTGAAGAAGATCGAGAGCCTGGGCCAGACCTTTGATCCCAACAAGCATAACGCCGTCATGCATGTGGAGGACGAAAGCCTTGGAGAAAATACCATCGTGGAGGTCTTCCAGGAGGGCTTTACCGTGGGCGAAAAGGTGATCCGCTTCGCCATGGTGAAGGTAGCCAATTAGTTTTGCAGCGCCGAGCAGTGCTCGGCGATCCAAAAAGTATACACATCACTTATATATAGGAGGACAAAAAAATGAGTAAGATTATCGGTATCGATCTGGGAACCACCAATAGCTGCGTCGCCGTGATGGAAGGCGGCGAGGCTGCCGTCATCCCCAACGCCGAAGGCGCCCGCACCACCCCGTCCGTGGTGGCCTTCACCAAGACCGGCGAGCGTATGGTTGGCCAGGTCGCCAAGCGCCAGGCCATCACCAACCCGGACCGCACCATCTCCTCCATCAAGCGTGAGATGGGCTCCAACTACAAAGTCAGCATCGATGGCAAGAACTACACCCCCCAGGAGATTTCCGCCATGGTGCTGCAGAAGCTGAAGGCGGACGCCGAGGCTTACCTGGGCGAGCCCGTCACCGAGGCAGTCATCACCGTCCCCGCCTACTTCACCGACGCTCAGCGCCAGGCCACCAAGGACGCCGGCAAGATCGCCGGTCTTGAGGTCAAGCGTATCATCAACGAGCCCACCGCGGCCGCTCTGGCCTACGGTCTGGACAAGGAGAGCGACCAGAAGATCATGGTCTACGACCTGGGCGGCGGCACCTTCGACGTCTCCGTACTGGAGATCGGCGACGGCATCATCGAAGTTCTGGCAACCGCCGGCAACAACCGCCTGGGCGGCGATGACTTCGACGCCTGCATCACCCAGTACCTGGTGGATGAGTTCAAGAAGGCCGAGGGCATCGACCTCTCCAACGACAAGGTCGCCATGCAGCGCCTGCGCGAGGCTGCCGAGAAGGCCAAGGTGGAGCTCTCCGGCGTGACCACCTCCAACATCAATCTGCCCTATATCACCGCCGACGCCACCGGCCCCAAGCACCTGGACGTGACCCTGACCCGGGCCAAGTTCAACGAGCTGACCCACCACCTGGTGGAAAAGACCGCCGGCCCCGTGCGCCAGGCTCTGTCCGACGCCGGCCTCACCCCCAGCGACATCAGCAAGGTCCTGCTGGTGGGCGGCTCCAGCCGCATCCCCGCCGTGCAGGATATGGTCAAGTCCCTGGTGGGCAAGGAAGGCTTCAAGGGCATCAACCCCGATGAGTGTGTGGCCATCGGCGCTGCCATCCAGGGTGGCGTTTTGGGCGGCGACGTGAAGGGCATCCTGCTGCTGGACGTGACCCCGCTGTCTCTGGGCATCGAGACCCTGGGCGGCGTGTGCACCAAGCTCATCGAGCGCAACACCACCATCCCCACCCGCAAGAGCCAGGTCTTCTCCACCGCCGCGGACAACCAGACCTCCGTTGAGGTCAACGTCCTCCAGGGCGAGCGCGAGATGGCCGCTTACAACAAGAGCCTGGGCCGCTTCCACCTGGACGGCATCGCCCCGGCCCGCCGCGGCGTTCCTCAGATCGAGGTCACCTTCGATATCGACGCCAACGGCATCGTGAACGTCTCCGCCAAGGATCTGGGCACCGGCAAGGAGCAGCACATCACCATCACCGCCTCCACCAACATGTCCAAGGAGGACATCGAGAAGGCCGTGAAGGAGGCCGAGATGTACGCCGCCGAGGACCAGAAGCGCAAGGAAGAGGTGGACATCCGCAACCAGGGCGACCAGATGGTATACCAGACCGAAAAGACCATCCAGGAGCTGGGCGACAAGCTGGACGGCGCCGAGAAGGCCGAAGTGGAGCAGAAGCTCCAGGCCCTGAAGACCGCCCTCACCGGCACCGACTCCGCCGCCATCAAGAGCGCCACCGAGGAGCTGACCCAGGCCTTCTACAAGATCAGCGAGAAGATGTACCAGCAGGCAGGCGGCCAGCCCGGCCAGGGCTTTGATCCCAGCCAGTATCAGCAGGGCGCCCAGGGCGGCCAGCAGCCCGGTCAGGACTACTACGACGCCGACTACACCGTGGTGGACGACGACCAGAAATAAGGAATAAGTAAAAGTGAATAGAGAAGAGGAATGGTGTGCCGCTCCGCGGCAAGGATTTCAATCCATCCCCGAAGGGGATCCCATACCTTTTCCTTCTTCCCTATTCCTTCTTCCCTCTCTTTCCCCCGCACTATCACGCCACTGAGCTGAGGAGCAATCCTCAGCTCGTGGTGCGTATCAAGGAGAAGTCCCATGGCAGAGAAACGAGATTACTATGAGGTGCTGGGCGTTCAGAAGGACGCCAGCGCCGAGGAGATCAAAAAAGCATACAGGAAGATCACAAAGGAGAACCACCCGGACCTGCACCCCGGCGACAAGGCCTGCGAAGAGCGCTTCAAGGAGGCCAACGAAGCCTACGAGGTCCTCTCCGACGACGAAAAGCGCCAGCGCTACGACCAGTACGGCCACGCCGCCTTCGATCCCAACGCGGGCTACGGCGCGGGCTTTGGCGGCTTCGGCGGCTTTGACGATATTTTCGGAGGCGGCGGCTTCGGCGACATTTTCTCCAGCATCTTCGGCGGCGGCGCCACCCGCCAGAACCCCAACGCCCCCCGCAAAGGCGACAATGTGCGCGCCCAGGTGAACATCAGCTTCGAGGAGGCCGCCTTCGGCTGCGAGAAGGAGATCACCTACGCCCGCATCGAGCAGTGCCCGGACTGCAAGGGCACAGGCTGCGCCCCCGGCACCACTGCCGAGGTCTGCCCCGACTGCAAGGGCACAGGCAGCGTCCGCACCACCCAGCGCACCCCCTTCGGCATGGCCCAGAGCATGGGCCCCTGCCAGAAGTGCCGCGGAACCGGCAGGATCATCCACCAGCCCTGCAAGACCTGCCGAGGCCTGGGCAATATCCGCCGCCAGCACAAGATGACCGTGAAGATCCCCGCCGGCATCGACGATGGGCAGAGCATTTCCCGGGCGGGCTTCGGCAACAGCGGCCTCAACGGCGGCCCTGCCGGGGATCTGCTGATCTCCGTCATCGTCCGTCCCCACGCCATCTTTGAGCGGGAGGGCACCAATGTCTATATGGAGCAGGAGATCAGCTTCGCCCAGGCCACCCTGGGCGCGGAGCTGGAGCTGCCCACTCTGGACGGCAAGGTGAAGTACACCATCCCCGAGGGCACCCAGCCCGGCACCACCTTCCGCCTCCGGGGCAAGGGCATCCCTTACCTGCGCAGCCCCTCCACCCGTGGCGATCAGTTCGTCACCGTGAAGGTGGCCGTGCCCCGGAACCTGAGCGGCACCCAGAAGGAAAAGCTGCGGGAATACGCCGCGGCCATGGGCGAGGGCGACACTGGCCGCAGCGGCGGCATTTTCGGTAAGAAGAAAAGGTAACATACGAAAGATCATACGGATTGCCGCACCAGCGACATCGGTCACTGGTTCGCAATGACGGTTTTTACGCTGTCATTGTGAGCCGGTGCGCGCGCTGGCGCGGTGATCCGCTTTTTTTCGCTCATTTTCAAAAAAATACCATGAAATTAGTTTAATTTCTTGTAATTCCCCCAAAGATAAGGTACAATACCAATCCGGGAATAAACGACAGAGGAGGAGCCCCCATGGAGGAAAGCTACAAGAAGCGCTTTGGCGACCGGCGGGACGCCCGCTGGGTGCGGGACGTGCCGGGTCTCACCACGGTGATGATGCATATCATGCCCCAGCGCACCGACGCGGAGGTCTATCTCAATGACAAAATCGACGTAACCGAGCTGCTCAAGTACCTGGAAAAGAAGAACGCGGAGCATCCGGACTACAAGACCACGGTGTTCCACTGCTTCATCGTGGCCATCGCCCGCATGATCCGGGAGCGGCCCAAGATGAACCGCTTCATCCAGGGACGGCGCATGTACGAGCGCTATGACATCAGCCTGAGCTTTGTGGCCAAGCGCCGTTTCACCGACCATGCCGAGGAGGCCCTCATGTTCTTCACTCCCAAGGATGAGGACACGCTGGATACGCTGAGCTGCCGCATCGCGGGCCAGGTGAAGGAGACCAAGAAGAGCGAGCACTCCACCGGCGGCATCGACGCCACCGTGGACGCCTTTGCCAAGATCCCCAGGCTTCTGCTGATGCTGGCCATCCGCATCATCCGCTATCTGGACTTCTGGGGCGTGAACCCCAAGGCCCTCACCGACGGGGACACCAACTATTCCACCGTTCTGCTCTCAAACCTGGGCAGCATCAAGGGCCCGGCTGTCTACCACCATCTGAACAACTACGGCACCAACAGCATCATGGTCACCATCGGAACCATCCACAAGGAGGAGATGGTGATGGCCGACGGCAGCAAGCAGATCCGGGACGTGGTGGAGATCGGCGCCACCCTGGATGAGCGCATTGCCGACGGCTTCTACTTTGTGCGCAGCCTGAAGCTTCTCAAGCACGTCTTTGCCCACCCCGAGCTGCTGGATCAGCCCATCGGCGAGCCCAGCGGGTTTGAGTACAAATAAGGAAAAGAGAAAAGAGAAGAAAGAAGAATGATGGTGTCCGCTTCGCGGACAGATTTGAATCTATCGCCGAAGGCGATACCATACCTATTCACTTTTCACTATTCTCTCTTCACTCTTTCACTCCCCTTAGGCAGGGGAGCCTATAAGGAAGGAGACCCCTCAGTCTGCCGCCTTGCGTGAGACGGCGTCAGACAGCTCCCCTTAGGCAGGGGAGCCTATAAGGAAGGAGATTGTAATATGGACAAGATCACGGCCAGGACGCCCTGGGAGCCCTGGATGGGCAGCGTCCCCATGCACCTGGACTATTTTCGGGGGACCATGTTCGAGGCGGTGGAAAAGATCGCCCGGCAGTACCCGGAGAACATCGCCTTTGACTTTATGGGCACGCCCACCGGCTACCCCGACATGATCCGGGAGATCGAGCGCTGCGCCAGGGCCCTGAAGGCCCTGGATATCAAGGAAGGGGACAAGGTCACCATCGCCATGCCCAACTGCCCCCAGGCCATCTTCCTGTTCTACGGCGTGAACCGCATCGGCGCCATCGCCAATATGATCCACCCCCTCTCCGCGGAGAAGGAGATCGAGTTCTACCTGAACGTATCGGAGAGCGAGACGGCCATCACCCTGAACCAGTTTTACCCGAAGTTTGCCCGCGTGCTGCCCAACACCGGTGTGAAGCACCTGATCATCGCGGACATCGCCGAAGCCCTCTCGCCTGTGCTGAAAGTGGGCTTTGCGGTGAAAAACGTCATCGACCCCATCACCAAGGCGCTGAAAAAGCACACCAGGCCCCAGTTTATCCGGAAGGTCCCCCGGAACGCGGACAAGGTGCTGCTGTGGAAGGACTTCCTGGCGGGGGCCGGGAAGGTCACCGGGGACTATGCCGTGAAGCGCGAGGCAGAGGACCCGGCCGTCATCCTCTATTCCGGCGGTACCACCGGCACCACCAAGGGCATCGTCCTCACGAATCTGAACTTCAACGCCTTGGGCCAACAGGTCATCGCGGCGAACCCCATCTTCACCCCAGGGGACAAGATGCTGGCTGCCATGCCCCTGTTCCACGGCTTCGGCCTGGGCGTGTGCGTGCACACCATGCTCTCCCAGGGCGGACGCTGCATCCTGATCCCCCAGTTCACCGCCAAATCCTATGCCAAGGACCTGGTGAAGCACCGCTGCAACTTCATCGCCGGCGTGCCCACCCTCTATGAGGCCCTGCTGCGGCTGCCCACGATGGAGGGCGCGGATCTGAGCTGCCTGAAGGGCGTGTTCTCCGGCGGCGACAGCCTCTCCATCGAGCTGAAGAAGAAATTTGACAAGTTCCTGGCCGAGCACGGCGCCACCATCCAGGTCCGGGAGGGCTACGGCACCACCGAGACCGTCACCGCCTGTTGCCTGACCCCGCTGACCAAGGCCAAGGAGGGCAGCATCGGCATCCCCTTCTCCGATGTGTACATCAAGATCGTGGAGCCCGGCACCGACCGGGAGCTGCCCTACGGCAGGGAGGGCGAGATCCTGCTGGCGGGGCCCACGGTGATGAAGGAATACATGAAGCATCCCGAGGAGACCGCCCAGACCCTGCGGCGCCACGCCGACGGGCTTACCTGGGTCTACACCGGGGACCTGGGCGTCATGGACGAGGAGGGCTTCATTTTCTTCAAGGGCCGGGCCAAACGGATGATCATCTCCTCCGGCTACAACGTCTATCCCGCCCAGATCGAGAACATCCTGGACGCCCATGACAAGGTGCAGATGAGCTGCGTCATCGGCGTGCCCGACTCCTACAAGATGCAGAAGGTCAAGGCCTTCGTGAAGCTGGCGGCCAATGTTCCCGCCAATGACGCGACCAAGGCGGAGCTGCTGGACTACTGCCGGAAGCACATCGCCAAATACGCCATGCCCTATGACATCGAGTTTAGGGAGGATCTGCCCAAGACCCTGGTGGGCAAGGTGGCCTACCGGGTGCTGGAGGAGGAAGAGCTGGAGAAGCTCAAGGCGGCTGGCTGAAAGAAAACCGGGCGCGCTGCAAAAGATGCGCATAGTCCAGTCCGCATCGTAGGGGAGGGGCTCGCCCCTCCCGGCAGCAGGGAACATAGACTTGCAAAAAGGTTCGGCGAATTCGCAGATTGTACGAATTCGCCGAACCTTTTCTCACAATACAGCCAGGTCCCGCCGGGAGGGCACATGCCCGCAGGGCACGCAGAGGCCCTCCCCTACCTTGTGATCGGGAGCTTGCGCTCTCCTTCGTATTTTGCAACAGCTCCTACGCGCAGGTCTGAGGTTTCTGCGCTTTGAGGGGTGGCTCCGTTACTGTTCAGCGTTCACCAGGAGCTTGCGGAGGAGGACCAGATCCTGTGTGCCGATGGTTCCATCTCCGTCCAGATCGGTGTTTGCATCCCGGATCTCTGCTGCTTCGCCGGAAAGATACTTGCGAAGACGGACCAGGTCGAGAATATCGACAGCTTCGTCGCCGTTGACGTCACCGGGCAGATCCTCAGGAAGAAGGGTAAAGGGGGCAGTGGCGGATACGGTTACGCCGCTGCTGGTACCCCTAAGCTCGGCATAGACAAGATAGTCGCCTGGTATGATTCTGCCGTCCGCCTTGTGGAAGGTAAAGGAGAGCGCTGCTTGGCCCTCGTCGTAGATCCACGTGCTGTAGGAAGTGTAGCCATCCAGAGGGTAGGTCCGCACGATAGAGCCGTCTGAGTTCAGAATTCTGAAAGATACCACTTCACCTGACACGGGAATGCCGTCCTTGTCTGTCACGGTGGCGATCATGTCAAAGGCCTGCTCGTAGCTGAAAACGGAGGGCTCAACGGAAACTGTGATACTGCAGCTATCAAGGTCCACTGGACCCAGCCAGCGGGTGAGCACATAGTCTGAGGCCTCCACCTGGCTGCGGGTCAGCGTCCGGCCCCAGAGGATGCTGGAGTTGTAGTTGCCCTCGGCAACCACCACGTGATCCGAAAAGACCTGCAGGATGATGACGCTGTGCGTGTTGCTGTTGATCCGAAGAATGTCACCGGGGCGCAGGGTATCGTAGTTCACCTGAAGCTTGCGAGAGGGGAGCGTGCCGAAGGCCGCGTCGCTCAGCAAAAAGGCAAAGCCTGCGCAGCCGTAGCCGCCGGAAAAAATGCCGCCGTTCCACGCGTAAAAATCGTCATTGGTCCAGTGCAGACCCTCAGGGAAATCCGTCTTCTTGGCCATCATGGCGTTGTAGACGCTCTCGTCCGTCAGGTCCTCCAGCTTCACGTCCGGCACATCGATGGTATGCTCCGTGACGTTGATCTCATCCGCCTTGGGGATCTCCCAGAGGGGGACGGCCCAGCCGGTCTTTTCCGGAGAGACCTCCGGCTCGGCAGGCGCGATGACGCCAACATTTTCTTCGCCCGGTTCCTCCGCCGGGGCGATCCGGCCCACAGACTCCTCAGCCAGGGCGGCGGGGAGCAGGGATACACAGAGAATCATGGCGAGCAGGAGACTCAAAAGCTTCTTGGTACGCATGTTCAGACACGTCCTTTCTGATCGGATGCTTTGCAATGGTCGTAACAATTATAATATACGGCCTGATAAGAGAATTCGCAAGCAAAATCGGCGGGGGAGAGCAATAATCTGTTGTTACACCGCATTTCCGATCAATACCTTGCTTCAAATCTCAATACTTAAAACGCTGTGTGGGAACAAGCGGAATTTGACAGCGTCTAAAATCTGGCGTATGATAGACATGATCTATCCCGACGAAGACAGAGAGGAGGGGATCGGTATGGAGCAGGAGAAAACCTGTCTGGCCGTCCAGGAAGAGACGGACCCGGTGAGCGCTGCTCAGAGCGCTCCGGAGGATCCGGAGCCGAAAAGCGAAGAAGAAAAGAAAAAAGATATAAAAAAGAAGGCCATCAAGGCGGGGGTGGCGGTGGTCGCCTCGGCCAGCGTGCTGGTAGGGGGCCTGTTTTCCTCCCCGGACGCCCTGCTGGCCCCGGAGCAGGACCTGAACCCCGTGCCCATTTCCCAGAATGACAACGACAACGACCAGGACGGGGATGAGGAGGACGAGGAGTCCCAGGAGGAAGAGGAGGAGATCGAGAGCGAGGCCATCGGTCTGCTGGCCAGGCTGCGCCTGAAGCTGCTGCAGCTGCCGCTGGCGGTGCGGGTCTTTGTGCTGGTGCCCCTCTGGGCCATCGGCTGGGCCATCTGGACCGTGGCGGGCGGCCTCTGGACCATGCTGCTGGGACCCATCGCGGGCAAGGCGGTGAGCTGGCTGTTCCTGCTGGCGGCGCTGCTGGGCGCCGTGGCCCTGGGGTTGAAGACCGTGTTCCCGGACCTGCCCCTCAAAAAGATCGTGAACAAAAAGAGCATCCTGGGTCTGGTGCTGGGGGGCCTTGCCCTGGGCATCGCGGACCTGACCGCGCCCATGTTCTGGGACGGTTACGAGGCTCTGGCCCATGTACTGAAGGCCACGGGCATGGCCGCGGTGCTGGGTTCGGTGAGCTTTGCCCTCATCAAGCGGACGCTGAAAAAGAAGAAGGCCAAGGCGGCTCCGGCGGAGGGACCGGCGGCGCCGGAAGAGCCGGACTGGACCGATGCCAAGATCCTGGCCCTGGCCGACAGCGTGAGCAGACCGAGAAAATGAAAAAGCCTGGGCGCATTCGTGCAGAAAACGAATGCGCCCAGGCGTTTTCTTGCCGCGCGGGCGGATGATATGCCGATGAAGCGGGGATGAACGGCGCGTTGAGGGCATCGCGCCCTATGCGGGGTGGGAGTGGCGGAGGCGACCAAAGGTCGCCCCTACGAAGAGGGACCCCTTCAGTCACGGCGGCAGGCCGCCGCGACAGCTCCCCCGGCGGGGGAGCCAAGGGCTGCGGGTGAGCGATGCCCGCGTCTGCTTGGCGGTCCTGACAGAATGGTCGAAGGCGGACGGCCAATGGCCGTCCATACGGTCTTGCGGAGTATCAGCTGCGGGTGAAGAGGAAGGTCAGGCCCTCGGAGACAAAGGAGAGCGTGTCGCCCTCCATCGTATAGGAAATGGTTTCCCGGCCGTCATAGAAGGCCCCGTTCTGCCAGGTGACGGAAAAGCTGTCCTCCCCGGAGCTCACGGTGCCGGTCCCGTCGGGCCGAAACACCAGGCGGATGTCAAACTGAACAGAATAGGCGGAGACGTCCACCCCTTCAAGCTCCAGGCCGGTAAGCTGCCAGGAGCCGATCACCGGATCGGGCAGATCCTTCTCCGCTTTCTCCTCCTGCGTGCCGCAGGCGCAGAGGGTAAGGAGCAGGACCAGCGCCAGACTCAGCGCAAGAAGCTTTTTCATAAAGGCGAAGCCTCCCGGTTTAGAATACCGTCCTGCCCTGGATGAACCGTGAGAGCCGGGAGCGGGACGAAAAAGGATTTTGCCCATTATACCCCCAGGCTTTTGACTTTGTCCACCTTTTTCCGTGCGCTCCGGGGCGGAGAAGCGAAGGGGCCTCCCGATACGGGCGAAGCCCAGTTTTCCGGGTGTTGTCAGGGCAGGGTCATCCCGTATCTTGTGGTCGCGTTTTGCCAATACCACAAAATGCACAGAAGGAGAGCGGGAGACGCGGAGAAGCTTTGGTTAAAGTTTTTTGAGGAAAGGGCTTGCAAAACAGCGAGAGAGCGAGTACAATGTCAAACGGTGTCAGCCGGGAACAAAAACCCGGGTGACACTATATTTTGTGGTCAAACCGGTTACAATCCGGTTAAACTTCCTATATTTTGTGTTTGCCCCCTTGACAAGACAACAAGATGGGACTATCATAGGCCCTGCACCGATCAAGAAGGAGGAGGCGAGCGTTTTGCGGATATCCGGGCTTCAAAAGCTGACCTTGCTGGACTATCCCGGCCATGTGGCCTGCACGGTGTTCACCGGCGGCTGCAACTTCCGCTGCCCCTTCTGCCACAACGCCCCGCTGGTGCTGCCCGAGCGGCTCCAGGGAGACGAGAACGGCGAAGAGACGGTGCTGGCCTTTCTGAAAAAGCGCCAGGGCATCCTGGACGGGGTGGCCGTCACCGGCGGCGAGCCTTTGCTGCACAGGGATATCGACGAGTTCCTGCGCCGGGTGAAGGATCTGGGCTATGCCGTAAAGCTGGACACCAACGGCTCCTTTCCGGAGCGGCTGATGGCCCTTGTGGAGGAAGGCCTGGTGGACCGGGTGGCGGTGGACATCAAGAATTCCCCGGCACTCTATGCCAAGACCATCGGCGTGCCGGGCTTTGACCTGGCTCCGGTGGAGCGCAGCAAAAACTATCTGCTCTCGGGCAAGGTGGAGTATGAGTTCCGCACCACGGTGGTGAAGGGTCTGCACACCCGGGAGAGCCTGCAGGAGGCCGCCCGCTGGATCGAGGGTGCCAAAGAGTACTACCTGCAGCAATTCAAGGACTCCGGCGATGTGATCGCCATCGAAGGCCTCAGCGCCTTCTCAGCAGAGGAAATGCACGCCTTGGCGGACGCGGTGCGGCCCATCGTGCCGGTGGTTCAGGTCAGAGGCGTAGATTAACGATACAGGAAAGGGAGAAGAGATATGTATCAGGTCGTAAAGAGAGACGGCAAGGTCGTCGAGTTCGACATCACCAAGATCGCCGAGGCCATCAAAAAGGCCTTCGACGCCACCAAGACCGAGTATAACGACAGCGTCATTGATTTCCTGGCGCTGAAGACCTCCGCGGACTTCCTGCCCAAGATCAAGGACGGCAAGATCGCGGTGGAAGATATCCAGGACAGTGTGGAAGCGGTCCTGTCCCGGGGCGGTTACGAGCAGGTCGCCAAGGCCTACATCCTCTACCGCAAGCAGCGGGAGAAACTGCGCAGCATGAAGTCCACGTACCTGGACTACAAGGAGACTGTGGACAAATACCTGAACGTCACCGACTGGCGCGTGAAGGAAAACTCCACCGTCACCTACTCCGTGGGCGGCCTGATCCTTTCCAACTCCGGCGCCATCACCGCAAACTACTGGCTCAGCGAGGTCTATGACCAGGAGATCGCCAACGCCCACCGCAACTGCGACATCCACCTGCATGACCTGAGCATGCTCACCGGCTACTGCGCCGGCTGGAGCCTGAAGCAGCTGATCCAGCAGGGTCTGGGCATCCCGGGCAAGATCAATTCCTCTCCCGCAAGCCACCTCTCCACCCTCTGCAACCAGATGGTGAACTTCCTTGGCATCATGCAGAACGAATGGGCCGGCGCCCAGGCCTTCTCCTCCTTCGACACCTACCTGGCCCCCTTCGTGAAGGTGGACAACCTGAGCTACAAGGAAGTCAAGCAGTGTGTCCAGTCCTTCGTCTTCGGCGTGAACACCCCCAGCCGCTGGGGTACCCAGGCTCCCTTCTCCAACATCACCCTGGACTGGACCGTTCCCGCGGACCTGAAGGACCTGCCCGCCATCGTGGGCGGCAAGGAGATGGACTTCACCTACGGCGACTGCAAGGCCGAGATGGACCTGGTGAACAAGGCCTTCATCAACGTGATGATCGAGGGCGACGCCAACGGCCGCGGCTTCCAGTACCCCATCCCCACCTACTCCATCACCAAGGACTTTGACTGGTCTCCCACCGAGAACAACAAGCTCCTCTTTGAGATGACCGCCAAATACGGCACCCCCTACTTCTCCAACTACATCAACTCCGATATGGAGCCCTCCGATGTGCGCTCCATGTGCTGCCGTCTGCGTCTGGACCTGCGGGAGCTGCGCAAGAAGTCCGGCGGCTACTTCGGCTCCGGCGAGTCTACCGGCTCCATCGGCGTTGTCACCCTGAATATGCCGAGACTGGCCTACCAGTCCAAGGACGAGCAGGACTTCTACCAGCGCCTGGACAAGCTGATGGATCTGGCGGCCCGCTCCCTGAAGATCAAGCGCACCGTCATCACCAAGCTCCTCAACGAGGGCCTGTATCCCTACACCAAGCACTATCTCGGCACCTTTGAGAATCACTTCTCCACCATCGGTCTTGTGGGCATGAACGAGGCCGGCCTGAATGCCAAGTGGATCCGCGCCGACATGACCGATCCCAAGTGCCAGGAGTTCACCAAGCAGGTGCTGGACCACATGCGCGAGCGCCTGAGCGATTATCAGGAGCAGTACGGCGACCTCTACAACCTGGAGGCCACTCCGGCCGAAAGCACCTCCTACCGCTTTGCCAAGCACGACGTGGAAGCCTTCCCCGACATCATCACCGCGGCGGAGCCCGGCGGCACCCCCTACTACACCAACAGCTCCCACCTGCCCGTGAGCTACACCGACGATATCTTCGCTGCTCTGGACATCCAGGATGACCTGCAGACCCGCTACACCTCCGGCACCGTGTTCCACGCCTTCCTGGGCGAGAAGCTGCCTGACTGGCAGGCTGCCGCCAACCTGGTGCGGAAGATCGCAGAGAACTACCGCCTGCCCTACTACACCATGTCTCCCACCTACTCGGTGTGCAAGGACCACGGCTACCTCACCGGCGAGCACTTTACCTGCCCCCACTGCGGCAAGAGCGCCGAGGTCTACAGCCGCATCACCGGCTACTACCGTCCGGTTCAGAACTGGAACGAGGGCAAGACCCAGGAGTACAAGGAGCGCCGGGAGTATAACCTGCAGAACTCTCACCTGACCCATATCGGGCCTGTGGAAGTCCCCAAGCCCCAGAGCCGGGAAGTGGAGCAGGCTGTAGAGGCCTCCCCTGTGGCTGCGGCCAAGACTGCCGAGCCCACGCCCATCCTCTTTGCCACCGCCACCTGCCCCAACTGCCGCATCGCCTGCTCCTACATGGACAAGGCCGGCTTCCGCTATGACAAGATCCTGGCGGACGAGCACCCGGAGCTTGCCAAGGAATACGGCGTGAAGCAGGCGCCCACCCTGATCATCCCTCGCGGCGAGAGCTTCGAGAAGATCGCCGGCGCCGGCGCCATCAAGGCCTTCGTCACCGCACAGTAAACAGTTTTAAGTTTTGAGTTTTGAGAATGTGTCATCCTGAGCGCAGCGAAGGATCTCGCCCCCGGCGCAGGCCCGGTTTGCCGCAGACTGCGCGGATGAGATCCTTCGTCGCAAGCGACTCAGGATGACAATCTTTTTACAGAAGGAGAAAACTATGTACGATATTCTCATCATCGGCGGAGGCCCTGCGGGGCTGACGGCCGCCACCTATGCCTGCCGGGCGGGAAAGTCCGTTCTGGTGCTGGAAAAGGCCGCCTTCGGCGGGCAGATCACCTGGTCTCCCCGGGTGGAGAACTTCCCGGGCTTCGTGTCCATCAGCGGCAACGAGCTGGGGGACAAGCTCCTGGAGCAGGCCATGGAGCAGGGTGCCGAGGTGGAGCTGGAGGAGGTCACGGGCCTGGAGAAGACCGATGAGGGCTGGAAGGTCCTCTGTGACTCCGGAGCCGCCTTTGAAGGCAAGGCCCTGATCCTGGCCGCCGGCGCCAGGCCCCGGATGCTGGGCGTGGAGCGGGAAGAGGAGCTGGTGGGCAGCGGCGTGGGCTACTGCGCCGTGTGCGACGGGGCATTCTTCAAGAACAAGGCCGTGGCCGTGAACGGCGGCGGCAACAGCGCCCTGCAGGACGCCCTGCTGCTGAGCGAAAGCTGCAGCAAGGTCTATCTCATCCACCGGCGGGACAGCTTCCGGGGCGAGCAGAAGCTGGTGGAGGCACTAAAGGAGCGGGCCAACGTGGAGTTCGTGCTGAACGCCTCCGTCACCGACCTCCTGGGCGGGGAGGAGCTCACCGGGATCACCGTGGACCAGAACGGCCAGAGCCGGGAGATCCCCGTGGAGGGCCTTTTCGTGGCCATCGGGCATCAGCCGGATCTGGAGGCCTTTGCCCCCTGGCTGAATCGGGACAAGGCCGGCTATGCCGACGCTGGCGAGGATTGCCTCACCCCCACCGAGGGGCTCTTCGTGGCGGGAGACTGCCGCAAAAAGAGCGTGCGGCAGCTCACCACCGCCGCCTCCGACGGCGCCGTGGCGGCGCTCGCCGCCTGCCACTGGCTGGACCGGTGAGGAAAGTTTCTGGTTTTTAGTTTTTAGTTTTGAGAGCTCCTCGAAAAGCATGGGTTTGCCCCTTCAGTCAGCATTGCCCGGCGGTATGGAACATTTTCTCCCTCACCTGTCGCATACCCGCAGGACACACAGAGCGACATTCTCTCCCGCTGAGGGAAGAACAAAAGGTGCGTCGAATTCGCAGCTTGTACGAATTCGACGCACCTTTTTGCTTTCCGTTACAGATTTGTTGGGTGACTGATGCGCGAAGGAGCGCACCTGCGGCGAGAAATGATAGATCCGCTTCGCGGGGACCTCATCCGGCCGCTTCGCGGCCACCTTCCCCCTGAGGGGGGAAGGCTTTGAGAAGCCGCCAGATCGTCTTTCCCACGCCGGCGGCGTTGTTGCTTGCGGTGATCTCATCAGCAACAGCCTTCACCAGGGGGTCGGCGTTTTCCATGGCCACGCCCAGGCCCGCCATCTCCAGCATTTCCCGGTCGTTGGTGCCGTCGCCGAAGGCCACGGTGTCCCGGGGATCAATGCCCAGATGCTCTGCAAGGGCCAGGATGGCCTTGCCCTTGCCGGCTTTGGCGCTGTTGATCTCGATGTTGTTGGAGACCGAGGTGGTGCCGGCAAGCTCCGGGAAGAGCCGGGGGAAGTCCGCCAGCAGCTCGCGCCGCAGCTCCAGGTCCCGGGGACGGAAGAAGACCTGCATCTTCTGCAGGGGCTCGCCCTTTTGGAGAAGGTAGGCTTTGAGATCGTCTACCGGCTGGCGCAGGCGCTTCACCATCTGGTACATGTGGGGCTCAAAGGGGAAGAAGTCCTCGCAATTGTCGTACATGCTCCGGGTCATGAAGCCGCCCTCCCCCTGATAACAGTCGTAAATCACGGGGAGGGTGTCCATATATTCGTAGAGCCGGACGGCCTGTTCCGGGGAGATGTCCGCCCGGAGGAGCAGCCTGTCCTCCTTTGCGTCATAGACCCCGGCGCCGTTGGAGACGATGAACCAGCGTACGCCGGGAAGCTCCTTCACCGGCTGGGGGATGCCCCGGAAGATCCGCCCGGTGGCGGGAACGGGGACCCAGCCCCGCTCCGCCGCCGCGGCGATGGCCCGGACATTTTCCTCCGGGATGTGCTTGTCGTCATCCAGGAGGGTGCCGTCCAGATCGAAGGCCAGCAGCATCCTGCTCATGCCAGGTTCAGCCCCTTCTTGAGGCCCAGGACCGTGGCGATGTAGAACACCACGCCCTGGATCAGGGTGGCGCCGATGCTCTCGCCCAGGATGAACTGAGCAAGCCGAATGCTGTCCAGCGCGGTCTCCACGGTGCCAAAGACCTCATTGGAGAGCTGGGAGACGCCGAAGGAACTGAAGATGGCGCTGAAGAGATAGCTGAAGCCCAGGAAGAAGAGCACACTGAACAGGCCCTTGTGCCTGGTGAACATGTGGCCCAGGGACATGGCGGCGTAGAAGTGCAGGCAGGTCACAAGCTGCACCAGCACCACGATCAGCGCCATCTCCACCAGCAGCAGCGTCACATCGCCGCCGCCAACGCCCATCTGCTCCAGGGCTGCCCGGATCTCGGCGGAGCTGGGGAAGCCCGCCATGATCTGGCCCAGGCTCAGGTCGCCCAGGTGCAGCGCCGAGAGGCCGCCCAGCAGGAAGATCACCAGATTCGTCAGCAGCATCCAGACGCAGGAGACGATCAGCTTGCTCCAGACCAGGCTGTGGACGCTGGCGGGCAGGGTGTGCATCAGATAGCCCTCACCGCCCAGAAGGTTACGGTAAAAGCGGGTGACCATGACCACGATGGGCATGATCTCCGCGGCGATCACGGCGATCACCGTGGCGAAGATGATGAGACCGAAGAGCACGGCCAGAAAACCGCCGATGTTCTTGTCCAGGACGCGCACGGAGACATTGGCCAGCGCCACCAGCAGGGTCATGACCCCCAGCACCGGCAGCATGCTGCGCCCTGTGGCGCGAAATTCATATTTTAAAAGCTTTCCTAACATTTGAACACCTCCCGGAAAGTCTGGTCCACGCTCTTGCCCCGCTCCTCCCGCAGCTCGTCTGCGGCCTGGTGCAGGACCACGCGGCCGTTCTGCAGAAAAACCACATCGTCCAGCACCGGCTCCACATCGGCGATCAGGTGGGTGGAGATGATGACGGCGGCCTCGGGATTGTAGTTGCGAATGATGGTGTCCAGGATGTAGTCCCGGGTGGCGGGGTCCACGCCGCCGATGGGCTCATCCAGCAGATAGAGGCTGGCCTTGCGGCTCATCACCAGAATGAGCTGCACCTTTTCCCGGGTACCCTTGGAGAGCGCCTTGAAGCGCTGCTTCGGGTCAATGTTCAGGCGCAGGAGCATCTCCATGGCCTTGTCCCGGTCAAAGTCCGCGTACATGTCTGCGAAAAAGCCCAGCTGCTGCTCCACGGTCATCCAGTCGGCCAGGTAGTCCCGGTCCGGCAGGTAGGAGACCAGGGCCTTGGTATAAGGGCCGGGCTGCTCGCCGCCCACAAGGATTTCCCCGGTGCTTGGGGTCAAAAGCCCGTTGATGAGCTTGATGAGGGTGGTCTTGCCGCTGCCGTTGGGGCCCAGCAGGCCCACCACCCGGCCCGGCTCGATGGCAAGGTTCACGTCCTCCAGGGCGGCCACCTTGCCATAGCGCTTGCTCAGGTTTTTACATTCCAGAATTGCCATTTGCGTCCTCCTCTTCTTCCTGCAGCAGGGAGAGGATCTCCTCCCTGCCGTAGCCAAGCTTTCCCATGCCGTCCAGAAACACCCGGATGTGTTCCGCGGCAAAGGCCCGCTTGGCCCCTTCGATGAGCTTTACGTCTTCCGTGACGAAGCGCCCCGCTGTCCGCTGGGAGAAGACCATGCCCTCCCGCTCCAGCTCCTGCAGCGCACGCTGCATGGTATTGGGATTCACCCCGGCCTCGGCGGCCAGGTCCCGCACCGAGGGGAGTCGCTCCCCGGGGCTGAGATCGCCGGAGACGATGCCCTGTTTGATCCGCTGGATCAGCTGGGAATAGATGGGCTGATCTCCGCGAAAGTTCCATTCCATGGACAAGCCTCCTTTGCACTATTGTCTTAGGCAAGTAGTACAATAACACAGTCATACAGTTTTGTCAACAGGGTTTTGAAAAAGTTTTGAGAATCGTAGGGCAGACTGTAGACAAACCTATGCGGCAGAGCTTGGACACGCATGGGGGGATTGTGAAGAGGGGAGGGCGAAGGGCCCACTCCCGTAAGATAGTTTTATCGTCTTTGCAGGGACGGCATGGCATTTTGTCATGCCGTTTCCTGCTTCATCAGTTCATTCAGCGGGATAA
>ONBX01000045.1 GCA_900316205.1 uncultured Eubacteriales bacterium
TTAGCCGCCCGTGCGGTAACAAGCAAAACGACGAAAAAGGTTTGGCGAATTCGTACCATACACGATTCTGCCAAACCTTTTTCCTGCCTTTACGGTCTCCGCTGCCGGGCGGCTATTAGCCGCCCCTACGTCGGAATCCGAGTTTTCGCTATTTTGCAGCGCGCTCTTTTTCTTCTTGCTTCGGTTTTGCTGTCTAAAAACGAAAAACCAGAAACTAAAAACTCACTCCAGCTCTTTGTACATGGCGGGAGCGTCGGCCTTGCTGGCGGTCTCGCTGATCTGCGTGACCTCCACCCGCATGGTGCGGTTGCCGAAGGCGACCTCAATCACGTCCCCCTCCTTGACCTGATAGCTGGCCTTCACCTGGCGGCCGTTGACATTGACCCGCTCCCCGTCGCAGGCCTCGTTGGCCACGGTGCGGCGCTTGATGAGGCGGGAGACCTTCAAGTATTTATCCAGACGCATAACATACTCTCCTTTGTAGAAAAGTGGATCGCGAATCCTGTTTCGCAATGAAAAAAACTGCGCTGTCCAAAGGGCGTGCAAGTGAGGGATACGACAGCCGCAAACAGGATCTTTTCGCGCCAAGCATCGTTGCCTGTACTCGGAATACATATCCAGTATTCCTGCGCCAGTCGCCTCGCTTGACACAAAAATCTCTCTGTTTGCGGTGCGCAGCAGTTTTGCGCGTGTCATTTTTCGTCCAGACGATATAGAAAAATCCGGGAATACTTGCTGTATTTCCGGATTTTTCTGTGATGGATGGGCGGAAAAGGGCCGCGCAAAACCTATCGTCTCCCTCATTTGCACGCCCTAACGGACTGCGCAGTTATTGTATCACAAGGAACCCTTACTTGGCAACGGCGTCCTTCAGAGCCTTGCCGATCTTGAAGGAAGCAACGCGAGTCGCGGGGATCTCGATCTCTTCCTTGGTCTGGGGGTTACGGCCGATGCGGGCGCCGCGCTCCTTGACTTCAAAAGCACCAAAGCCAACCAGCTGGACCTTCTCGCCGGCGACCAGGGTCTCGGTGATGGCGTCAAAGGTGGCGTTGACAGCCTGCTCGCAATCCTTCTTGGACAGGCCGGTCTTCTTGGCAACAGCAGTAACGAGTTCTGCTTTATTCATTGTATAATTCCTCCTAAGAATCATTTGGCACAGGGCCATTTTTTCATAATTTTTGCTGTGACAGACAGCGAAGATAATTTACCATAAAAGCAGCGGTTTATCAAGTAGTATTTCCGGTTTTTGATGTTTTTTTCAGCGCATACGCAGGATTTTGGCTATTTTTTCTCCGCCGGGGATCAGGCGCATATCCTCCTTCGTAACGGACCGGGAGAAAATGGCGGCAGCCAGGTATACCGCCACCGCCGCAAGGATGGCCGCAGCCATGGCGAGAAGGGTGGCAAAGCGGCCGTGGCCCAGGAGGCGGGCCAGGAGTCCGAAGAGAGCCCAGGCGGTCACACCCATGACGGCGCTGGAGAGCACCGGGCCGGCAAAGCAGCGGAGAAGCCGGGGCCGGTAGTCCAGGCAGCGCCACATGAACACATAGTTCATCACCGCCATGACCAGATAGCTCACCAGCGTGCCCACCGGCGCGCCGTAGATGTTGATCTCCCGCCGGGCCACCAGGAACCAGTTGATCAGGATCTTCACCAGGCCCCCCACGATCAGGGTGACCATGGTGAGCTTCTCCTTGCCGGAGGCCTGGAGGATGGCGTTTTCCATCAGCAGGATGCAGACAAAGAAGGAGGCGATGCCCATCACCCCCAGAAGGCCGGGACCGGCGGGGTGGCTGCCGGGATAGAGCGTGTCCATGATGGGCTTTGCCAGCACCGCGAGACCCACGCCCATGGGAACAGACACCAGGGCGGAAATGCGCATGGAGTCCTCCGACACCTTGCCGGCGCTGCGCTTATCCCCGATGGCCAGGGCCGAGGAGATGGCCGGCACGATGGAGATGGTGAGGGGCGTGATGAAGGCGGCGGGAAGATTGAACAGGGTCTGGGCCTTGCCGTAGACCCCGTAGAGCACCTTGGCCTGCTGATAGTTGAAGCCCGCGGCGCTCTGAAGCCGGTTCATGCAGAGCTTGGAGTCCACGCTGTTTAAAAGCGCCATGATGCAGGCGCCAAGAGCGATGGGAACGCCGATGGCGAAGATGTTCCTGACGATGGTGAGGGCGGAGTCCACGGTGTCGTCGTCTTCGGGCACATCGTGGGGATCCCGCACTCCTGCGGTATAGGGGGCGGACAGCACGTCATAGTGCCGGCGCTTGTAGAGCACCATGTAGAGCAGGGACACTGCCGAGCCGATGCTCACGCCGAAGATAGCGCCGGCGGAGCCCATGGGCAGAGCGTCGGGTTTCCCGGCCTTGGCCCGCAGCACCAGCACCGCGATCACAAGGCCCGCCGCCACCTTGAACAGGACCTCCAGCACCTCGTCCACCGTGGTGGGGAGCATGTTGCCGTTGCCCTGGCAGTAGCCCCGGTAGGCGGAGACCATGCACACCAGCAGGATGGCCGGGGCCATGGCCCGCACACTGGGCGCCGCGTCCGGGTTTTCCAGATACACGGCGGCAAGCCAGCGGGGGAAGAAGAACATGATGGAGGCAAAGACCAGCCCCAGCACCGTAAAGGTCACCAGCGCCACCCGGAAGAGCTTCTGCTCCTGCCGGGCGCGGCCGTTGGCGTCCGCCTCCGCCACCAGGCGGGACAGGGCCACGGGCAAGCCCGCGGTGGCCAGGGTGAAGAAGATGAAATAGATGCTGTAGGCCCCCATGAACATGGAGTAGCCCTCATCCCCCAGGATATTGCCCAGGGGGATCTTGTAGAAGAAGCCCAGGATCTTCATGATGATGACGCCGGCGGTCAGGATCGCCGCGCCGTGGAGATAATTCTGGCCCTTCTTTTTGCCGCTCTCCTGCGCGATATGTTTTGCCATGTGCTTTGCCATAGTTTCCTCCGGGAAAAAGACTTGTTGATCGCTGTTATATCACAGTCTGTACAGTATACGCTGTAAATGTTACAAAATCAAGGGAAGGCTGTTCCAAAACAGCTCCAGGCGGGTCCCGGCCCATGGGCGGCCCGGCCAGCTTTGCAACGCCTCTTATGGTTTTTTCCCCCCCGACTGCCGGGAATGGGCCGAATCCGGTTGCCTTGACGGGCGCTTTCTGGTATATTGGAGGGGAGAAAACCGGGGCAGGCCCCGGAAAAGGAGGCAGCGCCATGCATTGGATCACCGAGGAGCAGTATCAGGAGCAGATGGAATCCCAGGTGGAGCCCTATCTGGCCCAGCGTCGGGAGACCGGCCTGGACGAACGGGTCCAGGGCCAGCCCATCTATTATGAACACTACCGCTGCGATGAGCCCAGGGGCGTCATCGTCATCAGCCACGGCTTTACCGAATCCATCAGCAAGTTCAGCGAGAGCATATACTATATGCTCCAGGCAGGCTACGAGGTCTGGGGACTGGACCACCGGGGCCACGGCCGCTCCTTCCGGGAAAACGGCAACCCGCTGGTGGTGCATGTGGACCGCTTTGCGGAATATGTGGAGGATCTGCGCCATCTGACGGAAACCCGGGTAAAGCCCGCCGCGGGAAAGCTGCCCCTCTACCTCTACTGCCACTCCATGGGCGGCTGCGTGGGTGCCTGGACCATCCAGCAGTACCCGGCGCTTTTTTCCAAGGCTGTTCTCTCCTCCCCCATGCTGGGCCTCAGCTTCGGCAAGATCCCCTTGCCGGTGGCCTATGCCTTTGCCGCGCTCAAGGGCATGGGCGAGAAAGGAAAGGAGCCCCTCTCCCCCGTCACGGCTTTTCCCGAGGAGAATTATGAGCAGAGCGCTGCCAACTCCAAGGCCCGCTTTGCCTGGTACTATGACAAAAAGCTCAAGGACAGGCGGCTGCAGACCTGCGCCGGCTCCTCCAAATGGGGCCGGGAGGCCATCCTGGCCTGCCGCCGGGTGACTTCTCCCCGCCAGATCGCCAAGATCCGCATCCCGGTGCTGCTGTTCCAGGCGGAGAAGGACAGCTATGTGAAAAATGAATCTCAGGACGCCTTTGCCGCAAAGGCCCCCGGCTGCGAGCTGGTGAAGCTGCCGGGCATGCGGCACGAGCTGTATTTTGCCGAGGGGGAAGCCCTGCAACGCTACTGGGAAAAGATCTTCTCCTTTTACGAGAGCTGAGCTTTCGGAGAAGAAAACGAAGAAATCCCCTGCAGAGAAAACTCTGCAGGGGATCGTTTTGTTTGCGGTAGCGGATTACTGGATGCAGTTGACGAAGGAATTGATCTGATCGGGATCCAGGCCGCTGCCCTCCAGGCCAATGTTGAAGCAGATGGCATAGCCGTAGCTGCCGACGGTATAGGTGGAGGTGTTGGAGGTGATGCCGTCGCCCAGGCAGTGGACGGTGAGGCCCTTCAGCGTGATGTCCCAGGATGTGGAGTAGCTGTTGTAGTCGCCGCTCAGGTCCGTGCCGAAGAGGGAGTTGGCCTTGCGCACGAAGAGGACGGTATCGCCCAGGGCGTTGGCATAATCAGCCTCGATGATGCCGCTGCGATAGCGGTAGGTCTTGAAGTGCAGTCCCTCGGGGATGACCACATCCAGCGGGGGCGAGAAGGACAGGCCGGAGCCCTGGATGGCGGTGTCCAGATCCGTGCTCTCACGCCACTCGTTGACCACAGGCGAAGCGGTAGGCGCAACGGTGGGCGCGGGAACGGGCGTGGCCGTGGGCGCGGGCGCCGCCGTCACCGTGATGAGAGCGGAGGCGGTGTCGGTGCTGCCGTTGTTGTTGGTGTAGCGGCAGTAGACCCGCCAGCCGTTCAGCGCCATGGGGATGTTCTCCAGCTTCATGGTGCTGTACATGCCGTTGATGATGTTCAGCGTGGGGAAGTAGCTGGCCGCGGCCTCATAGGTCATATCGGTCTGCCCGTCGGGGCTGCGGAAGTGCCACACAGCCCAGATGGCGTCGGCGTATTTGGCGACGAAGTAGGCGGTGCCGCCCTCCTGCACAGTCTCATCCGTGGGGGACTTTTTGATGATGGGAAAGCCGCCGGGCGCCGCCGTGGGAGAGGGCGCGGGCGCAGGAGTCACCGTGGGCAGCGCTCCGGGAACCGGAGTCACCACGGGCAGCGCGCTGCCGTCACCGGGGGCGGGGGTCACAACGGGGATCTCGGAGGAGCTCTGGGCGCTGCGGTATTCGTCCAGGCTCATGCTGTAGACGAAGGTGTTGAGGCCCCGCTCGGGCTGGGTCTCATCGGTCCAGAAGAGCTTGCCCCGATCCAGGGTGAAGACGCCGGAGCCCCGGGTGTAGACCACCTTGTCGCTCTCGGCCCCCTGCTCGTTGAAGGTCTTTTCGATGTAAATGGCGTCGTTATAGACGATGGCCTGCCGCTCGGCGTCATAGCGGCCGGTGAGATCCCAGCTGCCTCTGGTGGCGGCGCTGCCGGGCCAGTCAACCGTGATGGCGGCGGTCTGTTCATCCACTGCGGTCAGCACGATGGTGCCGCGGTGGGCGATCTCTTCGGTATAGACGCCCTCCAGGGACTTCATGTTGAAGCCTTCCTCCTGGGCGGACTCCGGCTTGGTGGATCCGCAGCCGGCCAGCAGCGTCACCACGCAGACCAGGCTGAGAACCATGCAAAGAATGCGTTTTCTGTTCATGGGATATACCTCCTTCTTTTTTCCTATTCACAGAAATTATAACACGATAGAGCGAAAAAGCAAGAACAAACAGGAAAAACACCACTTGCCTGTTGAATTTTTCTGGGAAAAGTCGTTTCTTCCACACTGCTTCTGGAAAAAGTCGCGTGATTTGTTATGCTCTCCCCACCTGACGCTTGGGAGGCTATCAGCCGTCCCTTGCTTCCCCCTCTGGGGCTGCGGGCCCTGCGGGTCGAAGTGGCCGAAGGCCGATAGGGGGCGGTCGTCCCCGCGCAGGGGCCGATTCCCTGATCGCTCCGCCTGTTTGTGTCGCTGTACGGGCGGCGGGATGAAGGCATCCCGCCCTACGCGTTCCTCCGGTCTCGCCGTAGGGGCTGCCGCCCTCGGCAGCCCGCTCATTCAGATCTCTTGCAGGGGACGGCGTCCTCGACGTCCCGCTTTACGAGGCTCTGCGACCTCAGCAGAACGACAGCGTATAAATACATCGGACTGTTGGAGGGATAACAACTATTCCCTCCTAATTTGTTGAACAAATCCCATTTCTATGATAAGATAACTTAGAGGTGAGAACTGTGGAGTTTGTGTTAAACGATTTTCATAGAAATATAACTGATGATGAATTGCTCAACGACGTAAAAAGAGTATCTGAACTGTTGGGTGGGGAAAACCTTTCGGCTAAAGAGTATAGAAAACACGGAAAATATGGTATTAATACTTTTATACGTCGATTTGGTGGATGGAACAAAACTCTCGAACTCTGTGGAATAGACCCATCTCTTTATCAGGTTGCTGCCGCCAAAAGTACACATTCAAATAAAAAAGTAGAAGATGATGAATTACTCGCTGATGTGAAACGAGTAGCAGCGGAATTAGGTGTACAAACAATTAATAGTGGTGAGTATTCGAAGTATGGAGAGTTTTCAAAGGATACTTGCCTACGACGCTATAAGACTTGGAACAATGTTTTAGAAGCAGCAGGGTTAATACCCTTTGAGCAAGTTGCCGGAAAGAAGATTAGCCAAGAAAACCTGTTCATTGAGATTGAAAGGCTGTGGATTTTGCTTGGAAGGCAGCCTACAACGACTGATATTGGAAATGGCATTTCAAAGTATTCTCTTAACGCATTTACACGCCACTTCGGAGGCTGGAGATCAGCATTAGAAGCATTTGTACAATGGATTAATAGCGAAAACAGCGAATTAATTGATTCAGACGCAGTTTCGTATGAGAAGCCTACGCAAAGTAATAATATCAGTGCCTGTTCTAAAAGCGAAACAGTATCTCCAACGCATAAAACAAGCAGGAATTTAAACCTGAGACTAAGATTTTTAGTTATGAAGCGAGACAATTTTAAATGCTGTTTGTGTGGTGCGTCCCCCGCAAAAGACCCTTCTGTTGAACTTCACATAGACCACATTATTCCTTGGTCTAAAGGCGGAGAAACTACCATTGATAACCTCCGAACGCTATGCTCGAAATGTAATCTCGGTAAAAGCGACTTAACAGAATAATAGTCAGATATTAAAGGGCGGAAGCACATTTCCGCCCTTTAATTGTTGCTTATATAAAAATGATGGAGAGATGTTCGTTTTCTCTCCATCATCTTCATAGATGTTCAAAGATGTTCGATAGATGTTCCATAGATGTTCAAAGATGTGCGAGGACGCCTGTTTTCTTTGCCGACGGTATGGTATAATTGCCAAAAGCGGGCGGATGATATCCGCCCCTACAGTAGGATCGGAGGTTTGGAGCATGGATTTGCCGAATCGGAAACGGATCCGATTGCCGAATTATGACTATTCTTCTCCAGGCGCGTATTTCATCACGATCTGCACACAGGATAGAAATTGCATCCTTTCATCCATCGCCGTAGGGGCGGCTATCAGCCGCCCGACCGAGGTAAGGCTTACCCGATACGGAGAGATCGTTGATCTTGCCATTCGCAATATTTCATCCATCTATCCCAGCATTTCCGTTGATCATTACGTCATCATGCCAAACCACGTTCATTTGATCCTTCAAATTCATTCCGTTGAGGGCGGGCGGATGATATCCGCCCCTACGGTCAGCACAGTCGTAGGGCAGATGAAACGCTGGGCCTCCAGACAGGCCGGTGCAGCCTTGTGGCAAAAATCCTACCACGAGCATGTGATCCGAAATGAAAACGATTATCGCGAGATCTGGGAATACATCGAAGCGAACCCCGCCAAATGGGCGGAAGATCGGTATTATACTAATCCTTGATAAAATGCTGACTTGTAGTTCTGAGCAGAAATTGCGCCAGACAAGGCGGCTTTCGCAGAGCATAATGGAGATATATGGTCAAGAAAGCCAACGCCGTATGGCACAATTTATGCCAGAAGGACTGTCAGATTTTTATTCAGGGTCAGTAGGATAGCTCTTGATGCTGCCCCCTTTTGTTACGACAGCGAGTGGGTCTGTCGTACCAAAGCGGCGAGGCGCATAGGATAGTCACTGCACGCCTCTTCCGCCGGCTCCCCATCCCGCGGATACAAAAACACCCCGAGGCAGAGCCTCGGGGTGTTTTGCGATTCGGTTTTGTCTTTCGACTCAGGCCTTGCGGACCTTGTCGATGTGACGGGTGAGGTCGAGCATCTTGTTGGAGAAGCCCCACTCGTTGTCGTACCAGGCGACCAGCTTGACGAAGTGATCGTTCAGAGCAATACCGGCCTGAGCGTCAAAGATGGAGGTGTGGGGATCGCTGCGGAAGTCGGAGGAGACGACCTCGTCGTCCACGTACTCCAGAACGCCCTTCATGGGGCCTTCGGAGGCGGCCTTCATGGCAGCGCAGATCTCGGCATAGGTGGCAGCCTTCTCGAGACGGAAGGTCACGTCAACAACAGACACGTCCGGAGCGGGGATACGCATGGACATACCGGTGAGCTTGCCGTTGAGCTCGGGGATGACCTTGCCGACAGCCTTGGCAGCGCCGGTGGAGGAGGGTGGAGGCGTGCACGGTGGTCATCAGGCCCTCGATGATGCCGAAGTTGTCATTGACGACCTTGGTGATGGGGGCCAGGCAGTTGGTGGTGCAGGAAGCGTTGGAAACGAACTGCATGTCGGGGGTGTACTTGTCCAGGTTGACGCCGCAAACGAACATCGGGGTGTCGTCCTTGGCGGGGCCGGACATGACGACGATCTTGGCGCCGGCGTCGATATGAGCCTGGGCCTTCTCCTTGGTCAGATACACGCCGGTGCACTCCAGCACGTACTCCACACCGAGCTCGCCCCAGGGCAGCTGGGTGGCGTCACGGTAAGCCTTGTCAGAGAGGATCTTGACGGTCTTGCCGTTGACGGTGATGGTGCTGTCCTCGTCGTTGCCGGTAACTTCACCGTTGAAACGGCCGTGGACGGAATCGTACTTCACGCAGTAAGCCACGTGGCTGGCGGGATGGCCGGGAGCGCTGATGGCGACGACCTCGATGTCGTCAGACTGGATGGCGGCGCGGAAAGCCAGGGAACCGATGCGGCCGAAGCCATTGATGCCGACTTTGATCATAGAACATTATCCTCCAATTAAAATAATTTTTCTGAAATTGGTTTGGAAACTGCTTCCAGACGCAGGAATGCCCTCAGAAGCGTTACCATTTTAACATATACTATCAGCAAAAATCAAGTTTCCGCGCTTTTTATTTTAGCCGGAAAAACGCCGAAATTTCCACAGGAAACCGGGCTTTTCCCCGGCTCTTCTTGTGTATTTTGTCGAGCCGTGGTAAAATGATGTTCCCAACAGATCCCAACCGCCCAGCGAGGCGGGGAACAGGAGGTCCAGAATGCCGGATACCGAAAAGCAGCTGCTTTCCATGACCGGGGAGGCGGCGGTCCTTGTACAGCGAGGAAGAGCGACTTTTGCCAATGCCGAGGCCAGGGAGATCCTGGGACAGGACTGCGTGGGAAAGCGGGTGGCCGCCCTCTTCGGAGAGACGATCTCCGGCGTCCAGGCCTCCAGCTTTCTGGCCCAGGTGCGTCTGCGGGAGCAGCCGTACCTGGTGCGCATCGCCCGGCTGGACCAGGAGCAGGTATTTTTCCTGCGGTCCCAGGAGGACGCTCCGTCGGTGATGAACCAGCCTTTTCTGAGCAGCCTGCGCAGCTCTCTGATGACCGTGGAGCTGGCTGCAGACCGGATGCGGGACCTGGCAGAGGAGGCGGGCAGCGCTCCCCTGCTGGAAAACCTGCGAAGCCTCACCCGGAGCCAGTACCAGATCCGGCGGCTGCTGGATAACGCGTCCCTGATCCTGGAGCAGAGCCAGGGCGGGATCGTCTGCGCAGCCCGGACCTTTGATCTGAGCAGGCTGTGCTCCTCCGCGCTGGAGGCCCTGAGCGGCATGCTGCCAGGCATCAGCTTTCCGGACCGCTGCGGTGAGGGCATCCTGGTCCACGCCGATCCCCGGCTCATCAAGATCCTGCTGCTGAACCTGCTGTCCAACGCGGTGCGCCACGGCGAGGGCTGCAGCCGTATCTCCCTGAGCCTGCTGCAGACCGGGCAGAATGTGGTGCTGGGCGTGGACGATGACGGCTGCGGCATCCGGGAGGAGGAGCTGCCAAGGGTATTTGACCGCTACCGCTATGCCTTCCGCCTGGATCAGATGAACGCGGGGCCGGGTCTCGGGCTCACCGCGGTGCGGATGATCGCCCAGCGGCACGGCGGCTCCCTGCTGCTGGAAAGCCGCGCCGGCCAGGGCACCACGGTGCGCGTGTCTCTGCCGCGGCCGAAGCCGGAACAGCTGAGAGTCCCGGAGGAGGACGCGCTCTTTGATGGAAAGGAGTTTCTCACCGGTCTGGCGGACTGTCTGCCCGCAGGCTGCTTTGGGGAGAAATGGCTGGACTGATCTACCCTCTCTCCAGAAGATGAGACTGTCGATCAAAACGAAATCTCCAGGCGCTGATGTAGGGGCGGCTATCAGCCGCCCGGCAGTGGAGACCATAAAGGCAGAAAAAGGTTTGGCAAATTCGTGGACTGTACGAATTCGCCAAACCTTTTTTCCGTATATTGCTTGTCACCGCGCGGGCGGCTGATAGCCGCCCCTACGGCAAGCCTGTGCTTTGAGGCAAGCCCTTCTACCACTCTTTCTTTTTCGCCACGCAGCTTCGGTACATGAGCCGGACGACGGTCACCATGGCGATGCAGGAGACGATCATGATGGAGTAGCACTTGAAGTACTGGGCAGTGCGCTGGACCTTGTATTCACCCAGGAAGCCGATGCCCACCAGGCTCACCACGAAGCCCACCCAGGCGGCCGCGTGCCAGAAGGAAAATCCATTTGCCTTGATGGACTTGACGCTGTAGTACACCAGCACATAGAGGGCGGTGGCAGCGCCGAAGACCTGGGCCAGACTCACGAAGGAGGAGTACTGGTTCAGCACGGAGATCAGGTGGAAGTGCATGAGGGGCGAATCGTTGCGCAGGGAGTCGATGACGCACTCCACCGCGGCATAGTACAGCAGGAACATGCGCCAGACGTTGCCGCTGCGCTCGCAGGGGAAGCGCATCTTGCGCTTGCCGCGCTTGATATAGAAGTTCAGCAGGAAGAGCGTGAGGCAAAGCATGGCCAGAAAGCCGATGAAGAAGGTGGCCAGATGCCAGATCTTGTTGCCGGCGGCGTCCACATTCACCACAGCAAAGGGCAGGGTGCGCAGAATGGGGGTGCGGATCTCGATACGGCTGCGGCAGGTGTTGTTGAAGAGCGCGCTGAGCCGCACCAGGGCGATCAGCAGGGCAAGGCCGGGGGCGGTGCAGTCCAGCAGCATGCCGGAATTGGGCACCAGCTCCAGCCGGTGCACCAGCCAGGCCGCCAGCCACACCCCCAGGATCACCCCGGGGATGGAGAAGCTGCCCAGGTCAAAGTCCGTGAGGGCGGCGCCCAGGCTGCCGTAGATCTCGGTGTTGAAGTACCAGTGGATCAACCGCGCCAGCAGCAGGCTCAGCACGGTAGCCAGGGGAAAATAGACCGCGATTGCCCGCAGGCTCTCGCTGCGCTGCCGGTAGAGAGCGATGGTGAAGCTCAGGCAGCAGAGAAGGCCCAGGGTGATGATGACGGCGCTCCAGTGGATGCAGCGTTCCCCGATATAAAATGCGATCTGGTTCATCCGCTCACCTCCATGCCGCCGATGGCCGTTGCAAAGTAAATGTTGTCGCTGACGGGGCGCTCCTTCTGGCCGTTGACCACGTCCACATGGTTGTAGGCCCGGCCCTGGAAGACGATCTCGCCGGTCTGGCCGCCGTCCAGGCAGTAGGCGTTGACGACGGGCTTTTCCCCGAAGTGACGGGCAAACTCGTTCACCGTCCAGCGGGCTTCCTTCTCGGGAGAGTGGTTCAGGGACATGTAGAGATAGTGGAGCTTGTCCACCTGGCCGATGCCGGCGCGGGAGTAGCCCCGGTCGATCTCGCCCACGGGGTACCAGTCACATTCCCGGACCTGGCCGTCCCGCACCAGGATGGGGCCGAAGGAGATGGAGAAGAGGATGTTGTTGTCCGCGATGTACTGCTCCAGCTCCTCCTGGGTAAAGGGCTGACCCAGCTCAGTGAACAGGAAATCGCCCTGATCGTTCACATAGCAGGTCTCCAGGCAGTTGTACTTCTTGTAGCTGCCGGTGTAGGTGGAGGTAGGGAAGCGGTAGAGCTTGCGGTTGTAGACCACCACGCCGAAGTCCCGGTTCTGGTAGAAGTCGGCGTTGAGGGTCACCACCGCGTTGGTGCTCTTGTGCATCTCGGTGGAGTAGTATTGGCTGGCGGAGGCAAAGGTGTCGTCGGCAAACTTGCGGCGGAACTGGGAGGCATCCGCCACCTTGATCTCTACAAAGCTGCAGGTGTTGCCGTCGATGACCTCCTTCCAGCAGATCACCAGGATGGTCTCGTCCAGGTAATACTCGATTTGCTCGTCGTAGTAGAAGGTCACATTGGGATCGAAGGCCACAGTCTCATCCTCGCCAAGGAGACCGTAGTCCCGGGCCTGCTGGATGATCTCCAGCACTTTTTCCGGCTCCTCGATGCTGATGGTGCCGAAGCAGGCGGGGTCGGGGGGCGGGGCCACCACGGCGTTTTCGTCGATCACATAGTGCTTTTTGATCGTGACGGGCTCGCCGTTCTCGTTCGGTTCCGCGGCGACCTCGTCCGGGGAAATGCGGGTGGCCAGGTCGATCCGGGGCTTGCCCCGCACCACCGTGCCGGAGCCGGGGTGGACATTGTTGAGGACCCACAGGACACAGAGGCAGGAGAAGAGCAGCAGCACCCCGGTGATCACCCGAGGCAGCCAAGCAGGGCTGTTGCCGGCCTCGTGCTCCTCCCGCAGCTGACGCAGGCGGGCGCCCAGGCGCTTTGCCCCCTCCGCCGCCTTGCCGAAGCCCTGGGCGGCGATGCCCGCGGCCTTGCCCGCGCCGTCGCCCAGTCTGCCGCCAAGCTCCCGGAGCCGGGGGCCAAGGTCCGCATCACTCCGCTCCTCCGCCTGCCGTCTCGCGGCATAGCGGGGCGCGGGGACGGGCTCCTCCTCCCGCGCTTCGGGCGCAGGGGTCGGTCTCCGCCGGGGAGCGGTCTCCTCCGCCGGGGCCGCGGGGGCGTCGTCCTGAAACTCGTTCAGGATATCGTTCAGTTCAAAATCCTTTTCGCTCATGCTTTTCCCCCTTACTTGCCGCCGGCCAGGGCATTGAGCAGACTGTCGTCCGCGTAGATCAGCCACTGCCCGTCCACATAATGCAGGGTGAGCTCCAGCATGGCGCTGGTATAAAAGCTCTCCGGGCGGGCCAGAAGCTCTTCCTGGGTGTAATAGATGGCCCGATCCTCCTCGCCCTCGTTCGCCGCCGGGATGACGGCAAGGGGCGTGGAAAGAGTCTGCTCCAGGGCGGCCAGGTCCAGATAGCGCAGGCGCACGGTCTGCACGGCGGTATCGCCCTTGCGCTCCGCCTCGCCCACACATTCAAAATCATAGCTTGCAAGCAGGGCGTTCCACTTGGCATTGTCGGAGCTCCGCTCCAGGCCCAGGCTGCTGTAGTTTTCCAGGCAGGCGTTTGCCTCCTCGTACTTGCCGATGACCACGGATTCAAAAAAAGTCTCCACCGTGTCCTCGGGTCTGGCGTCGGTCTTCAGCACCAGCACGCCGTGCTTTGCGCCCACAACGCAGAGGACAAAGGTCAGCAGCAGCAGTCCCAGCGTGACAAAGCCCCAGAACGGGTTGATTTTAGGTTTCATGCTTGCATTCCTCCCCATTTCGTGCAAACCATTGTAATCCATTCGACGACTTCCGTCAATGGCGAATTGTGCCCGGAAATGCTCCTTGCGGCCATGGCCGGGCTGTGCTATACTGGTTTTGAACAATCTTTTATTGGGAGGTACTTTGCCATGGACCACAACAAGATCCCCGAACGCAGCCAGGTTCCCGAGGAGTTTACCTGGAATCTGAAGGATATGTTTGAAAGCGACGAGGCCTGGTTTCAGGAAAACGAGGCCCTGAAGGCCCTGCCCGCCGAGATCGCCGCCTTCCAGGGCCACCTGGGGGATGACGCCGAGACCCTGCTGAGCTTCTTCCGCCAGCAGGACGAGGTGGAGCTGCGCCTGGGCACGCTCTACGGCTATGCCAGCTGCAAGAGCGACCAGGACACCGGCAACGGCTTTTACCAGGACATGCGCGGCAAGGCCATGAGCACCATCGTGGCAGTCTCCTCCGCGGCGGCCTTTGCCTCTCCGGAGATCATGGCCATCCCCGAGGACACGCTGAATCTCTTTTATGTCGCCCAGCCGGGCCTGGAAGAGTACCGCCGCAGCCTCTATCAGATCCGCCGCCGGGCAGCCCACATCCTCTCCCCCGCCGAGGAGCGCCTGCTCTCCGCCGCAGGTGAGATGGCCCGTGGCCCGGAGAACATCGGGAGCGTCTTCCGCAACGCGGATCTCAAGTTCCCCAACGCGGTGGACAAGGACGGCGTGGAGCACCAGCTCACCGGCGGCTCCTTCGTGCCCCTGCTGGAGAGCTCCGACCGGGTGCTGCGGGAGAGCGCCTTCAAGACCTACTACAAGCAGCTTGGCAATTACCGCAACACCGTGGCCGCCACCCTGGACGCCCAGTTCAAGCAGCTCTGCTTCTTCTCCCGGGCCCGCAAGTATGAGAGCACCATCGAAGCCTCTCTGGATAGAACCGAGGTGCCCGTGCCCGTGTACCTGAACCTGATCGAGGCCGTCCACGGCAACCTGGACAAGATGTACCGCTACGTGGCCCTGCGCAAGAAGATGCTGGGCGTGGAGGAGCTGCACATGTACGATGTGTACACCCCCATCGTGGCCGACGCCGCGGAGAAGATCAGCTTTGAGCAGGCCAAGGAGACCGTGCTGGAGGCTCTGGCCGTCATGGGTGAGGATTACACCGGCCTCTTGAAGGAGGGCTTCCAAAACCGCTGGATCGACGTATACGAAAACGTGGGCAAGCGGGGCGGCGCCTACTCCTCCGGCAATTCCCGGCCCCACCCCTATGTGCTGCTGAACCACAAGGACACCCTGGACAGCATGTTCACTCTGGTCCACGAGATGGGCCACGCTCTGCACAGCTACCACTCCACCAAGTACCAGCCCGTGAGCACCAGCGACTATGTGATCTTTGTGGCGGAGGTGGCCTCCACCTGCAACGAGGTGCTGCTGATGCGCCATCTGCTCTCCAAAACCACCGACAAGAAGGAGCGGGCCTACCTCATCAACCACTTCATGGACCAGTTCAAGGGCACCGTCTACCGCCAGACCATGTTTGCCGAGTTTGAGCTGGAGATGGGCCGCATGGCAGAGCGGGGCGAGACCCTCACCGCCGCGGCGCTGAACGAGAAGTACCTGGCCCTCAACAAGCTCTACTTCGGCCCCGATATGGTCTCCGACGAGGAGATCGCCCTGGAGTGGGCCCGGATCCCCCACTTCTTCTACAACTACTATGTGTTCCAGTACGCCACCGGCTTCTCCGCCGCCGTGGCCATCGCCAACCGGATCCTGAAGGAAGGCGCCCCCGCCGTGGCCGATTACAAGAAGTTCCTCTCCGGCGGCAGCAGCACCGACCCCATCAGCCTGCTCAAGATCGCTGGTGTGGACATGTCCACCCCCGATCCCGTGAACTCCGCCCTGGCCCTCTTCGGGGAGCTTGTGGACGAGATGGAAAAGCTGGTGGACTGATAGCGTCCCGCTTCCTGTTATAATAAGAACTGGCTACCCGGCATGCCGGAGTAGCCAGTTTCTTATTATACCGCGAAGTAACGATCATACGCCCACCTGGCAGGATTCGTGTCGACATATTCCCATATCTCGCGGTAATCGTTTTCGTTTCGGATCACATGCTCGTGGTAGGAGTTTTGCCACAAGGCAGTACCGGCCTGTCTGGAGGCCCAGCGTTTCATCTGCCCCACGACCGTACTGACCGTAGGGGCGGATATCATCCGCCCGCCCTCTACACAATGGAGCAGGAGGATCAAATGAATATGGTTCGGCATGATGACATAATGGCCAACGGAAACGCTGGGATAAACGGATGAAATATTGTGAATGGCAAGATCAACGATCTCTCCGTATCGGGTAAGCCGCACCTCGGGCGGGCGGCTGATAGCCGCCCCTACGGCAATCTCCGACAAAATGCATCTTCTGTCTTGCGTGCAGATCGTGACAAAATAGGCACCGGGTGTGGAATAATCGTACTCAGGCAGGCGAATTTGCTTTCGTTTTGGCCAATCCAAGGCGTATTTCCTTAGCTTTATTGCTCGTTCCTGAGGGCCCTGCCGCTGCCCCAGGTCGCCGGATTTTTTCTGCCCTCGCTCAGTCCAGGGTCAGGTTCCAGATCAGCTCCGCCGGCAGCGGCGTGTCCGCGGCCAGATAAGGCTGCCCCTGGGCACTCGGCGAGAGCAGCAGCACCCGCTCCGTGCCGAGATGGGCGCCCAGGGCGGCGGCAAGGGCATGCACGTCCTCCCTCGCCGGGGCCAGCAGCTCCCGGATGCGGGTCTCCCCCTCGTCCACCGAGGCCGCGGCGACGCCCGCTCCCAAAGCAAAGAGATCGCCGCCGAAGCAGCGGCAGTTTTCCTTCTCATAGCGCAGGGACGCCGGGCCCGCTGTCACATGGGGCCGTCCCCGCAGCAGCTCCTCCCGGCGCAGGCCGTATTCCTCCGGCGATAGGGGCAGAGGCAGCTCGCCGGGGCGGCTTTCGATCCGCTCCTCCCGGCGATAAAGCGCGCAGCGCACACCGATGAGCTTTTCATACCAGGGATAGAGCGGGGCGTTGGCCGGCAGGGTGCAGACGAAGTCCGCTCCAAGCGCTCTTCCCAGGGCGGCGGCCTCCTTTGTAAGGCGCTTGCCCAGGCCCCTGCCCCTTGCCTCCGGCAGCACGCCGATGGCATAGAGATAGGCGGCGCGGCGGTCCTCCAGGGTGAAGTCCGTGACGGCATAGGCAGCACCCAGGAGCTTTCCCCCCTCCTCGGCGCAGACGCCGCCGCCCAGGGCCGGAAGCTCTGCCAGGAAGGCCAGAGCCAGCTCCGCCGGATCGCCGAAAACCCGGTGCCAGAGGGCGGCAAGCTCCCCTGCGTCCTCCGCCCGGACCTGACGGATGATCGGCTCAGTCATCGATCCACCTCGCGATGTATTTGTTCAGCAGATATTCCGGCTTGTAGCTCAGCTTGGACTGGCGCAGGGAATCCAGGCCCATGTCGTCCTCCCGGTTCATGTACACAAGGCCGGGGTGGCGTTCCAGGAGCATCCGGGTCAGCTCCCTGCATACCATGGGGTAGGCGCCGTTCATGTCGATCTGGGCCTTTTCAAAGTGCACGTCGAAGGTGTCGTCGGCGCACATCTCCCCCAGGGAGAAGCCCACGATCTTCCCCTCGGCCTGCAGCACGCCCCCCTCCAGGCCCAGGCGCTCAAAGGCGGCGAAGGCGCGGATGATGGCATCGTGCTCGTAGGCCACGCTCTTGTCCAGGCGCTGGAGGTTATCCTCGGTCCACACGTCCAGCATGTCCATGCAGCCGGGGATCAGGCTTCGGGTCAGGGGCAGGAACTGCCAGTCGTGCTCGGCCTCAAAGCGGTTGCAGTGGTTCTTTTTGCCGTGGAGGGACTTGCCGGAATAGGTGGCCAGCTTCTCCGCCCGGTAGATGTAGTCCAGGTTGTTCTCCTCCAGGGAGTAGGTAAAGCAGCCCGGGTATTCCCGCTCCAGCTGCTCGCAGTGCACGTCCGTGATGCCGCGGATGATGAGGGGGTAGCCCCGCCAGGCGGCAAAGTCCCGCAGCAGGTCGATGGCCGGGCGCAGGGGCCCGGTGCCGATGGGGAAAACGAAGGCGGGCTTGCCCTCGTAGCGGAGCTTGGTGAGCATCCGGTCCCCCACCCGTGCAATGAGCTGGCGGTAGCGCTTGTCCCAGATATAGATGTTGCCGAAGTTGTAGTCCGCGCTGGGGCTGTTCTCGGCCAGGACCAGGGGGTCCACCCAGCTTTTGTCACAGAGGGTGACGGTTTTGAAGGTGATGGGGGCTTCAGTCATGGGGTATAGGTACGGGAGCAGGTCTCCCGGATCTCCTTTCGCAGTTGTCTCAGATCCATAAAGGTCTCCGGCCGCTTGCCCGGATCCCGCAGCAGGGCGGAGGGGTGATAGATGGCCATCCAGCGGCGGCCGTCCTTCTCAAACCACTGGCCGTGCTGCCGGGTGATGCGAAACTCCGGATCGATGAGGCCCATGGCGGCGATGCGCCCCAGGCACACGATGATCTTGGGGTCCACAAGGGTGATCTGCCGCTGCAGCCAGGAGGCGCAGGCCTGCTGCTCCTCCGGCAGCGGATCCCGGTTCCGGGGCGGGCGGCATTTCACCATGTTTGCGATATAGACCTTGGAGCGGTCCAGGTCGATGAGGCGGAGCATATCGTCCAGGAGCTTGCCCGCCGGGCCCACGAAGGGCTCTCCCTGCAGGTCCTCCTGCTCCCCCGGTCCTTCGCCGATGAGGAGCACCTCGGCCCGCTCATTTCCCACACCGAAGACCAGATTGGTCCGGGTCCGGCAAAGCTCGCAGTTCTGGCAGGCGGAGCATTCTTTTTTCAGTGCGTCCCAGGAATCCATTTATTCCTCCGATCCCGCCGCCAGGCTCAAAAGCAGCTCCCGGCGGTTGTTGTCCGGATAGTCGATCACGTAATCCAACAAAAAGTCCAGCATCTCCCCCACGGCCCGGCCCTTCAGGCCCAGGGCCATGAGATCCTCCCCGGTGACGGCCAGCTGCCGCAGGGAGAAGCACTCCCCGCTTTTGAGCACGGCTTTCACGTCCCGGTTCTTTCCCCCTCCCAAAGAGAAGGCGTCGGCACAGCGGGCGGCGCAGACCGCGGCCTCGATGCCGCTGCGGCGCAGACACCGCTTCCAGTCCTTTTCCGTCTCGGGCAGGGGCTGGTCCAGAATGGCAGCGGCCTTGGCGGAGACGTGGATGCTCCGGCTGTCCAGCCGCAGGGCACGGAGAAATTCCTCCACCGAAGCGATGCAGCCGTAATGCTTCAGCAGCCAGGCAAAGCCAAGCCAGCGGTCCGGCATGCGGCGGGGCAGGGCATCCAGCCGCTCCGGGATCTCCGGGGGCAGACGCTGCTGAAGATAGGCGTCCAGCAGGCCCAGCTCCACCGCCTCCAGCGCCTTTTCCGGCGCCTTGGTAAGCAGGATCTTTTCCATCTCGTCCCGCACCCGCTCCGGTGAGAGCGCGGCGCAGAGCGGGGCCTTTTCCCGGATGGCCTCCATGGTGAACAGGTCGATGGAGAAGCCCAGCTTCGCGGAAAAGCGGATGGCCCGGAGCATGCGAAGGGCGTCCTCGTCAAAGCGGCGCTCCGGCTCCCCCACGCAGCGGATCACGCCCCGGCGCAGGTCGGCAAGGCCCCCGTAGGGGTCGCTGACCACCCCGTCGATGGAGATGGCCATGGCGTTCACCGTAAAGTCCCGCCGGCTCAGGTCCGCCGTCAGGTCCGCCACGAACTGGACCAGGTCCGGGTGCCGGTGGTCGGTATAGCGGCTCTCGTCCCGGAAGGGCGTCACCTCCACAAAATGGGAGTGGATGCGTACCGTAACCGTGCCGTTCCTCCCGCCGGTGAGCCGGGAGCCGGGAAAGAGCTCCAGGATCTGCTCCGGCAGGGCGGCGGTGCAGATATCCCAGTCGTTCGGCTGAACGCCCAGTATCATGTCCCGCACGCAGCCTCCCACCAGAAAAGCGGGATAGTCTCTGCCCTGGAGGGTCACCAGGACCTGGCGGACATACTTGGGCGGTGTGATCACTGCCATAAATGCCTCCATCGGGGAGAGGGCGCGGCCCTTGATTCCCCTTCTCCGGCGCAAATCTTTGCTTGCAAAGCAGAGGCGCCGGGATTATAATAGCACAGTGTTGCATGTTTATTGTACCATTTCGCGCTCTGCGCTTCAAGTAGAATCGCACAACGCATGAACGGAGTTTTTCTATATGAGTGATTTTTCCAATTTCCTCTCCCCCGGACGGAAGGGCCACCTGGTCGGCATCGGCGGGGTGTCCATGTCCTCCCTGGCGGAGGTCCTCTTCGGCATGGGCATCGGTGTCACGGGCTCGGACATGAACGAGAGCTTCAACGTCTCCCAGCTGCGGGCCAAGGGCATTCCCGTGAGCATCGGCCACCGGGCGGAGAATATCCCGGCGGAGGCGGACTTTTTGGTGCGCACCGCCGCCGTCCATGACGACAACCCCGAGATCGCCTGGGCAAGAGAGCACGACATCCCCGTCTTCGAGCGCACCGAGGCCTGGGGCGCCATCTCCCGGGACTACCGCAACGCCCTCTGCATCTCCGGCACCCACGGGAAGACCACCACCACCTCCATGTGCACCCACATCCTCATGGCGGCGGACCGGGACCCCACCGTGATGATCGGCGGCACCCTGCCCCTGCTGAACGCCGGGCACCGGGTGGGCCACGGCAACACCATCGTAATGGAGGCCTGCGAGTACTATAACTCCTTCCTGTCCTTCCATCCCACCGTGGCGGTGATCCTGAACATCGAGGCAGACCATCTGGACTTCTTCAAGGATCTGGAGGACGTGGAGCGCTCCTTCCGGGCCTTTGCCGAGCGGGTGCCCCAGGACGGCTTTGTGGTGGCCAATTATGACGATGAGAACACCATGCAGACCCTGGAGGGCCTGGACCGGAAGCGCATCACCTTCGGTCTCAGCGCCGCGGCGGACGTCCACGCCCGGGACATCCGCTTCCTGGGCGCCAATTCCCAGTTCGATATCATCTACCGGGGCAGGAAGTTCACCGATGTGACCCTGCACGTACCTGGCATCCACAATGTGAAAAACGCTCTGGCCGCCACCGCCGCCGCCATCTGCCTGGGCATCCGGCCCACGGCGGTGAAATACGGCCTGGCCGGCTTCAACGGCGCGGGCCGCCGCTTCGAGTTCAAGGGCAAGTTTAACGGCGCCGACGTGTATGACGACTATGCCCACCACCCCGGCGAGCTGAAGGTGCTGCTGGACACGGTGGAGAGCCTCAACTACAAGCGCACGGTGCTGGTCTTCCAGCCCCACACCTACTCCCGCACCGCCGCCCTCTTCCAGGACTTCGTCACCCAGCTGCGGCGGCCGGACGTGCTGCTGCTGGCGGAGATCTTTGCCGCCCGGGAGAAGAACACCATCGGCATCTCCTCCGCGGCCCTGGCCCAGCAGGTGCCCAATTCCGTCTTCTTCCCCAGCTTCTCCGAGCTGGAGGGCGCCCTGCGGGCCCTGGCCCGCCCCGGAGACATCATCCTCACCGTGGGCGCCGGCGACGTGTACAAGATCGGCGAGCACCTGGTAGCCGAGGAATAAAGCCATACGATAGAAAGGCGCGCTGCAAAATGCGTGATCCTGTCATTCCGAACCAGTGACCGATGTCACTGGTGTGGGAATCCGTATCATTCTTCAAAAGAAAACGGATTGCCGCGGCCAGTTTGCGAACTGGTCTCGCAATGACAGCGCATTTTGCAGCGCGCCTTTGCTATTTCAGAATTTCAGCCCAGGGGCACTTCCACGCCGGCCAGGTACTTCCGCAGCCGTACCAGGTCCAGAATGTCCACCTTGCCGTCTCCGGTCACGTCGGCGGCGATGTGATTCACAGAGGGTTCCAGGCCCACCAGGTAACGGCGGAGCCGGAGCAGATCGCCGCTCTCCACCGTGCCGTTTGCGTCCAGATCCCCGGGAATCACAGCGGTCACGAGCCTGGTGCTGCCGTCCACGATCAGGTGATACTGGATCGTATCATAGTCCTGATAGGCCCCGTACCCTATCACGCCGCTGCCATAATCCTCCAGCGCGGCGGGCTCCGTTCCGGCGGTCTCCGCCAGGGAAGGACAGACGCTCAGATCCAGCATTTCCAGCCGGTTATCATAGCAAAACAGGAAATCCAGCTCCGGGTTTGCACACAGGTCCAGTTCCGTCAGCTGGTTGCCATGGCAGTCCAGGTACGCAAGAGCCGGGTTGGCACTCAGATCCAGCATGGTCAGCTGGTTGCCATAACAAATGAGCTCCATCAGCACCGGGTTGTTGCTCAGGTCCAGAGAAGTTAATTCGTTGGTGAAACAGGTCAGATGCGTGAGTTTCGGATTGTGGCTCAGGTCCAGCTCCCGCAGGCCGCAGTCGAACACGTTCAGATACTCCAGCTTCGGGTTCCCGCTCACATCGATCGCGCCGATGGCGGTATTCTCAGTACCGAGGTTACGCAGCTGCGCATTGGCACTCACATCCAGCTTTACCAGAGAATCCATGCCGAAACAGTAGAACGTCACCAGATTCGGATTAGCGCTCAGGTCCAGCCCGGTGATGTTGTTGTGTCCGCACTCGCAGAAGATCAGTTCGGGATTCGCACTCAGGTCCAGTTCGGTAAGCGCATTTCCGTAGCAGGACAGATAGCGCAGCTTGGGGTTGGCACTCAGATCCAGCGCGGTCAGATCAACGTATTCGCAATACAGCGACGTAAGCTCCGGGTTCCCGCTGAGATCAATGGTGGGAACGTGATTGTACGAGAAGCTCAGGTACTGCAGCCTTGCAAAATACGCGATCCCCTGCAGGGAGCGGATCTCGCCCCGGGACTGCCAGCCCTCTCCGTTACATTCGATGGAGGTCACCGCCGCCAATTCCTCAGGGCTAAGGAGACCGTCCCCATCCGGGTCGTGATTCTTCTCTACATAAGCGCGGAAGGCCGGATCCGGGAAGCAAACGGCAACAATGGGGATCGCGCCTTCCGGCGTCTCCAGACTCAGCTTCTTATCCACCGCAAGGACAAAGTCCTCTCCGCTGCCGCCGTAGAGCAGTACATCCGCGCCCAGGCTTCCCGTGCGGCTCGCGCCTTTGGCCGCCTCGGCGAGAGTGGGACAAAAGCCCAGCGCCAGGAACGTCATTTCGTTATGATAGCAGGCCAGGCGTTCCAGCGCCGGGCAGCCGCTGAGATCCAGGGAAGTCAGCGCATTGCCGCTGCAGTCCAGGCTCACCAGGTTCGGGTTGCCGCTGAGGTCCAGAGAGGTCAGCGAGTTGTTGCTGCAGTCCAGAACCTGCAGCTGGGAGAAATACTGGATGCCTTCCAGAGAAGCGATATCAAGGCCTGCTATCTCCATGCGGGTGATCGCAGCAAGCTCCTTCTCGGTCAGGATCCCGTCCCCGTTCATGTCGGAGTTTTCCTCAAGCCAGGCACGAAAGGCCGGGTCCGGGATGTTGACCAAGGTGGAATCCATCCCGATCCAGGTGATATTGCCGCCAAGACTCAGCCGGTATTCCTCTGTCCAGCTTTCATCCCCGGCGGGATAATAGGCTGTGGCGGTGACGCTTGTGTCAAAAATGGTTGAACTCTGGATCTCCGGCGCAGAGCCCAGGAAGATGACCTTCTTAAGTGAGGGGCAGTCATAGAAGGTGGCGCCGTAAATGCTTGTGATACTGGCAGGGATGGTGATCTCTTCCAGGGAGCTGCAGCCATAGAAGCAGCTGATGGGCAGCTGGGTAACGCCAGTGGGGATGTTGACCTCCCGCAGGCTCACGCAGTACTGGAAGGTGTTGTTGCCCAGATCCGTCACCGTGTCCGGGATATGGACCGCCGTCAGCTTCCGGCAGCCCCAGAAGGCTCTCAGGCTAAAAGCGACAACTCGGTCGGGAACGGTGAATTCTCCGCTCTTCCCGCCCGGGCAGAGCACCAGGGTAGTCAGGTCCTTGCTGTAGAGCACGCCGTCTGAAAAGGTGAAGGTTTCGCTCTCTTCCGGGACCGGAAGCCGCAGCAGGCTGTCACAGTCGCCAAAAGCGCTCTGGTTGATTTTCTGGAGGCTTGCCGGCAGGGCTACTTCCACCAGGCTGTCACAATTCTGGAAGCAGCGCCAGCCCAATGTGACCAATCCCTCCGGCAGGCTGACCTGGGTAAGATTGACGCAGTCCTGAAAGGGGCCAAGGGTAGTACTGGTGTCAGACAGAACGGTGACCCCCTCTTCCACCACCACACGGCGGATCTCTCCGCGCAGGTCGGACCAGGGGTAAGCATTGTCCCAGAGTGCACCGGTGCCGGAAATGGTCAGGGTACCGCTGCTCTCCTCGAAGCTCCATGTCAGATTGGGGCCGCAGGAGTTGGAATAATCGATGGTCCCGTCGCTGCAGTCGATGACGACGAAATGGAGAGGCTCATTTGCCGTCCCCACGGAAATGCTCTTCCACTGCTCCATGGTCCCACGAAAGCTGATTCGGCTCAGTGCGGAGCAGCCATAAAAAGCATATTCCACGATCTCTGTCACACTCGCCGGAATCGTCACAGAGGCAAGGGAAGTGCATTCGCAGAAGAGATACATGAAGATTTCCGTGATCCCGGAAGGCAGCTCGATCGTTTGAAGCGCGCTGCAGCCGTAAAAAGCACCATCCCCAAATTCCGTCAGGGACTCCGGCAGCGCGATCTCCGTAAAACCACAGGCCTGCAGGCCAAATTCACCGATGCGGGTCAGCCCGTCGGGCAGCTGGACCTCCGTCAGATTACCGCAGCCGTCAAAAGCCTCGTTGCCGATGGAGGTGACGCCATCTTCCAGGACCACCTTCCGGATCCGGTCTTTGGAATCGGCCCAGGGTGCCGTGATCTCACTCTGGTCATCATCCCACTCATAATCCGTCATGGGGCCGTTACCCGAGACAGTGAGGGTGCCGTCCGCGCCGAGGGTCCAGGTGAGATTTTCCCCGCAGCTGCCGGAGGTCGGGGCGTCCTCTTCCGCCGCCGGGTCCAGCGCGGGTTCGATCCTGCCTGTCTCCTCCCCGGTGACCGGCGCGATGGCGCCGGCGGGTTCCTCCGCCAGGGCCGCGGGGAACAGTCCCGCCAGCAGTACCAGGCAAAGCAGCATGGCCAGAAGCTTTCGGCTCGTGTTGTTCATGACAGCATCCTCCCGATTCATGTTTTATAATTCAGTCTAACATTTATTTTCGTTTCCCGCAACAGAAAAACCTGTTTTTCTGCGGCATTTCGGCAGGTTCGCAGCCGTTTTCCGGCAGCAAAAAAGCAGACGCCTCCGGCGTCTGCTCAAGCTGTCGACAAAGTGTCGACAGCTTGAAAAGCCAAAATGGAAACTTCCGAAAAAGTTCCCATTTTGGCATAGATTGAACGTGAAGGGGGGCATCCCAATCCCCCCATGCGTGTCCAAGCTTGGCAACACAGGTTTGTCTACAGTCTGAGCAGACGCCTCCGGCGTCTGCTTTTTGCTCCGGCCGCGAAGGGCCTGTCCAATTCGATTCAGTCTCTGCCCATGAGGCAGAAGGGCAGCTCCATGCGGTGCGCCTCCAGCAAGGCCCTGTCCCGCAGGATGGTGTCCGCCGGACCGTCCGCCGCGATGCCGCCCCCGGAGAGCAGGATCACCCGCTCGCAGGTGTCCAGGATCATGTCCAGGTCGTGGGAGGTGATGAGCTTGGTCTGAGGGAGCTCCCGGATGGTGTTGATCACAAGGCGCCTGTTATAGGGGTCCAGGGCGGAGCTGGGCTCGTCCATCAGCACCGCCTCCGGCTCCATGGCCAGGATCGTTGCGATGGCGGCCATGCGCTTTTCGCCGCCGGAGATACGGTGGTTGTGGCGATGCTTCAGCTCCTCCAGCCCCAGCTTCCGGAGCACCGCATCCACCCGCCGCTCCGCCTCCTCCCGGCTCAGGCCGTAGTTCAGCGGGGCAAAGATCATGTCCTCATACACAGTCGGCATGAACATCTGGTTATCGGAATTCTGCAGTACAAAGCCAAGCTTCCGGCGAATTTCCGGCAGGGTCTTTTTCTCCACCCGGATCCCGTCCACCAGGATCTCCCCGGAGCTGGGGGCCAGCAGGCCCAGCAGCAGCTTCATCACCGTGCTCTTGCCCGCGCCGTTTGCGCCGATGAGGCCCACGCTCTCTCCCTTTTCGATGCAAAAGGACAGATCCCGCAGCACCGGGCGGTCCTTTTCGTAGGAAAAATCCACATGTCTGAATTCGATCATCCTTCTCACCTCACAAACAGAGAGCCCAGAACCTGGGCCAGATCCACAAAGCGCAGCAGCAGGAAGACCGCCGTGCAGCCCAGGAAAAAGGCAAGGTCCTTCCCGGTGCAGTCCTTCACCGGGGCGTAGTGGAAGTGCTGGTGGTAGCCCCGGAGGAGCATGCTGTTGTACAGCTCCTCCGCCCGGTCCATGCTGCGCAGCAGCAGCTGGCCCAGGAAGCTGCCCCAGGCGGAGACGTGGATGCCCTTCTGCCCGGGAGCACGGAGCTGATAGGCCTCGGTCATCACCGCAAGCTCCTCCGTCATCACGCCGATGTAGCGATAGGTCAAAAGCAGCAGGGTCACAAGGGTGGCGGGCAGATGGAATTTGCGCAGCGCGGCGCAGAGCACGTCGATGGGCGTGGTGGCCATCAGCAGGTAGGAGGCCATCAGGCAGAAGACGCCCTTCATCATCAGCGTCAGCATGCTGATGACGCCGCCGGAGACGCCCACCGTACCGATCCGCAGCAGGATCTGCCGGTCAAAGATGGGATTGAAAAGCCCCACCGCCATCACCAGGGGCAGCACGATCCGGAGCTTATAGAAAAAGCTTCCCACGGAGACGCCGCTGATCTGGAACAGCAGCACCGGGTAGAGGATCATCACGATAAGCCCGCTGAAATCGTACTTGCCGAAGGACAGCACCAACGCGATATATGCAATTGTGGTCAGCAGCTTCGCCGGGGCGCAGAGGCCGTGGATGGGCGAAGTGCCCGCCGCCAGCTCGTCCATTTCTCCGAGCTCGTGCAGCGCCTTTTCCATTTTATTCATGTCATTCCCACTTTTTGCAAAACGCAGCAAAACGCGGAGGCGGACAGGGAGTTCTCCCTGTCCGTTTCCGCTTTTCTCATTTCCTCGCCGAGCACTGCTCGGCGCTACGACTCAGGCTTTCTTTTTACGGAAGAAGCCGCCGGCGATGCAGATCAGCACCGCCACGCCCGCCACCAGGACGGAGCCCACAACACCGGAGAAGCTGGTGCCGACGGCGCTTTCGCTCTCGGGGAAGGCGTAGTCCGGCAGCAGCGCGGTCTTTTCCTGGATAGCACCGGCGGTATCCGCAGCAGAGCTGGAAACGCCGAAGTTCTCCTCATCCAGCCCCATGTTTTCGCCGTAGCCCTCCTCGGCGTTGCCGAAGAGCGCCCACTCCAGGCCGTCGGGATTGCCGGAGGCCAGCAGGCTCAGTCCGCCGCCCACAAGAAGCACCACCACAGCCAGGATCGCGATGGTAGCCTTCAGGCTGCGTCTCGCGGAGACGGCCTTATCGGAGGTATCCACATCCCGCAGAAGCTCGGGCCGGGACTCATACACGAAGACCAGCACCGCCGCGGTGATCAGGCCCTCCACCAGGCCGATGGCCAGGTGAATGGGCTGCATCAGGGCCAGGAAGGCGCCGAAGGGCAGCTCGGTGATGCCGGAGAGGCTGGTCTCGATGACCACGGAGAAGGCGCCCAGCTGCAGGGTGATCACGCAGCCCAGGATGGAGGCCAGGATGATCCGGGCCCGCTGACCGGCCTTGGCGCCCATGCCGGCAAAGAGTTTGCCCTGCAGGATGGGCCGCCAGATCAGGTAATAGCCCACAAAGCAGCCGTAAAAGGCCATGTTCCAGATATTGGCGCCCAGGGCCATGAGGCCGCCGTCGCCAAAGAGCAGGCATTGGATGGTGAGGATCACCACCATGGACAAGAATCCCGCCTGGGGCCCCAGCAGCGCCGAGAGCAGCATGCCGCCGCACATATGGCCGGAGGAGCCGGTGCCGGGAATGGTATAGTTGATCATCTGTCCGGCGAAGACCAGGGCGGCCGTGACGGCCATGGTGGGCAGCTTTGCCGGATCGTCCTCTTTTTTCAGCTTGTGGATGGAAATGCCGGCGGCAGTGCCGGAGGCCACATACATGGTCGCTGCAACGGCGGGAGCCAGCAGCGCGTCTGCCATATGCACAAGATCACCCCGTTTTTTCTGTTCTCGATGCATCTGTGCCTATTATAGCGAGCCTGTTCCCCGTCCACAAGCCCCCGGGGGGGATAGATTTTTTCCCTTTTTCCGAAAAAAATCCCCTCGGTTTTCCGAGGGGAGCGATATCTGTGTTTCTTTACTTCACGGTGACGGAGGTGATGTGGGGATTGGCACCCTCGTCCCAGTAGAGGAAGCCCTCCAGATCCACAACATTGCCCGCCTGCAGCGCTTCCACTGCCTTGTAGACCCCGGTTTCCTTGCCGCAGAGGTAGAATTCCACGCAGAATTCATAGATCTTGCCGTCCCGGGAAGCCTTGAAGTACAGGTCGTCGGTCATGCCGTCGGGATCCTTGTAGGCAAAGGCCGCGCCGGAATCGTCATAGGGCTCAATGGTGAGGCCCTTAAAGGAGACATACTGATTCTGATGCTCGATCAGCTCCTCCCGATCCAGCAGTGCCGTAACGTCCACAGCCGGGAAGAGATAATTGCCCTTCAGGATCTCAAAGCTGGCGTCCAGGATCTCGGCCTCGCCGCCTTCCACGGACTTCACACCGGTGACCCGGATCTTTTGGCCGGGGATCAGGCGCTCCGCCTCTTTCTCGGAGCAGGCCATGTCATAGATGAAATAGCCGCCCGCTCCGTCCTGGGCATAGACAGTGATGCTGTCCTCCCACCATTCCTGGCAGGCCTGTACATAGGCCTCGATGACCACCGGGCTCTCCGGGGCTGCGGCGGCGTAGGCCTCATAGCTCATGGCGCCTTCGCCCTTGGCAAGCGTGTCTTCCCCGCTCACGTGGTCAAAGCGCAGCTCGCCATAAGTCGGCAGCGTCAGGCTCATGGTGCTGCTGTCCCAGCTGCCCGGCGCGTTGCCGCTGTCCAGCCGAACGGCGATATTCCCGTCCCGGAGCATATAGGTCCCGGTCTGGGTGTCATCCAGGCCGGTCAGGTCCATGGTCTCGATCAGGCCCGCCACGATATCATCCAGACTCTTGCCGTAGGCCTCCTCCGCATCCTCCGTGCTGGAGCCGTTGGCCTCCAGATTTGCCGAATACAGCTCCTTCACCGCCTGCCGCAGGCTGGGGAGCATGCTGCCGCTTTCCAGAGAGAGGGTGCAGCTCATGTCGGAGCGCAGCTCCAGGGCGATCTCCCCTGTCACATTCTGCAGGGCGGCGGGGATCTCCGTCTCCAACAGGCTTCCGATGTTCACCGCGCTGATCCAGCGGCCCACGACCCCCTCCATCTTCTGGAAGGTCATGACAAAGTCCTCCTCCAGCAATACGAGGATGCCATCCTCCAAGCTGTAAGGGATCTGAAGCCCGTCCTCCGCGGTGAAATTCGCCTCATCCCAGGCAAAGGAGCGGACGCCATCGGGCGTTGTAAGCGCCGCACTGCCGTCTTCCTTCACCAGCAGGCGGAAGGCTGAGCGGGCGTCCCGCTGCTGCTCCGGGTAAGGTACGCCCCGCAGGAGCATACCGATCAGCTCATAAGCGCCTGCCAGATCCTCTGGCTCGTCGGCCGCAGCCCGGATGCCTGCCGCGCCAAGGGTCAAAAACAGCGTCAGGGCCAGGATGCAGGACAGTATCTTTTTCATATATTGGCTCCTCTCTGTCGGAAGTCGGTTCTGAGCTTTCATCATAAAGCCCCCGGCCGCTTTTGTCAACGCCCTTGCCCCGTTGCAGACTGTAGACAAACCTGTGCGGCCAAGCTTGGACACGCATGGGGGGATTGTGAAGACTAACTATTAAAAGTCAAGCCCCAAGAGACAAAAGATGTA
>ONBX01000049.1 GCA_900316205.1 uncultured Eubacteriales bacterium
AGGACAAGTCTGTACAACATGTGTGCTTTCGTGTCTTCCATTATACATCTGCTGTACAAAAATTGCCCCCTTCGTGTCCAAAAAAAGCTTACCACTACACTCTCGGGAAAATGCACCCTGAAAAACGGAAAATGCACCCTGTTTTTCTTTAGGGTGCATTTTTCTATCAAAATATGAGTACTAAGCCAGCCGAGCGTTAAGGATGTAAACCCATTGTAAAAAAATAGAGAAGAGAGATGCTCACAGCTGAGCATCTCTCTCCTTGGCCTTTTCCAACCCTGTCTGACAGTTACCAAATGTTTTGCTTCAAAACTCTCTTATGGGTGTTGGCACAAGCCCCTCCCCTACAGACAGGGGAGCCTATAAGGAAGATAGACCCCTCAGTCCGCTTCGCGGACAGCTCCCCTTAGGCAGGGGAGCCTATAAGGAAGAGTTATTATAATGAAACAGATCGACCTGCATATTCACAGTTCCGCCTCCGACGGAACGGACAGTCCCGCCGAAGTGGTGCGCAAGGCCCACGCGCTTGATCTTGCCGCCGTGGCCATCACCGACCATGACACGGTCTCCGGCTGTGCCGAGGCCGCGGAGAAGGGTCAGGAGCTGGGGATCGAAACCGTCTCCGGCGTGGAGCTCACCAGTCGCTACGGCCGCACCATCCACATTCTGGGCTACTATCTGCGCACCAACTCCCCTGTCCTGACCCGGACTTTGGACAGCATCGTTTCCGAGCGGGACGAGCGGAACCGGAAAATGGCCCGGATGATGGCCGCCGACGGCATCGCCATCGACTATGACGAGATGAAAAGCCGTTTCGGCACCTCCATCGGCCGGCCCCACTTCGGCCAGGTGCTGGTGGAGCTGGGCCTGGCGGAAAGCGTACAGGACGCCTTTGACCGCTATATTGAGAAGGGGCAGCGCTACTACCTGCCACGGCGGATGCTCTCCATCGAGCGCTCGGTGGAGGTAATCCGGGAGGCCGGTGGCGTGCCTGTGCTGGCCCACCCCTTCCAGTACAAGCTGGAGGAGAGCGCCCTGCGGCAGCTCATCGAGCACTGCATGGACCACGGCCTGCTGGGGATGGAGTGCCGCTACTCCCTCTATGACGAGGAGCAGAGCCAGTACCTGCTGGGCCTTGCCAGGGAATACGGCCTGGTCCCCACCGGCGGCAGCGACTACCACGGCGCCAACAAGCCCCATCTGGCCCTGGGCAGCGGCACCGGACAGCTCTGTGTTCCCGCCGCCTGGCTGGAGCCTCTGCGTTCCCTGGCAACATCCACAAAAATGCGTCCCTGATTTTGGGCGCTGTGCTGATTTTTCTTCTCTTGTGAAACCCAAGCCATCTTTTCGCGTTTTTATGGATGGGCAGCATTTATGAAGGAGGGATTCCCTTGACACAAAAACGGCTGGCGCTGGTCGGGATCATTCTGGCCCTGCTGGTGCTGATCGTATCCTGCATCCGGCTCTATCAGCTTCAGGGTCCCGGTGCCGGCGACATTCCCGCCGCCATCGTCTATACCGACTGATTTTTTCTATTTCCCGGCGGCTTGTGACAAAATCTACACCTCCCCCTGCGTATACTGAGGCGCAGAGGGAGGTGTTGCTGTTTGAAGCGCATGTTTTTGGCCCTGGCGGCCCTGCTCATGTGGCTGAACATGGGCGCCGGCGCCTGGGTGGAGGAACCGGAGCCGGACTGGCTGGGGCTTTTGCGGGAGGCGGTGTTGGCAGACGACCGGGAGGCGGGCCTTGCCGCGGCGGAGGGCTGGAACGCGGACGAGAGCCGCCCGCCCCTGGACTATGACGAGCTGCGCCTCCTCTCCAAGCTCATCACCTGGGAAGCGGGCAGCCGCTGGCTCACCGACGAGCTGCGCATGGGCATCGGGGAGGTGGCCCTGAACAGAGTGGCATCGCCGGAATTTCCGGACACGCTGGAGGAGGTGGTGTACCAGTACGGCCAGTATGTGGGCACGGACACCCCCGCCTTTCGGGATGTCCTGCAGCCGGACCCGGCCTGTACGGACATTGCCCTTCGCCTGCTGCTGGGGGAGCGGATCCTGCAGCCCCAGGTGGTCTTTGCCGGCCATGCGGTGCAGGGCAAGGTCCACTCCGTTTTCCGGGACATGCACTACGGCAGCTTTTATTTCTGCGAGAGCAACTACCCGGAGCTCTATGAGGAGACGGAGGATCCGTCCGATTCCTGATGGTGGACAGGCAAAGCGAATGACATGCGTAAAAAAACCCATGCGCCTTTTCCGGGCGCATGGGGTTTTTCTGCTATCTTGGGATCATTGCGGGGGAGGAGGCGGCTCTCCGTGGATCCGCCGGATGTATTCGTCGATCCAGTAGGCGGCGTTCTTGCCGGCGCCCATGGCCAGGATGACGGTGGCAGAGCCGGTGACCGCGTCGCCGCCGGCAAAGACAGCGACCTTCTCGGTATGGGCCATGTCGTCCGCGTCGATGCCGCCCTTGCGGGTGGTGGTCAGGCCGGGGGTGGTGGAACGGATCAGGGGGTTGGGGCTGGTGCCGATGGCGATGATGACGGTGTCCACGTCCATGACCCACTTTTCTTTCTCCTTGGGGATGGGGGTGCGGCGTCCGCGGGCGTCCGGATCGCCCAGCTCCTGGGGCACGCACTCCAGCCCGATCACGTGACCGCTCTCATCTCCGAGAATGGCGCAGGGATTGTTGAGCAGATTGAACTCGATGCCCTCAGCCTCGGCATGCTCCACCTCTTCCTGGCGGGCGGGCATCTCATTCCGGCTGCGGCGATAGACAATGTGTACCTCGCTGGCGCCCAGACGCTTGGCCACGCGGGCCGCGTCCATGGCCACGTTGCCGGCGCCCACAACGGCGACCTTGTGGAAGCGCTTGATGGGGGTGTCGTAATCGTCCCGGTAGGCCTTCATCAGGTTGGTGCGGGTCAGCAGCTCGTTGGCGGAATAGACGCCCATCAGGTTCTCGCCGGGGATGTGCAGGAACTGGGGCAGGCCGGCGCCGGAGCCGATGAACACGGCCTCGTAGCCCTCCTCAAAGAGCTCGTCGATGGTGATGGACTTGCCCACGATGACATTGTTCTCGATCTTCACGCCCAGGGCCTTCAGATTTTCGATCTCGGCGGCCACGATCTCCTTGGGCAGACGGAACTGGGGGATGCCGTAGACCAGCACGCCGCCGGACTTGTGGAAGGCCTCAAAGATGGTCACGTCATAGCCCATCTTGCGCACGTCGCCGGCGCAGGTCAGGCCGGCCGGGCCGGAGCCGATGACGGCCACCTTGTGCCCGTTGCTGGGAGGAACCTCCACGGGGGGCTTGTCCTGTTTGGCCATGTGGTAATCCGCCACAAAGCGCTCCAGGCGGCCGATGGCCACGCTTTCGCCTCTCACGCCGCGGACGCAGCGGGATTCGCACTGCCGCTCCTGGGGGCAGACGCGGCCGCAGACGGCGGGCAGCGCGTTGGTGGAGGTGATGATCTCATAGGCGGCGTCAAAGTCGCCCTCAGCGACCTTGGCGATGAATTCGGGGATACGCACGCTGACCGGGCAGCCGGCGCGGCACATGGGTTTCTTGCAGTTCAGGCAGCGCTTGGCCTCGGCAATGGCGGTCTCCGCGTCATAGCCCAGTGCGACCTCATCAAAGTTCGAGGAGCGCACCACGGGGTCCTGCTCCGGCATGGGGTGCTTGAGGAGCTTTTCCTTCACGATGACATTCGTCAGGATCCGCTTCAGGTCGGGCAGGCGCTGCTGCAGCTTGGTCAGGTCGATCTTGCCGTTCTCGTCGATGCCGATCATTTCCTCCACGAGACGGGCCTCATTCTTCGTGACCTCGGCGCTTACGGCCTTATTCTCGTTCAGTTCAGCCATTTCTCTTTCCTCCCGTTATGCGGCAAATATGCTTGGCAGCCTCGTCCTGCTCGTCCTTGTAGAAGGCGGCGCGCTTGATGAGGGAATCGAAATCCACCTGGTGCGCGTCAAAGTCCGGCCCGTCCACGCAGGCGAACTTGGTCTCCCCGCCCACGATCACGCGGCAGCAGCCGCACATGCCGGTGCCGTCCACCATGATGGGATCCAGGGAGATGATGGTGCTGATGCCGTAGGGGCGGGTGACGTCCGCCAAAAACTTCATCATGATGTCGGGGCCGATGGCGATGACCCGGTCGAACTGCGGCTGGTTCCAGGCGATGTTGCCCTCGATCTCCTGCTTGAGGAAGACGGTGGTGAAGCCCTTCCGGCCGTAGCTGCCGTCGTCGGTGCAGATGATGAGCTTATCCGACACGGCCTTCAGCTCGTCCTTCAGGATGACGATGTCGGCGCTGCGGAAGCCTGCGATGAAGGTGACCTCGATGCCCTGCTCGTGCATCTCCTTGGCGATGGGGTATGCGATGGCGCAGCCCACGCCGCCGCCCACCACGCAGACCTTCTTCAGGCCCTCCATCTCGGTGGCCTTGCCCAGAGGGCCGGCGATGTCGGAGATATAATCCCCTTCTTCCACGGTGTGCAGCATTCTGGTGGTGCGTCCCGCAGCCTGCACCATCACGGTGACGGTGCCCTTCTCCCGATCATAGCCCGCGACGGATACCGGGACGCGTTCGCCCTGTTCGTCCAGCCGGAAGATCACGAACTGGCCCGCCCGGGCATGGCGCGCGATGAAAGGCGCCTCTATCTCAAAGAGGCAGATCGTTTTCGCGTCGTTCAGAAAACGCTTGGTAACTACTTTGTACATCTTACACCTCATTCGGTAAAAATGATCGGCACGGCCAGGCACGGAGTGCGGGAAAAGGCTTGTCTCTCCAGGCCGCACATAACATATTTTACCGCATCGTCAAGATAATGTCAAACCCTTTACCTATATTCGCCCGGACATTTTGCCGGAAAATGACTGGTCCGCTTCATCGCCTGCCCCAGCGAAACCGGGCCGCCGGCGCAAGGGATGCCGTTTGCCTGGCAAAGCGTGATGCCTGCGTCTTTGGCATAAAGTGATCCGTTCCGCTTTTCACGCGCCGAAGGCGCACATCACGTTCCGCGCAGCGGAACACATCGTTCAAAAAAGCGCCTTTTGTCGACAGACAAAAGACGCTTTTTTGTTGGTGGAGAGTGGCGGACTCGCTTGCATTTTCGCCTTGCGGGGAACGGCGAAAATCAAGGTGTCTGCCAGTTTTTGAACTGGCAGACGAAAGCCACCAATGTGGCTTTCGGACATGATTCGAGTCCGCCTCTGAAGCAACAAAAACGACGTGTCGAAACACGTCGTTTTTGTTGGTGGAGAGTGGCGGACTCGAACCGTCGACCTTCCGCGTGTGAGGCGGACGCTCTAACCAGCTGAGCTAACCCTCCGTTTTTTCGGAAGCTTGTATATAATAGCACATCCCTTTTGAGAATGCAAGAGGAAATTTTGCGGTGCATCCTCTTTTTTTCAAAAAAAGAGTTGACAATTTGGGCTTGGTCTGTTAGAATCCTTAATGCTGTTTCGGCAGCAAATGGCGGCATAGCTCAGTTGGCCAGAGCATTCGGTTCATACCCGAAGTGTCCCCGGTTCGAATCCAGGTGCCGCTACCAAAAAAAGGCGCAGACCCATCGCCTGCGCCTTTTTCATAAGGCCCGTTGGTCAAGTGGTTAAGACACCGCCCTTTCACGGCGGTAACATGGGTTCGAGTCCCGTACGGGTCACCAAAAAGACAAGCTCCACATCCGTGGGGCTTGTCTTTTTGTCCGTACGGGACTCGAATCATGTCCGAAGCCGCCTGTGGCGGCTTCATGAACCGGTGCGCACACCGGTGAATACCATAATTTTGTATTCCTGTCTCCCGCAAAGGAAAACAAAATGCAAACGAGTCCCGTACGGGTCCTGCATCCCTCTGCCGGCAGCATGTCAAACTCGCAGTCTTCAGGCAAGCAGATCTGCGAGCACCCCCTCCGCGCCGAGGGCGCCGCACTTGCGGCCAAGCTCCGTCAATTCCGCCTCCAGCGCGTCGGAGAAGTCCAGGCCCGTTACCTTGCGCTTCTCGATGAGCCGCGCCTCGATCTCGCCCGGCATGAAGATCTCCTTCACGCCGGCAGCGGTGCGGCTGTTTTTGATCAGCGAGGCATAGAGCGTTGCGTGCTCCTTGAAGCGGTCCACGTCAATGAAGTGGGCGATGTCCAGCAGGATCACGGCAAAGCCGGTCTCCTCGGGGCGCATGTCCTCCACAAAGGGGATCTCGGGACTGGTGAGCGCGTCGGACAGAACGCCGCCGAACATGTCCACAAATACGGCCAGCCCGTAGCCTTTGTGGTCGCCCATGGGGCGGACGCAGTAGGCGACGTGGGGATCAGTTGTTGGATTTCCGTCATAGTCGTTTGCCCAGCCCGCGGGCATCTCCTTGTTCTCCCGGCGATAGGCCTGCACCTTGCCGATGGCCACACCACTGGTGGAAACGTCTATGACGATGGGCCGGTCGGGATTCGTCGTGGGACAGCCGAGGATGATGGGGTTCGTGCCGATGAGCCGGTCCGCTCCGCCGTAGGGCGCCATGCAGGGATAGGTGTTGCTGACCACAATGCCGATCACATTGTCCCGGGCCATGCGGTGGCCGTAGTAGCCGCCGCAGCCGATGTTGGCGCTGTTGCGCCCCACGCCGGCGGCCACGCCAAACCTGCGGGCCCGCTCCAGCACCGCGTCATAGACCTTGTTTACCGCCACGATGCCGGAGCCGCCGCCGCAGTCAAAGGCCAGGGAGGCGTCCGAATCCTTCACACAGCGAAAGTCCGGCTGCGCCGCCAGGGCGCCGGCCATATACTGGCGCAGATAAATGCACAGGCGGGACAGACCGTGGGAATAGGTGCCGGTGAAATCCGAGTGGGTAACGACGGCGGCAAGCGAGGCAGCGTCTTCCTCCGAGACGCCCTGCGCCATGACCAGGCGCTTGATGAGGGTGATTTCCTGCTCATACGAAAGGTGGATCATGGGAATACCTCCTTGTTATCCGGTTTTTCTGACGATCTCGAAACACGTTCTGCGGGTGACTGTAATTGACTAACAGGCGAAAGCACTTCTGCTTTTCATTCTATCAAAAGCAGACCATGAACGCAAGCCGCAAGGGACAACTTTTCCGCACTTTTTGATCATGCTGACCCCAACGGAAAGAGCATTTGCCTTTTGGCGGGACGCAGCACATCCGGGCCGGGATCCGGCATCTCTCACCGTCTCGGATTTTCCTGCTCCGTTTCGGGTCTGAAAACCCGTTTTCTCCGGATTCCGCGCTTTTCTTTGCGGCAGATGCTTGGTAAACGCTGATCAAATCATCTGCGGCGCCTCCCGGATAATTTGTGCTCTGATTTCGTCACTTTTTCTTGCAATACACAAAGTATTCCTGCGAAAAACTGCCATCATCAGAACGCAAATTTTCTCGGGATTCGCTCTTGCTGATTTAATCATCGTTTACCTTGTTATTATGATTTGCGGCGAAGCCGGCGAGGAGATGTTCGGGCTTGCCCGCATGCCGGAGGCCCTGAATGGGAACACGGAGGGCTCCCCCCAAGGAGCTTCTGATGCAGGTACACAGCAGTCTGGAAGACTTTGTGAAAGACGCAGAGCGCTTTTGCCCTCTGGCAGGAATTTTCCGCTTGACCCGACCTTTTCAAAAGTGCATCTTGTATTCATCTCGGTTTTCCTTTATAATTATATATCAGTCAAAACAGACAAAGCAAGCATCATGGCCTGTGTCCGACGCGATACGCCGTGTCCGGCCGGGCTGGGGGAATTACGGCATTTTTCTGAATCATACGGGAGGGAACAGAATGCTGAACATCAAAAAGACCATTGAAAACGAGAAGGCCTGCTTCCAATTGGAGGGGCGGCTGGACACCATCACTTCTCCGGAGCTGGAAAAGCAGCTTCTGGGCTCCCTGGACGGCATAAAGGATCTGGTGCTGGACTTTGAAGCGCTGGACTACCTGTCCTCCGCCGGGCTGCGGGTCCTGCTCTCCACCCAGAAGCGCATGAGCCGCCAGGGCAGCATGAAGCTGGTACATGTGAACGATACTATCATGGAGATCTTTGAGGTCACGGGCTTCACCGATATTCTGACCATCGAATGAAGATAATCAAAGGTATCAAGATCGGCGGCCTGCAGCAGAAGATCTTCAATCTGATGCTGTTTTTCATTCTCGCGCTCATTGGGGTCTATTCCGTCGTATCGATCTATCAGAGAAACAACCTGACCCAGGTGGTGCAGGAGGCCAACGACCGGCAGCAGATGTCCATCACCGAGGTCTCCGAGGAGACCATGCTCTCGGTTCTGGAAAGCTCCATGGCCAGAACCACCGCCCTGCAGGCCTATATCGCAAACGACCTGTTTTCCGATGTGCGCACCGATGTGAAGACGCTGCAGGCCTTAGCCACAGAGCTCTTTGCCCATGCGGAGCGTTTTGACCCGTACCCCTATGCCGCGCCGGACCCCTCGAAGGCCGGCACCGCCACCGTGCAGATGCAGCACGAGGAGGGCGTGGACCCGGCATCGTCCCGGGACCTGGGTTTGGTCGCCAACATGAGCGAGATCATGCTGGCCATGTACGAGCAGTCGGACAAGCTCAGTTCCTGCTTCGTCGGCACCACCGACGGCTGCATCCTCTTTGTGGATGACCGCTCCGACGTGTACATTCTGGAGGACGGCTCGGTGGCCTATGCCCCGACGGTCCACGAACGGCCCTGGTACCGCCAGGCCGTGGAGGCGGGAGACCTCATTTTCACCGGTGTGGAGGAAGACAGCTTCAGCGGTATCCTGGGCCTGGTCTGCGCCGCCCCCGTTTACCGGGATGGCCAGCTTGTCGCCGTGGTAGGCGCGGATGTTTTCCTCACCTCCATCGACGAGTATGTGCAGAGCCGGTCTTCCCAGAACGGCTATCTCTGCCTCATCAACGACGAGGGCGAGGTGCTGTTCTCCCCCCGGGAGAGCGGCGTGTTCAAGCCCCGGCTTTCCGACCGCTCCGCGGACCTGCGGGAGAGCGAGAATACCGAGCTTGCAAATTTTGTGAAGCTGGCCCTGCGGGAAAAGACGCCCCTTTCTCTTATCGAGATCGACGGGAAGTCCTGCTATCTGACCGGCGCTCCCCTGGATGCCCTGGGCTGGACTCTCCTTTCCGTGGTGGAAAAGGAAGTCACCGATCAGCCCACGACCGCTCTGCTGACCAGCTATGCCGATATCAACAAGGGCGCCATGACGCTCTATCAGAATGGTGCAAGGAACTCCCAGATCACGGTGCTGATCCTGACCGCGGTGGTGGTGCTGCTGGCCATCATCGCCGCCCTGGCCCAGGCCAGGAAGGTGGTCCGGCCCATCGAGCACATGACCCGGCGCATCAACGCCCTCAGCGGAAGCGACCAGGCCTTTGAGATGGAGCCCATCTACCGCACCGACGACGAAATCGAGATCCTGGCGGAGTCCTTTGCCTCGCTCTCCAAGAAGACCCGGGACTACATCAGCCAGATCACCCGGATCACGGCGGAGAAGGAGCGCATCGGCACGGAGCTGGCCCTTGCCACCCGGATCCAGGCGGATATGCTGCCCGGCATTTTCCCCGCCTTCCCGGATCGGAAGGAGTTTGACATCTATGCCAGCATGGACCCGGCCAAGGAGGTCGGCGGCGACTTCTATGATTTCTTCCTGGTCGACCAGGATCACCTGTGCATGGTGATCGCGGATGTGTCCGGCAAGGGCATCCCGGCGGCGCTGTTCATGATGGCCTCCAAGATCATCCTGGCCAACAACGCCATGCTGGGCAAGTCCCCTGCCCGCATCCTCAGCGATACCAACGCCGCCATCTGCTCCAACAACCGGGAGGAGATGTTTGTGACCGCCTGGCTGGGGATCCTGGAGATCTCCACCGGCAAGCTCACCGCCGCCAACGCTGGCCACGAGTACCCCGCCATTCAGCGGCCCGACGGCAGCTTTGAGCTTTTCCGCGACAAGCACGGGCTTGTGATCGGCGCCTTTGACGGCGTGCGCTACAAGGAATACGAGATGCAGCTGCAGCCCGGTTCCAGGCTCTTCCTGTACACCGACGGTGTGACCGAGGCCATGGATACCCAGGGCAATCTCTTCGGCACGGAGCGGATGCTGGACGCGCTGAACCGACAGGGTCGGGCGCATCCCGAGCAGATTCTCAGCCAGGTGACAGAAGAAATCAACAGCTATATCGGCGGAGCAGAGCAGTTTGACGATCTGACCATGCTCTGCCTGGAGTACAAGGGAAAGGGCGGAAACGAACATGACGATTGAACTGAAGGGCAGGATCGATTCCAACAACGCCTCCCGGGTGGAGGAGCAGATCCGCGGGGAGCTCGCGGGCTTTTCCGGCGGAGAGCTGACCCTGGACGCGGCGGAGCTTGCCTATATTTCCAGCGCCGGTCTGCGGGTCCTGCTGCGGCTGCGCAAGCAGTACGCGGATATGCGCATCGTGAATGTGAATTCCGAGGTCTACGAGATCCTGGACATGACCGGCTTCACCGAAATGATGCCCGTGGAGAAGGCCTACCGCGTGGTGAACGTAGAAGGCTGCGAGGAGATCGGCAAGGGCGCCAACGGCACCATCTACCGCATCGACCAGGACAACGTGGTGAAGGTCTATAACAACGCCGACGCGCTGGCGGACATCCAGCACGAGCGGGAGGTGGCAAAGCTGGCCCTGATCCTGGGCATCCCCACGGCCATCTCCTATGATGTGGTGAAGGTGGGTGAGAGCTACGGCTCCGTCTTCGAGCTGCTGAACGCCCGGTCCTTTTCCAAGATCCTGTCCACCGAGCCGGAGAAGCTGGACTGGTGCGTGAAGGAGTATGTGGACATGCTCAAGCGCATCCACGGCACCGTGGTCCCCAAGGGCAAGCTGCCCGATATGAAGGAGACCGCCCTCAAGTGGGCCGGCTTCCTGCAGGACTATCTGCCCGAGGATGCCGGGAAAAAGCTGCTTCGCCTCATTGAGGAAGTGCCCCATGACGACCACATGATCCACGGGGATTACCACACCAAGAACCTGGAGCTGCAGAACGACGAGGTGCTGCTCATCGACATGGACACCCTGGCCGTTGGTCACCCCATCTTTGAGCTGGGCTCCATCTACAACTCCTTCCAGGGCTTCTCCGAATACGACCACAGCGTGATCCAGCACTTCCAGGGCCTGAGCTTTGAGACCGGGCGCCTCTTCTGGCGCAGGTCGCTCTCCTCCTACCTGGGCACCACCAACGAGAAAAAGCTTCAGGAGGTGGAGGACAAGGCCCGCATCATCGGCTACACCCGCATGATCCGCCGCTCTATCCGCCGCAAGGGTCTGGAAACGGAGGCCGGCCGGGCCGAGATCCAGCTCTGGAAAGACGAGCTGCTGGAGCTGCTGGAAAAGACGGACACCCTGCTCTTCACCCGCAACGAGCTGCAGGTGGAGGCCGTGGACGACAATCTCCCCACGGTACTCGGCTTCATCGAGCAGCATCTGGAGGCGGCAGACTGCCCCCTGAAGGCCCAGATGCAGATCAGCGTGGCAGCGGAGGAGATCTTCATCAATATCGCCCACTATGCCTACAAGCCCGAAACCGGCAAGGTCATCGTACGGGTGGAGGTGGAGGAGGAGCCGGTGCAGGTGACCATCACCTTCGTGGATAACGGCATGCCCTTTGATCCTCTGGCCATGGAGGAGCCGGACGTGAGTCTGCCCGCCGAGGCCCGGGAGATCGGCGGTCTGGGCGTGTTCCTGGCCCGCAAGGCCATGGACGACGTGAGCTACCAGTACAAGGACGGCCAGAACATCCTCACCCTGAAAAAGAACCTTTGACTTCCATGATTCAGCCCCCTTTTCGGGGGCTGAATCTTAGCCTTTTATCCTTCTGAACGAGAGGTCAGCCATGACGATTCCGAAAAAAATCGACCTGCATATGCACAGCACCGTCTCCGACGGCAGCAACACCCCCGCGGAACTGCTGGACTGCGTCCGGCAGTCGGGCCTGGAGCTCTTTGCCCTGACGGACCATGACGCCTGCAAGGGCAGCCTCCAGATGATCGAGCTGCTGGAGGAGGGCGACCCCGGCTTCATCACCGGGGTGGAATTCTCCTGCCGGGATGCGGAGGGGCAGTACCACATTCTGGGCTACGGCTACGACCCGGCATCGGCCCCCATCCGTGAGGTCATCGACAACGGCCACCGGGTCCGCATGGAGAAGGTGCAGGCAAGGCTTGCCTTTCTGCGGGATCGCTTCGGCTTCGATTTTCCCCGGGAGGAGCTGAAAAAGCTGCTGTCTCTGGACAACCCGGGCAAGCCCCACATCGGCAACCTCATGGTGAAGTACGGCTACGCCCGGGACAAAAACCAAGCCATCAAGGAGTTCATCGACCAGCTCCATCTGAAGGACCAGTATCTGAGTCCGGAGGAGGCCATTCGCGGCATTCTGGCCAGCGGCGGCATCCCGGTGCTGGCCCACCCGGTCTACGGCAGCGGAGACCAGCTCATCCTGGGCGAGGAGATGGACCAGCGGCTCCGGCGCCTGATGGGCTTTGGCCTGCAGGGGGTGGAGGCCTACTACTCCGGCTTTACCAGAAAGCTGCGCACCATGATGCTGGAGATGGCCCAGCGCTATGACCTCTATGTCACCGCCGGCAGTGACTATCACGGCACCAACAAGCTGATCCCCCTGGGCGATACCGGCCTGGAGGACGCCACCCAAGGCCCCGAGGGGCTGCAGCGTTTCCTGCGGGAGGTGCACCTGGCCAAATGAAATTCGACACCCGAAACAAAAAGCCCACGCTCTATAATCTGCTGATCCAGGTGCTCTTTGTGCTGCTGATCGTTCTCCTCCTGGTGCGAAAGGACGCGGAGCATCACGCCGCCCTCACCAGCGCTTTGATCGGGATCTTTCTCCTGGCCGCCGTGGGGCAGCTCATCACCGCCTTTTTCAAACAGATCCAATATAACCCCTATTCCTACAACACCATCTATTACATGGGCTTTTCCCTGTTTTTGCTGGCGGTGGCCCTCATGCAGCTGCGCATCACCCTGCTGCTGATCCTTGAGCCCCAGGTATACCAGGCCAACGAGATCCTGCACATCCTGCTGGACTCCGCCAAGACCTTTATGCTCTGGTCCTCTCCCTTTCTGCTGGTCTTCTCGGCTGCGCTCTGTGTCTCCAATATCTCCCTGATCCGGCACGAGGGCAGGCGGCTTGTGAACATTCTGGGCATTTTTCTCTCCTTCCTGCTGGTGGCGGGGCTGGTGCTGCTCTTTACCTTTGACCACTACGCCAGCGGCAGCCGACTTCAGGTCATGCTCCACGACCTGGCCGCCAATCTTTTCGCCGCGGTGTACCTCTATTTTGAGTGCATGCTCATCGGCGCCATCGTGGCCGATGTCATCGCCGCCCGCCACGAGCCGGACTTGGACAAGGACTTCCTCATCATTCTGGGCTGCGGCTTCCGCAAGGACGGGACGCCCTCCCCCCTGCTGCGGGGACGGCTGGACCGGGCCCTGCGCTTTGCCGAGAAGCAGGAGGCCGCCACCGGCAAGGCCCCCATTTTCGTCACCTCCGGCGGCCAGGGGCCGGACGAGGTCTGCTCCGAGAGCGCGTGCATGAAGCGTTATCTGCTGGAGCAGGGCGTCCCGGAGGATCGGATCCTGGAGGAGGACCGCTCCACCGACACCTTTGAAAACATGAAGTACTCCAAGGCCCAGATCTGGAAGGTGAATCCCCAGGGCAAGATAGCCTTTGCCACCACCAACTACCACGTGTTCCGCAGCGGGCTCTACGCCCGGCGGGTCAAGATGCGGGCCGTGGGCATGGGGGCCGACACCAAGTGGTACTTCTGGCCCAACGCCTCCATGCGGGAATTCGTGGGCCTGCTCACCGAGCATCGGGGCAAGCAGATCCTGATCTTCGGCAGCCTGATTTTGAGCTACACCATCCTTACGATTCTGGCATACCGATAAGAAACGACCTCCCGGAAGATCAAAGATTTTCCGGGAGGCCTTTTTCCCGTTTTGAGAATTGAGTTTTGAGAGCAGATGCCGTTCCCTGGCGTCCCGATTTCGAACGAAGCAACCCGTAAAAACCTCCCCTGTGCAAGGGGAGGTGTCACCGCCGATCTCCCGCGAGGCGGTGACGGAGGGGTTGTGGTGCAATTTCCCTGTCCCAGCCGCAGCGTCTGTCTCCCTCGTAGGGGACGGCCTCCCGGACGTCCCGGCGGCACGAGCAAAACGCAGCACATGCTTTGGGCGAATTCGCAGCCTCTACCGAATCCGTCTCACAGGCTTCTCCTTTTCATCTTGACCGAAGCGCATGTCCATGATACGGTAGCGGTGAAAACGAAACTCTTTCGTCCAAACAATGAAACTTTTTGCCCTTCCCGGACGTTATAGGATCAGGACGAATTCGCTGTGGCCGCCCCGGAGGCACGATGACACGCGACAGAGGTGATTGCATGACCAGGCAGGAGAAAAGCATTCTTCATATCCGAAAGCAAAACCGGCTGCGCAGAAAGCTGATCCTCTCCGCTCTTCAGCCCTTGCTGCTTGTTCTGCTTCTGATTTCGCCTCTGCTGATCCTTGGGACCATGGAACTCTGTGCCAAGCCATCAGAACCCGTCCAAGCCACTTATGCGGATTGTCGCTGGGATGTCGGCTTCCGTCACAGAAGTCTCGTCCTTACCACGACGGATCACAGACAATATATGCTCGCGCATCATTTACGCGCGGACTTTTACAACGATGTAAAGGAAGGGCGCGTTAATTCCGGGGATCAATTGGAGCTCACCTGGTACCCCTGGATCTTCCAAGACGCGGTGGCCACCTTATCCGCCAACGGCAGGGTCTATGGAGATATGCAGGCCTGGCAAATGCAGAAAAGGAACGATGCGACGGTCCTCTTCCTCCTGGCCGCCATTCTGCTGGCAGGCGGGCTCGCAGCCTGTGCGCTGCTTCTGCACTGGACGAGGGATGATTTTGTCAGAATCCGCCAGCTCAAGCGGAAATACCGGGAGCGGCTGCGGATGGAGAAAGAAAGCGGCATAGGGAAGGAAGAAATCAGGCATCGCCCTCGATGAGAATTCACACCGCGTCTCACTGTATGTCCCTATTTTTCTGGGAAAGGAGCATACCCATGAGTTTTTTTTACTACGACAGGACGCTGTCAGCTTACGAGGAAAGCTTTCAATGGGATCAGGCCCTCTCCTACCTGGAAACACGGTATCATCAGCGGGAAGACGCGCGGATCCTGTATTCCCTGGTCGGCTTCTCCTGGTTTTATGCAATCGAGGGTCCCCATGAGAGCAAGCTCCATGAAGACGATCCCAACCGCTCGGCCCTGGGCATTTGGAAAAAGTATCTCGATCTTGGGGAACGGAAAGCAAGCACGGATCCTCTGTTTCTGTTTTTCGCAGGGTACACGCTCTCTCTCCATGGATTTCTCCTGGGCGATCCATACGAGGAAAGAGGAGCTAAGCTTATGAGAAGCTGCCTGGACCTGGCCCGGGATGTGTTCTTGCGGCAGCTTGCCGAAAACTTTCTTCTCAACGAGCACACCAAGAAATATGTTGCCGTCCAAAACGGAAAGGCTATTTGTGAGCAGCTCTTTTGCGGCAGTTCCTTGTTGGACAGATACTTTTGGGAGATCTATGGTTCCTGACGGGTGAATATGAGACCTTTTTTGTGAAGACGACTTGAAATCCGCCTCTTCACAGCTGCAGTCATGCGCCAACTCCCGGACAGAGCGGAAATCCTGATTTCCTCGTAGGGGACGGCCTCCCGGACGTCCCGGCGGCACAAGCAAAACGCAGCACATGCTTTGGGCGAATTCGCAGCCGCCCCGGTGCGGATCCGTCAAGGGTTTTCACGCATGCACAAATGTCGCCATGAGGATCCCTGATTCCCGGAGCACGGCGAAGAGGAAATGGCACATCCCCCCAGTGTGCCGCCGAGCATTGCTCGGCGCTACGCCACCTTCAGGCGAGGGGACGCGGGCTGCCGAGGGCGGCAGCCCCTACGGCGAAGACGGAACGCGGTGCTCATGTCCGCGGGCTTGCCCGGTTCCGGCCTGCGCCGGGGCGAGATCCTTCGGCTCACATCACTTGCGAAGCCATGACAGCGGGGACCTCATCCACCGCAAGCGGTCCCCCTTCCCCGTGCGCGGGGAAGGCTTTTGGCGGGCGACCGCAAGGGCGCAAGGCGTCCCTACGGCTTCAAAACTAAAAACCAGAAACTAAGTAAACGATGATTAAATCGGCAAGAGCGAATCCCGAGAGAATTTGAGTTCTGATGAAGGCACTTTTTCGCAGGAATACTTTGTGTATTTCAAGAAAAAGTTTACCTGAAAACTGAATCAAAAAAGGATGTGAAAGCTCGCTTTCACATCCTTTTTTTGATTCACTTGACAGGCTGCTGCATGGCCCATTCGAAGAGCTCTTTCAGGGAGCCCTGGGTGTTGGTAAAGGTAAACTCTGTGCCGCTTTTGGTGGAGACGCTCACCCAGGAGAACAGCAGCTTTTTCTCAAAGTGCCAGTCCCCCACCGCCTCTCTGGGGATGACCTTGATATCCCCGGGAGAGAGGGCCGCGGCAAAGATCACGATGAGCCGCCGGTCCGTGACGGCCAGCATCTTTCTTTCCGCCTCGTGGACGCCGGTGAGGATACAGTTGAGCTGCTCCCCTTCCTCCAGCAGCTGAGGCAGGGCTTTCAGTTCCCTCCGCATATAGAAGTCACTGTAGATCCCCAGCTCCCGCAGGCGCTTATCCAGGTCGTTGCGGTTCATGCCTTATTTGATGACGGAGTCTTCCTGGAGATAATTCATGCGCTTGGCAACGCAGCAGGTGCAGGTCAGGTCGCCGAACACGTTCAGCGCGGTACGGCCCATATCCAGGATGGCGTCGATGCCCAAGATCATGGCGTAGGCGCCGGCCAGGACGGTGCCCTCGGCAATGGGCATGTTGATGCCCTGCATGACCATGGCCAGCATGATGGCGCCGGCGCCGGGCACGCCCGCGGTGCCGATGGAGGCCAGGGTGGCCAGCAGCACGATCATGCCCATCTCACCGAAGGTCAGGCCGCGGCCGAAGCAGGACATGACCAGGAAGAAGGCGCAGACGCCCTGGTAGATGGCGGTGCCGTCCATGTTGATGGTGGCGCCCAGAGGCAGGGAGAAGGCATAGACCTCTTTGTCCACGCCCAGGTTCTCCGCGGCAGCCATGGTGGTGGGCAGGGTGCCGTTGGAGGAACGGGTAACGAAAGCGGTGATGAACGGGGTGCGGGCTTCCTTGAAGAAAGTGCCGATCTTGATCTTGTAGATCTTCAGCAGGCCGCCGTAAACCAGCAGCACGTGGATGGCATAGCCCAGGAAGCAGGCGATGGTGACGGTGACCAGCGCGCCGGCGATCTTCGCGCCGTTCTTGGCAAAGACCTCGCAGATCAAAACCGCAACGCCGATGGGAGCGTACTGCATGATGCCACGCACGACCTTCATCATGATCTCGGTCAGGCAGTCGAAAATGTCGAACACGGTGCCGGAGATGCGGCGGATGCGCTCATCCTCGGAGACCTTCATGTAGGACAGGCAGAGGCCAAAGACCAGGGAGAAGAAGATGACCTGCAGCACCGTCTCGTTGACCAGGGAGGTCAGCACGCTGGTGGGGATGATGTTGGAAATGACTTCCCAGACGTTGGTCTCGGCGGTCTTGCCGGCAGCTTCCGCAGCCATCTCGGTGACCTTGGCCAGTTCCGCGTGGGGCTGGAAGATGTTGCCCATCAGCAGGCCGATGATGACGCCGAAGGCAGAGGTAATCAGATACATCACGATGATCCGGATACCGACCTTGCCGACGGTGGCCGGAGAAACAGAGGATGCACCGACTACCAGGGAGCCCACGATCATCGGGATGATGATCATTTTCAGGAGTCTTGTGAAGATGGTGCCGAAGATGCTGATCCATGGGGGAAGTGCGGTGATTCCTGAAACAGCCAGGATGATGCCGGCGATGGCGCCGATGACGAGACCGATGAGGATCTTGTACAGGACGTTGAAGTTCAGGTACGCCTGAAAGATGCCGCCCTTTTTGGGTGCTGTGTTTGCCATAATATCCCTCCTAATTCCTTTCTTGATTTCTCTTTTTCCTCTCCGGCAATGCCGGTTCTTGTATAGTAGTATATTACATTAAATTCTAAAAGTATAGTGGAATTATATATCACGTTAAAGCGAAAAAGACGCTATTGTGTCTATTTATAATATTTCTGTCTGTGTATTACGCTAAATCGCGAAGCATGATACCAACAAAAAAATCACCCTTTGGGTGATCCGTCTTCCGCCCCGTCGGGCACCGCCTGTGCCCGGGGCCGCTGTTCTGTTGTATCGTCTTCCGGGGGGCCTCCGCCCTCCGGCGGCTCCTTCAGCTCATAGCCGCAGTAGAGCACCGCCGCTTTTGCCAGCTCCTCCGTGGGGTCTACAAAGGGCCCCTCGTCCGGCAGGGTGTTGGCCACGATGGGCAGTTCCGTGCATGCCAGGATGAAGTAATCCGCGCCCCGTTCCTTGAGTTCCCGCAGAAGCTCGGCCCAGCCCTCCTCCGCCGGCTGCATGGGCCGGGAGGCCTTCACCACATCGTAGATCAGGTGCATGAGGAAGGCCTGCTGCTTCTCGTCCGGCAGCAGGAAGGGCACGCCCTCCTTTTGAAGCGCCCGTTCATAGAGCCCGGTGCGCAGGGTGCCGGTGGTGGCCAGGACCGCCGCCTTCTTTCCCGGATAGAGTCGGGCACAGCTTTTGGCGGTGATCTCCAGCATATCCAGGATGGGCGTCTCCGTCAGCTTCCGCAGCCGGGGCAGGAAGTAGTGGGCTGTGTTGCAGGCCATGACGATGCAGTCTGCCCCGCAGCGCTCCAGATTGCACAGGGCAGAAGTCATTTCCGGCACCGGATCCTCGCCCCCCTCCAGGATGGCGGCGGTGCGGTCCGGGATGGCGGCATCGCTGTCGATATAGACGCGGATGTGCTCCCGGTCGCTGTCCGCCCGGGTGGCCATGGTGATCTTGATGAGCAGATCCGCCGTGGCCAAGGGCCCCATGCCCCCCAGGATACCGATGCTTTTTTTCATGCGATCACTCCTTCACGTCAAGTCATACGGTGTATCGTCAGAGCATATCCGTCAAAACCTTGATGGCCAGCAGCACCAGCACCACCAGGATGGCGGGCCGGACGATTCTGGAGCCGTCCTTGATGGCAAGGCCGGAGCCCAGCCAGTGCCCTGCCACAGAGGCCACCGCGCCGATGAGGCCCAGGGCCAGGAAGACCTTGCCGTGGAGCAGGGAGGTGGCCAAAGCGCCGATGTTGCTGGAGAGGTTCACCAGCTTCACGTTGCCGGAGGCGGTGCGCACATCCAGCTTGCCCAGGGTGCAGAAGATCAGGATCAGGAAGGTGCCGGTGCCGGGACCGTAAAAGCCGTCATAGGCGCCCACAATGAGGGCCGCCGACAGCACGATGAAGGTCTGCTTGCCCGGAGCGATGTCTCCCGGCTCCTCCGGCAGCTTTCGCTGCCGCAGCACCACCACCGCCACCACCGGCAGCACTGCCAGCAGCAGGATCTGCAGCGCCCGCTCGCTCACCATGAGCTGCAGCCGGGTTCCCAGGGCCGCTCCCACCAGGGCCAGCACAATGGAGGGCACGCCCAGCTTCCAGTTCACATAGCCGCTGCGGATGAAGCGGCCGGTGGACACTGCCGTGCCGATGCAGGAGGAGAGCTTGTTGGTGCCGAGAGCCAGATGGGCGGGCAGCCCCGCCAGGAAATAGGTGGGCACCGAGATGATGCCGCCGCCCCCGGCGATCCCGTCCATAAAGGAGGCAAGAAAGACCCCTACCGCCACGATCAGCACCATGGGCAGCGTCAGCTCCATGGGCATCCACATTGCACGCACTGTCAGCACTCCGTTTCGTTAAATGGTTAAATCTATCATAGCACAGCTTTCCCGAAAGGGAAAGAGTCATTTTCCTTGAATGTCCCGGCGCTTTATGCTATGATGGATTAAAGTAGAGGGTTCCGGGTACAGCGATTCCGGTTTTCCTCGTTTTTCGATCAGAAAGCGTGATTCTCTTTTCCCGTGAAGCATCATCATCCGGCCAAGCCGGAAAACGGAAAGGATCGTTTACCATGAAAAAATACGCCGAAATGACCAAGGAGGAGCTCCGGGCGGAACTGGAGCAGGTCCGTACGCAGTATGAGCAGCTGAAGGCCAAGGGGCTCAGCCTGAACATGGCCCGGGGCAAGCCCGGCAAAGAGCAGCTTGACATGAACGGGCCCATGATGGACCTGCTCAATTCCGAGAGCGACTATTTCTGTGACGGCATCGACGTACGCAACTACGGCAATCTGGAGGGGCTGCCCTCCTGCCGCGCCCTCTTCGCGGAGCTGCTGGACGTGAAGCCCGAGAACGTCTTCGTGGGCGGCAGCGCCTCTCTGCAGCTGATGTACGACACCATTGCCAAGGCCTACACCCACGGCCGGGTCATGAGTCCCACGCCCTGGGCAAAGCTTGACCGGGTCAAGTTCCTCTGCCCCGCCCCCGGCTACGACCGGCACTTCGGCATCTCTGAGAGCTTCGGCATGGAACTGATCACTGTGCCCATGACGGCGGAAGGACCGGACATGGACGTGGTGGAAGCTCTGGCCCGGGACCCGGAGGTGAAGGGCATGTGGTGCGTGCCCAAGTACTCCAACCCTGACGGCATCATCTACAGCGCGGAGACCATCCGCCGCATCGCCTCTCTGCAGCACGCCGCGCCGGACTTTCTTCTGATGTGGGACAACGCCTACTGCGTGCATGAATTTGAGGGCGAATACGTCCCCTTCCCGGACATTCTGAAGGAGTGCGCCAAGTACGGCAACGAGGACATGGTCTTCGAGTTTGCCTCCACCTCCAAGATCACCTTCCCCGGCGCGGGCATCTCCGTTTTCGTCTGCAGCGAGCGGAACATGGCCTATATGAAGAAGCTGCTGAACGCTCAGATCATCTCCTATGACAAGGTAAACCAGCTCCGCCACGTCCGCTATCTGAAGGACAAGGAGCATGTGCTGGCCCTGATGAAGCGCCACGCCCAGATCCTGGGGCCCAAGTTCCGCTGCGTGCTGGACGCCCTGGAAAAGGAGATCGCCCCTCTGGGCATCGCCGGCTGGCAGCGCCCCAAGGGCGGCTACTTTGTCAGTGTGAACACCATGCCCGGCATTGCCAAGGCCACCTGGAAGCTCTGCAAGGAGGCGGGCCTCACCATGACCGGCGCCGGCGCCACCTTCCCCTACGGCCGGGATCCCCGGGACAGCAACATGCGCGTGGCTCCCTCCCTGCCCCCCATTGAGCAGCTGGAGCAGGCCATGGAGATCTACTGCACCAGCATGAAGCTGGCCGCCCTGGAAAAGCTCCTGGCCGAGTAAACTTTGAGTTTTCAGTTTTGAGAATGCGCCCCGCTCAAAAGGGCGTGCAAATTAGGGAGACGGCAGGTTTTGCGCGGCCCTTTTCCGCCCATCCATCACAGAAAAATCCGGGAATACAGCAAGTATTCCCGGATTTTTCTATATCGTCTGGACGAAAAATGCCTCGCGCAAAACTGCGCAGCACCGCAAACAGAGAGATTTTTGTGTCAGGCGAGGCGCATGGCGCAGGAATACTGGATATGTATTCCGAGCACAGGCAACGATGCCTGGCACGAAAAGATCCTGTTTGCGGCTGTCGTATCCCTAACTTGCACGCCCTAATCGAGCGGGGCGGCTTTTTTCTGATTTCATTCGGGAGCAGCATGCCCCGCCTGCGTCGAAAATGCAGTGGGACGCCTGCATTTTCGCAGGAATCCCACTGCTGAAAGAGGAGTGAAGAGTACACGTTTCATTTGGCCCAAAAGGGGCTTCTCCGACCCCCTTCGAAGGGAAGGCGTCCCGCGCTTATTCGGCGAAGACC
>ONBX01000044.1 GCA_900316205.1 uncultured Eubacteriales bacterium
TAGTTGCCATATCTATCAATGAACCATCCCAGCGCCTGTTGATCTCCTGACTGTAGCTGCGTTAATGCTTTGGCATCCGTCAAGCATCTCACCTCGATTCTCTTCTATCACGGCCGTTCACCTATAATAGTCCAATTTTGGGCTGAATGGTTTCATTATTTGAAAACTTTTTTCAGAGGACCCCGTCACACGCGTGGCATACAAGTATGACACACATAGTAGCCACTATAAAAAAACGGCACTCTGCTGCGGCAGAGTGCCTTGCTGGTTTTGTCGCTGTTTTCAGACCGCGTTGAACAGTTTCTGAGAATCCTTCGCCTTCCCTGCGAGCTTCTCCTGCTCCCTGCGGGCTGCCTCGGCTTCCTCCATGCGGCGAAGTTCCTCGGCGGCGTCTTCCAGTCCCAGGTGAGTGTAAGTGTTGAGGGTAACGATGATCTTATGGCCCTTGAAATCAATGCAGTCCTTGGTCAGTCCGCAAAACTCGGAGATCCGCAATCCGGTATGAAGCAGGATGTAGATCCCGTCATAGTAGCGGCAGAGGTGCTTGTCACCTTATTTCACTACTCGATATGTGAGGAAACCAATACTATACTACAAAAGGTTAGTGCCAAATACGATGAAATAAAACGGAAAAAAGAAATGAACTGAGCTGTTAACAGCCTGATAGCGATTGATAAACAATCGAATGGATATCAGATGTCTGGAAATATGGCATGACTTACGCCGTCCACCCGGACATAAAATGTACCTCTGCCCGAGCCTTGACGGAGGATCAGACCTTCATCAGTCAGCTTCTTCAATGCGGCCAGGGCGGACGATCTTCCTATGCTTGGGCAGTTGGTAACTACATCAGCGCCGGTGAACTTGCCGACCTTATCTTCGACATACTTCTTCACAACATCATAGGCGGTGCTGGATGCGCCCGCTTTTTCCATCAAGCCGACACGATCCTCAAATTCCGTATAGCAAGCGAGGATCACACTCAACATATAACGAATGAAAGGCGTCGGGTCGTTTGTTCCCTCATGCCAACCGGCGTCCGCCATTTCCAGCACATCATAATAGCGATCCTTGGTCTTTTCGATCTGCTTTTCAATACTGATATACTTGCCAACACTGTAGCCGTTCTTATAGAGAAGCAGCAGCGTCAGTAAGCGGCTCATTCTGCCGTTTCCGTCGTTGAACGGGTGGATACAGAGGAAATCCACGATAAAGCAGGGGATCAAAATCAATGCGTCAATGCTCTCCTTGGCCAGCGCCTGCTCATATGCTTCGCACAGTCTGTCCATTGCTTCCGGTGTCTCATACGGAGCGATCGGCGTAAACCGCGTGAACGTCGTTCCGTCCGGTCTTGTCTCATTGATGTAGTTCTGAACGTTCTTGAAGCTTCCGCCAAAGGATGCCCCTGCCCGCCGCAGCAAATCACGGTGGAGCTGCAGGATATATGACGGGCGGATGGGGATATACTCGTTGCTCTCGTGGATGGTGTTCAGCACATCCCGATAGCCCATGATCTCGTCCTCATCACGGTTCCTCGGCGTGGTCTTTTCCTCAAAGAGCTGCTTCATGCGGGTGCTGGTGGTAACGATGCCTTCGATTTTATTGGATGCCTCGGTGCTTTGGATCTTGGCGATCTCCACCAGGCGATCCAGCTCCACAGGCTTTTGCCGGACAAGCATATCCTGCCTGCCCTTATACTCATGGATCTTTGCTACGAGGTTCAGGATATCTGACGGCCATGTGCGGTCTGCCAGCTTGCTGTAATCAAAGGCTCTCATGGAAAGCTCCTTTCGTCCAGCAGATCTTCTTTCGTCCAATTTTAATTGATTTTGGACGAAAAGTCAATGCGTTTGGATGATATATTTTTCCCATCTTCACATAAAGCAAAAGGCGCTCCCTCGGAGCTTTGTGCTTCATAGGGCTCTTTTCCCCTGTTTTCTACGCTTAATCAAGTATCAACTATTATCTTCAACACTGAAGAGTAAGCGCGTTAAGGGGGCAACTTTTGCGAAAACGCAAAAAGTTACCCCCTTAACTTGATATTTTCTGAGGATTCGGATATACTGTCAGCGAGGTGATTCCATGAACATCTATAAACGGGAGAAGTATCTTCGCCGCTTGCGCGGTTTTTTCCATGACACCGAAATGATCAAGGTCATTACCGGTGTGCGTCGCTGTGGAAAGTCCTGCCTCATGGCCTCCATTGCGGACGAGCTGCGGGAAACCGGGATTCCGGACTCTCAGATCCTCTTCCTGGATCTGGATTCCAAAAAGTATCGCAAGGTCAAAACGCCGGATCAGCTTGACGCCCTGATCGAAGGAGCCGGGGCCGGGAATGGGACGATCTATGTCTTTATCGACGAGATCCAGAACGTCAAAGAGTTTGAGGAAGTCATCAACGCTTACCGCACGGACGGCGGGTACTCGATCTTTATTACCGGGTCGAATTCGTATCTTCTGAGCGGCGAGCTTTCGACAAAGCTCACCGGACGATATATTGAGCTGGAAATGTATCCGTTGAGCTTTGATGAGTATCTGGGTATGAAAGCCTTCCTGGGAAAGCCGATCCAGAACAATCTGACCGCGGAATTCGATTCCTATATTCTGGAGGGTGGCTTCCCGAAAGCACTCCAGTATGACAGCATGGAAGACAAGCGGACGTATACGCGCAGCGTCATCGCGGAGATCTTTGAAAAAGATATCCGGCAGCGAGTCAAGGTGCGCAGCAAGACCGTTTTTGAAAGCGTACAGACCTATCTGCTGAACAACTTCGGCGCGACGACAAGTCTGAACAACATCCTCAAAGATCTGGAGAAACAGGGCGTCCATATCAAACGGGAAACGCTGAACCGGTATATCAAGATCCTGCAGGACGCCAAGATCCTGTACCGCTGCAATCGTTTTGATTTGAAATCCCGCCGCTCTCTGGCAGGGGAGCAGAAGTACTACTTGGCCGACTGCGCTTTCTACTTTGCCATGAACACGGATAACCGCATCAACTATGGTCCGGTTCTGGAGAATATTATTTATACCTATGCAAGATCCCAGAACTACGCGGTAAGCATCGGGCGAATCGGCAAACTGGAATGCGATTTCATTCTGCGGGATGAGCAAATGCAGTATGCTTATGCGCAGGTGGCCATGACGATCATGAACAGCCGGGATACAGAAGACCGTGAGTATCGGCCGCTGGAACAGATCGCAGACAACTATCCCAAATTTGTCATGACCCGCGGGGATATGATCCAAAAGCGAAACGGAATCCGGCACGTGAATCTGCCGGAGTTCATTCAGACACAAGGAAGTTTCACCTGAATAGCGCAGTTAAGGGGGCAACTTTTTGCAAAAGCGCAAAAAGTTGCCCCCTTAACTGGCCGTTCATATTTCCATTAAAAAGCAAAGATCCTCGATGCTTTAGCGCATCGAGGATCTTTGCTTAGGCAGAAAGACTTTCTGCGGTCAACGATGAACCAGCGAAATGCAATTCAGCCCTGATGACAGTCTCATCGATTGCAGGACGATTTGCTATTGTATTCTGAAAGGATTTCTCGCCGGTGAGCTTACCGGCTTGAAGGAACGAAAGCTCCCTTACGCCTTGTTGAACTTCTCCTTGCCCTGCTTGCAGCGCGGGCACTTCCAGTCCTCCGGAAGCTCCTCGAAGGCCACGCCGTCATGCTCGGCCGGATCATAGACATAGCCACAGATGGAGCAGATGTACTTTCCCGTTCCCACGTTGGTAACAAAATAATGTGTGACTGCTTTCTGTTTGCAAAGTAGGAGACCTCAAGCGGCTGTATTTGGGCTCCAGGACAATACAGATTTCCTATTTACTCGCCGTGATGGCGTCGGCAGCCTTCATCGCCTTCCTGGTGGCCGCACGCATGCACTTCACCGTGGTGGTGTCCGCACACATGGCCCTCTCCATGGTGATGACCACAATCATGACCTTCACCGTGATGATGGCCGTGGTGATCGCATTTGGCGTCGGGATCATATTGCAGTGTCCCTTCGGCCAGCGCCTTCGCGGCCGCGTCTGCCGCGCCTGTCACGCCGCCGTATAGTTTGATTCCCGCCTCAGCCAGCGCATTCTGCGCACCCATGCCGATGCCGCCGCAGATCAGCGCGTCCGCCTGCGCCGCTTTCAGAAACCCGGCAAGAGCGCCATGACCGCTGCCGTTGGTAGGGACGATCTGCTCCGCGACGATTTTACCATCCTCCACATCGTAGAGCTTAAACTGCTCGGTGTGGCCGAAATGCTGGAAGATCTCTCCGTTTTCATAGGTTACCGCGATTCTCATATTTCCCGTTCCTTTCTGAATGATATTCTTTGTTCCCTGATCGTTGAGCTGATAGTTTCCGCCCCGGATCAGGAGCTGTTTTCCGTCTACCAGCGCATCCGCAACCTTGCGCCTTGCGCTTTCGTAGATGGCAGTCACAGTGGTGCGGGCAATGCCCATTTTTTCTGCGCACTGCTCCTGGGTCAGTCCCTCCCGATCCAGCAGGCGGATCGTCTCGAATTCGTCCAGCGTCATCACGACCGGTTCCTCGTGCGAAATCTCCTCCGGTGAGAATTCCCAATGATCCGGGTATCCTTCGATCCATCTGCAGCGCTGTTTTCTCGGCATGGACGCACCTCTTTTCTGACTTATGTCAAAATAGATGATAACACAATTTCGGACATATGTCAATAATATATAGCTGGCCAAAAAAGGAGTCGGTTCCCCGACCCCAAATTCGTATATTCAATGTGCTAAACGGGAAATTAACTTCCATATGCAGTATTGAAATCTGCTCCGCCATTGAGCCTATCAAGCAATTCCAATAAACCTTGCTGCCCATGTGATGTCATCCATACATCGAGTTCATGCTTCGCATTCAGATAACGGAAACGCCTGTCCTCCGCTTCCCCCGCATAAAACTCTGCCGGAGTGTCCATATCCTCAAGGGCAACCGCATTTTTACCGTTGTCGGTCTGCTGGGTCCATTGCGCTTCGCTGTATTTCTCCCGATAGTCATTCTGCAGGGCAATCCCTTCGTCGAACCAAGTCGGAATTGACTTTTGAGCTTCGGCGGAAAGGCGCGTGTGCAGCTCTGCATGAGTGATTTCGTGTGCCAGAATGTCGAGCTCCAGATACTCGTCTGAAATACAGATATAGTGCGTTTCGGAAGGAAAACAAAAGATGACCGTGCCGTGATCTTCGCCAAGCTTCCGCGTCAGCTTCTCATCATCACAGATGATGAAGATCGTCTCATCCTGAAAGCGTACGTCCCCGAAAAAAGTCCTGACACGATCCTTAGCCTGTTCGATCATTTCAAGAAGCTCTTGCTGGTCCCCTGCATAATCTCTGTTGATATAAACGTGAGAAGCGATTTCCGTAAATGCAGATCGGTACGGAACGGTCGTCAGATAGCCGAACTGGGTAAACTGAAACACAGCCACAACAACCGCTGCGAGTATAAGCAATATGGTGATAAACAGAAAGTCTCTCTTTTTCTTTGCCCTCATTTCTTCATACCCCGCTAAACCGAATCTACATTCAGCAAGGTATTGATTACAGTCATATCGTCATTCTGCTTTTGGATTTCCTTTAATTCCTCTTCCGTGAATTGCTTTTTCAGTTTTCCCCCGCACACAGGACATTTCTTTTCTGACAGATCACATTTTTCCCCGCAGTCTTTGCAGATCTTATACATAAACATTTACCTCCCGGGGATTTGTCCGCCTATCAATGAAACCAGAAACCAGATTCCAAAGGCAACTGCCGCAGCAGCGGCCAATGCAATCAGTAACAGGAATGGCTTCGGCAAGCTGCTTTCTCTGTCTCCACGCTTGAATTTATACAGCAAACCTGAAGCATGGAAGAAAACCATCACCACCGATACATATACAAACACCTGGCAGTATAGAAAAACCATTTCAGTCAGCTGGCTGTAGGAACGGATACCAAAGAGCTCAAGCAGCATTACCACAGCCAATGCACAAACACCCAGCAGGCTCTCTGTCCTGACATTCTTCAGGATAGTCGTCTTTTCCGTTTCTGCATAATCGGACATCTTACTAACGACTTCTTTAACTTCTTCATTCATATTCTCGCTTTTCCTTTCTCCATCAATCAATTCCGGAATGCTGACGCCATAAAGTTCGGCAATCTCCACCAGCAGACTGATGTCAGGCATATTCGTTCCTGTCTCCCAACGGGACACCGTTCGGTTGGAAACGCCCAACTGTTCCGCTGCTTGCTCCTGTGTCAAATTCTTTTCCTTCCTGAGTGTTTTCAGGAATGCGCCGATCTTAATCTGATCCACCGGGTTTTCCTCCTTTCGCAGTCAGTTTAACGCCAGTCTAATCATTTGGACACGACACAAAGCGAGAAAATGCCGCATCCCATCGATTAGACATCATTGTCTGGTTCAACAAACTCCGATTTGTCGAGATGGAGTATACCATAAATCATAGGCTTTCGGAAGATGCTTTATATATCCATAAAAACGCCTGTACTTGCAGCGGTGATCCGTGCGGTACAGGCGTTTTGTATTCCTATTGGTGTCATGGCTGTATTCCTATTGGTGTCATGGCGGGCTTGGTGTGTTGATACAAAAGGTGTAAAATTTACGGTTGGTCTTTGAAGGAATAGAAAAAGATTTGTTTTTCAAGGCATTGCGGCTTTGCTCAAATGCTGTCAGATATTATCCAGACATACTTACAATTCCAATGGCAAGACAAACCTGAATTTCCCATATTATCCCTGGTTCGTGAGGTGCAAACGGGGTGTAAACTGCGTGAGGGATGGTCAAAAGTGCTTGATTTTACAGGGAAAATCGGCTTTTGTTAGAGGCTTGCCGCGGCAAATGAATAAGATTTTTGTCATGACGCCTCGCCCGATCGCCCGAATTTGCATTCTGAAAGACACGATAGCACGACTCGGGGCGTTTGTATCGGGGATAGAAAGTCTCCCTGCGCAGGTACTGGCAAATCGGCCCTCTTTCTGGTATCATTTCTTCTGTGAGCGGGATTGTGCGTCGAAGGCAGGCCGGTCCCGCGGGAGGAATACTCTGTGCTTTTGATCAAATCCGCGTCATGCTGCCGGATGAAAAAACGCGCCGCGTGGGCCAGAGCGCGGCGGCGGACAGTCCGCCGGAGGGATGAAAATGATCTATCATAACGCTTACATTTATAGAAAAGACAGACGCTTCGAATACGGGAGCTTTTCCGTGCGGGAGGGACGCTTCGCCCCGGCGGAGGATGCCCTTGGGGAAGAGAAGGTCGATCTCCGGGGCAGCTTCGTGATCCCCGGCCTCGTCGACATCCATACCCACGGCTGCGCCGGGGCGGATTTTTCCGACGGCGATTTGGAGGGCCTCCGGCGCATGGGGGACTACTATGCCCGGCACGGCATCACCGCCTTTGCGCCCAGCTCCGTGACCCTGCCCTATGAAAAGCTGGAAAAAGCCTTTGACACTGCGGTTTCCTACCGGGCCTCCCGGCGGTCGAACGCCGCGCGGCTGCCGGGCATCCACATGGAAGGGCCCTTTTTCTCGGAGAAAAAGAAGGGGGCGCAGAACGGAGCCTTTCTGAAGCTGCCGGACTATGAGGCCTTTCGCAGACTGAATGCGGGCTGCGGAGGGCTGATCCGAATTGTCGATGTGGCGGCGGAGCTGGAAGGCGCGGCGGACTTTGCCGAAAAAGCTGCCGGGGACTGCACCGTGTCCATCGCCCACACGGACGCGGACTATGAGGCCGCCTGCGCCGTCTTTGACGCCGGCGCCCGCCACCTGACCCATCTCTTCAACGCCATGCCGCCGATCCATCACCGAGCTCCCGGTGTGATCGGCGCCGCCTCGGAGCGGGAGAAGGTCGCGGCAGAGCTGATCTGCGACGGACTGCACGTGCATCCCAGTGCGGTGCGCATGGCCTTCCGGCTCTTTCCGGGCCGCATCTGCCTCATCTCGGATTCCCTGCGCTGCTGCGGCATGCCGGACGGCCGGTATACCCTGGGCGGGCAGGAGGTCTTTCTCAAGGGGCGGATCCCAAGGCTTGCGGACGGGACCATCGCGGGCTCGGCCACAAACCTGTATGACTGCATGCTCCTTGCCATCGCCTTCGGGATCCCCCGGGAGGAGGCCCTTGCGGCGGCCACCATTCTCCCGGCACGCCAGATCGGCGCGGAAGAGGAGCTCGGCTCCATCGAAGCGGGCAAGCGGGCGGACTTTGTGATCTGCGACGGGTCTCTCCGCCGAAAGGCGGTCTATATGGGCGGAGTCCGGGTATAGGGAAAAGGCTGCTTCTGCCCTGCGGGAGAGAAAAGGAGCCTCCCGCCGCCCGTTGTAAAGCGCGGTTTTTTATGATACAATAAACTGCTATCAACGGACAGGAGAGGTGAGAGCATGATCCGTGTTGCCATCGTGGAGGACGACAGCGCCGAGCGGGAGCGTCTTCGCGCATGCCTGCGCTGGCTGGAGGAGAGCGAGGGAATGCGTTTTCATGTGACCGAGTTTGCAAGCGGCACGGCCTTCATCGGCAGCTTCCAGCCGGTATACGACCTGATTTTTATGGACATCGAGATGCCGGGCATGGACGGCATGGAGACCGCCCGGGCGCTGCGGAAGATGGACGCCTCCGTCCTGCTCATTTTTGTCACCAACATGGCCCAGTATGCCATTGCCGGCTATGAAGTGGAGGCCCTGGATTTCATCCTGAAGCCGGTGAACCGCTACTCCTTCGCCATCAAGATGAAGCGGGCCGCGGCCCGGATCCCGAAGCGGATCGAGGAATATGTGACGATAAAGTGCGAGGGGGAGCTGCGGCAGGTGCCCATCTCCTCGGTCCGCTGGCTGGATATCGACGGACATTATGTGGTCTACCACACCACCGAGGGCGATTTTGAGGAGTACGGGACCCTGAAGGAGGCCTACGGCAAGCTCAACCGCAGCTTCTTTGTCTTTGCCAACCGCGGCTGCCTGGTGAACCTCTACCATGTGAGCGCGGTGAACAAAAACAGCGTCACCGTGGGCGGCAGCCAGCTGGATATCTCCCGGCCGCAGAAAAAGAGCTTTCTTGCGGCCATGTCCGATTTTATGGGGGGAAGACGATGAAATTTCTTCTTGAGCTGATGCTGGCGGAGCTGATTTTCCTTTATCCCGCCCAGAAGCGCAGCCGCTTCCCCCTGCGCCTGCTCCTGATTCTGGCCCTGTGCATCGCCGGACAGCTTCTGTTCCCCGCGGGGGCCGTGCCTTCCCGGTCGCTTCCGGTGCAGTTTGTGAGCTTTGCAGGCCTCTTTCTCCTGACGGTGGCGGCCATGGGCTTTTGCTTCCGCCTGTCCGTTCCCTCGCTTTTCTCCCTGTGCGTGGCCGGCTACGCGGTGGAGCACATCGCCTATCACGTGGCCAAAATCGTGCAGACGCTGACGGGCCTCTTTGTCGGCGCGTCCCTTGGCGCGCTGGAGGACTGGGAGCTGATGGAGCTGGTGGTGTTCCCGCCGGTGTATCTGATCGCGCTGGGGACCATCGGCTATTTTGCGGCCAGGAACGAGTGCTGGAAAAAGACCGATCTGCGCTTTAACGCCCTGTCCATCGCGGTGGTGTTCATCTGCGTGGGGCTTACCCGGGTGGCGAACTTCTATGGCGTCGGGGATTCCGTCCCCGTGAGCATCTATGCCGTCACCTGCTGCGTGATGTCGCTGGTGGTGCAGTTCGTTCTGTATCGGACGGTGGATCTGCGCATGGAGAATACGGCCCTGAACCTGATGTGGCAGGAGGAGCGCAAGCAGTATGAGCTCTCCAAAAAGACCATCGACACCATCAACATCAAATACCACGATCTCAAGCACAAGCTGCGGGACATGCGCCTTCCGGAAGAGGAAGTGGAGAGCATCAAGGACGCGGTGCGCATCTACGGCAGCCGCATCCGCACCGGCAACGAGGCGCTGGACGTGCTGCTCACGGAAAACAGCCTCCGCTGCTCGGAGGCAGGCATCCGCCTGACCTACATGGGAAACGGCGCGGACCTGGGCTTTATGCAGACCATGGACGTCTATTCCCTTTTCGGGAATGCGATCACCAATGCCGTGGAGGCGGTGGAGAAGCTGGAGGATGCGGAAAAGAAGATCATCGACATCGTCTCCGAATGTCGGGGAGAGCTGGTGAGCATCCATATCAGCAATTACTTCTCCGGCACGCTGCAGATCGAGGACGGGCTGCCGAAAACCAGCAAGACCGAGGAAGAGGGCTTTCACGGCTACGGCATGAAGAGCATGAAGCTCATTGCCGAGAAATACGGCGGCAGCCTCCACGCCTCGGCGGAGGGCGATCTCTTCACCCTGGACATCTACCTCATGAAAAGCTGAGATCAAACTGAAACTTAGGTTGCAATTCGCGCGAAAAAAACGGCAGTTCGCTCCCGAAACTGCCGTTTTCTTTTTTTGCTGTGGTACACTGACGGCAGCGACAGAGGCGCTATGCCTCAAACGAACCCTGCAAAATGAAATTTCGGGAGGAATGAAAGTGAAAAGAACCGGTCTCTGGCGAGGACTGACAAGCCTGATGTGCTTCTTCCTCGCCCTCTCGATCATGGCAGGCAACATTCTGGAAGCGAATGCCGCCACGATCGACACCTACATGGGCACCCAGTCGGAGCGTATGGAGTCCGAGGGCGCGCTCTATGACAAGTTCAAGCCCTCTGCCGAGCTTCTCAACGCGGACGGCACCGGCAATTCCCACGCACTGATCCAGAAAGCCATCGACCTGAACCGCCGCCAGGCCTATGAGGGCAGCGTGCTGCTGAAGAACGAGAACAACGTTCTGCCTCTGGCCTCCGGCGCAAACGTGACCCTGCTGGGTATCCGCAGCCACAAGCCCGTCCTGGGCAGCGCCTTCGGCGTGAAGGTCTGGGGCCCGGTCATCAACCTGGAGCAGGCCCTGCGCGATAACCGCACGGACTTTGCCCACACCATCTCCGACTCCGCCTCCACCAACTGGCAGACCGGCGAGACCACCATTGCCCCCACCATGGACGGCTGGACCGGCGACGAGTTTGATTTCGACGGCGCCGGTTACGGGGTCAACCCCACCATGATCGACATCTATGAAAAGCTCCTGGCCTCCTATCACCACGAGTACAACGAGGGTGCCGAGGAAGTCTTCGACCCCCGTGAGCCCTCCCTGGACGACATCGCCGCCGTCAACGCCGATTACAAGGACAGCTTCACCCAGTACGGCGACGCCGCCATCGTTGTGATCTCCCGCGCTTCCGGTGAGAGCCACGACTACCTGCCCGGCGGCGTGGTCCCCGGCCTGGGCATGGACGAGCCTCTGGCCCTGAGCCAGAACGAGCGGGACGCCATCGCCCTGGCCAAGGAGTGCTCCGATAAGGTCATCGTCCTCATCAACAGCTCCTCCGCGGTGGAGATCGCCGAGCTGAAGAACGATCCCGAGGTGGACGCCATCCTGTGGATCGGCGCTCCCGGCGCCTACGGCATGCTGGGCGTGGCCGACATCCTCTGCGGCAAGGTCAGCCCCTCCGGCGGCCTGTTCGATATCTTCGCGGCCCGCAACATGTCCGCTCCCGCCATGCAGAACATGGGCAACTTCCGCTATGCCAACGCTGACGGCACCGTGGTGCGCGGCGGCGGCATGTTCGGCGGCAACACCGGCATGTACATCATGGAAGCCGAGGGCATTTACGTGGGCTACCGCTACTATGAGACCCGCTACTATGACTGCGTGGCCGGTCAGGGCAACGCCGATTCCAAGGCCGGCGTTTACGCCTCCGCGGGCAACTGGAACTATGACGACGAGGTCGCCTACGGCTTCGGCTACGGCCTGAGCTACACCACCTTCTCCTTCGACTTCGAAGGCGAGCCCGAGTTCAAGGTGGAGAAGAAGGACAACGGCTCCGTTGACGCCACCGCCACCTTCAACGTGAAGGTAACCAACACCGGCAAGGTCGCCGGCAAGACCTCCGTGCAGATCTACGGCCAGGCTCCCTATACCCCGGGCGGCCTGGAGAAGAGCGCCATCCAGCTGCTCAACTATGACAAGTCCCAGGTCCTCCAGCCCGGTGAGTCTGAGGTCGTCAGCGTCGTCTGCGATCTGCAGTACATCGCCAGCTACGACATGAGCCTCAACGGCGAGGGCGGCTACGTCCTCGATCCCGGCACCTACTACTTTGCGGTGGGCAACGGCGCCCACGCCGCGCTGCAGAACATCATGGCCAAGCAGGGCCTGGCCGTGGAAGCCAACGCCGACAACGCCTATGAGCGCGAGATCGACGAGAGCTTCATCGAGCGCACCGCCTTCTCCGTCTCCAAGACCGGCGAGAAGATCGTCAACCAGATCCCCTACTCCGACTGGAACTACTTCCAGCCCGGCGAGGTCACCTATCTCAGCCGTTCCGACTGGGCGGGCACCTGGCCCAAGACCTATGACCAGATGACCCTGACCAACCAGGAGCTCATCGATGATCTCAACGGCAAGTACTACACCATCGCCACCGATGACGACACCTCCGACATCATCTGGGAAGAGGACAACGGTACCAAGTTCTTCGAGATGTGGGGCGTGGACTATGACGATCCCAAGTGGGAGCGCCTCATCAACAACATGACCCTGGAGGAGGCCCAGTATCTGGCCACCTACGGCGGCCCCTCCATCCCCGGCGCCGAGACCATCGGCACCGTGGAGACCTACATGACCGAGAACGCCGGCAACGGCGTGGCCGTGAACCTGAACGCCTCCAAGGACACCGGCGCCCCCTGGAACATCGCCGTGTCCGATCCCAACGGCAACTGGCATCCCGAGGTTTTCGGCAACAGCCCGCTGACCGCCTCCAGCTTCAATCCCCAGCTCTGCTATGACCTGGGCGCTTTCGTGGGCGAAGAGTCCCTGTTCACCGGCATTCCCATCCTGTGGGGCCCCGGCCTGAACACCCACCGTCACGCCTACAACGGCCGCAACGGTGAGTACTACTCCGAAGATCCCATCCTCTCCGGCGTCACCGCCATGGAGTTTGCCGTGGGCGCGCTGGAGTACGGCCTGATTGCCGCCCCCAAGCACTACGCCTTCAACGACCAGGAGACCAACCGCTCTGGCGTCGCCCCCTACATGACCGAGCAGCGCGCCCGCGAGGTGGAGCTGCGCGCCTACCAGTACGCCTTTGAGGCCACCAAGTACGACACGCCCGAGTTCGACCAGGGCATGCGCGGCCTGATGATCTCCTTCTCCAAGATCGGCCCCGTGGAGTGCACCGCCTCCGTGGGCCTGATGACCAACATCCTGGCCAAGGAGTGGGGCTTCCGCGGCTACGCTGTCACCGACATCTACGATGACTTCGATATCTACGGCGCGGTCCTGACCTCCGGCGCCACCTGCTACGATACCCGCGGCATGGCCGGCTTCTACACCAACACCACTCTGGACGGCGGACGCTTTGCCGACCAGGTGGACGGCTCCGTCATCAACGCCCAGGTCTTCGCCGGCGACGCCACTGCCCAGAACGCCATCAAGGCCTCCGTGCACAAGATCCTCTTTGCCATGAGCCAGTCCAACCTCATGAACCGCTACGACCCGACCACCCGCGTGGTGAAGCTGCCCGTGGTCTGGCGCACCGCTTACCAGACGGCCGAGTACGCCTTTGGCGCTCTGATGGTCTGCTCCGCCGTCCTGTACCTTGTTGCCAAGCTTCGCAAAAAGGAGGAAAAGTAAGATGCTCAAGAAATTCACCGCCGCTTCCTGGCTTACCGTTCTTGCCGCCATCGCCGGCATCGTCGGTGTGGCCTTCATGCTGAAGTCCAGCAACATCGACACCGCCTACGCCTACAAAACCGTGAGCAAGCTGACCCTGATGGGCGTCTGCGGCGTGGTCCTCTGCCTGCTGGCCGTGTGGACTCCCACCGTCTTCGGCAACCACGACATCATCAGCACCTTCGGCGCTGTGGGCGCCATCGCCCTCTTCATGGCCGTCGTCGGCACCATGGTCTCCGACCGCGTCCTCATGATCGCGGGCCTGTTCTCCTACAACTCCCAGAACATGGTGGGCTGGAGCGTGTTTTACGCCACCGTCACCGGCGCTGTCGCCTTCGTGCTGGGCTGCCTGCTGCTGATCGTCGCTTCCTTCATGAAGAACGCAAAGACTGTAAAGTAAGATCCCGCCATCGGTCCTCCCGCAAATCATTGCGGGAGGACTGCTGATATGCGACTGCAAAACTCCACTTTCTATCGGAGGTTTTCATGAGAACCATTATCAACCTGAACAGCGCGTGGCGCTTCACCGGGCCGGAGGGCACGGTGAGCGAGGTGAACGTCCCCCATACCTGGAACGCCATCGACGGCCAGGACGGCGGAGACGACTACAAGCGCTGCCGCTGCGAATATGAAAAGGAGTTCCCCAAGCCCGCTTTCCAAGAAAAGGAGCGGGTGTATCTCCAGTTCCACGGTGTGAACTCCGAGTGCGAGGTCACGCTGAACGGGCAGAAGGTCATGAGCCACGAGGGCGGCTACTCCACCTTCCGCACGGATGTGACCGAGCTGCTGCAGGATGAAAACCTGCTGCAGGTCTCCGTTACCAACGCGCCCAACGACCGGGTCTACCCCCAGAAGGCGGACTTCACCTTCTACGGCGGCATCTACCGGGACGTGGAGCTGCTGATCGTGCCCGAAAAGCACTTCGATCTGGACTACTTCGGCGGCTATGGCCTGATGGTCACGGCCAGGCCCCTGGAGGGCTATGCCCGGGGCGAGGTTACGGTCAAGACCTTCCAGAACGCCGAGGAGGCCGTCACCGTGACCCTGCTGGACAACCAGGGCAAAGAGGTGGCCCGGGGCGAGGGCAGCGAGCAGACCCTCACCATTGAGAACGTCCATCTCTGGAACGGCGTGGAGGATCCCTATCTCTATACATGCCGGGCAAAGCTTGCCTCCGGGGATGAGGTCAGCTGCCGCTTCGGCGTGCGGGACTTCCACTATCACCCCAAGACCGGCTTCTACCTCAACGGCAAAAAGTATCCCCTGCGTGGCGTGAGCCGTCACCAGGACCGCAAGGGCCTGGGCAACGCCATCACCCGCAAAGAGCACCGCGAGGACATGGACATCATCTGCGAGATGGGCGCCAACACCATCCGCCTGGCCCACTACCAGCATGACCAGTACTTCTATGACCTCTGCGACGAGCGGGGCATGGTGGTCTGGGCCGAGATCCCCTATATCTCCGAGCACATGCCCAAGGGCCGGGAGAATACCATCTCCCAGATGAAGGAGCTCATCACCCAGTGCTATAACCACCCCTCCATCGTCTGCTGGGGCGTCAGCAACGAGATCACCATCTCCACCAAGGACAAGAAGGACATGCTGGATAACCACCGCGTCCTCAACGACCTCTGCCACAAGATGGACCCCAGCCGCTTCACCACCCTGGCCTGCTATGCCATGTGCGGCCCCTTCAACCCCGTGGCCCACATCACCGACGTGGTCAGCTGGAACCTGTATCTGGGCTGGTACGTGCCGGGCCTCTGGCTCAACGACGCCTGGATGCGCTTTTTCCACACGGTCTATCCCGAGCGCTGCCTGGGCTACTCCGAGTACGGCTGCGAGGGCATGCCGAACCTGCATTCCGCCCACCCCAGGCGGGGCGACCACACGGAGGAATACCAGGCGAAATACCACGAGTTCATGCTGGAGTGCTTTGAGCGCAACCCCTACATGTGGGCTACCCACGTGTGGAACATGTTCGACTTCGCGGCCGACGCCCGGGATCAGGGCGGCGAGCCCGGCATGAACCACAAGGGCCTGGTCACCTTCGACCGCAAGACGAGAAAAGACAGCTTCTATCTCTACAAAGCGTACTGGTCCCAGGATCCCTTTGTGCACATCTGCTCCAAGCGCTTTGCCGACCGCACCGAGAGCGAGATCGAGGTCAAGGTCTACTCGAACCAGAACGAGGTCACGCTCTATGTAAACGGCGACAAGCTGGAGACCAAGCACGGCGAGCATATCTTCACCTTCCGGGTGCCCATGGGCGCGGAGACCAAGGTCCGCGCCGCCTCCGGCGAGTGGAGCGACGAGGCCGTATTCCACAAGGTGTCTGTTCCCAATCCCGCCTATGTCCTGAAGGACGCGGGGGACAAGGGCGCCAACTGGACCAACAAGGAGGGCTGAGATATGGAAAACCAACAGGTCAACCGGGCAAAATTCTATCAGCTGGCGCTCTTCCCCATGAATAACGGCGCCACCAACGTCTACTATGTGCTGATCCTGACCTACATCGCCACCTTCGGCTCTGCCGTTCTGGGCATCGCCGCGGTGTTCGCCTCCTTCATGGTCACAGGCATGCGGATCTTCGACGCCATCACCGACCCCATCATCGGCGCCCTGATGGACAAGACCAACGGCCGCTTCGGCAAGTTCCGCCCCTTCATGGTCATCGGTTCCGTCATCATGGCAATCTCCGTCATCCTCCTCTATGTGCTGACGCCCTTTGTGCCGGCGAGCATGATGTGGCTGCGGTACACGCTCTTCATCCTGCTCTACGCGGTCTGGGTCATCGGCTACACCTTCCAGACCTCGGTGACGAGAGCGGCCCAGGCGGTGCTCACCAACGACCCCAAGCAGCGCCCGCTCTTCACCATCTTCAACACCATCGGCTCCCTCGCCGGCATGGGCATCATGCAGTTCATCGGGCCCATCCTGGCCCGGGACAACATCTTCGGCGACTACAACCAGAGCTGGTTTGCGGCCATGACCCCCATCGGCATCGGCATCTCGGTGCTGCTCACGATTCTGGCCATCATCGGCATCTGGGAAAAGGATCAGCCCAAGTACTTCGGTCTGGGCGGCAAGCAGGAGACGGTGAAGGTTTCCGAGTATCTGCAGATCATCAAGGCCAACAAGCCCCTGCAGCGCCTGATGATCGCCGGCGGCGGCTGCAAGCTGGCCCTCTCCGTTGCCACCAACATCACCGTGCTCATCATGCTCTACTCCTGCATGATGGGGGACTATGACGGGCTGTACCTGCCCATGATGATCGTGGGCTATGTGTTCGCGGTGCCCTTCTTCGGCCTCACCGTGCGCACCAGCCAGAAGAAGGGTCAGAAGGCCTCTCTCATGCGCTATGTGGCGGTGGCCCTCCTCTGCTATGTGGGCGTGCTGGTGCTGCTGCTGCTGTGGAACCCCAATAACGCCATGCACATGTCCATCATAACCAATGGCAAGCTCAGTATCAACCTCTACACGATCCTCTTCATCCTCTTCTTCGGCATCGGCTACGGCGCCTACTACGCCACGGCGGATATGCCCATCCCCATGGTGGCCGACTGCGCCGACTATGAGACCTACCGCTCCGGCAAGTTCATCCCCGGCATCATGGGCACCCTCTTCTCCCTGGTGGACAAGCTGGTGTCCTCTCTCTCCGCCACCATCGTGGGCGTGGCTGTGACCATCATCGGCCTGGAGTCCCTGCCCACCAAGGCGACCCCCTACACCCCGGGCATGAACGTGGTGGTCATCATCCTCTTCTGCGTGCTGCCCATGGCGGCCTGGGCGCTGACACTCTGGTCCATGAAGGGCTATGAGCTGGACGGCGAGCGCGTCAAGGAGATCCAGGCCGTGAATGCGCAGCGCAAGGAGGCCATTGCCGGCGGCATGAGTGTGGAGGAGGCTATGCAGAAGATCCCCTCCGTGCTGAAGAACTGACCGCGCGGGACCCCCGCGGGGTACCTCTCATAAGAGCACGAATCGCTGCCGGCGGGAAATACTCCCGCCGGCGTACTCGTCCTGCCGGGGCAGTAACTGCAGCGGGAATCCCGCCTTAGTGTAAAATAGATGTAGGAAAAATAAAGACAGAGGGCACCTCAAAGTGGTTTAATGAATTCACCACAAACCATTAGCCACAAGAAAGAGGTGTC
>ONBX01000062.1 GCA_900316205.1 uncultured Eubacteriales bacterium
GTCTCCAAGCGCTTTTCCGCCTGCGGGGCCCGCGTCGGGATGCTGATCTCCCGCAACCGCGCCTTTCTTGCCCAGGCGCTGAAGATGTGCCAGTGCCGCCTGTCCGTCGCGACCGTCGATCAGCTCGCCGCCGCGGCGCTCTATGCCCTTGACAGCCGTTATTTCAACGCCACGCGCGAGGAGTACCGCCGCCGCCGCGATCTGTTTGTCGATAAGCTCGGCAGGATCCCGGGCGTCATCTTCAGCGAGCCGAAGGGCGCCTTTTACGTCATGGCGGCCCTGCCCGTCGACGACGCGTTCCGCTTTCAGCAATGGCTGCTGACCGACTTTGCCGCCGAACGGGGCGAGACCCTGATGTTTGCCTGCGGCGAGCCGTTTTACGCCACGCCCGGCTGCGGGAAAAACGAGGTGCGCATGGCCTATGTGCTCCGGGAGGAGAATCTCTCCCGCGCACTGGACCTCCTTGCGGCCGCCATCGGGGAATATAACGCGCGGCGCTGACCGCCCGCGCGCCGGTAAGCCTTCTCTTAACATTTACGCCCTCTCCGCCGCGTGCGGAGAGGGCGTATTTTTGCTTTATGGAAGATCGGTATTATAAGCCGTTTTTCCGGTCGTGGTAGTTCACGTCCGGCTCCCAGCCGGGGAGGGGCAGGCGCTGCATGGCGCCGAAGATCTTGGATTTCATGTCCGGGTAGTCCGCCGCCATGCCGGCGAGCAGCTCCTTGATCTCGTGGCGCTTGGAGGTCTTGTCCATCGGGCAGGGGTTTTCGACCACCGGGACCTGCAGCGCCTCGGCGAGATGCGCGATCTTCTTCTCCCCCGCGTAGACAAGGGGGCGGATCTGCGTGACACCGGAGCGGTCGAGATAGGTGACGGGGCGGAAGCAGCTGAGCCGCCCCTCGAAGAGCAGCGAGAGCATAAAGGTCTCGACCGCGTCGTCAAAGTGGTGGCCGAGGGCAAGCTTGTTGACCCCCCGCGCGCGGATCGCGTCGTTGAGCGCGCCGCGGCGCATCTTGGCGCACAGCGAGCAGGGGTTTTCCTCCTTGCGCACGTCAAAGACGATCTCCTTGATGTCGGTCTTGAGACAGGTGTAGGGCACGCCGAGCTCGTCGCACAGCGCCGCCACAGGCGAAAAGTCCATCCCCTCAAAGCCGAGCTCGATCGTGATCGCCTCGAGCGAAAAGGGCTTGGGATAAAAGCTGCGCAGGTGGTTCAGCGCCAGGAGCAGCAGCATGCTGTCCTTGCCGCCCGAAACGCCGACGGCGACGGTGTCGCCCGATTCGATCATGTGATAGTCGTCCACCGCGCGGCGCACGGTGCCGGTGAACTCGTTTAAAAGCTTGTCCATAGTTTCGTCTCCGGAAAATTTGAAAATGCGATTTTAGATTTCGCAAGCATTTTGGAGTTTTAGCGAGATTTTGCGAGTTTTCAAATTCAGAATTAAATTTTGTGTTGACAGGGGAAAAGTGCTGTGGTATAAAGAGAAAGCTCGCTTGAAGGGTATTGTATCAAGCGGCCTGAAAAATGTCAAAACATTTGATTCTATACGGAGGCTCATCTATGTCTACTACCATGGTAACCAAGGAGTCCGTTACCCGCAAGTGGTACGTCCTTGACGCAGCCGGCAAGCCCCTGGGCAAGACCGCTGCACTCGCCGCCGACATCCTGCGCGGCAAACTGAAGACCGATTACACCCCTCACGTTGACTGCGGCGATTACGTCATCATCATCAACGCGAAGGACGCCGTTCTCACCGGCAAGAAGCTGGAGCAGAAGTACTACCGTACCCACTCCGGTTACCCCGGCGGCCTGAAGGAGACCCAGTACAAGCATCTCATGGCCAACAAGCCCGAGCTTGCGATGCGTCTCGCCGTCCGCGGCATGCTGCAGAAGAACACCATCGCCGACTGGCAGCTCAAGCGTCTGCGCGTTTTCCGCGGCGCCGAGCATGACCACGCCGCCCAGAAGCCCGAAGTCTGGGATCGCTGAGAAGGAGGATAAGAGAACATGGCTACTTACAAGTGCAAAAAGCCCTATATGTACGGCACCGGACGCAGAAAGTCCTCGATCGCCCGCGTTCACCTCATCCCCAACGGCAGCGGCGTCATCACGATCAACGGCCGTGACATCGACGATTACTTCGGTCTCGAGACCCTGAAGCTCATCGTCCGTCAGCCCCTGGTCACCACCGGCACCGTCGGCAAGGTCGACATCGAAGCTTCCGTCGCCGGCGGCGGCGTCTCCGGCCAGGCCGGCGCCATCCGCCACGGCATCGCCCGCGCGCTGCTCGTCGTCGACGAGAACAACCGCGCCGCCCTCAAGGCCGCCGGTCTGCTGACCCGCGACCCGAGAATGAAAGAGCGTAAGAAGTACGGTTCGGGGTTTTTCCCTTTTACGAGGTTTGACGCGATTTGTCCTTTTCTATCCCGTTTTATACGGGTTAAAAATGGGTTAATTCGCAAAAATGGGTTAATTTAGGGGTTAAATGAGGGAGTCAAAGAAGTCGATTTTGACTACTTTTGAAGCCCGCCCGTCAAGGCTCATTTTCACCGTCCAAATGGCAGATTGAGACACCCTTTCAAGCATTGTGGTTTGTCCTGATTTGTCTGAATTTGACCAAATGTAATTCGGATTATACCGACGCTCAGCACCAGTCCGTGCTGGGCGTTTTTTGCGTCAAAGGAGGATATGGATATGACCACAAAAAAAGAAACCGTAACAAGTATTGCCCTTGAAAAGCTCGTCCCCTTCCGAGATCATCCGTTTCAAGTCAGAGACGATGACCAGATGCAGATGATAACTGAGAGCATCCGTAGCGTCGGTGTTCTTGTCCCTGCTATTGCTCGTCCCTTGGAGAACGGCACCTATGAGCTGATAGCCGGACACAGGCGTAAACATGCCTGCGAGTTGGCGGGGCTATCTACCCTACCTGTAATTGTCCGCGATGTTGACCAAGATACCGCTACAGTCATGATGGTCGATAGCAACTTTCAAAGGGAGGAGATTCTCCCCAGCGAGAGAGCAAAGGCCTACAAAATGAAGTTGGAAGCAATCAAGCGGCAGGGTGCGCGTACCGATCTAACTTCTGACCAAGTTGGACAGAAGTCGGAACGCAAGTCTTCCCGCGACCTTATCGCAGAGAATAGTCCCGACAGCTCTTCTCAAATTCAGCGCTATCTCCGGCTGAATGAACTGAATCCGGAATTGCTTCAGATGGTCGACGATGGCAAGATCGCCCTAACGCCGGCAGCAGAACTCTCCTTCCTTTCAAAAGAGGAACAGTCGCTTTTGCTTCTTACGATTGAAAGTGAGCAAGCCACGCCGTCCCTTTCCCAGGCTCAACGAATGAAGAAGCTTTCCCGGCAGGGCGAACTTACGGAAGACGAAATCCTGGATATCATGTTGGAGCAGAAAAAGCCTGAGTGCTGGAACCTCACGCTCTCCATGAACAAGATCACGAAGTACTTCCCGAAGTCCTACACACCGCAGAAAATGGAAGAGACCATCATCAAACTGCTAGAAGCGTGGATGCGACATCGGACGAATCAGAAAGGACGGTGAATACTATGAAAAGAATTGGCATTTTTCTTAGGAAGGTAATTCTTCCGCTTGCCCTGGCTGCCCTGCTCCTGCTCCTATTTCGACCTGTGTACAGAGCGAATGATACGATCAATTATCTGCTGCTCTGGATCTGCGTCGGCATTCCTTTTGGAATCCACAGAATGTTTCTGTGGCTCGTGCCGCACAAGTTCGATCTTGCAGGAACTGTTGGTGTATTTGCACTTAACGTGATAATCGGAGGCCTAATCGGTGGCTTTGCCTTGATTTGGCAAGTCGCATCCGGGATTGTAGCTACAGTTAAGGGATAATCTCACAAATAGAATAAGGAAAAATAAGAGCGTTCATTTCTTTCCCCCACACGGGGATCGAAATGGACGCTCTTTTTTTGCGTTTAGGAGGTTTTTGGAATGATCGGAATCATACTTGGCCTTGTCGTCATGCTGGTTGATGCGGTAGTCCTCTGGAGTTGCTGCCATGTAGCTAGCATGGCTGACCGTGCCGAGGAGGAATCACTTGAGAGCGGAAAGGAGGAAAGAGAACATGAGTGATATCCAGTACTCGCCGGATAAACCGAAAGACTGCAAATACTGCTACTGGTATTACAAGCGCAAGGGCTGCACCTACGGAGACCATTGTTATTACGAGGTCAAGCCCAAAGGAAAGGAAAGTCCCTGCGATGGCTGTCCCTACGGCGTTTCCAGTCCCTGTATCGGCTACTGCATGAAGGAGTTGCTTGGCCATGCAAAAGTGTGAAGAAGATATGGCAAAACCCTCATAAACGAACAGTAATTCAATATCAATAAAACCAAAAAAGGAGTGTTATGATGAACAAAAAGCTTATTCCCCTGATTGGAATCGGTGCGCTTGCCGGTTCTGCTGCCTGCCTGCTGGCCAAGCTGTCACGGCTGAAAAAGAAAGCGACGATGGATTATGACTTCGATGATGAGCTCACCTTCGACGACGATGAGTTGCGGCCTGGTTATATCTATAAGTCCGATCTTCGTGACGCACTGCGGCTCCTGTTTCGCACATGCCCTGATTATGAGATCACCGGATTTGGTGGCAATCATGACTGCCCCGCTGATGAACTCCGAGAGTATTGGGTGGACATTATGACCACGCTGCTTCTGCCTATTCTCAATGATGGGTGGGAGAAAAGTCCGCGGTTAGTGGCGTATGACACAAAAGTGCAGATGCCGGCGAAAAAGCACGGTGACCTTTTCGTTGAACCCGCATTTATCCTCATAAACGAAACGGTTGACGACATCGATGATCCTTCCTGCACGGTTGAGTATCACCGGCAGCTCTGGATTACCGATTCCGGTGAGCTCGCAATCGTCCAAGTATTCGGTATCTCCCAAGGGGAATCAACTATCGGGTATTCTTACTTGGACTATATCGTTCACGACTATAGTTATGTCCCTTGGAGATTCAATGAATTGATCTCAAGGCTCTTTTGTCTGATTGAGTTCGGTCATGCATGGTGAACTATGAAAAGAATATGGTTGCCACAGCGGGTGATTCCACCTTAGCTGCATTTTTTATGCCCATTTTTCAACGGAAGGAGGAACACTATGCAGGATGAAGTCAACAGCAAAGTCGTTGCGCTCTCGATTCGGCTTGGAACGGCAACGGCAAAAATGACCGCACATGTGCTGCGTCAGGCCATGCAGAAATATCTTGCTGAGAAGCAGAAGCCGAAGACAAAGATGGTCGATCATACCAAGCACGGGAAACAAACGGTTGGGCAGCTCATGGAAAAAAATACCGAGCTTACCAATATTGAGATAACTGATCAGAACATCAAGTCCTTTGAGCGCGTGGCGAAGAAGTACAACATCGACTTTGCCCTGAAAAAAGACAAGGCGGCTGATCCTCCTCGATATGTGGTCTTTTTTAAGGCGCGTGATGCCAATGTGATGGATGTAGCCTTCAAAGAATTCATGAACCAATCACTCGTGAAATTCAAAAAGCCTTCAATCCGGCAGAAGCTTACACGTAATCAAGCGGTCGTTCAAAACCATGAGAAGGAGCGCGTCAAGGAGAAGTCAAAGGATCGGGGGCAGCAGCTTTGAGGGACAGCATCAAAAGGCATTTGATCCTCAGCATTCCGTATCTCATTGTTTGGTATCTCGTCGATAAAATTGGCTGGCTCTACCGTGTGGCAGAGGGAACCATGGCCGGGGAAAAGCTGCTGTTTGTTTTCTCCAACTTCCAGGCTGCATTTCAAAACCCTTTTCCGAGTTTCCATCCCCAAGATTTTCTTGTGGGTGTAGCTGGTGCTCTTGTTGCCCGTGGCCTTATCTACATGAAGCAACAGGATGCCAAGAAATTCCGTCAAGGCGTAGAATACGGCTCTGCACGGTGGGGAACGGCAGCGGATATCAAGCCATACGTCGATGAGGACCCGGATAACAATATCATTTTGTCTCAGACGGAACGGCTGACTATGAGCAGCCGCCCAAAGAATCCCAAGTATGCCCGGAATAAAAATATCCTTGTTATCGGTGGCAGCGGCAGCGGTAAAACCCGGTTTTTCATAAAGCCGTCCCTGCTCCAACGGCATAGCTCATATGTCGTAACTGATCCGAAAGGGACGCTTCTTGTCGAATGCGGTCGAATGTTGGAGCTCGGAGGATATGCCATACGCTCTCTAAACACGATCAATTTCAAAAAGAGTATGCACTACAACCCTTTCGTGTACATCAGATCGGAGAAGGATATTCTGAAGCTGGCCAACACGATTATTGCCAATACCAAGGGCGAAGGTGAAAAATCCGGCGAAGACTTTTGGGTGAAAGCGGAACGCCTGTACTATCAGGCCTTGATAGGCTTGATATGGTATGAAGCTCCTGACGAGGAAATGAACTTCGGAACGCTCCTGGAGCTTATCAATGCTTCCGAGGCGCGGGAGGACGATGAGAACTTCAAGAATGCTGTGGACTATCTCTTTGAAGAGCTGGAAGCGAAAGATCCAGACCATTTTGCCGTGCGTCAATACAAAAAATACAAGCTGGCGGCCGGAAAGACAGCCAAATCTATCTTGATTTCCTGCGGCGCGCGGCTCGCCCCATTCGATATCCGAGAATTGCGAGAGCTGATGAGCTATGACGAGCTGGAACTGGACACCCTTGGTGACCGGAAGACAGCTCTATTTGTTATCATCAGTGACACGGACGACACCTTCAATTTCGTCGTTAGCATCATGTACACTCAGCTTTTCAACCTGCTGTGTGACAAGGCAGACGATGAGTATGGCGGGCATTTGCCCGTTCATGTCCGGTGTCTTCTGGACGAATTTGCGAACATAGGCCAAATCCCCAAGTTCGACAAACTGATTGCCACAATCCGTTCTCGTGAGATCTCGGCATCCATAGTCTTGCAGTCCCAAAGTCAGCTCAAGGCGATCTACAAGGATAGCGCCGATACTATCGTGGGCAACTGCGATACTACGATCTTTTTGGGCGGGAAAGAAAGCTCGACCCTTAAAGAAATGTCTGAAATGCTTGGCAAAGAGACCATTGATCTGTTCAACACATCCGACACGCGAGGTACAAGCCGTAGTTACGGCATTAACTATCAGAAGACGGGAAAAGACCTAATGACGAAGGATGAATTGGCGGTCATGGACGGAGGTAAGTGCATTGTGCAGGTGCGCGGTGTGAGGCCTTTCCTCAGTGACAAGTATGATATCACCAAGCACAAGCGCTACCACCTGCTTTCAGACTACAATCCCAAATTGGCTTTCGATATCGAAAGATACATGAGCCATCGGCTTGTTTTGAAGAAAGACGAGCCAGTAGAAGTCCATGAGATCACTCTCACGGCAGAAGAAACAATCGAATAAGGAAAGACGATAGCGGGGAGTTCAGCATAAAAAGCTGAACTCCCCGCTTTTTTTGTTTTTCCGCAAGGCCCAGACCTGCATCCACAGAAAAGGCAAAATGGCTTCCAAGACCATGGCAAAATTATTGGCTGAGGCAAAAGAACCGTACAACCGGTCTTTCCCTGGACTGGTCCACAATTCCCGCACCGAGGCTCCAAGCAGTACCCACGATCCAATGACCATTCCTGGCAGTGATGCCTGCCGGATGGAATGCACCTGCTGCAGGATCAGATACAACAGCCACATGGGAACCGAGTAGGATAAAAATTTCTGGGCCACATGGATGGACGGTTTGTCCCCTGTCAGACAAGAAGCAAGCAGCACCCCAGCCATAAAGATCCCATAGACCGTAAAAAAAAGCCTGGAGGCACACTGGAATTTTTTTCTTTTTTTCAGATAGAACCACAAAATCAGGACCGCCAGGATTCCCCCGCTGATGCTGTATCCCGCATTCCATTTGGTACTGCACAAAAAGAACAGATACAGGTTGGTGGCTGCTGCCAGCAGCCACTGCAGACGATTGGCTTCATTGATCTCCACGTTTTTCCCCCAACTTCCTTAAAACAGTTTCTTCCACAATTCTGCCAGCTTCAACCGCCACTCCTGACGGGTAAAGGATTTCCCCTTCATATCCTTTCCCGGTTGGGGCATCTTGGCCCCGGCAAAAGCGGTCTGTGCCAGATAGGTATAGTATTTTTCATTGAAATGGCCCTTGGGTGGAAATTCCCAGGGTTTGTACCGGCCTGCCCAATGGAACACCGCCGGCCGCTCCAGGGCTTCCAGGGCCAGGTTCCGCCAGCGGGATTTTTTCAGCACCTTCACCGGCAGGGTGAACACCGGTGGAATCACATTCCACCGGAGGGGCAGGGGCCGCCAGTTTTCCTGGAACACTTTGTTCAGCCCATCCTGGTCGTGGTGGCGGAAGTTTCCCTCTTCCACACACCGGATCACCTGGTCGCCGTACTGCTTTTCCCGCCAGGCTTCCAGGTCCATGACCATGACCCCGGAATTGAAATACAGTTTTCCCTCTTGGATTCCCAGGGTCTCTTCCTTCTGCCGGCGCATCCGGGAAGAAGCCAGGATACCCAGGTCAGGCACGGCCCCCACCGGTTTCCCCTGAAGATCCATTTCCCACAGTTCCTGGATATCATCCAGCACCACCAGGTCCGTATCCAGATAGATCACACGGTGCACCGCCTGGGGTACCAGCTCCGGAATCAGCAGCCGCAAATAGGCGGCCCGGTTCACATGCCCGCTGGTATGGGCCTGGATTTCTTTCCCGGCTGTGGGGATGAAGGTAATGGACCCTTGCAGACCGGTCACCGTTGCGGCAATGCCTGCCTGTTTCTCTTCGCTGATGCCGTCGTCAAAATAGTAAAAATGGATGGGCCGTTCCCCCCGGTGGTTGGCCAGGATGGAGGCACAGGCCACCGCCCCATGCTGGGCGTAATTGTCATCAGAAGCCAGGACAATGGAAATCTCGTCCATTTCTGTCACCTCTTTTGCTGTTTGATGGGTCTTGTCACTTTCTGCTGCAAAGCTCCGCCAGTTTCATGTACTTCATGGCGGTGTAGATCCCGTGCTGAAGCGCTGCAATGAATCCCATGCTCCCTTCCAGGAACCCGCCTTCCAGCACATAGGCTTTCACCATCCCCAGCAGGGCATGTCCGGCAGCGGTCCGGGCCGTAGCCTTTTTGCCCCGTTCCCGGGCTTCTTCTGCCCACAGGGAGGTATAATGGCCGGCCTTGTTCCACCACTGGGCAAAGGAATCATAGGTGTAATGGTGAAGGGATTCTCCCAGCTCCGTCACCGGCAGTGGACATTCCGGCCGTTCGTGGACTTTTCCCACCCAGCAGACTTTTTCCCGGGGAAACAGCCGCTTCACCCGGTCCGGGCTGAAGGCTCCATGATGGAATTCATGGCCGAAGGCTATGTTGATCCGTTTGAAGGAATACTGATGGTCCTGGTTTCCTTTTTTAATGGCATTGATTTTTTCCACCAGCGCCGGGGTCAGCCGTTCATCGGCATCCAGATACAGGATCCAGTCTCCCTTGGCCTGGGAGAGAGCAAAATTCCGCTGAGCGGCAAAGTCCTCATCCCATTCCCGAAAGGCGATTTCCGCTCCGGCCTCCCGGGCCAGGGACACGGTATGATCCGTGCTTCCGGAATCCACCACCAGCAGCTGATCGGCACAGGGGCGGGCGGAATCCAGGGCAGCCAGGATGTGTTTTTCTTCATTTTTCGTCAGGATAGCTACCGTACAGGTTCCCATAATGCGTCTCCTTTTCTCATTCAACTTTAAGTCTACCCTAAAGATACAGGAAAGGCAAGGCGGCAAGGTGGATTTTTTAGCCAGAGGCAGTCACTCGTCTGCAGTCACCAGTCTCCAGCCGAAGAAAGCCGGCTTTTTGCCGGACTGGAACAAAACAAGGGCCGTTGCCTCAGCAACAGCCCTTTGATTCCGTATGGAGCGGAAAACGAGATTCGAACTCGCGACCCCCACCTTGGCAAGGTGATGCTCTACCACTGAGCTACTTCCGCAAATATATTACTAATATAGTATATTACAGTTTTGGATTTATGTCAAGAGAAAGAAGTATTTTGCGGGCCGCCCGGCGTACGGCCCTCCGGTACCGTGCGGGTCAGCCGGAGTCCATTGATTCCGCTTTCCCCTATTTTCTTTCGCCGCAGTACCGCTCCAGTTCTCCCAGATCCCTGATAAACGGAATTTTTTCCACCCATTCTTTCCACACAAACCCTTCTCCGGCCATCCGGTCCAACAGGGTCTTCATGGGCTGCCAGTAGCCTTCGTAATCCAGGAAGGCAAAAGGTTTGGGCATCATATCCAGCTTGTTCAGGCTCATGATTTCGCTGATTTCTTCCAGGGTTCCGATACCCCCGGGAAAGGCCAGGAACAGATCTCCCAGTTCCAGCATCTTCTGTTTCCGCTGGGCCATATTCTCGGTAACGATCAGTTCCGTAAGGCCTTCATGCTGGAGTTCCTTTTCCATGAAGAACCGGGGTTCCACGCCAATCACCCGGCCGCCCTGTTCCAGGGCCCCGTCAGCCAGGTTTCCCATAAGACCGGTACGGCTGCCCCCATAGACCAGGGTATGGCCGTGAATGGCGATCCACCGGCCCAGTTCATAGGCATACCGGGCGTATTCAGGCCGGTTTCCCGGGTTCGCCCCCAAATAGACAGTGATGTTCATGTGTGCCTCCTTTTTTGCAGTCACTAGTCTCTAGTCACTAGTCTGCAGCTTATGGAAAGGACCCGCCTCTAAAAGGCAGGTCCTTTTGATGCTACAAAA
>ONBX01000026.1 GCA_900316205.1 uncultured Eubacteriales bacterium
GCGAGGAAGACGAACAGCCGAAGGATCTGGAGCCTGACGAGGCGCTGGAGATCATCCTGGGAGGTGGCGAAGCATGACAAGAGAACGAGCCTTGCAGCTCCGGGCCATGATCGAGAAGGCCAGCGTCAGCCTCCCGGATGAGGACGCGCTGGAGGCGGTGGAGCTGTTTCCGGCCTGGGCAGCGGACACGGCGTATGCGGCAGACCAGCGGGTGCGGTATGGCGGGTCGTCGGGGACGCCGACCCCTACACTCTATAAATGCGTGCAGGGCCACACTTCGCAGGCCGACTGGACGCCGGACAAGACCCCGGCCCTCTGGACCGAGGTGGCAAAGCCCGGAGAGATCCCCGTCTGGCGGCAGCCCACCGGTGTGCAGGACGCCTACAACAAGGGCGACCGGGTGCACTATCCCGACGCGGACGGGCCGGTGTATGAGAGCACCGTGGACGCAAACGTCTACAGCCCGGAGGCCTATCCCGCCGGGTGGAGGCTGGTGTGATGAGAGACTTTCTGTTCGTCCTGCTGGCCTGCTTCACGTTCTGGCTGGCTGGCGGTCCCGACAAGATGGAGGACGAGTACGATGCCTTACCGTAAGATTACCTACCTGGAGCAGATGTGGTATCTGCTCCGCTACAAGCTCCGGGAACTGCTCGGAAAGGAGAAAGACAATGACTGAAAACGAACTGCGGGCGCGGGTGTGCGCTCTGGCGGAGAGCTGGGTAGGCAAAAAGCAGGCAGACGGTTCTCATAGGGAGATCATCGACATTTATAACCAAATCCGACCTCTGCCACGCGGCTACAAGATGACCTATACCGATTTCTGGTGCGCGGCGACTGTGTCCGCTCTGGCCCAGGCGCTGGGCCTTACGGACTACATCTTCCCGGAATGCAGCTGCGACAGGATGATCCAGCTGTATAAGCAGCATGGCCGCTGGATGGAGGACGACGCCTATGTGCCAAAGCCGGGGGACGTGATCTTTTATGACTGGGATGACTCTGGCGCAGGGGACAATACCGGCGCGTCTGATCACGTCGGCACTGTGATCAGCGTCAGCGGCAGCGTGATCAACATCATCGAGGGCAACTGCGGCAAGGCTGTCCAGTGGACCGCCCGCCAGGTCAACGGCAGGTACATCCGGGGTTACGGTCTGCCGGACTACGCCGCAGCGGCCTCGGCCATCAACTTCCACGAGGATCCCGAGGACGATCCTCCCGCGGCGGAGGTCCCGGAGGAGGCGGTGTCCATTCCGGACACGCCCGCCACCGTCACGCTGCCGGCGCTCCCCGAGGGCTGGCACTACGTCGCCCTGCCCGACCTTCAGATCGGCGATGAGTCCGAGGCCGTGCGCGCTGCGCAGCTGCTCCTCAAGGGGCATGGATACTCCATCGGCTGGATGGGTGCGGATGGGGAATATGGCCCGAAGACAGAGGCCGCCGTTGGCAAATTCCGGCGCGACCGGGAGATCGTCAGCGACAGCGTAATTGGCATCGGCCCGGAGGCCTGGGGCAAGCTGATCTGTGACTGAGAGGGCGCTTCCATGCTGAGACGGAAAGAATTTTCCCAGGTCCAGCACCTGGAGGATCCGATCTATGCCATGATCCCCGGGGAGCCCGAGCTGGAGGACGGTGTGCTCTACATCGTGGATGGCCCGCACTATGTAGAGTACAAATGCCCCTGCGGCTGCGGCAACGTGGTCATGCTCCCGTACTACACGGGGGAGGAGAAGCAGGGGGACTGGGGTTGGAAGCTGGAGGAGCACGGAGGGCGGGCCACGTTGCAGCCGTCTGTGTTTTCCAGGCTGTGGCCGTGCGGATCCCACTATTTCATCAGAGACAACCGCATCGTTTGGTGCGGGTAAAAAGGAGGTTTACTTATGCACGCGAAGACTATCTACTACAGCGCCCTGGCCGTGCTGGCCGCTGCCGGGGCAACGATTGCCGAAGCTCTGGGCGGCTGGGACACGGCTCTGCAGACCCTGGTCATCCTCATGGCCATCGACTACGCCACGGGCATCCTCTGCGCGGTCGTCTGGCGTAAGAGCCCCAAGAGCGAGACCGGAGCCTTCGAATCGAAAGCGAGCTTGAAGGGCCTGATCCGCAAAGGGGCGATCTTGCTTATGGTGTTCATTGCCGCCAGGCTGGATCTGCTCATGGGAACCGAAGTGGCGAGGCTCGCTGTCATTATGTTCTTCTGCGCGAATGATGGCTTCAGCATCATCGAGAACCTGGGCATCATGGGCGTCCCCATGCCGGACATCATCAAGAACGGCTTTGAGCTGCTCAGAAAGCAGAGCACTCCAGCGACGCCCGTGCCCGAGTCCCCGGTGCCGGCCGAGACGGCAAAAAAGGAAAGCTATCCCGGCCAGATCGAGGCGGAGATCAACTGGCACGAAGATCATCCGGAATAACAACAAACGCCCCGGAGGAATGAGTCCTTCCGGGGCGTGAATTGAGGCCGGTTTTGAGGCCGGGAGCCTCGTATGAGGCCGGTTTTGAGGCCGGAAAACTGAGCAGTATAGTGCCGTCTTGAGCACGCTTGAGGAAAGCAAAAAGCCCGTAAACCGTTGAGTTTACGGGCCTTTTCGTGGTGCTCCAGCGGGGATTCGAACCCCGGACACCCTGCTTAAAAGGCAGGTGCTCTGCCTACTGAGCTACTGGGGCGTGGCTGGGATGGCGGGACTCGAACCCACTATATCGGAGTCAAAGTCCGGTGTGTTACCATTACACTACATCCCATTATGCAGGACTTCCTGCTAAAACAGCCCGGCAATTACCGGGCTGTTGCTGGTAAAGTGGGGTGGGATATGGGGCTCGAACCCACGACACCCGGAACCACAATCCGGTGCTCTACCAACTGAGCTAATCCCACCATATCAGTTTCTCCGCCGGGAGGGTGGACAAACCGCTGCGCCAAACCTGCTGCCACCCTCTGGCGTTGGCACGCCAAGAGGGATTCGAACCCCCGACCTACTGCTTAGAAGGCAGTTGCTCTATCCTGCTGAGCTATTGGCGCATATGCGCTGCACCCGCGAGCATTCAATGGAGCGGGTGATGGGAATCGAACCCACGTATCCAGCTTGGAAGGCTGGTGTTCTACCATTGAACTACACCCGCATGGCCGGTTCCTCATTCAGCCATGAATACCATAGAATCACGGGTCATGTCAACTAAAATTTTTCAAGTACTCTAAAAAAAAACGAGGCGACCATACGGCCGCCTCAGATGCAGGCACATCGAAGTTCAGCGGCGGCGGAACAGATCCTTCACCGAATCCGTAAAGTACCTCCGCTCCTCCCGGTTGATGAAGAGCAGATAGCCTGCCAGCACCAGCAGCGCCAGCAGGGCGGCGCCAACGATGACCACCGCCAGAAGTCTGCCGGACTGGGCTGCCTCCCCTCCCGTCCGATCGGGGATCAGCTCCGGCTCCGGCAAAACTGTGGGCGCGGAAGGCACCACAGGGACGGAAGCCGGCTCGTTCTTCTCCGGCTGCTGGGCCGGAGCGGCGGGCGCATCAGGCCGCACCGTGACATAGTAACTGCACTGCAGCTCTCCTACCGTAACGGTGATCTCCTGCTGGCCCAGCTCCTCCAGCTGGCTCGGCGCGCACAGATAGCCCTGGTCCAGATATCTGGGATTGTCCTGGCTGCTGGTCTCCACAAGCACCAGGCCACTGGTGTCCAGCTGTTCACCCAGGTGATAGTCCAGCTTATCCGGCAGGCGGTACACGGCGATGCCGGCGGGCGCTTCCTCCTCCAGCACCTGGACCGTGAAGGTGCAGGTCTTCTCCCCGTAATACACGGTGATCACCTGCTGGCCAGGCGTGTCCAGCACCGTGGGCAGGCAGAGCAGATCGGTATAGGCATCCCGTGTGCCCTTGTTCGTGTACACCCGGATGCCCAGGCCGGAAGCGTCCAGCACGTCGCCCACGTCATACACGACCTTCACCGGCAGGCTCAGCACGCCGATGCCCTCGATCACCTCGGGCGGTTCCGCCACTTCCACCTGGAAGTAGCAGAGCAATCCCTCGTAATTGACCTCGATGCTGCGGGTCCCGGCGTCCTCCAGGCGGGTGGGATAGAGGGCGAAGCCCTCCGTCACCACATAGCTTTCCCCGTTGGACAGCTCCACCCGGATGCCCAGGCCCGTGGGATCCAGCACATCGCCGGCTTCATATTCTGTTTTCTCCGGCAGGGTCTCCACGCTCACCGACTGGAGCGTGGGCTCCGGAACGTTCTGCTCGATGACATTGATGGTGCAGATGCTGTCGGTGCCGCTGTAATTGAACACCAGGTCATAGGACCCCGGCTTTGTGGGGACGCCGCGGAGATAGACCTGGATGCCATCCTCGCTCTCCACAGTGTCCACGTAGAGCCCCTCCGGCAGGAGGGAAGGATCCGTCCAGAAGCTCCCTTCCGGATCCAGGGTGGCCAGCAGATGGTCCACCTCTACGCCCACGACCAACTCCCCCGGCGCGGGATAGATCACGTCCGCCGAGGCAGTGGCCGGTATGAGAAGCAGCAGCAGCAAAACAAGCAGCGCTGAAATACCTTGCTTTTTCATGGAAACTCAATACCCTTTCCTGTCCAAAGCTCCATAGGCAGCGCGTATGGAGGCTGACTTTAACGGTATACGAAGTGAATATAACACTTTTTTACCGTTTTGTCAACATTTGAAAACTTTTTGGAAATATGACGCCGCATTTGACGCTTTCCGGTTGCGATGACGGCGCTGCTGTGATAAACTGGAAGCGAAAAACATACGGGAGGCAGGACACATGGCAAAGACAGCGTGGTATAAGGAGATGGCCGTCTACCAGATCTGGACCCGGAGCTTCTGCGACGGGAACGGGGACGGCATCGGCGACCTTTGGGGCGTACTGAGCAAGCTGGATTACATCAAGAGCCTGGGGGTGGATGCCATCTGGTTCTCCCCCATTTACCCCTCGCCCAACGCGGATTACGGCTACGACATCTCCGACTATAAGAATATCCACCCGGATTTCGGCGATCTGGAGCTGTTCAAGAAGGTCCTGGCCGAGGCCCACGACCGGGGGCTGAAGGTCTTCATGGACCTGGTGGTGAACCACAGCTCCGACGAGCACCCCTGGTTTCTGGAGAGCAAGAAGAGCCGGGACAATCCCTATCACGATTACTATTACTGGCGCCCCGGCAAGCGCCTGGGCCGCCGCCGGCTGCCTCCCAACAACTGGACCAGTCTGTTCGAGGGCGGCGCCTGGGAATATGACCCGGGACTCGACGAATATTATCTGCATCTTTTCGCGAAAAAACAGCCGGACCTGAACATGGCCAATCCCAAGGTCCGGGAGGAAGTGAAGGACATCCTGCGCTTCTGGCTGGACCTGGGAGTGGACGGTTTCCGGGAGGACGTGGTCACCTTCATCGCCAAGACCGAGGGGCTGCCGGACTGCCATCCCTGGATCCCCGTGGCCAACGGCATGAAGCACTACAGCAATCTGCCCGCCGCGAAGGAGTATCTGGCGGAGTTCAAGCGGGACGTGCTGGATCACTACGACTGCTTCACCGTGGGGGAAAGCCCCATGACCACCGCGGACACCGCCCTGCGCTACGTCACCGAGGGGGAGGATCAGGTGCTGGACGAGATGATCGCCTTCTCCCATATGGAGGCCGACTGCCTGGCCACCGACATGATCCGCCGGCCCTTCAATCTGCGCAAGATGAAGAAGGCCTTCAGCTCCTGGCAGATGAAGCTCCAGGGCAAGGCCTGGAACGCGCTTTACATTGAAAACCACGACCATCCCCGCATCATCAGCCGCTACGGCAGCGAGAAATACCACGACGAGAGCGGCAAGATGCTGGCCGCCATGTACATGCTCCAGCGGGGCACGCCCTTTATCTACCAGGGTCAGGAGATCGGCATGACCAACATGCGCCTGCCAAGCACCGACCTCTACCCCGACGTGATGACCCAGAACAGCGTACGCATCATGTCCAGGTTCATGCTCCCCGGCCAGGTGCTGAAGACCGTTCAGGAGGGTGCAAGGGACAATGCCCGCAGTCCGGTCCAGTGGTCGGCGGAGAAGAACGCGGGCTTCACCACCGGCACCCCCTGGTTCCAGGTGAACGAGAACTATCCGCGGATCAATGTGGCCGCCCAGGAGGACGACCCCAATTCCCTGCTGAACTTCTATCGGAAGCTGCTGCGCTTCCGCAAGGAGAATCCGGTGGTCCTCTGGGGCGATTATGTGGAGCTGCTACCCGAGGACAAGAACCTCTATGTCTATGAGCGCAACTACAGCGGCAGGAAGCTTCTGGTGGTCTGCTCCTTTACGGACAAGCAGGTCCGCTTCCAGGCGCCGGCCGGCATCGAGCTGGACGAGAAGGCCCTTGCTCTCTCCAATTACGACATGAACATGGTCATTGCCAACGGCTTCACCACCCGGCCCTATGAGCTGCGGGTCTACCTGTTTTAATCAATTGCGAAACAAGTTTCGCAATTGAAAACTCGCGCTCATCGCAGCGGGCAATGGCCCGCTTTGGTCGGCGCGAGGCCTCGCCATGCTCGGCTCAGGGTGTTTTTGAGAAAGCAAAGCTCCCTCAAAAACGATTTGAATTGTCTGAAATATCGTATTCTCAACGCCCGTTGGGAGCAATAACTGTTTGATCAAGGAGATAGTATGCGGGACTGTACGGAACATGCCTACGCCAAACTGAATCTTTCTCTGGATGTGACCGCCCGGCGGGAGGACGGCTACCATGACCTGGCCATGCTGATGCAGACCGTGTCCCTCTGCGATGAGGTGCGCCTGCGCTTTCAGGACGACGGTAATGTCCGCGCCGGCTCCAATCTGCGCTACATTCCCGGGGACGAGCGGAACCTGGCGGTCCGGGCCGCCCTGCGCTTCCTGGCGGCCGTGGGCGAACAGGGCCAGGGCCTGCAGATCGATCTGCGCAAGGAGATCCCCGTGGGCGCGGGGATGGGCGGCGGCTCCGCCGACGCTGCCGCAGTGCTCCGGGGCCTGAACCGGCTCTACGGCAACCCTCTGGACCGAAAGGCGCTGGAGCAGCTGGCCCAGCAGATCGGCTCGGATGTGGCCTTCTGTGTGGCAGGCGGCACGGCCCTGGCGGAAGGGCGGGGCGAAGTGCTCACGGACCTTCCACCCATGCCGGACTGCTGGTTCGTGATCCTGAAACCCGCCTTTTCCATCTCCACGCCGGAGCTCTATAAAAAGCTGGACAGCTCCCCCGTACGCATCCACCCGGACACCCAGGGTCTTCTCGCCGCCGTGGAGGCGGGGGATCTCCACGCCCTGTGCCGGCGGATGTACAATGTGTTTGAAGAGGTGGACGACCGGCGGCTTCGCACCGTAGCGGAGCTGAAGGGCCGCCTGCTGGACCACAAGGCCCTGGGTGCCATGATGACCGGTACCGGCTCCGCGGTTTTCGGCGTTTTCCAGGAGGAGGGTACTGCCCGGGAGGCCTGCGAGGCGCTGCGGCGGGAGGTAAAATTCAGCTGTACGGCAAAGCCCGTGGCGCGGATGCTTTGAGTAGAGGAGGAAAAGATGAAAGCCTTGAAAGACAAGACTCTGGACCTGCTCCTTGTGCTGTTCGCCGCTCTTTTTCTGATGGTGGGCGTCACCTCCCTGGGGGAGGATGCCTTTGGCGTTCTCCTGGGCTTTGGCACGGTGATCCCTCTTGCCGCGGTCTATTTCTGGCGCAAGCGCAGAGAGGCCCTGGGCCTGTCCGTGAAGATTGGCGGTCTCACTCTCGTGCTTTTCCTCATGGCCCTGCTCTTTTGGGTGGTCTGCCTCACCGCTCTTGCCGACGGCGGCCAGGATCTTCCCTACGGTCTGGTGCCGGCGCTGATCCTGGGCGCGGCCTATGTGGTCCGCCGCCGCAGGGAGCTGCGCCGGGCAGATGCCGCTCCCAAGCCGGTCTCCGCCCGTCCCGCGCAGGCCGCGGAAGAATCCGCGCCCGCCCCTTCGCCGAAGCCCGCTGCCGTTCCCGTCACCGTCTGCCCCCACTGCGGCGCCCCCGGCAAGGGTGACATCTGCGAGTACTGCGGCATGTCCAAAAAGGCCTGATCCGATTCCTGTGAAAGCTCCGCTTCCACAGGAATCCTTGATTAAAATGCGTCATTCTCGCCCCCATCGGAGCAACCGAACGACATGCAAAAAACCTCCATGCGTCTGCGGCTTTCCTGTGTCGTGGTGCCAATAAAACGCATGGCGGTTTAATCTTGCGAAAATCCGTCCATCCTATTGGCATCAACACAGGATGGACGGTGTTTTTATGTACAGCAACAAGTTTCGCCCCTGGGAGACGGCAGCCCTGCTGGCCCTCTGCCTCACGCTTCTCAGCGGGACCTGGGCCTTCTCCCGCCAGCAGCACCTGGCCTCGGACCTCATCCGCCTGCATGTGATCCCGGTCTCCGATGCCGAGGCAGAGCAGGCCCTGAAGCTCCGGGTGCGGGACGCGGTGCTCCAATATCTTCGCCCGCTCCTCTCCTCCGCCGCGGACGCCGACGCGGCCCGCGTCCTGCTGGAGCGGGCACTCCCCGGCATAAAGGCCGCCGCCGAAGAGGCCAGTGAGGGGCGGAAGGTGACGGTATCCCTGGGTCCGGAGGACTACCCCCTCCGCCGCTACGGCGGCTTTCGCCTCCCCGCCGGGCGCTATGAGTCCCTGCGGGTGACGCTGGGTGAGGGGGCGGGCCACAACTGGTGGTGTGTGGTCTTTCCCACGCTCTGCCTGGAGGCGGCGGAGACGGAGCCGCTGCAAAGCGCCCTGGAGGGCGAGGATTACGCCCTCGTCACCGAGGATTCAGGCTATGCCCTCCGCTTCTGGCTGGTGGATGCCTGGGGTGATCTGATGAACCGCCTCCGTCCCTGAACGGAGCCCGCAAAGCCTTGAAAACGCCGGGATTCTACAAGTCGTAGAGTCCCGTTTTCCCCATTCTACCCCTCGGAGAAAGCTCAGTAGGGCGCAGTGCCGGCCCAGTAGTTTGCTTTTCTTCGTAAAAGTGCGTTAGGATGCATATACAAAATGTGTGATTTTGCGCTGTGAACCCAATCTGCGCTGTAAGGAGGAATACTCATGCGTTTTGTTGCTGTTACCGACACCTCCGGAAACCTTCCCACGCAGCGGATCCGTGAGGCCGATCTGAAGCTCATCGCCTTCCCCTATTTCATTGACGGCGAGGAATTCACCTGCCTGGATACCGACTCTTTCGACGGGGACGCATTTTATGCGCGCATCAAGGCCGGGATGAAAGTCACCACCTCCCAGATCTCTCCCCATCAGTATATGGAGTTTTATGAGCCCTGGCTGAAACAGGGCCTGGATATCGTGTTCGTCTGCATGTCCTCGGGCATCAGCGGCTCCTGCAACTCCGCCCGTCTGGGCGCTCAGATGATCCTGGAGGACTACCCGGAGCGCCGCATCGAGGTGGTGGACACCCTGGGCGCCTCCCTGGGCGAGGGCCTGGTGGCGCTGGAGGCCGCCCGCCTGCGGGATCTGGATCTGAGCGCCGAGGAGGCCGCCAGGCAGCTGCGGGACCTGGTGCAGCGGATGTTCAATGTCTTCACCGTGGACGATCTGATGCATCTGCGCCGCGGCGGCAGACTCTCCAACGTGGCCGCCATCGTGGGCATGGTGCTGAACATCAAGCCCCTGCTCAAGGGCAACGAGGAGGGCAAGATCGTCTCCTTTGCCAAGGTCCGGGGCCGCAAGCGTTCCATTGAAGAGCTGGCCGCCCGATATGACAAGCTGGTGGTGAACCCGGAAAACCAGATCGTGGGCATCGCCGAGGCGGGCTGCAAGCAGGACGCTGCGTATCTGGCGAGCCTCCTGAACAGGAACCATCCCCCCAAGGAGATCCTCACCGTGGAGTACGAGCCCGTCACCGGCTCCCACGTGGGTCCCGGTGCCCTGGCCCTCTTCTTTGTCAGCCACGACCAGGTCCGCAGCGAAAACTGATATTACTCCCCATCTTCCCTAACTTCCGCGCAGGGAGGCCGGCTCATCGCCGACCGCCCTGCCTTCATTTTTTCTCCGTCCGCTCCCGCGTAGGGCGGGATGCCCTCATCCCGCCGCTCCGTCCCCGCCATAGGGACAATTCACGAGTCGTCCGTCTCCATCCCAGTCGTAGGTGCCGGCGGCACGCTGTGCTTCCCCCAGCGGGGGAAGCTCCCGCGAAGCGGGTGATGAGGGAGAGCGTCGGATCGATTCAGGCGGTGAGGAATGCGGGATCTCTTCTCCCTCTCCTATCGCATACCCGCAGGGTACACAGGGCAACATTTCCCCCACGGGGAGAGGACATTCCATGCCCGCCGCTCCATCCCCTCCGGTCCCGACACCCTGCTTGCCATTGCCTCCCTCCTGTCATTACGCACCAGTGACCGACGTCACTGGTTCGGCGATCCGTCCGCCTCCCTTGCCTCCCTCTCCGAGGGAGGTGGCATCCGCCGCTCTCCCGCGAGGCGGATGACGGAGGGAGTCGTTCCCCGCTTCGCCGCAGGCACGAGCATCGATGACGGAGGGAGTCGTTCCCCGCTTCGCCGCAGGCACGAGCATCGCTCGTCTGCTCCCGCCCTCCTGTCATTGCGCACCAGTGACCGATGTCACTGGTGTGGCAATCCGTCTGCCTCCCCCTGTCGATCTCACGCGAGACAGCAGACGGAGGGCTTGTCCCGTCCCCCGCTCTGTCATGGCTTCGCGCAGGCGACGCCGAAGTCGAAGGATCTATAAAAAGAATCTTCGTTTTCGTGCAAGAAAGGGCTTGACAAAGGCGGCAAACGGGTGTATTCTATCCAAGCTGATGGACGATTGGCGCAGCTGGTAGCGCATCCGCTTGACGTGCGGGAGGTCACAAGTTCGAGTCTTGTATCGTCCACCAAAGAAATCCACACCGAAAGGTGTGGATTTCTTGCGTTTTCAAAGCGTTTCGGATACTTTTTACGTCGAATAGTTTTTGCATGTTACCGAGCGCTCAACAAGTTTTCATGCTTTTTACATATTTTTAGCCTTTAGAAAGCCTACAAAGTGTTAATATAGCTGAGTAAAAGCCATAGATGAATCTTTGAAAAAACCGCCGACCATATCACTATCAAGGTCGGCGGATACACATTATTCTCTTATAATTCTTCGGCAAAGAAGTCGCTGTCGATCTTCTTCACTTCGTATACTTGCTCAATCGAAACGCCAACACCATGTTTTATCATTAGCTTCATTAATGCGGTGCCGTCAACTAAGACTACTTTCACGCCTAGAAGATTATTCGCATATTGAAGCGCACCAGATGAAAACTTTGCCGTTGTAATAAACAAGCCCTTTTGAGCTTGCTGCCCTTGCAGCGCGCCAACAAATTTTTGTATTTCTGGCTTTCCTACGGTTTGATCCACTGCCCACTGTTTAGCTTGAATATAGATTTGACTAAATCCAAGCTGATCTTCTTTAATGACACCATCTATTCCTCCGTCGTTTGACGCTTGCGTTACCAAACCTGCTCCATCTATTCCGCTTCCGTATCCCATTTTTAGCAAGAGCTTTACTACGAGTCTCTCAAACTCAAAGGGCGTCAGTTTCATAACTTCGTCCATAAGTTGACTGGCGAGGGTGGCTGTTACTTGCTTATAAGCAGATTCTAATACTTCCAAGGGAGATTCGTCTTTCTCTTCAACCTTTTCTGTGAAAGAACCCTGTGTTGCGATGTCATGGAACGCCCTGAACTCTTCTGATTTTTCAAGATAGTTGAGGTCTATTTTTGCACCAGACTTTAAAGCGGCTCTTCCAGCATCTGTAATACGATATTTACCTCGTTGAGGAGTTTCAATTAACCCCGCTTTATCGAGATATGTCCTTGCCCATGCTACGCGGTTATCAAAAGTCCTTTGTTTGCCACTCGGAAGCATCTCAGAAAGATCTGATTCAGTAAGCGCCATTTCTCGTGCAATTTGATTCCGCACATCCTTCGCCGCATGAAGATTTCCGTCATCGACAACTTTTAAAAAAGCTTCAAAGAATTCAAAAAACTTTGGCACTGACATATTACCGCACACCCCGTTATGTTTCTTATGATCAAGTTTTGATCTATGTTTCTCGAATATGATGTCGTTTGGGATTATAATAGCATGAAATCAATTACATATCAATGGATGATGAAAAAAGAGAAATGTTAAAGAAAAAAATAACGAAGCCAGCCGACCCTATATGTTCCGGTAGAGTTGAACAGTTTTTACATATTTTTAGCCTTAAGAGATCGGTACGTATAGGGAACAGCCGGCATAAATCAGTATATATTAGTTCTTAGAAACAGTCAATACGGTACAGATCGGTACACTTTTTGCCGAATTAACAGGTCAACCTCGGACTTCGAGTCTTGTATCGTCCACCATAGATTCGTCACTGAAAAGTGACGAATCTTTTATTTTTGCCCACTTTTTGCTTCAAAAAGTTAGCAGCACCCTTACGGTACCCTTATAAAGGTACAAAGAGGGCGTCAGGTTAAGAGGGTTTTTATGGTGTCTTCCATCCTCGCAGCGGAGTTTTTCTTCATGGTTTCATTGGCATGAGCGTAGACCTTCTAGGTGCTGCACTCACGATACTCGCGGAAATCATAGCGGCTGTTGGAAATGCTCAGGTACTCGACCTCATAATCTTCAACACTAAACTCTTCGTAGAACTTCTTCATTTTCGTTTTCTCCTTTTCGTTTTTCTTTTTTGTTTATCTCTTTCTTTCTGTACTCAGTATAGCAAGGAAGGTCTTTCAGCTTGTACAGAAACATGCACAAGGGAACAGCAAAAAAGGCGGCTTATTGCTCCTGGAAGTACCAGGATCTTAGCAATAAGCCGCCTTTTTAGAACTGCCTTTGAGCGGGAGTCGTATGAGAGTTGTTAAGAGTCATACCTATGTTGTTTTATTGCAGTATTCAAGTTGATTTGAAGTTGGTGGAAGTTGTTTTGTTGTTGTAAAACAGTACCCTTACAGTACCCTTATAGTACCCTTATAAATGCTATTATTGCACGGAAAAACAGGTTGTGATATACTCAAAAACTGAGGAAACTACGAGTGGGGCTGTCTTTTGTGATCGACTAAGCATCGGCCCTGACGGGGCAATGGTACGGCCTCGCAAAAAACCAAGAGCAAGATTATTTGGGAAGACGGGGATAAGGACCGTGCAAAGCGCGGTATATAGCCATCGGTAAAGAGGTCTGTGAATGAATAACAAAGACAAAGAAGCCTTAACTGCGCTGTTGAAGGAGAACCATGAGGTCTATCAAGGCATTTCTCGGCGTATCCATTGGACGGTAGCTGATTCAGCTTGTCTTGATGACCTGATGAATTCTAAGGAGTTTCAAAAAGACATCGTCAGCAGAATGCAGCATGCTGCAAACTCAAAGGCAGTTGCGGGATACATGCCCTCTTTTCTGGCATTTAAGGCATGGCAAAGAACAAAGGCCGTCTATTCCTTCAACAATGAATTCGTTGATGATATCGCCAAAACATCTGATACAAACCTATACACATCGTTGCTTGATCGCCTTCCGTTCAAGGACATGCTATTCTTCTTCCCCGAAGGGACACTCCCAACGATTAAGGATGAGGAAACGGCAGGGATGTATGTTCATGTTGAACGGCATCCCGAACATCTGTGGATCATCTTCAATTTCATTGACAGAGCATTTAACAATGGTACACAGATCTATCCTGGCATTGCTATGGCATTTCCGATAACCAATGGGATGAAGTTATCAGGAGTCTTTGAAACCCCTCAGTACTTGGAATGGCTGACAGTATATAAACGGACGGTTTTTATCGATCGTCATTTGAATGAACAAGAAGCTGAGGAATGCTTACTTGCGACAAGAAAAGCTCTGAATGTGGCTATCAATCTGCTGTACTATCTTTCTTCTCAAAATGCTGATATCAAGGAAGTCAAGTCCAGCAAAAAGACACACAAGGCACCTCCAATGCAAAAGAAAGAAGAGGTTCCCGTAGTCAAGCTTCATGAAGTCGGAGCAGAGTATCCCACGATTATTTACCGCAAATTAAAAGTGAAGTCTGAGGAATCCAAGGCTGATGAAGAATTAGATGGTGAGAGCACTACAACTCAGGCCGCAAAAAGCCCGCAAAAAAGGCGTCCGCATGCACGAAAAGCGCATTGGCAACATTACTGGACAGGAAAAGGACGCTCAACATTGGAAGTTCGCTGGATTCCAGATCTGTTTGTTGGCGCGAATCGTGATGACCAAGTCGTTGTTGTGTATGATAGTGAAAAGGGTTCCTTGAAAGGGAAGAGAAACCCCAACACGAGCAAGAAAAAGAAATCATGAGAAGAACCAAACCATCATCAGGAAGACGGTCAGATCCGGTGTTTCCTTCGGAAGCGCGCTGGCGATGGTGATCAGCTACACCGCCTGGCATTCGATCGGCTGGGCGATCGTTCACGGACTTCTGAGCTGGGTTTATGTGATCTATTATATGATCCGCTACTGATTTGATGGAAACAAGAAGATCTTTGACGGAGGTGATGACGGTGCGGCCGGTGATCGTGAAACTTGCAAAAATGCTGACGGACTGTATGGACGCAAGGCTGGGACTCGTCCGCATGGACGATAGTCGCTGGGAATACAAGATGCTGGACGCTCTGCTGACCGACGAGATGGCAGAGCTGATGCTCAAAATGGGCCGGCGCAGGCCCACCACCGCGGCGGAGCTTGCAAAAAAGACCGGCTGGGACGAGGCGCGGATCCAGAAGCTTCTGGACGAGCTGGCGGAGATCGGCCTGGTGGAGTATAACCGGCACAACAGCGACCGGCACAAGCAGTATGTGGTGCCGATCTTTGTGGTGGGCAGCGCGGAAAATCTGGTACTGAACAAGCCTCTCCTGGAGAAGCTTCCGGAGATCGCGGAGTTCTTCTATCAGATGGCAGAAGAACCGCTGAAGCTGATCTCCCATATGGTGCCCCCCGGCGGCGCGGGCCTGGGCTTTCACGCCGTCCCCGTGGAGCGGGCGATCCCCCGGGACAGCCGCCCGCTCTCCATCGAGCAGCTCTCCTACTGGCTGGACAAATACCGGGATCAGCTGGCCATCAGCGACTGCGTCTGCCGCACGAGCATGATCCTGCGCGGGGAGGGCTGCGGCGAGCTGCCGGACAAGGGCTGCATCCAGGTGGGCGATTACGCCGACTATGTGGTGGAGACCGGGAAGGCCCAGCGGGCGACCTACGACGAGGTGATGGCCCTGCTCAAGCGCTCCGAGGAAAACGGCTTCATGCACCAGGTCACCAACGGCGACGGCGGAGAGGACATCTTTGCCATCTGCAACTGCTCCGTGGGTAACTGCTTTGCGCTGCGCTGCTCGCAGCTTTTCAACAATCCCAACGGCTCCGCCTCCGCCTACCGGGCCGTGGTGGAGCGCGAGCGCTGCGTTGCCTGCGGCAAATGCGCCGAGGTCTGCCCGGCCGGCGCGGTGCGCCTTGGCCGGAAGCTGGACACGAAAGACGGGCCGGTGGTTTACGAACACGAGCCCCTTGCTGGTGAGACGCCGGGCTGGAGCCGGAAAAACTGGCACCCGGATTACCGGGACCGCAACCAGATCAACTGCTATCCCGTGGGCACGGCGCCCTGCAAGTGCGCCTGCCCCGCCCATGTCTCCATTCAGGGCGTGCTGCAGCTTGTGAAGGAAGAGCGCTTTCTGGACGCCCTGAAGCTGCTGCGGCAGGACAACCCCTTCCCCTCCCTTTGTGACACGGCCTGCGACCACCGCTGCGAAAAGGTCTGCATGCGGGGCAGCGTGGATAGCCCCATGGAGATCTGCGCGGCCATGACGCGCCTCGCGGAGATGGAGCAGCAGTTTGTAGAGGAGCTCGTTCCCCACAAAGTGCGCATGAAGGGCGAGGACAAGGACTACGAGCTGCCCGTGGCCGTCGTCGGCACGGGCTATGCCCAGCTCAGCTGCGCCTACTTCCTCGCGCAGACGGGCTATCCCGTGACGGTTTTCGGCGACTCGGCGCCCTGTAACGCAGCGGAGCGGACGCTCCTGGAAAGGCTGGGCGTACGCTTCAAGGACGGCACCCCCGAGAGCGACGCCTACGCCGCGGTCTATCCGGAGCTCTTCCCCATTCGGAAAAAGGACGCAGCCTCCCAGATTGAGGAAGGGCACGAGGCGGCCAAGAGCATCCATCGCGCGCTGCACCCCGGGCACAGTCAGACTCTGGCGAGAGACCCCCGCAGCTTCCGCTCCTTCCGGCGGGACGACGTGGTGCTGCCGCCGGAAAAGATCAAAACCCACGCCTGCCTCTCCTGCGGCGTGAGCTATGTGGACCCCAACCGCTGCATCGGCTGCGGCATCTGCACCACCCGCTGCTTCTTCGACGCCATCCATCTGGTGCGCAGCCACCCGGAATTTGTGGACTACTGCAGCGCGGACGACACGGTGAAGAAGGTCGTGCTGGGCGGCGTCCGCCGGGCGGGCAAGATCGCGATCAAGGCCCTGAAGCGGGGCACCTGAGCAGCCGCAGTGAAGCTCCGCGCCGCCCGGTCTCCCTGTCCGCTTCTTTTGTCCGGAATGCATTGCATTCCTGACATTTTTCGTTTATGATAGCGTGGTACGGCTTTTCAGAGTTCGTATCACACTTGCTTTTCAGCAAAGGACGCAGTCATGGTCTTCAACAGTTACAGCTTTCTCTTTCTTTTCTTTCCGATCTTTTTCATCCTCTACCGGAAGGTCCCCCTCCGCTGGTGCCTCCCCCTGCTCTGCGCGGGGAGCCTGGTCTTCTACGCCGTCGGCGTGTGGGACCGGCTCTGGCAGCTGCTTCTGCTGCTGGGGATGGCCCTGTTCGGCTTTTTGGGCTGCCTGCTGTTCCGGCGGGAAAAGCTGCGGAAAAAGTGGCTCCTGGCCCTGTGGCTCTGCGTCACGGCGGCGCCCCTGGCCTATGTGAAGCTGGCGGGCCTTTTTCTGCCCCAGGCGCCGGGCCTGCCTCTGGGCCTGAGCTTCTACACCTTCCAGCAGATTGCCCTTCTGGTCTTCGCCTGGCAGGGCGGCTTTGTCACCGCGGAGGAGTACGCCGCGGGGATCCTGATGTTCCCCAAGCTGATCTCCGGTCCCCTGGCGGAGCCGGAGGATCTGCTGGACGAGCTGGACGATCCCCGGCGGAGTCTGGGCCGACTCGCCGAGGGGCTGGAGGACTTCATCCTGGGTCTGGCCTGCAAGGTCATCGTGGCGGATCACCTGGCCGGCATCCTGGGACCGATCCGGGTCCGGGGCGTGTTGAACGTCTCCGTGCCTCTGGCCTGGCTGGGCGTTCTCGGCTATGCCCTGCGGCTCTATTTTGACTTCTGGGGCTATTCCCGGATGGCGGTGGGCCTGGGGAAACTGCTGGGCTTTCGCCTGCCGGATAACTTTGACCATCCCTACTGCTCTCTCAGCGTATCGGAATTCTGGCGGCGCTGGCACATCACCCTGGGCCGCTGGTTCAAGACCTATGTCTACATCCCCCTGGGCGGCAGCCGCCGGGGCTTCGGGCGCATGGTGCTCGCCACGCTGACGGTGTGGCTGCTCACCGGCGTCTGGCACGGCGCTGGCTGGAACTATGTGCTCTGGGGCCTCATGATGTTCCTGCTCATCCTGCTGGAGCGCCTCTTCCTCGGCCGGGTGCTGAAAGCATTGCCCCTGCTGGGGCACCTGTACCTGCCGCTGGTGATCGGGCTGTCCTGGGTGTTCTTCATCACCCCCACCCCCGCCGCCGCCTTCTCTTATTTCTCCCGCCTCTTCGGCGGCGGGGCTCCCGCCTCCGATCCCGCCGACTGGCTTACCGTCCTGGGCCGCTGCTGGCCCTATCTGGCTCTCGCCCTGGCGGACAGTACGCCCCTGCCCGGGATGCTCTGGCAGAAGATTTCCGGCAGCCGCCTTGCCTGGCTGCTGCTCTTCCTGCTGTTCTGGGTCTGCGTCTATTTCATGGCGACCGCGGCCAGCGACCCGTTCCTGTATTTCAGCTTCTGAGGGGGTGCGCGCCATGCCGAAACGAAAAAAGAAAAGATCCAATGCCCTCACCTGCATGACCGCGATCCTGGTCACGGCCATTTTGCTGACCGGCCTGGGCCTCACCCTGCGCCACACCCTGCTCAAAGGCCTGCCCCAGTATGAAGGCGTGCCGTCTCTGTCCCTGCCCTTCCTGCTGCTGCAGGACAGCGGCCCCCTGCGTCAGGCCCGGGAGCGTGCCGCCTGGGAGGCCGCCCACAGCGCCAGCCCCGCCACCGTGCCGGAGACGCCCGCGCCCACAGTCCCGGTCCAGGAGATCCCCGTGACCCCTGCGCCGACCTTGGAGCCCAGCCCCATCCCCACCCCGGAACCCACGCCGGAGCCGACCCTTGAACCCACTCCCGAACCGACCCCGGAGCCCACACCCGAACCCACACCCGAGCCCGCCCCCGCGCTTGCGGAGGAGAGCTTCTTTGACCACACGCTCTTCATCGGGGATTCCAAGGTGGACGAGATGCGCAAGGCCGTGCGCATCGGCCAGGCCCAGTACTTCTGCGACACCAACTACAGCGTGTACAATGTCTTTGACAAGCTGGCCACGGACCGGGTCTTTACCGACGCCAGTCTGGACTGGGTCCTGAGCCATTGGGACTACGATCAGATCTATATCGCCCTGGGCTACAACGAGTGCGGCTATCCCTACCAGGGGCTGATGAGTCAGTTTGACTATGTGCTTCGCCGGGTCCACGAAAGCCAGCCCCAGGCCCGCATCATCCTGCACGCGGTCATGCACGCCAACCGCTATGTCAGCAACGCCTATGACTACTACTCCGTGGAGAACCTGGAAAAGGTCAACAGCGGCCTGCGGGAGCTGGCGGATGCCTATGACTGGATCTGGTTTGTGGACTGCAACGCCCCCTTCTGCGACGAGGAGGGCTATCTCTACGACTACATGTCCATGGACGGGGAACACCTGCTGCCCGAATACTCCATTCTCTGGGCGGAGGAGATCCGCCGCCAGGCCGTCACCGGCTGAGGAACATGTTTTTCCGAATTTCGTCAGTAGAATATCATCCAACTTGGAGGTGCCGATTGTGAAATCTGTGAGAGCATTCCTGATATCCCTGCTCATCCTCGCACTCTTCCTTTCCGGCTGTACCGTATCGAAAACGGATCCCCCCGGCGAAGATCGCTGCGCTGAAACGTCCCGCCCCGTTGATGAAAAAGCGGAAGATTCGTTTCCTGACCCTGCGCCCGAAAAACCGGTGATTTATCTTTATCCGCAGGACACATGCCCGATAGAGGTCCTCCTGGATTTTGACGGTGAATTGACATGCACCTATCCTGTATACCGGGACGGCTGGCATATCATTGCTAATCCAGACGGGACGTTGATCGATCAGAACGGGCTGGCCTACAATTACCTGTACTGGGAGGGCGTCAGCTCCCGCAGCTATGACTTGTCCCGGGGCTTTTGTGTTGCAGGGGAAGACAGCGCAGCCTTTTTGGAGGAAGTCCTGCCTTCTCTCGGATTGAACCGGAAAGAGGCCAACGAGTTTATTGTGTATTGGCTGCCCCGCTTGCAGGCACATGCGTACAACCTGATCTCCTTCCAGCAGGAGGCTTACACCGACGGCGCAAGGCTCACGATCACACCGGAGCCGGACACGCTGATCCGGGTTTTCATGGCCTTCATGCCGCTGAACACACCGATAGAGATCGAACCGCAGGCTCTTGAAGCGCCGGAGCGCATTGGCTTTACCGTGGTGGAATGGGGCGGTTGCGAGGTCATCTCCCTGCCCTGACAGTCTGGATACTTCCGTCAAATCGGTAGATGCAATCCGCTTGATTTCTCCACCACCCTTAGTGTTGCGCAAACGCTTTTCGCATGCTATAATGCAGAATACTCCAAACGCTGTTGAAACCGAAAAACCGAAACAGGAGGATAGAGAGAAATGAGATCGAGACAAGAGATCAAAGCCATCGGCAAGGAACAATTCAAGCTCAATTACTGGAACTGCGTGCTGGCGGCACTGCTGGTAACGGCGGTACTGGGCGTCATTTCCTGGATGAGCAACGGCCACGAGATCGCCCGGATCGTAAGCACCGGCCAGGATGCTTTCCGGGTCGTAAGCGGGCAGCAGGAGACCATTGAGATCATCAGCAGCCAGCCCGTCCAGTCCACCGTTTCGGTGCGCTCCAATGCAGGCGGCCTGCTGATGCTCCTGCTGGGCGGCCCCATCACCGTCGGCCTGAACTACTTCTTCGTGAAGAATGTCCGGGGCGAGCGGGACGGGCTCAGCGTCACCACGCCCTTCTCCGAAGCCTTTAAGAACTATCCCCGCAAGCTGGGCGGCAGCCTGTGGATGGGTCTTTTCGTGTTCCTGTGGAGCCTGCTGTTCATCATCCCCGGCCTGATCAAGGCCATCTCCTATGCCATGACCCAGTACATCCTGGCCGACTGCCCCGAGGTAAAAGCCAAAGACGCCCTGAAGCTCTCCATGCGCATGATGGACGGCCACAAGTGGGAGTACTTCGTTTTTGGTCTGAGCTTTATCGGCTGGATCCTCCTCTCCGTGATCACCCTGGGCCTGGCCGCCGCCTTCTATACCGAGCCCTACATGCACAGCAGCACTGCCCAGTACTATCTGGAAGTGCGCAACGAGGCGCTGCGCACCGGCGCCATCACCCAGGGCCAGCTGGACGGAACAGAGCTGGTCTGAGTCAAATAGAAACCTTCGCTGCCAAGCCTGTTGTTTGGCAGCGAAATTCATGATGGAACAAACCTGTCGATTGCAAGCTTTTGCGGAAAGGAGCTTTCTCCATGCAGCAGGCCGTTTTTTGTTCGGATCTCTACTTTCTTCTCCCGCCGGAGTATCCGGATTTTGAATCCTTCCGGGCAGCGGCGGAGGCCGCGCCCAAGCCCTTTGAGGTGAAGGCCCTTGTCCTGCGCGAAGACCACAGGATCCCCAACCATGGCGTGGAAAAAGGCGTTTGCATGGCCCCCTTCTTCCTGACCGGTTATCATGACGTGCCAAGCCTGCTGCGGATCTGGGACGCGGAGGATCTCTATCCCGCCCAGGTGGAGCTTCTGAGTCAGGAGGAATACAATGCCCGGCTGCGCCGTCTGGTCACAGACTTCTGCCCCGGCTGCACCCGCTACAAGCCCCTCACCAACCGGGTTCAGAGTCTGAACGGCCACTTTGAGGAGATCGCTCTGGACGGCTTCTGCGCCTACCGGGTGGAAACGCGGCCCTCCCCGCGCAGCCTTCGGCATCTGCTGTTCACCTTCGGCGGCTTCTGGAAGCACTTCTCCTATGGAGCGGATCCCGCAGAGTCGATGGGCAAAAGGCTGAAAGAGATGCTCTATCTGAATCTGGCCGAGCCTCAGCTCACCCAGGAGGACGGAGAAAAGCACTGGAGCGGCAGGGCCAAAACCGTCTTTGACGGGCAGGCCGCCTCCCTCGTCTCCGCCTATGTGCAGGAGGTGATCGATCCCGCCTACCACATCGCCGCGCGGATGGACCGTCCCGGCGGAAAGGGCTTTGGCGACAGCGCCGGGACGGAGGATTTCCGCAAGGCCTGCAAGAAATACGGCCTTTCCGTGCTGACGCTGCACTTTGATCCCCAGGAGGAGGACAAGCTGCTGCGCTCCCTTGAGGAGCTGACGGAGCACTGGTACCTGTTCCCCCTGGATGGGGAAGCGGGCTGCCTGCGGTATTATGCCCTGGACAGCGCTGCGGTGCGGAAGGCCCTGCACTACCGCCTGCCTCTCCTGCGCACCCTGGGACTCTCCGCCCAGTTCTCCGACCAGTACGGCTGCAAGGAATACGCCTTTGACGAGACCATGCACGAAGTCTAAACGGCAAAGCTTTCTTCCCATATTCTCTGACGAAAGGCAACTGATTTCCTGCGAAAAAGGCTGTATTGCAAAGCACAAAGAAGATCGCAAACCCCTGGTCATAACACAGGGGAGTGCCTTGTGCCCTCCCGGCGCAACCTGGCCGTATTGTGAGAAAAGGTTCGGCGAATTCGTACAATCTGCGAATTCGCCGAGCCTTTTCTTGAATCTATGTTTCCATCTGCCGGGAAGGACCCCTATCGGCCTTCGGCCACTTCCCCCGGAGGGGGAAGCAAGCCTCCCCCACGGTGCTGACTGGGCTATGCGCTTATTATGCAACACGTCCCTTTTTATGCAGATAAGCTTTTTCTTCCCTGCTCCGCATTAACTGCGTCATTGACAAAGCCGCCTTTTCCCTTTACAGTATAAAAGATATTTTACCCCTTGTAAAGCCGATTCACCCAAAGGAGGATCCCCATGAAAGAAGCATTTGATCTGCAGCAGCACATTGAGCAGGGCGTGGAGAAGATCGTGGCGGACACGGTGAAGGCCACCCTCAAAAACCCCAAGGAGAGCGCCTTTATGCTCCGCTTTGCCGCTGCCAGCCGCAAGGCCTCCAAAAAGCGCATGCAGCTGGAGGAGGAAGGCCTGCACGTGTCCGGCTTTCTCATCGCCAGCATCACCAGCAGCTGCAACCTGCACTGCGCGGGCTGCTATTCCCGCTGCAACAACGCCACCGTGGACGCCGCCCCCGTGGAGCAGCTGAGCCGGGAGGAATGGCAGCGGGTCTTTCAGGAGGCGGAGGAGCTGGGCATCAGCTTCATCATGCTGGCCGGGGGCGAGCCGCTGATTCGCCGGGACGTGATCGAGGCTGCCGGCGCCATGCCCAACATCATCTTCCCCATCTTCACCAACGGCACCTTCATCGACGAGCGCTACTTCAAGCTCCTGGATACCTGCCGAAACCTGGTTCCGGTGCTCAGCATCGAAGGCGGCCGGGAGATCACCGACGCCCGCCGGGGCAGCGGCATCTATGACCTTGTCACCAAAAACATGGCCAAGTTCAAGGAAAAGGGCCTGATTTTCGGCGCCTCCATCACCGTCACCACGGAGAACGTGGGGGAGGTCACCTCCCGGGACTTTGTCCGGAAGCTGGCCGATCAGGGCTGCAAGCTGGTGATCTATGTGGAGTTCGTCCCCGTCACGGAGGAGGCCAAGTACCTGGCCCCCGGCGAGCAGGAGCGGGCGATCATGGCCCAGGCCATCGACGATCTCCGCGCGGACTATGACGACATGGTGCTCCTCTCCTTCCCGGGAGACGAGCTGGCCATGGGCGGCTGCATGGCGGCGGGCCGGGAATTCTTCCACATCAACTCCCACGGCGGCGCCGAGCCCTGCCCCTTCTCCCCCTATTCCGACAGCAACGTGAAGCAGACTTCCCTGAAGGAGGCCATCCGCTCCCGGCTCTTTGAGCAGCTGCGGGAGCAGCATGTGCTGGAGGAGGAGCATGTGGGCGGCTGCGTCCTCTTTGCCCAGAAGGGCCAGGTGGAGCGGATCATGGCGGAGTTCGCCGCCTCCCGCGCCGCGGAGCCCAAAGCCTGATCGCTCTCCCGCAGGGCCTCCATCAACCTCCCCTGCACAAGGGGAGGTGTCACCCGGCGTGTCTTTCTCCGCCGGGTGACGGAGGGGTCGTATGGCGCCTCCCTGTCCCATCTGATAACTCCACCGCGCCGTAAGGGCGGCCTTTGGCCGCCTCCTTTTTATTTCCTTTTCAACCAGGCGACCTCAGGTCGCCCCTACGGCCCCTGCCTCCCCCAGCGGGGGAGGATGTCAGCGCAGCTGACAGGTGAGGGAGAAGCTTGCCAGCTGTTTCTATCTGTTTGCAGTGATCCGGCACTCTCCCTCATCACCCGCTTCGCGGGAGCTTCCCCCGCTGGGGGAAGCACAAGGGCCGGCCAAAACCGCCGCCCCTACGGCGGAAACGTCATACAGCGCTTTCGTCCGCGGTGATGCCTGAATCCTGCTGTTTCCCCTCCGTCCCTTTTGGGCGTCCTGCCATTTTGCACAAAAATCGCATTTAATCTTTATTCGATGTGCACAATCTTTGGTGGAAACGCCTCTTGATTTTGGGCCGCGAAAGGACTATACTCGCGCCAGCAAATGAAAGGAGGCAACAAGCCATGCGTAAGATGAACAAGAAGAATCGCGGCTTTGAGGCCAAGGGCGTACAGCAGAACAATCTCCTGGAGGACAAGGATTTTGCCTATTATTTCTGGACGCTTCCCCTCTTCGGCATGTAAGCCACAGTCCAGCACAACAATTCGTGCGTTTCCGCTCTTTTCATACAACAACAATTTCATTTTATATAACATGAAGCCGCGTCGGTTCCCCGACGCGGCTTCGTTTTTCGCTGTTCGAGAAAAGAAAGGCCTTCTGCGTTCCTACTTCCCTTGCTTCCCCCTGAGGGGGAAGTGGCCGCAGGCCGATAGGGGGATCCGGGATCTGTCCGCCGGAAGGACCTCCCTGCCTCATTTTCGTTTCGGCAGCATGGAATACCAGCGGAGGTAGTCTTTTTCCTCCGCCCCCATGCGCAGATAGCGCAGCAGGATCTCGGCGCAGGCCCGGCTGTCGCTGCCGGCGTGGTGGTGGTCCAGCTGGATGCCGAAATATTGGCTCATGGCGTCCAGCTTGTGGCTGATCCCCGGCAGGATCCGCCGGCCCATCTGCACGGTGCAGAGATAGGGCACGCTCTTTTTCCAGGCGATGTCATAGTCGTCCAGGCAGCGGCGCAGCACCCCCAGGTCGAAGGCTGCGTTGTGGGCCACCAGCACGCCCCCGCTCATAAGCCCCTCGATTTTGGGCCAGAGCTCCGGGAAGGTCGGCGCGTTCTTCACGCTCTCCTCGCTGATGCCGGTGAGCCAGGTGTTGAAGGGGTCAAAGTCCGTCTCCGGGTCCACCAGGGAGTAAAACTCCTCCACGATTGCCCCGTCCTCCGCCACGGCGATGCCGATGGCGCTCATGCGGTGGTTCAGGCGGTTTGGCGTCTCCACGTCAAAGGCGATATATCTTGCCATAGCGTTTTACCTCTTCAGATCTTCGCTGAGCTCCTCCGGGATGCCCCGGGGGCCCCGCACGGCGCCCACGCCGTAATGGGTCTTCAGCTTTTCAAAGGAAAAGCGCCCGGGGGCATAGCGCTTCAGCAGCCGGATGCGCATGAGGCTTCGGATGCTCAGCCCCTCCCGGTGGAAGCGATAGGGAATGTCCGTCTCCGTCACCCGGCACTTATAGAGGATGGAAGACACCGGCGCGCCCACATAGAGGAACACGATATCTCCCTTTTTGATGCCGCTGCCCTGCTTCCAGTTGATCTCCTTCGCCTCGTCAAAGGCGTGGACGATGTCGAAATACTGGGGGTTGGAGGGGATGAGCCATTCCTTGGCGGGGCGCAGGGCCTTCTTCTCTTTGGCCGAGGCCGTGACCCGATAGCTCATGTCCACCAGGGCAAAGATCCGTGACGTGTCCACCGTGCCGTCCAGGATCACACTGACCCAGTTGCCCCGGCTGATGTGATAGCCGGGAAAGATGCCCTCCTCCTGGCTCATCAGATCCGCCATCAAGGGGCTCTCCAGCTTGAGGTTCACGATGTAGACGCTCTCTTTGCTTTCGAGACCCAGCTTTTCCCCGGGCAGATCCATCACCAGAGCAAACCACTTTTCGTTATCAGCATGGCGGAAGATCCCGTAATTGGGATAGCGGGCCCAGAGAAATTCCATCTCCGCCTTGTATTTCTTTCGGATATACCGGATCAGCTCTTCCCGCTGGCTCGTTTCCATACGCTCTCCTCCGCCTGTTCGGCAGCTTTCTTCGTGCTTTTCAGTATAGAGGAAATCCCGCCCAGCGTCAAGCCGCCCTCCCGTCCCCTCGTATGGGTGCCCTGCGGCCTCGCGGCCACCCGTCCCTTCCCCCGTCTCTTTGTAGGGGACGGCGTCCTCGACGTCCCGCTCTGTCCCCTCGCAGGGGCGCATCACAATGCGTCCACAAAGCCTTCCCCGCGCACGGGGAAGGCCGGCTTCGCGCTGCCGGTGGCAGAGGAAGCGAAGCCGGCATTTCCGCAGCGGTCGAAAAGCCGGAGGATCAGCGTAAGCCCGAACGGCTTTTCGGGCACCGCAAGGTGGACAGGTGGCGCGAAGCGCCGGATGAGGTCCCCGCGAAGCGGATCATTACCGCATATAAGGGCAAATGCCCCGACTGCCTCCCCGTACAATTCCGAATTCCGAACTCCGAGCTCCGAATTTTCCCCCGCCTTCACACATATTTTACAAGCTCGCGCCCGCTCTTTCTCTTGACTTTTTTCCGAATCTCTCTATAATACGTCGTGTACGACTTATTGGAAACGTGAGGTGAACCCATGGAAGAATCCCTGCCCATCGGGCTGCGCTTTTCCCTGCTGCACCGGGCCTTCCGCCGGAAGATGGACGCCCTGCTGGGCGAAAAGGAGCTGACGGGGGTGCAGTTCGGCGTGCTGGGCGCTCTCATCCGCCTGGAAAAGGAGGGCGCATCGGAGATCAGCCAGCGGGCGCTGGAGGAGAAGACCCGCGTCAGCCACGCCACCATGACGGAAATCTTGAAGCGGCTGGAAAAGAAGGGCTTCCTCCGCTCTGAAATCAGCCAGCGGGACCGGCGCTACAAGAGCATCCGCGCCACGGAGAAGGCCTATCGTCTGAAGGCCGAGCTGGCGGAGGTGGAGAACGAGACCTTCTCCTGGCTCTGCCGGGGGCTTGACCCACAGCAGATTCAGGAGCTGCTGAACATCACCGATCTCATGCTGCAAAACGCCTGGGACGAACACCATACGAAGGGAGGAAGCTGCGGCTGTGATTAAAACCTTTGTCAAATGCATTCGGGAATACAAGCTTCCCACGATCCTGACCCTGTTTTTCATTATTCTGGAGGTCTTTCTGGAGGTGCTGATCCCCACCCGCACCGCGGACCTGGTCAACGCCATCAAGGCGGGCGAACCCATGTCCGGCGTGGTGAAGATGGGCCTCATTCTGGTGGCCATGGCCCTCCTCAGCCTCTGCTGCGGCGGCGGCGCCGGCTTCATGGGGGCCAAGGCCTCCGCGGGCTTTGCCAAAAACGTCCGGGGCGATGTGTTCCGGCGCATCCAGAGCTTCTCCTTTGAGAATATCGACAAGTACTCCACCGCCTCTCTGGTCACCCGCCTCACCACCGACATCACAAACGTGCAGATGGCTTTTATGATGACAATCCGGGCTGCGGTCCGGGCGCCCCTCATGTTCGTGTTCTCCATCGTCATGGCCTGGCGCATGGGTGGAAGTCTCGCCGCCACCTTCCTTGTGATCGTGCCGGTGCTGCTCATCGGCCTTATCGCCATCGCCCGCAAGGCCATGCCCGCCTTTCACTCCGTCTTCCGCCGCTACGACCGGATGAACGAGAGCATCGAGGAAAACGTCCGCGGCATGCGGGTGGTCAAGGGCTTTGCCCGGGAGAATTACGAGAAGGAAAAGTTTGCCGCCGCCTCCGGCAGCATCGCCAGGGACTTCACCAAGGCGGAGCGGATCGTGGCGCTGAATAACCCTCTCATGACCCTCTGCATGAACTTCAACATGGTCTTCGTGCTGCTGGTGGGCGCCAAGCTCATCGTCACGAACCAGGGACGCACCATCGACGTGGGCCAGATCTCCGCCATGCTCACCTACGGCATGCAGATCCTCATGAGCCTCATGATGATCTCCATGATCTATGTGATGATGACCATCTCCTGGGAGTCCATGAAGCGCATCACCGAGGTGCTGAAGGAAGAGCCCTCTCTGCATAACCCGGAAAACCCCGTGACGGAGGTCGCCGACGGCTCCATCGACTTTACGGACGTCTCCTTCAAGTACAGCAGCGAGGCGGAAAAGAACGCGCTGGAGGACATCGACCTGCATATCCCCTCCGGCGCCACCGTGGGCATCCTGGGCGGCACCGGTTCCAGCAAGACCACTCTCATCCAGCTGATCCCCCGCCTCTATGACGTGACGGAGGGCAGCGTGAAGGTGGGCGGCGTGGACGTAAGGGACTACGACCTGAACACCCTGCGCTCCGCGGTCTCCGTGGTGCTGCAGAAAAACCAGCTCTTCTCCGGCACGGTGAAGGAAAACCTCCGCTGGGGCGATCCCGACGCCACCGATGAGGAGCTCCGGGAGGCCTGCCGCCTCGCCCAGGCGGACGAGTTCGTCCTGGCTCACGAGGAGGGCTACGACCGCCACATCGAGCAGGGCGGCACCAACGTCTCCGGCGGTCAGAAGCAGCGCCTCTGCATTGCCCGGGCCCTGCTGAAAAAGCCGAAGATCCTGATCCTGGACGACTCCACCAGCGCCGTGGACACCCGCACCGACGCCCTGATCCGTCAGGGCTTCCGGGAATACATTCCCGAGACCACCAAGATCATCATTGCCCAGCGCGTGGCCTCCGTGGAGGACGCGGACCTGATCCTGGTGATGGACAACGGCCGCATCGTGGAGCGCGGCACCCATGAGGAACTGATGAAAGCCGGCGGCATCTATCGGGAGATCTACCGGCAGCAGACCAAGGGAGGTGAAGAAGATGCATAAATCCCGGGGCGAAATGCTGAAGGACAACTTCGGCGCCATCAAGTGGACCTTGAAAAAGTTTTTCGGATACTATCCCCGCATGGCTCCCCTTTCCATGCTGTGCATCCTCTTCTCCGCCATCGTGGCGGCCATCCCCTCCATCTTCATCCAGAAGATCCTGGCCGTGATCCAGAAGTGGGTCCAGTCCGGTGACTGGGCCGCCGCCAGGGCGGAGCTGCTGCCCTATATTTTCCTGCTCATCGGGCTCTACGCGGTCTCCATCTGCTCCCTGACTCTGGAGACCCAGCTCATGGCCATCATGACCCAGGGCTTTCTGGACAAGATGCGCCGGGAGATGTTCAACGGCATGCAGGATCTGCCCATCCGCTATTTCGACAGCCACCAGCACGGCGATATCATGAGCTTCTACACCAACGATATCGACACCATGCGCCAGCTGGTTTCCAACTCTCTTCCCTCCCTGGTCCGCTCGGTGGCCATCGTGCTGGCCGTGTTCTTCATCATGCTCTGGTACAGCCTCTGGATGACCCTGGTGCTGCTGCTGGGCGTGGTGGCCATGTTCTATGTGACCAAGGTGGTAGGCGGCGGCTCCGCCAAGTACTTCATGAGCCAGCAGAAGGCTGTGGGCGCCATGGAGGGCTTCGCCCAGGAGACCATGAGCGGCCAGAAGGTGGTCAAGGTCTTCTGCCACGAGGATCAGAGCATCGAGGCCTTCGACAAGGTGAACGACGAGCTCTTTGCGGTCAGCTACAAGGCCAACGCCTTTGCCAGCACCCTGGGCCCCATCATCGGCAACATCGGCAATATCCTCTATGTGGGTCTGGCCCTGGCCGGCGGCGTGCTGATCCTGGCAAATGTGCCCAGCGTCAGCCTCTCCGGCATGTTCTTCGACATCACCGTGCTGGTGCCCTTCCTGAACATGGCCCGGCAGTTTACCGGCAACGTCAACCAGCTCAGCCAGCAGATCAACTCCATCGTCATGGCCGGCGCCGGCGCGCAGCGTGTCCTCTCCCTGGTGAATGAGGCACCCGAGGTGGACGATGGCTACGTCACCCTGGTAAACGCCAAGGTCCTGCCCGACGGCAGCGTCACCGAGACCGAGGAGCACACCGGCCACTGGGCCTGGCGGCATCCCCACACTGCCGACGGCAGCGTGACCTACACCCCGCTTCGGGGCGACGTACGCATGGTGGACGTGGACTTTGCCTATGTGGAGGGCAAGCCCGTGCTCCACGATGTGTCCGTCTACGCCGAGCCCGGCCAGAAGGTGGCCTTCGTGGGCGCCACCGGTGCAGGCAAGACCACCATCACGAACCTCATCAACCGCTTCTACGACATTGCCGACGGCAAGATCCGCTATGACGGCATCAACATCAACAAAATCAAAAAGGCGGACCTGCGCCGCTCTCTCGGCATCGTGCTGCAGGAGACCAACCTCTTCACCGGTACCGTCCTGGAGAACATCCGCTACGGCAATCTCTCCGCCAGCAAGGAGGACTGCATCCGGGCGGCAAAGCTTGCCGGTGCCGACGATTTCATCACCCGCCTTCCCCAGGGCTACGACACCCAGCTGCAGAATAACGGTGCCAATCTTTCCCAGGGCCAGCGGCAGCTGCTGGCCATTGCCCGGGCCGCCGTGGCTGATCCTCCCGTCATGATCCTGGACGAGGCCACCTCCTCCATCGATACCCGCACCGAGGCTATCGTGCAGCGGGGCATGGATAAGCTCATGGAGGGCCGCACCGTCTTCGTCATCGCCCACCGCCTCTCCACCGTCATGAACAGCGACGTCATCATGGTGCTGGACCACGGGCGCATCATCGAGCGGGGCAGCCACGAAAAGCTTCTGGCCGAGAAGGGCACCTATTATCAGCTCTACACCGGCGCCTTCGAGCTGGAGTGAGTTTTGCGTTTTGAGAAAAATACGGAGATGGAAACAGTTCCGTCTCCGTATTTTTTCTTGTCCGGAGCCTCAGCAAAAATTGACATTTTCCTTCTGCACTGCTATTATAGATAGGCTGACTTTTTTATCGACTGGTGAATCAAATGGACGATACTCTGCGCCCCGAAAAGCATGTGGGGCGATCCATATTGCGCTTTATTCTGCGCCTGATGGCCGTGCTGCTCAGCACCGCGGGCGTGCTGGCGCTGCTGCTGCTCTGCGCCATCTTCATCATCTGCCGGGGCGGCTCGGAATCCGCCCGGGATTATTTCGTGCGCTCTGTGAAGGAGACCAGCGCCATCGGCTTTCTGGCGGATATCTTCCTGAGTCCTGCCGAGGTGGACGCCATCGTCAATCCCCCTGTTCTGGAGCTGGAGGAGAAGACCGACACCTCCCTTGTGGCCGTCTCCCAGCCGGAAAAGCACGAGGACGGCCCCCAGCCCGACGCCTGGGGCTATGTGGACGAGGATGAGGACGGCCTCATTCTGGTGCCCATCAAGGGCGGCAGCTATTCCGGCTACATGCTCATCGTGCTGGATCCCTCCCGGGTGGTGCTGGGCTGCAAGCCGGAGTCCATCGCCGACAAGGGCTACACCGTGCAGCAGTATGTGGAAATGGTGGACGGGGTCGCAGGCATCAACGGCGGCGGCTTTGTGGACCCCAACGGCATGGGCGACGGCTCCGTGCCCGATACGCTCATCGTCACCGGCGGCAAGATGTATAACGGCGGCAGCGGCGTGGGCAAGGGCTTTGTGGGCATCGACAGCGATTATATCCTCCACGTGGGCTTCAAGTCCACCGAGGACGTGCGGGAATGGGACATTCAGGAGGGCTGCGGCTACGGCCCCATCCTGGTCATCAACGGCGAAATGGTGCCGGAGGAAAACCTGAAGAGCGGTCTGAACCCCCGCACCGCCATCGGCCAGCGCTCCGACGGGGCGATCCTGATGCTGGTCATCGAGGGGCGGCAGCCCGGTCGTCTGGGCGCCAGCTATGTGGACGAGGCGGAGCTGATGCTGCGCTTCGGCGCGGTGAACGCCTGCAATCTGGACGGCGGCTCCTCCACCATGATGTGGTTCAACGGCGAGTACATCAACAACAGCGCCTCCGTCATCGGCATCCGGCCCATCCCCACCAGTTTCGTTGTGCTGAAGGAAGGGAGGAACGGCAATGGCTAAAAACAGAAGCGGAGCGCCCAAAAAGCGCAAAAGCCGTTTTGGTCTGTTTCTTCTCATCTACGTCTGGGTCCTGCTGATCCTGGGCGGCGTCGGCCTTTACAAGCTGCAGGACTTTCTCAACGCCTATGAGGCCTCCCAGCCCAAATACTTCGTGGAGGAGTATGAGGGCTCCCTGCGGGAGGTGCCGTCAAAGGCCGCCGTAAGCGCCCTGGACGATATCGACTCCCGCATCCTCAGCGATGAGGCGAAGGAAGCCTGGCTGCAGCAGCAGCTGGCCGAGATTCAGCTCAGCAAGGACGCCTCCCTCAGCCGGGAGGATCACCAGGTCTATCGCATCCGGGACGCCGCGGGCGAGCAGCTGGGCAGCGTCAGCTTCGAGCCTGTGGAGCAGGGCAAGTATTCCCTGCCGGTCTGGGGCGTCACGGAGGAGGACTTCGATTTCTCCGCCTCCTACCGTACCGAAGAGATCACCGTTCCCTCGGACTATTCCGTTTTTCTGGGGGAGTATCCCCTGGACAAGCGCTGCATCGTGGAAAAGAACATTCCCTATGCCCTTCTGGAGGAGTGCTATCTCCACTATAAGGATCTGCCCACCATGGTCCGCTATGAGACGCCTCCCTTCGTGGGCGATCCGGCCCTTCGCGTGCTGGACAGCGAGGGGAAGGAGCTCGCTGCGGAGGATCTGAACGAGGAAGCCTTCCTGGACCGCTGCAGTCCGGAGATCCGGGAAAAGACGGAGGAGTTCATCCCCAAGTTCATTGATCTCTACGTCCTCTATTCCGCGGACATTGAGGATTCCTACCGCTTCTATTTCTACCAGCTGCGGCCTCTGGTCCAGCCGGACAGCCCCCTCTATACCCGGCTGCGCATGGCCTTTGAGGGCCTGGGCTACACCGCCACCAAGGATGTAAGCCTGGATCAGGTGGACATCAACCGCATCACCGATCTGGGCAAGGACCGCTACCTGGTGGATGTGAGCTATTCCACCACGGTCACCGGCTCCGAGGGTCCCATCCCCATGGAGGACCATATCCTCCTTGTCCTCATCGACAACGACGGCACCCTCCTGGCCGACTCGCTCTATTATCTCTGAGCGAAGGAAAACACAAAGAATCAAGGCTCCCTTTCCCGGCACGGGAAAGGGAGCCTTTTTGTTTTCCGTTCCTTGCTGTAACGGCCGTTCACGAAGGGCCCGCAATGGCTCCCTTGCCGAAAGGGGGCTGTCACCCTTGGCTCCCCCTCCGGGGGAGCTGTCAGCGGAGCTGACTGAAGGGGTTCCGCCGGTGACAGGGGGAATGTCAGCGCAGCTGACAAGTGAGGGAGAAGAAAAACACTTATGTTTCACCGCTAAACAGATCCTGCCTCGCGCCGTCGGGATCCTTCGTCGGCGAAGCCTCCTCAGGATGACAGGGTGGGAGGCGCGGCACGATGTTCGTCCCCGCCCCTGCAGAGGGACGGAAACACATGCGGATCGTAGGGGCGACCTGCGTGTCGCCTGATGGATGCCAAAGGAGGCGGCCATAGGCCGCCCCTACGCGCGGCAACCGGCTTTGTTGCACAAAAAAAGCAGAGGCTTCGCCTCTGCTTTTTTAATCGAGGATCTCCACGGAGACCTTCTTGCCCTTTTTCTGGGCGACGGCCCGCATGAGAACGCGGATCTGCTTGACGATCCTTCCCTGCCGGCCAATGACCTTGCCCATATCGCCGTCGGCGACGCGAACCTCGAAAACGGTCTCACCGTCGGCCTTGCGCTCGGTCACAGAGACCTCGTCGGGATGATCGACCAGACTCTGTACGATGTAGGTCAAAAGTTCTTTCATGCCGGTAGAAACTCCTTCTTAAGCCTCAGCCTTTTTCAGCAGGCCGCGGACGGTGTCAGTGGGCTGAGCGCCGTTAGAAATCCAGTACTGCACGCGCTCCTGGTTGACAGTCAGCTTCTGACCGTCGGCCATGGGATCGTAGATGCCGACCTCTTCGATGAAACGGCCATCACGGGGGCTGCGGGAATCAGCCACGACGATACGGTAGTAAGGAGCCTTCTTGGCGCCCATTCTGCGAAGACGGATTTTAACCATTGTATGATTCACCTCCATAGTTTTGTCTGTATATTACAAGCGCGATCCGCGCCGGTAAACAAAAGTGCGTACCTTTGAAAGAGGAAGATCTCTCTTCACTCTTTCCTTTTCCCTCTTCCCTCAGAAGAGTCCTCCGAGGCCGGGGAAGCCGCCGCGGCGTCAGAACAATATCATAAGGTCATGCGGCCTCGCGCGCTCAGCCACATCGACCGATGATATTGTTCTTCCTTTTTGATCCAAACCCACTTCGTTGGGCTTTGGATCGAGATTAGAAGAGTCCTCCCAGACCAGGGAATCCATTCCCCATGCCGCCCATTTTGCCCATTTTCTTTTGCAGCTTCTTCATGTTCTTGCCGGAGAACTGCTTCATCATCTGCTGCAGGGCTTCAAACTGCTTGAGCAGGCGGTTGACCTCCACCACGCTGGTGCCGGAGCCGCCGGCGATGCGCTTTTTGCGGCTGGAGTTCAGGATGGCAGGGTTGTCCCGCTCGGCCTGGGTCATGGAAAGGATGATGGCCTCCTGGCGGGACAGGGCCTTCTCATCCATTTTGGCCCCCTTCAGGGCCTTGGCGTCCACCCCGGGGATCATGCCGGCCAGACCTTCCAGATCGCCCATGCCCCGCAGCTGCTTCATCTGATCCAGATAATCACTGAGGGAGAAGCGGTTGGCACGGAGCTTTTCCGCCGCCTCCAGAGCCTTCTTCTCATCAAAGCTCTGCTCGGCCTTTTCGATGAGGGTCAGCACATCGCCCATGCCCAGGATACGGGAGGCCATCCGGTCCGGGTGGAAGGGTTCGATCTGATCCAGCTTCTCGCCCACGCCCATGAACTTGATGGGCTTGCCGGTGGCTGCCCGGATGGAGAGGGCCGCGCCGCCTCTGGCGTCGCCGTCCAGCTTGGAGAGCATCACGCCGGTGATGTCCAGGGCCTCGTCAAAGGCCGTGGCGGCATTCACCGCGTCCTGACCGGTCATGGCGTCCACCACCAGGAGGATCTCCGCCGGTTCCACCGCGGCCTTGATGTTCTGCAGCTCCTGCATCAGCGCCTCGTCGATATGGAGGCGGCCTGCGGTGTCCAGGAACACCAGGTCGTTGCCGTGCTTCTTGGCGTGCTCGATGCCCGCTTTGGCAATGTCCACGGGGTTAATCTGCCCCATCTGGAACACCGGGATGTCCAGCTGGGCGCCCACGGTCTCCAACTGCTTGATGGCGGCGGGGCGGTACACGTCGCAGGCCACCAGCAGAGGCCGCTTGCCCTGCCGGCGCATGTAGCCGGCAAGCTTGGCGCCGTTGGTGGTTTTGCCCGCGCCCTGCAGGCCCACCAGCATCACCACGCTGGGGCTTTTGGAGGAGATGTTCAGCTTCTGGTTCTGGCCGCCCATGAGGGCGCAGAGCTCCTCATTGACGATCTTGATGACCATCTGGGCCGGGTTCAGGGCCTCCAGCACGTCGGTGCCCACAGCCCGCTCGGTGACCTTTTTGGTGAAGTCCTTGACGACCTTGTAGCTGACGTCCGCCTCCAGCAGCGCCATGCGCACCTCGCGCATAGCCTCCTTCACATCGGAGGACGTGAGTCTTCCCTTGCCGCGCAGCCGCTTGAACGCGGCGCTCAGTTTGTCGGATAAGCTTTCAAATGCCATGTTCTTTCCTCAATTCAAACGTTCAAAAGCGTGTCCACGGTCTCGCTCATCTCCCGGGCCAGCTCGCTTGTCCTGCCCTCGCCGGAGCGGGCCAGCTCCCGAAGCGGAGCCTGCAGGCTCTCCAGCCCCTCCCGGATCTGGCGGAAGCGGCGCAGCAGTCCGGTCTTCTCCTCCATCTCCCTCATGGCGGCCTCCGCCCGGCGGATATTGTCCCACACACCCTGGCGGGACACCCCGGACTGCTCGGCGATCTCGGAGAGAGACAGATCCTCGTTCACATGCAGATCATAGCACTCCCGCTGCTTTTCGGTGAGAAGCTCGCCATAGAAATCCAGCAGCATGGACTGCATCAGTCGGCCTTCTTCCACAGCGATCCCCCCTGTCAAGCTTCACAGCTTTACAGATTATACACCTTTGCTTTCTCTCTGTCAAGTCTTTTTTCTTAACACCAGGACTCTGCATAGAAATACCGGGGCTGGGAAAACTTGTATCATGCTATGTCTGCACTTGCAAGGAGGATCTGCTGATGGAGAGCATTTTGAACGCGCCCTATGTGGAAAACGAGAGGCTGGGCGCCTGCGGGGAGGCCACGGCAAGGCTCCTGCCGCCCAGGGGCGAGCTCCGCTCCCGGCGCCTGCTGTCCGTCATTCGAAGGGACCTGCGGGCGCTCCGCCGCTGCTGCGAGCTGCTGCAAAAAAAGACGGCAGCGGGAGCGGAGGTCCCCGCCGCCTGGGAATGGCTGCTGGACAACGAATATCTGGCCCGGCGGGAGGCGATCAGCGCCGCAGGGGATCTTCGCGGCAACGACGCGCTCCGCAGTACGGCCGAGGGGCCGCTGATTCTGGCTCTGGCCCGCTCCCTGCTGCTGGCTGGGAAGGGCGAAGTCACCGAGGAGCGGGCCGCGCTCTTCCTCTCCGGCTTTCAGGCGGTCACGCCCCTGCGCCGGGCCGAGCTGAACCGCTTTCCCGCCGCCCTGCGCCTGGCCGTTCTGGAGGAATTGGCAGCCCTCTCCGGGGATCTCTCCCGCAGCAGCTCGCCCGAGGACTATGCCGAAGGCCTGGAGGTCCTTTTTACCACCCTGCGGCTCTTTTCCACCCTGGACATGGAGGAGCTGCTCACCGGGGCGGACCTTTGCCATGCCATCCTCTCCCGGGACCCGGCCGGGGTCTTCCCTCGCATGGACGCCGATAGCCGCCGGGACTATCTCTGCCGTCTGGAAAAGCTGGCCCGCCGTCGGGGGCAGGAGGAGCCCGCCTTTGCCGCCGCCCTGCTGCGGGAGGCGGAGGAGAAAAACCTGCATGTGGGCGAGCTTCTCTTTCCCCGACCCGGAGAAACGCCCGCCCGGCTCTGCACCGTCTTCACCCTGCTGCTGACCCTGGTGCTCAGCCTGCTGCTGGCTTTTTCCCGGGGAGGTCCCCTCTCCGCCATTCTGCTGCTGGTCCCCATCTGGCAGTTGGTGAAGGACGGGCTGGACCTGCTGCTCTCCCGCCTCTGCCCCAGGCGGCGTCTGCCCCGGATGGATCTGCGGAAGGGGGTACCCCCGGAGGGCCGGACTCTCTGCGTGATCTCCGCCCTCCTGACGGATGAGGCGGAGGCGCTGCGGCTCTGCCGCCGTATGGAGGAGCAGCGCATGGCCGCCCGCCGGGAGGGGCCGGAGCTGCTCTTCGGCCTGCTTGCTGACCTTCCCGAGGCCCCGGCGGAGACCGCGCCGGGAGACGCTGCCATCCTTCGGGCTGCCAGGGACGGGATCGAGGCGCTGAACGCCCGATACGGCGGCGGCTTCTACCTCTTCACCCGGCCCCGGAGCTTTGACGGGCGGATCTGGACCGGCTTCGAGCGCAAGCGGGGCGCTCTGCTGGAGCTGGCCTTCCTCTGTGCCGGGGAAAAAAGCGCGCTCTCCGTCACCGGAGACCCGGCCCCGCTCCGGGGCGTCCGCTTCCTTCTCACCCTGGACAGCGACAGCGTGCTCAGTCCGGGGTCTGCCTCGGAGCTGATCGGAGCCATGCTCCATCCCATGAACCACCCCCGCTTCGATGAAAGGACCGGCCTTATCACCGCCGGCCACGGCGTGATCCAGCCCCGGCTCATCACCGAGCCGGAGAGTGCCCGGGCAACGGACTTTGCCCTGGTTTTTGCCGGGCCCGGCGGCAGCGATCCCTACGGCGGTCTCTGGGGGGAGGGAAACCAGGACGCCTTCGACAGCTGCGGCTTTGCGGGCAAGGGCATCCTGGACCTGCGGGCTCTGCTGCGCTGCACCGCCCGGCACATCCCGCCCGGGCGGGTGCTGAGTCACGACGCGGTGGAGGGAGCGATTCTGCGGGGCGGCTTCGTGGGTGAGGCCGAGTGTGCCGACCGCTTTCCCGCAAAGCCCCTGGCCTATTATAAGCGTCTGCACCGCTGGGTACGGGGGGACTGGCAGAATCTGTCCTTTGCCTTTTCTCGGGAGCTTCCCGAGGCGGCGCGGCGGCGCCTCCGGGAGAGCCTGCTGCGCAGCCTGTTGCCCCCGGCCACTCTCCTTGCCATCCTGGCTGGCTTCTTTCTCCCCGGCAGCCCCCTGGTCATCGCCGCCTGGGCGGCGCTGCTGGCTCTGCTGGACCGGCTGCTGCTGGCTTTTCTCACCGAAAGCAGACGCCGGGCAGGCCGGGAGCGGCGCTTCTCCCGGCTCCTCACCGGAATGGGCGGTGCCATCGTGCAAACCTTTCTGCGGCTCTGGCTGCTGCCCTACGAGGCCTGGATCTGCCTCTCGGCCCTGGTCACCGCCCTCTGGCGGATGACGGTCTCCCACAAAAAGCTGCTCCAGTGGCAGACTGCAGCCCAGGCCGAGCAGGTCCGGGGCGGGCTCCCGGCCCATTGCCGCGCCTTTTTGCCCGCCGAGGCCCTGGGCCTTTTGTGCCTTCTCCTCTCCCCGGGGATTCTGGGCCGCTCGGCAGGGCTTTTGTGGCTCCTGTCCCCGGCTGCCGCCTACGCGCTGGCGCTCCCCGCCCGGAAAGAGCCGAGCCTCTCCACCGCCGACCGGGAGGAGCTGCGCTCCTTCGCGGAGCTGAGCTTTCGCTATTACCGGGACTTCTGCCGGGCGGAGGACCACTATCTCCCGCCGGATAACTTCCAGGAGCAGCCGCCGGTGGGTCTGGCTCATCGCAGCTCCCCCACCAACATCGGCATGGCCATGGCGGCCGCCGTCTTGGCCGAGGCCATGGGCTTCTGTCCCAGAGACGAGGCTCTGACCCTCCTCTCCCGCATCACGGACACGCTGGAGTGCATGCCCCGCTTCCGGGGGCATTTCTACAACTGGTACGACACCCACACACTCTCGCCCCTGCTGCCCGCGACGCTCTCCACCGTGGACAGCGGCAATCTCTGCGCCAGCCTCATCGCCGTGGAGCAGGCGCTGCTTTCCTGGGGTGAGGAGGCGCTGGCTGCGCGGCTCCGGCGGCTCTCGCAGGAGATGGACTTTTCCTTTCTCCTGGACCCCGGGCGTGATCTTTTCTATATCTCCTATGACACCGAGCAGAACCGGGGCACCGGCGGATGGTACGATCTGCTGGCAAGCGAGGCCATGCTCACAAGCTATCTGGCCGTGGCCAGGGGCCAGGCGCCCCTGAAGCACTGGAAAAAGCTTGGCCGGGGCCTGCTGCAGAAGGACGGCTACCGCGGCCTTGCCAGCTGGACCGGCACCATGTTCGAGTATCTGATGCCCGCGTTGTTCCTGCCTCCGGTGCCCGGGAGCCTCCTGCAGGAGAGCGCTCGCTTCTGCCTCTATGTGCAGAAGCGCCGCCGCTTTCCGGGCAAGCCCTGGGGCATCTCCGAGAGTGCCTATTACGCGCTGGACGCCGCTCTCAGCTACCGCTACAAGGCCAGCGGCTGCGCCGAGCTTGCCCTGAAGCGGGGCCAGGACGAGGACCTGGTCACCGCGCCCTACGCCGCCTTTCTGGCCCTGGCGGTGGACCCGGGGGCCGCGGTGCAGGACCTGCGCCTTTTCCGCCGCTGTGGGGCTCTGGGTCCCCAGGGCTTTTATGACGCGGTGGACTTCACCCCCTCCCGGTGCCGGGAGGAGGAGGGACAGGTGGTCCGCTGCACCATGGCCCATCACGTGGGCATGAGTGTGGCTGCGGCGGCAAACTGCCTCTGTGACGGACTGCTGCGAAAGCTCTTTTTCCGGGATCCCGCCATGGCAGCCCATCTCCCCCTGCTGCAGGAGCGCATGCCCCAGGGGGCGGCGGTGCTGCGCCGGGATCTGAGTCCTGCGCCGGAGAAGCCGCCCCGGGACCCGGAGCGCTTCTGGTCCGTCTCCGGCGGGCCGGAGGACGGGGAGGAGCGGCGCTGCATGCTTTCCAACGGTGCCTATGAGCTTTTGCTCCACCGGGACGGGCGCAGCTGCGCCCAGTACCGGGGCCTCACGGTCTACGGACGGCCCGGGCTGGAGGAGGGCAGCCCCCTTCTCCGCCTGTTCTGGCAAGGCAGGGAGCAGCCCGGCCAGGACAAGGCCCAGCGCTGGGAGCTCTCGGAGAGCCGGGGGCTCTGGTCCCGGGAGACGGACGCGCTCCTCTGCCGGGAGGAGAGATCCCTCCCCTCCGGCCAGATCGGGGAGCGATGGAGCCTGCATCTGCACGCCCTGGAGGCGGGAGAAGGCGAGCTCCGTCTGGAGCTTGTCCCCGTTCTCTCCCGTCTGCGGGACCGTGACGCCCACCCGGCCTACTGGGCCACGGGCATCGAGGCGGAGACGGTGGGGACGGACGCCCTTCTGCTGCACCGGCTCCGCCGTGGTGCCGTTCCCTCCCTCTGGCTCTGTCTGAGAACGGAGGGGAGCGCTGTCCGGTCCTTCGACGGCTCCGCCCGTCTTTCGCTGTCCTTCACGCTGGAGGCCGGAGAGACGCAGGAGCTGCGCCTGGCCCTCTGCCTGGGGGAAAGCCGGGAGTCCGCCCTGGAGGGGGCTGCCCGGATCCTGCAGGACCCCGGACGGGCCGACCTGGTGGGCGCCCTGGCCCAGCGCCTGGAGATGACCGGCACGGAGCTGGGCAAGGCCATGGCCCTGCTGCAGCTGCTGTACCGGCCCCTGTACGCCGCCTCGCCCCGGCGGGAGCTCTGGCCCTGGGGCATCTCCGGGGATCTGCCGCTGCTGCTCTGCGACGGGCGCTCGGCGGAGGCCCTGCCCCTGCTGCGGCGCTATCTGCTGTTGAAAAGCTGCGGCCGGGAATCTGATCTGATCTATCTCAGCGATGAGCAGGGGGAATACCGCCAGCCCCTGCGCCGGGAAGTCAGCCGCCTGCTCTCCGGCTGGGGACTGGAGGCCCTGCTGGATACGCCGGGCGGCGTCCACTTTGTCCCCCTCGCCGCCCGGGAGTCCCTGCTGAGCCGGGCCTGCTTCTGTCCCGGCGAGACCCTGTGGCGCTTTCCGCCTCTGACTCCGCCCCGGCTGAGCGGTCCGCGGCAAAGGGGCAGTCTCCCCCGCTTTTCCTTCGAGGAGGCGTGTTTCTCCTTCGAAACGCCGTCACTCCCCGCCCGGGTCTGGCAGCTGCCCCTCTCCAACGGGCGCCTGGGTGCCATCGCCGCTGACTGCGGTCCCGCCGCTCTCTGGCTGGATAACGCCCGGGAGCTGCCCCTTACGGTCCCCATGGAGGATCCCCGGGCGGCCCAGCCGCCGGAGCTTCTCTGGGCGGAGATGGAGGATGGGCCGGTGAGCCTCTTTGCTGCGGAGGACGGGCACCCCTGCCGCGTCTCCTTCGCCCCGGGCCATGCCCGCTGGGAGAAGGAGCTTCCCGGGCGCAGGGTGGTGACGGAACTTTTCCTTCCCCCCTGGCAGAACGCCCGGCTCCTGCTGATTCGCGGGGCGGAGGGGCTGGATCTGCGCTGGCAGCTGCGGCCCCTGCTCTCCCCCACGGATGCCTCCTCCCTGCGCTGCCGCTATTCCGAGGGTCTCTTCCGGGCGGAAAACCCGGAGAGTGGCCGGGAGGGACTCCTCTTTCTCGCGGGATGCAGCGTGCCCTGCCGCTGCCGCACGGACTTCACGCCCCCCGCCATGCTGCTGCAGCTGCAGGCGGAGGAGCTTACGGTGCTGGGCTGCGGCTGCTGCACGGAGGCGGAGCTGCGCCAGCTCCTGCGCCCCGGTGCCGCCCTCTCCGCCCTGGCAGACGTCCGCTCCCAGTGGCAGCGGCTGCTGGGCCAGCGGCCCCGAGAAACGGGCCTCCCCGCCCTGGACCGGCTCCTCTATCCCTGGGCGATCTATCAGGTGCTCGCCTGCCGTCTCATGGGCCGGGCCAGCCTCTATCAGCGGGGCGGCGCCTATGGCTTCCGGGACCAGCTGCAGGACGCGGTGAATCTCCTGGGTCTGGATGCAAGCTACGCCCGGGAGCGGATCCTTGACGCCTGCCGCCACCAGTACGAGGAGGGAGACGTGATGCACTGGTGGCATCCCCTGCCGGAGGGAGACAGAGGTCTCCGCAGTCGCTGCAGCGATGATCTGCTCTGGCTGCCCTGGGCTCTCTGCGCCTATGTGGAGGCCACCGGGGATCTGGGCATCTGCGCCCGCTCGGAGCCCTGGCTTTCCTCCCCGCCTCTCAGGGAGAGCGAGCATGACCGCTATGAGTCCGCCTCCCCCAACCGCTCCGGCACGGTGCTGCAGCACGCCAGGGCCGCCCTGGAATGCTGCCTTGCCCGGGGCTTCGGCCCCCACGGCCTGCCCTTCTTCGGAAGCGGGGACTGGAACGACGCCATAGATGAGGCGGAGGGGGAGAGCGCCTGGCTGGGCTGGTTCCTCTCCGGCTGCGCCCTGGACTTTTCCGCCCTGCTGGAACGGCTTGGCGAGCCTGACACCCTGCGCTATCGCAGCATCGCCGAGCAGGCGGGCCGGGCCGCGGAGCAAAGCTTCAACGGCAGCTTTTACCGCCGGGGCTATTGGCCGGACGGCGAGCCTCTGGGCGGGGATGGGCGCATCGACCTGCTGCCCCAGGCCTTCGCCGCCATGAGTCCCTTTTCGGATCCTCTCCACGCCGAGACGGCCCTGGACGAGGCCATCCGCCGCCTGGCGGACCGGGAGCACGGCCTGGTAAAACTCTTTGACCCGCCCTTTTCCCAGGACGAGCGCCGCCCCGGCAGCATCACCGGCTACGGCAGAGGCGTCCGGGAAAACGGCGGACAATATACCCACGGTGCCCTTTGGCTGGCCCTGGCCTGCCTGCGCCGGGGACGCAGGAAAGACGGACTTGCCCTTTTGCAGCTTCTCTCCCCCGGCTATGAGCGGCGGGACCTGGCCCGCTACGAGGCGGAGCCCTTCGTGCTCCCGGCGGACATCTCCTCCGCCCCCGGTCGGGAGGGGGAGGCGGGCTGGACCTGGTACACCGGCTCCGCCGGCTGGTTCTTCCGCATCCTCACCGAGGAGATTATCGAGCCGGAGAATAATACTAACACCTAATAGAAATCTTTGATTCTTTCCGGTCAGAATTGCGCCATGCTTCGTTGCTTCCCTTGACCATATATCTCCATTATGCTCTGCGGGAACCATATATCTCCATTATGCTCTGCGGGAAGCGCCTCGCCTGTCACAATTCTGCCTCGGAAATCTTTCTAAAGCTTTCTATCAGGTATTAGTATAAAGTCTGTATTCCTTCGCGTTTCTCTCTTCACTCTTCACTTTTCTCTCTTCACTCTTCACTTTTCCCTCTTCACTCTTCGGAAATGTCGTGATATAATGATACGATAAAAAATGTGGAGGTGCCCCATGGAGCTGACAAGGACCGAGATCCTCCCCGGCGTGTGGCTGAACGCCCTGCACACGGAGAAATTCAAGACCGCCTGCCTGAGCCTGAGCCTGCTGACCCAGCTGACGCGGGAAACCGCGTCCATGAACGCCTTGATCCCCTATGTCCTGCGCCGGGGCACCACCCGCTACCCGGACATGGAGGCTCTCTCCGCCCGGATGGACGAGCTGTACGGCGCCGCGGTGGAGCCAGTGGTGCGCCGCATCGGCGAGATCCAGTGCCTGGGCTTCTACGCCAGCATCCCGGAGGGGGACTTTCTCCCCGGCGGCAAGGGCGTGCTGCATGAGGTCTGCGAGCTGTTGGGAAGTCTGCTGCTCTCCCCCGCCACCAGGGGCGGCCTGCTCCTGCCCCAGTATGTGGACAGCGAAAAGGAAAAGCTGCTGGAGGCCATCCGCAGCCGGGTAAATGACAAGCGCAGCTACGCTCTCATGCGCTGCGTGGAGGAGATGTGCTGCTACGAGGATTTCGCCGTGGGCCGTCTGGGCAGCGAGAGTGCGTGCGAAAACATCAACTACAAAAAGCTCACCCGCCAGTACCACAGCCTGCTGCAGCAGAGTCCGGTGGAGATCTTCTACTGCGGCCGGGCCACCGAGCGTGAGGTCCGGGCCTGCCTGCGGGACGCGCTCATCACCCTGCCAAGGGGCGAGATCGATACTGAGATCGGCACCGACCTGCGCATGAACGCCCTGGAAGAGACGCCCCGCTTCACGGAAGAGGCTCTGAACGTGAACCAGGGGCAGCTCTGCATCGGCTGGCGGCTGGGTGAGTGCATGGAGGATCCGGACCTGGCCTCTCTTCTGGTCTTCAACGCCGTCTTCGGCGCGGGCACCAGCTCCAAGCTCTTTCAGAACGTGCGGGAGAAGCTGCAGCTCTGCTATTTCGCCGGGTCCCTGGTGGATGTGCACAAGGGTCTGCTGCTGGTGTCCGCAGGCATTGATTTTGACAAGCTGGACGCCGCCCGGGACGAGATCTTCTCTCAGCTGGATTCGATGAAGCGGGGTGAGATCAGCGCCGAGGAGCTTGCCGCCGCCAAGGCGGGCATCGCCTCGGACCTGCGCGCCATGACCGACAGCCAGGGCGAGCTGGAAGGCTTCCTCCTCTCTCAGACCCTGGACGGGCTGGATTACGGTCCTTTGGAGCTGGCCGCTCTGGTGGAGGAGGTGACGGCGGAGGAGATCTCCGCCATCGCCCGCAGCACCGAATGCGACCAGATCTACTTTCTGAAGAAAGACGAAGAAGAAACCGAGGAACAAGAACAAGATGGAGAGTAAATCCTATTCCGCCATCGGCGAGACCCTGTACAGCGAGACCCTGCCCAACGGTCTGCGCCTGCGCATTGTGCCCAAGCCCGGCTTTCGCAGCCGCTACGCGGTCTTCGCCGCCAACTACGGCGGCGCCCACCGGCGCTTTTTCCTGGACGGGCAGCCCATGGAGGCGCCCGCCGGCGTGGCCCACTATCTGGAGCACAAGATGTTCGACCTGCCCGGGGGCGACAACGCCCTGGACGTGCTGAGCGCCAACGGCGCCGACCCCAACGCCTTCACCGCCTCGGGCCTCACCTGCTACTATTTCCAGTGCACCGAGCACTTTGAGGAGAATCTGCGTCTGCTGCTGCACTTTGTCTCCACCCCCTATTTCACGGCGGAGACCGTGCAGAAGGAACAGGGCATCATCGCCCAGGAGATCCAGATGGGCGAGGACAGCCCCGGCAGCGCCGTCTATCACACGCTGCTGCGCCAGCTCTACGCCGCCCATCCCATCCGGGACAAGGTGGTGGGCACCCTGGACAGCATCAAGGAGATCACCGCCGAGACCCTCTATGCCTGCCACAAGGTCTTCTACGCTCCCGGCAACATGTGCCTTTGTGTGGAGGGCGACGTGGACCCGGAGGAGATCGCCCGCATCGCCCGGGAGGCCCTGGGAGACGGGGGCGAGAGCCTGCCCCGGGCGGATTTCGGGCCGGAGGAGTCTCCCCTGCCGGTGGAAAAGCTCCATCGGCAGCAGATGGATGTCTCCGCGCCCCAGTTCCTCATCGGTGCCAAGCTCAGCCCTCCCGGCTCGGGCGAAGAGGCCCTGCGGGAGCGTCTGGTCTCCTCCCTGGCCCTGCGCCTGCTGGTAGGCGCAAGCTCCGATTTCTATAACCGGCTCTACGCCACCGGGCTGTTGAACCGGGATTTTGACGCCGAGGTGGACTTCTCCGCCGGCACCGGCACCCTGCTCATCGGCGGGGAGAGTCCGGACCCCGAGGCTGTGCTGCGAGCGCTCACGGAGGAGCTGCGGCGCATCGACGAGCAGGGTCTGGACCCCCAGCGCTTCGAGCGGGCCAAGCGGGCCTCCCTGGGCGCCCGTCTCCGGGGTCTGGAGGATTTCGAGAGCGTGTGCATCGCCCTGGCGGAGAGCCTGTTCGAGGGCTGCTGCGCCCTGGACGCCACGGAGCTGCTGCAGAGCGTGACGAAGGCCGAGTGCGAGGACTTTCTCCGCCGTGAGCTGCGGGAGGAGAAGCTGGCCCTCTCCGTCATCGAACCGAGGAGGACCTGATATGACCGGGATTCTGCATTCTCTCACTCTTTTGGAGGAGGCCGTGCTGGAGACCATCCAGCGGGACTCCGTCATCAGCTTTCCGGGGCTGGGCATTTCCTACCTGAACCCCCCGGCCTTTTTCAGTGTTTTCGGCCACCGGATCTATTTCTATGGGGTGCTCTTCGCCCTGGGCTTCACCCTGGGCATCCTCTACTGCGCTCGGCGCAGCAAGGACTTCGGCCTGAAATCCGATGACTTTTACGACATGGTCATCCTGCTGATTCCGCTGTCCATTCTCTGCGCCCGGATCTATTACGTACTCTTCCGGCTGGACGACTTCATCGGCCGTCCCCTCATCGCCTACTTTGCGGTGTGGGAGGGAGGCATCGCTATCTACGGCGGCATCATCGGCGGGATCCTGGCCATCTGGCTGGTCACCCGGCGCAAGAAGCTCCCCTTCCTGGCCATGCTGGATCTCACGGTTTTCGGCGTGCTCATCGGCCAGATCATCGGCCGCTGGGGCAACTTCATGAACCGGGAGGCCTTCGGCGCCCAGACGGAGGTCTTCTGCCGCATGGGGCTTACCGACCCCTCCGGACACACGATCTACGTCCACCCCACCTTCCTGTATGAAAGTCTCTGGAACCTGGCGCTCTTTATCGGGCTCTGGCTCTGGGTGAGAAAAGGCAAACGGAAATACGACGGGCAGATGTCCCTGCTCTACTTCTTCTTCTACGGTCTTGGCCGGGCCTGGATCGAAGGTCTGCGCACCGACAGCCTCTACATTGGCCACACGGGCATCCGGGTATCCCAGGCGCTGAGCCTGGTGCTGGTGCTCTGTGCCGGGGCCCTGCTCCTGTGGGAGCGGCGGCGGGAGCACCCCGCCGAAGCGCTCTGGGTCAACCGGGTGAAGGCCGCGGAGGAAGCAAAGCAGAACGAAGAACAAACCGCGCAAAGCGAAGAAAGATAAGGAGGCACTCTCATGGCAGATTATAAAGAATTGTTCGGCTCCCTGGTCAACAAGGCCAAGGACGTGATGGAAAGCACCGGCGTCACCGAGGTATACCAGAAGGGCGCCAGCCGTACCAAGGCCTACAGCCGCATCGCCCGTCTGACCCTGGACACCAACAGCCAGGCCGACGAGCTGCGCAAGGTCTACACCGAGATCGGCCGGCTCTACTTCGAGCAGGCCCGGGAGAATCCCGAAGGCGTGTTCGCTCCCCTCTTTGCCCAGGCCGGCAAGCTCATGGACGAGCTGAAGGCCAAAGAGGCGGAGCTGGACGAGCTCAAGAGCGGGCTCCGGGACGAGGCGGAGGAGAAGGACATCGAAGTGGAGATCACCCAGGACATCGATGATTTCGACCAGATCGTCAACGCCACTGAGGCCGAGGGCAAGGGCGGCGAAAGCTGATCCGGGAGGTCCCATGAAAGAAGCTGTAAAAAAGCACGGCCCGCTCCTTCTGGTGCTGGCCGTGATCCTGGCCGTTTGCCTGCTCTTTGCCCAGCGGAAAAACGGCATGTTCATCGACGAGATCTATACATACGGGCTCTCCAACAGCCACTATGCCCCCTTCCTGGAGGATGTGGCCGGCGGGAAGCTGGAGGGCGCGGTCCTCACCCGGCAGGACCTGCTGGACTATGTCACCGTGGGAGAGGATGAGCTCTTCGACCTGGGCTCCGTGTACTATAACCAGGTGCACGACGTGCACCCGCCTCTCTATTACTGGCTCTTCCACCTGGCCTCCTGCCTGACGCCGGGGGTCTTCAGCAAGTGGACGGGTCTGATCCTGGATCTTGTCCTCTATTTTCTGACTCTCATTGCTCTCTACCGGCTCTGCCTGCGGCTTTTTGACAGCAGGCTTGCCGCCCTCATTGCGGTGCTCCTCTACGGGCTCAGCGGTCTGGGTCTTTCCACCATGCTGATGATCCGCATGTATGTGCTCGTCACGCTGTTTTCGGTGCTGCTGGCTCTCTGGATCGCCCGGCTCATGGAGGACGGGCGGCCTGTCTGGAGCGTCCTTGCCGGGCTCACCATCTTCCTGGGTCTCATGACCCAGTACTACTTTGTGTTCTATGCCTTCTTCGTCTGCGCAGCCTTTGTGTTCTACGCCGCGGCGAAAAAGCGCTGGAAGGACCTGGGTCTCTTCGCCCTCTGCGCCTTCGCGGGAGTGGGGCTGCTGGTGCTGGTCTTCCCCGCCTGCATCAGCCATCTCACCGCGGACAAGCTGGTATCCGGCGGCAACGCCCTGGAGCAGCTCTCCCTCTTTTACCAGTACAAGCACCGTCTCCTGGTGTTCTACCATGAGGTGCGTCACGGCATGAAGGCCGCGGTGCTCTGCGCCCTGGGCCTTGTGCTGCTGCTCCTCGTTTTTCTCCGGAAGCTCCGCGCCGCCGGGAAGGAGAAGCCCCTCCCCTGGCGGAGTCTGGTGATCCTGCTTCCCGCCTTCTCAGCCCTTGTGGTGGTGGCGCTCATCTCCCCTGTGGAGGAGCAGCGCTATATCTACAATCTGGCCCCCTTCTTTGCCGCCTCGGCAGGCCTGCTGGCAGCGCTTCTGGAGCGGGCCCTGGGCTCCTTCCGCCGGGAGACGCTCTGCAAGAGTCTGGCCCTGCTTGCGGTGCTGGCCGTCTCCCTCTTCTTCACCCGGAGTCAGCCGCCCCGGTATCTCTACGGTGACGGCCCCGGCGACGAGGACCTCTATGCCGTCTATGACGCCATCATGAAACAGCATCAGGACGAGCCCTGCCTCTACCTGACCTACTACTTCTATCCCCCCACCCAGGACCTGGGAGAACTGCTGTATTTTGACGATGTGCTTTTCACCGCCGAGCCGGACTCTCCCGCGGTGGACCGCTACCTGGCCCAAAATCCCAGCGAGGAGTGCGTGGTCTTCATCGACGTGAACGAGTTCTGGTCCAGCGGCTTTGACCCGGAGCAGATCCTGCCGGCCCTCACCGCCAGCACGGACTATTCCTCCTGGGAGCTGCTGTACGAAAACAACCTCTCCGAAACCTATCTGCTGAGAAAGTGAGAAAGCCTATGCTCTCTGTGATCCTTCCCTCTTACAACGAAGAAAAAATGATCCCCATCGCCGCCGGGACCGTAACCGAGATCCTGGATGATGCCGGGATCGACCACGAGCTTCTGTTTGTGGACGACGGCTCCCGGGACAAGACCTGGGAGGAGATCGAAAAGGCGGCGGAGCAGAACCCCCATGTGGTGGGCCTGCATTTCAGCCGCAATTTCGGCAAGGAGGCCGCCATGTTCGCCGGGCTGGAGCAGGCCCGGGGCGACTGCGTTGTGGTCATCGACTGCGACCTGCAGCACCCGCCGGAAAAGATCGTGGAGATGTACCGTCTCTGGCAGGAGGGCTACGAGGTGGTGGAGGGCATCAAGGTGGACCGGGGTACGGAGAGCGGCATGCACCGCTTCGCCGCCAGAAGCTTTTACGGCATCATCAGCAAGGCCACAGGCCTTGACATGGCCGATTCCTCCGACTTCAAGCTGCTGGACCGCAAGGTGGTGGACGCCCTGAACGCCATGCCCGAGCGCAACGTCTTCTTCCGGGCGCTGAGCTTCTGGGTGGGCTTCAAGCGCGCCACCGTCCGCTACCGGGTGCAGGAGCGCACCGCCGGAGAGAGCAAGTGGTCCACCCGCTCCCTCATCAAGTACGCCATCAATAACATTGGCTCCTTCTCCTCCGCCCCGCTGCAGATCATCACGGGCCTTGGCGTTCTCATGCTGGTCATCTCCGTCATTTTCGGCGTGGTGGCCCTGGTCCAGAAGATCGCCGGCACCGCCATCGGCGGCTTTACCACGGTGATTTTGCTGCTGCTCTTCACCGGCAGTCTCATCATGATCTCTCTCGGCATCATCGGCTATTACATCGCCCGGATCTATGAGGAGCTGAAAGGCCGTCCCCGCTACATCATTTCCCGCGTCTGCGGCAGGGAGGATTGAGCATGATCGAAAAAATCAAGGCTCTTTGCGTGAAGCACCGGGAGATCCTGGTCTATCTCATCGTAGGCGGGCTCACAACGGTGGTCTCCTGGGCGGCCAAATTTCTCTGGAACCTGGCCTTCTATGGCGGTACCCCCGATCCCACGGCCCTGCAGAACACCATCCTCTCCGTGGTGGAAAACGCCGCGGGCATCGCCTTCGCCTATCCCACCAACCGCAGGTGGGTGTTTCAGAGCAAAAACCCCAACATTCTGGCGGAAGCGGGCAGCTTCGTGGGCTCCCGGCTTCTCACCATGCTGCTGGGCTGGCTGCTGAATCTGCTCTTCACCAATGTGCTGGGCGTACCCATGATGGTTTCCACCGTCATTGCCTCCGTCTTCGTGGTGGTGGGCAACTATGTCATCTCCAAGCTCCTGGTCTTCCGGAAGAATTAATACTAAAACCTAATAGAAATCAGACAATCTTAGCGGCTGGATTTGCGCCATACTGCGTTGCCTTCCTTGACCATATATCTCCATTATGCTCTGCGGAAGGCGCCTTGTCTGGCACAAATCCATCTCGCAAATCTTTGTCTTCTTCTTATTAGGTTTTAGTATAAATCAAAAAAGGGTCCATTGCAAAATAAGCGTATGGGCCAGTCAGCACCGTAGGGGAGGCTTGCTTCCCCCTGCGGGGGAAGTGGCCGAAGGCCGATAGGGGTCCCTCCCGGCAGTTGAAAACATAGAATTGCAAAAAAGTTCGGCGAACTCGCAGATTGTGCGAATTCGCCGAACTTTCTCTTGCAATATGGACAGACTCCGCCGGGAGGGCACAAGGGCCCACTCCCGTAAGATAGTTTTATCGTCTTTGCAGGGACGGCATGGCATTTTGTCATGCCGTTTCCTGCTTCATCAGTTCATTCAGCGGGATA
>ONBX01000042.1 GCA_900316205.1 uncultured Eubacteriales bacterium
TTTACCGGAGTAGTACACCGGGTAGACGTCCGTGTCTTCCGTGAAATCGTAGCTGCCGTTGGGCAGGAGCGTACGGCCGCCATGAGGATCATCGCCGTCAGTTTCGCTGGCGTCAGTACCAGGGATCAGCGACCAGCCCATGAACTTCAGCGTGGTCGAGGGCGCGGGAACGGTGACGTCGGCCAAATTCATGGTCGCCTTGCCGGTCTCTTCATTCACAGCCAGCTGCTTGCGCTCCAGAACGACCTTGCCGGCGGCATACTGCCAGAAGGTCACATAGATCACGTTGCCGTAGAAGGCCTTCACGGTGAAGGTCTTGTCCTCAGTCACGGTGATGGGCTCGCCGAACTTGACCTCCTGACCGTCCAGGTCGCCGCCCTCATAGACCCACATCACAAAGGCGTTGTTGTTCAGCAGGCCGGGGGCGGGCACTTCCTGCAGGCTCTCGCCGTTCTTGATGATCTGGGAGGTGACGGTCTGACCGGCGGTGTTCAGGAAGGGATAGGGATTGCCTTCGCCGTCCACAAAATTATAGGTGTGACGGGGAACGGGATCCTCCTCGCCGGCGACAACGTAGACGGAGAAGCTGTTGGCCTTGAAAGCGATCTCGTTGGTGCCGAGAGCAAAGCTCAGATCCTCGTCGTCGATGAGCTGAACAGTCTCGGGCTCAGCAGCGTCGGGGATATGCACCAGGGTCAGATTGCTCTGGCCTTCCAGCTCGGGAGCGCTGATCTTCACGTTCACAGGCTCCTCGGGCTCGATCTCAACGCCGTTCATCCAGAAGGAGATGTCCATGGCAACCAGGATCTTGGCCTCTCTCGCCATGACAGACTCCACGGCCTCGCGGACGTCTTCGATCTCAACGGGCTCCGCGCGCAGCTCCGCCAGGGTGGGCAGGGCGCCCATGGGGGCCTCCACTGTTACCTGCGTGCCGCTTGCGGCGTCGAGGGCCTGGAAATAGTCAAAAGGCTCTTCCTCCTCGACCACAGGCTCGTCAAAGTCGCGGATTTCGTCCTCACCGATCTCACGATCCCAGCCGCTGCCCAGGTCGCCGCCGCCCCATGCGAACGCCGGGGTGGAGACAGACACGAACATAATCAGGGTCAGGATCAGGGAGAGGACTCTTGTCATTCTCTCGCTCATGCACTTGACCTCCTTAAAAGGGACGCTTTGCGTCCATTACTCACTTGGGAAACAGGAATGACTGTTCTGTGGGAACCGTTACCATACGACAAAGCTATGGTGCGCAGGGGCTTACCTCAAAAATGACGCAATATTCCCATACGGATCCACAGATTACATCTTATATAATACTCTAATTCTGGCAGTTGTCAAGAATATGTTAGGAAAAAATTTAAGTATTTCCGGCTATTTTGCGGCAGACCGGAAGCGAGATGATTTACATAACACAAGATATAGGCAATTTGTCGTACTGATGTACGAAAGAGGAGGACAGATTCGTCAAAATCCGGAGAAGAGGCAGGCGGAGACGTGGCATTAGGCCTGTGCCGGGGCGAGATCCTTCGACTCGCTTCGTTCGCTCAGGATGACAAGAAGAGAGGGACGGACAGCTCATGACTCCCTCCGACATGGCGCTTGCGGGGGACGCGCCATGCCACCTCCCTCAAAGAGGGAGGCATTTCGGCTCCCTCCCTGAGGGAGGCTATGTCGGGACATTTTCCGCTGCGCGGGGACCTCATCCGGCCGCTGCGCGGCCACCTTTCCCATGCGCGGGGAAGGCGATGACACCTCATCCGTCATGCGGCGGGCGTGACACGCCGCATGACACCTTCTCCTCAAGGAGAAGGCTTTTGGCTCCCTCTCTGAGGGAGCTGTCGAGCATTGCGAGACTGAGGGAGTCCTCCCCTTTCCATAAATGACTCCCTCCGTCATGGCGCTTGCGGGGGACGCGCCATGCCACCTCCCTCAAAGAGGGAGGCATTTCGGCTCCCTCCCTGAGGGAGCTGTCGAGCGAAGCGAGACTGAGGGAGTCCTCCCCTTCTTTCGGGCGCTTTCGCTTGACTTTGCAGAGGGCGGGTGTTATACTCAATTTGTACGAAATCAAGGGCAGGAAGCCAGCGTTTTTTGGTTTTCCTGTATAAGAATTCCGGCACTTCAACTGCATACCGGTCGGATGATGGATTCCGAGAGAGACCGCGCGGGCCGCGGCGCCGAAGGGGAACGCAAAAACTCTCAGGCAAAAGGATCGGATCTGGACGACACTTCGGAAAGTGCGGGCTGGCCCGCACACCAAAGGGGCAACCGGCAGCCTTCTGGCTAAAGGGAATCTCTCAGGTGAGGACGGAGGCAGAAGAACCGAAGGGGATCTTCCGCCTCTTTTTGTTTGCGCAAAAAGCCTTCTCCTTGGGGAGACAGGCTTTCAGGCTCCCTCCCTGAGGGAGCTGTCGAGCATTGCGAGACTGAGGGAGTCCTCCCCTTTCCATAAATGACTCCCTCCGTCATGGCGCTTGCGGGGGACGCGCCGTGCCACCTCCCTCATAGCGGGAGGCATTTTGGCTCCCTCCCTGAGGGAGCTGTCGAGCACCGCGAGACTGAGGGAGTTCTCCCCTTCTCCGCGAAAGACTCCCTCCGTCACGGCGCTTGCGTGAGACGCTCCGCGTCCGCCTCCCTCAATGAGGGAGGCTAAAGCAGTCCAAAATAATATTTTATAATAGGAGGAACCACCATGAATTACGGCAGAACCTACAACTTCTCCGCCGGTCCCGCGATGATGCCCGAACCCGTCCTGGAAGAGATCCGGGACGAGATGATGAACTATCGCGGCAGCGGCATGTGCGTGATGGAAATGTCCCACCGTTCCAAGGTCTTCCAGCAGATCGTGGACGAGGCCGAACAGGATCTGCGCGACCTGATGCACATCCCCGACAATTACAAGGTCCTATTCCTGCAGGGCGGCGCAACCCTCCAGTTTGCCGCCATCCCCTGGAACCTGATGAAAAACGGCAAGGCCGTCTATATCGAGACCGGCGCCTGGTCCAAGAAGGCCATTGCCGAGGCCAAGAAGTACGGCGAGGTGATCGTCGCCGCCAGCTCCAAGGACCGCAACTTCAGCTATATCCCCGACTGCTCCGACCTGGACATCCCCGAGGACGCGGATTACGTCTACATCTGCGAGAACGAGACCATCCACGGCCTGACCTATCAGACTCTCCCCAACACCAAGGGCCACATTCTGGTCTCCGACCAGAGCAGCATGTTCCTCTCCAAGCCCTGCAATGTGGAAGACTACGGCCTCATCTACGCGGGCGTGCAGAAGAACGTGGGCCCCGCCGGCATGAGCGTGGTCATCATCCGGGAAGACCTGATCCGCGAGGATCTGGACGAGAAGATGCCCATCTATATGCGCTATGACATTCAGGCCAAGAACGGCTCCATGTACAACACCCCCAACTGCTGGGCAATCTACTGCTGCGGCAAGGTGTTCAAGTACCTGAAGAGCATCGGCGGTCTGGAGGAGATGGCCCGCCGCAACGAGGACAAGGCCAAGGTGCTCTATGACTTCCTGGATTCCTCCAAAATGTTCCGCGGCACCGTGGACAAGGAGTTCCGCAGCCTGATGAACGTCCCCTTCGTCACCGAGAGCGCGGAGCTGGACGCCGAGGTGGTCAAGGCCACCAAGGCCGCCGGCTACGACAACCTGAAGGGCCACAAGAGCGTGGGCGGCCTGCGGGCCAGCATCTACAACGCCATGCCCAAAGAGGGCGTTGTCGCGCTGGTGGAATTCCTGAAGCAGTTTGAGGCCGAGAGGACCTGAGCCTTATTTCTCTCACGTTTCTCTTGCGTTTCTCTTACGTATTTGCCACACTATCGCCACATTTATAAATGAGGCGATAGTGTGGCAAATCCAAGGCAGATCCAAGGCAGCTTCTACATTATTATATAATCCCGCATATGGTTGCGGAACTCATCATGTAACAGGAGGTTGATCTCATGCGTATTCTGGTAACCGACGGTATGGATAAAAAAGCCCTGGCCACCCTGCGGGAGCTGGGCAACGAGGTCGTGGAGCAGTTCTATGAGCCCGAGGAGCTGGGCGCTGCCCTGAAGGATTTTGACGCTGTGGTGGTTCGGTCCAAGACCAAGGTCCGCGCCAAGCACATCGACGAGGCTGCCGAAGGCAAGCTGAAGCTCATCATCCGCGGCGGCGTGGGCGTCGATAACATCGACGTGGCCTATGCCGAGAGCAAGGGCATGACCGTGCGCAACACCCCCCGCGCCTCCTCCCAGTCCGTGGCGGAGCTGGCCCTGGCCCATATGCTCTCCTGCGCCCGCTTCGTGTCCCACGCGGGCTACACCATGCGCAACGGCCAGTGGGAGAAGAAGGCCTACGGCAAGGGCTTTGAGATCGGTGGCAAGACCCTGGGCATCATCGGCTACGGCCGCATCGGCTCCTGCCTCGGCAAGATGGCCCAGGCCCTGGGCATGACCGTCATCGCCTACGGCGCCCACCACGAGCCGGGCACCACCGCCCGGGACGGCGTCCCCTATGTGACGCTGGACGAGCTGCTGGAGCGCTCCGACTTCATCTCCGTCCACGCACCCGCCGCCGACGGCCCCATCATCAACGCCGAGACCATTGCCAAGATGAAGGACGGCGTGGTCATCATCAACACCTCACGCGGCGCCAACCTGGACGAGGCCGCCCTGCTGGAGGCTCTGGATTCCGGCAAGGTCCGGGCCGCCGGTCTGGACGTGTGGGCCACCGAGCCCTCCACCAACGCCGCCCTCTACGGCCATCCCCATGTCTCCTGCACGCCGCATATCGGCGCCGCCACCGGTGAGGCCCAGGCCCGCATCGGCCAGGAGATCGTGGAGATCATCAAGGACTTCACCAAGTAAGCTTTCTACTGGAGTAAAAGCATGAACAAAAACATCTTTCAGCCTGCCGATATCCTGCTGCCCAAGGACGCGGACATGGAGAAGTGGGCCGTCATTGCCTGCGACCAGTTCACCTCCGATCAGGCCTATTGGGACCGGGTCCGGGCCAAGGCCGGGGACTCCCCTTCCACTATCCATCTGATCCTGCCGGAGGCGGAGCTGGGCTCCGCTGGTGAGGCCGAGCACATTGCCCAAATCAACCGGACGATGCGGGATTACCTGGAGCAGGGCGTCTTTGCGGAGTTTCCCGCAAGCTACGTCTATGTGGAGCGGACCTTGGAAAACGGCAGCATCCGCCAGGGCCTCATCGGCAAGATCGACCTGGACGCCTACGACTATAACCCCGGCTCCGTCTCCGGCATCCGCGCCACGGAAAAAACCGTGCCGGAGCGCATCCCTCCCCGCCAGCGGGTCCGCCGGGACGCGCCCATTGAGCTGCCCCACGTGCTGCTGCTCTGCGACGACCACGAGAAGAAGCTCATAGAGCCGGTGGCCGCCAAGAAAGATGGCATGCGCAAGCTCTATGACTTCGACCTGATGGAGGATGGCGGCCATATCCGCGGCTGGCTTGTAGCAGACGAGGATGCCGCAGCCTTCGACGCCGCCCTCACCGAGTACTGCGAACATGTGGGCGAAAAGTACGAGGGTCTCTCCGGTGTGCCCATGGTCTTTGCCGTGGGCGACGGGAACCACTCCCTTGCCACCGCCAAGAGCTGCTGGGAAGAGCTGAAGGCCGCCCATCCGGGCGAGGATCTGCGTGATCACCCCGCCCGCTACGCCCTGGTGGAGCTGGAGAACATCCACAGCGAGGCCCAGGTCTTCGAGCCCATCCATCGCATCATCGTGAACACCGAGCCGGAGAAGCTGCTGGAGGCGCTGCAGGCATACTGCGCCCCCGGTGGCTATGAGGTCGAGTGGTACAGCGCCGACAAATGCGGCAGCGTCACCCTGGACCCCGCCAGAAGCGAACTGGCCGTGGGCGTGCTGCAGAGCTTCCTGGACAAGTATCTGAAGGATAGCCCCGGCGAGATCGACTATATCCATGACGACGACGCCCTGATTGGTCTGGCCAAACAGGACAAGGCCATCGGCTTCCTCCTCCCCGCCATGGAGAAGAGCTCCCTCTTCCGCGGCGTCATCCGGGACGGCGCCCTGCCCAGAAAGACCTTCTCCATGGGCCACAGCCGGGAGAAGCGCTATTATCTGGAGGGCCGCAAGATCCGGTAAGAACAATACGGATTGCCACACCAGTGTGCGCACTGACTCGCAATGACAGAAACACAAAAGCTCCTGCACCGATGGGTGCAGGAGCTTTTTCAAGCTGTCGACAAAGTGTCGACAGCTTGAAAAGCCAAAATGGAAACTTCCGAAAAAGTTCCCATTTTGGCATAGATTGAACGTGAAGGGGGGCATCGAGCTTTTTTATGAAATGTCTCTGAAAGGAATCTCTGTTACGAACGGGACGTCGAGGACGCCGTCCCCTACAGAACGATCAGCCGATACCGCCGAAGACGGAGAGCAGGAAGCCCGCCGCGATGGCAGAGCCGATGACGCCGGCCACATTGGGACCCATGGCGTGCATGAGCAGGTAGTTGTTCTTGTTGTACTTCCGGCCAACGTCCTGAGACACGCGGGCCGCCATGGGCACCGCAGAGACACCGGCAGAGCCGATCAGGGGATTGATCTTGCCGCCGGAGGTCTTGTACATCACCAGGCCGCCGGCAAGACCGCCGGCCGTGGAGATGGCGAAGGCAACCAGGCCCAGTATCACGATTTTGATGGTATCCAGGTTCAGGAAGCTGTCCGCGACCATGGTCGCGCCGACAGAGGTGGCCAGGAAGATGGTGACGATGTTCATCAGCGCGTTCTGGGCCGTGTCGCTCAGACGGTCGGTCACACCGGATTCCTTGAAGAGGTTGCCCAGCATCAGGCAGCCGATCAGCGGAGCGGTGGAGGGCAGGAGCAGGATGACGAAGGTGGCGACCACGATGGGGAAAATGATTTTCTCGGTCTTGGTGACCTCACGGCTCTGGACCATCTTGACCTTGCGCATCTTCTCGGTGGTCATCAGCTTCATGATGGGCGGCTGGATCATCGGGATCAGGGCCATGTAGGAGTAGGCCGCGATGGCGATGGGTCCCAGCAGCTCAGGGGCGAGCTTGGTGGTGAGGAAGATGGCCGTGGGGCCGTCCGCACCGCCGATGATGCCGATGGAAGCGGCCTGGGGACCGGTGAAGCCCAGCAGCACCGCGCCAAAGAAGGCGACGAACACGCCCAGCTGGGCAGCCGCGCCCAGGAGCAGGCTCTTGGGATTGGAGAGCAGCGGGCCAAAGTCCGTCATGGCGCCGACGCCCATGAAGATCAGGGACGGATAGATGCCGGCCTTCACGCCGATGTAGAAGAAGTCCAGCAGGCCGGCGTTGGACATGATGTGGCCGTAGCTGTGATAGTAGGGGCTGCTGCTGTCCAAGAACTGACTCCACAGCTCCGGATGATACAGCGCGTTATCGCCCATGCCGATGAAGTAGCTCAGGTTGGAGAGCAGGCAGCCGAAGGCAATGCCGCACAGCAGCAGGGGCTCAAACTTTTTCACGATGCCCAGGTACAGCAGTACGAAGGCGATCAGGATCATGACGAGGTTTTTCCAACCGCCCTCGGTCAGAACGAAGGCGGCAAAGCCGGACTCGGACGCCAGCTTTTGCAGGACACCCATTATATCCATAGGGCCCTCCTTATGCGATCACGACCAGAGGAGATCCCGTCTCCACGACGGCGCCCTTGCTCGTCACGATCTGGGCCACGGTGCCGGTCTTGGTGGAGACCACTTCGTTCTCCATCTTCATAGCCTCAAGGATCAAAAGCACATCGCCCTCTTTGACCGCCTGGCCCTGGGTGACGTTGATCTTCAGGACGTTGCCGGGCATGGGGCTCTTGACCACTTCGCCGGCGGCAAGACCCGCGGCGGGAGCGGCGGCAGGAGCGGCAGCAGGGGCGGCGGCCACAGGCGCGGCGGCAGCGGGAGCGGCGGGGGCGGCGACGGCGGGGGCCGCCAGCTCGTACTCGTCCACCAGCATGGCCTCGCCCTGCTCGACCTCGACCTCGTAAACGCGGTTGTTCAGCGTGACTTTATACTTCATCGTCAGTTACCTCCCTGATGGAAATAAAGCGCAGTTCGTTAAGGGGCTTGCCCAAGGTATCGGCCACGATGGCCATGATCATGGCGGCGTCCTTCGGCTCGGTGTTGTAAAGCTTCAGCTCGCCTGCGGTGCCCTTCGCCTTGGGAAGAGTGTTCTCCATGGTCAGCACCGGAGCTTCTCTGGTGGGAGCGGGGATGGCCGCGGCCTTCTCCGCGCTGGCGCGTTTCTTCTCGAAGACGGAGCCCATGATGAGCAGCACGACCATCAGAAGAACCAGGCCGAAGAACACCACCAGGTATCCCAGCAGCGCGGTACCTGCCGCGGTGGGAATGGAAATGTTCACCAGATCCTGCATGGCTTAGCCCTCCTCGACCGGGGTGATGGAGTAGCGCACCTTCTTCTCCTCCCGGGCCTTGCGCTCTTCAAAGAACTTCTCGGCCACAGGCGGGAAGGCGATGTAGCTCAGCACATCCTCCTCGCAGCGGGCGGTGTCGCCCAGCTTCTCGGCGGTCTTCTCATAGATATCGGTGGGCAGGGTGTCGGCATAGCGGCCCTCGATGGGCTTCTCGCCGGCCAGGATCTTGGCGCGGACCTCCGGATCGATGGGGGCGGGGGTACGGCCGTACTCGCCGCGGCAGTAGGCCTTCAGCTCGGCGCCCACGTTCTTGTAGCGCTCGCCGGCCAGCACGTTCTGCACCGCCTGGGTGCCGATCAGCTGGCTGGTGGGGGTCACCAGAGGAGGATAGCCCATGTCCTTGCGGACCCGCGGGGTCTCCAGCAGGGCTTCGTCGAACTTATCCAGGGCGTTCAGGCTCTTCAGCTGGCTCAGCAGGTTGGAGAGCATGCCGCCGGGGATCTGATAGGTCAGGCACTGGGTGTCGGTGGTCAGGGAGATGGGATTCAGGGTGCCCTTCTCCAGGAACTCGGCACGGACGGGCTTGAAGTAATTGGCGATCTTGAAGAGCTTATCCTCGTCCAGATCCACCTGATAGCCCATTTCCTTCAGGGCGAAGGCCAGGGTCTCGGTGGCGGGCTGGGAGGTGCCGCCGGAGAAGGGAGAAATGGCGGTGTCGATCACATCGGCGCCGGCTTCCACGGCCTTCAGATAGGTCATGAAGGCAAGACCGGTGGTGCAGTGGGTGTGCATCACGATGGGCAGGTCCACCGCGTCCTTCAGGGCGGAGACCAGGTCATAGGCGTTCTGCGGGGAGAGGATGCCGGCCATATCCTTGATGCAGACAGAGCTGACGCCCATTTCCTTCAGTTCCTTGACCATCTGCACGTACTTGTCCAGCGTGTGGACCGGGCTCGTGGTGTAGGAGATCGCGCCGGAGGCCATGGCGCCGCTCTTCACGGTCTCTTCAATGGCCACCTTCAGGTTGTTGACGTCATTCAGAGCGTCAAAGATGCGGATGATGTCGATGCCGTTGCGGACGGAAGCGCGCACAAAGCGACGGACGATGTCGTCACTGTAGTGCTTGTAGCCCAGGATGTTCTGGCCGCGCAGCAGCATCTGCAGCTTGGTGTTGGGCATCTTGGCGCGGATCTTCCGCAGCCGTTCCCAGGGGTCTTCATTCAGGAAACGCAGGCAGACGTCAAAGGTGGCGCCGCCCCACACCTCGGCAGAATAGTAGCCGGCCTGGTCGATGGTCTCCAGGATGGGCTCAAACTTGTCGTAGGGCAGGCGGGTTGCAATGAGCGACTGGTTCGCGTCACGCAGAACGGTTTCGGTAAACTGTACTTTTTTCATGCTTGCCTCCTCAGATTCCTTCTCGGATTTCAAGGTGTTGCCATTCTATCATGATTTTGTTAATTCTTCAACGATAAACTTCACCAAAAGAAATGCTTTTTCGGCGGCATTTCAGGCCCCTTTTCCGTGGTTTTCACTTGCCGTCGGGAAAACTGGTGAAGAATTCCCGCTCCACCGGGGGCAGACCGTTCTTCTCCTTCTCCGCGCCGATGGCCTTGATGAGAAAGGCCATGTTGCGGCCAAGATTGCGCATGGTCTGGAGGCCTTCCAGGTCCTTCTCCACGTCCTCGGCCTTGAAGCCGTGGACCTGGTTCCAGTAGGTACTGGAGGCCACAGGCATACCGGAGATGGTGAAGTACTTATTCAGCACGTCAAAGGACGCGGTGTTGCCGCCCCGGCGGCAGGAGACCACCGCAGCGCCCACCTTCATGTGCATGGAATAGTCCGCGCTGTAAAAGAGCCGGTCCAAAAAGCCCAGCAGCGCCCCGCCGGGAGAGCCATAGTGCACAGGGCTGCCGATGAGAAGGCCGTCCGCCTCCTGCAGGAGTCTGGCCGCTTCGTTGACCCCGTCGTCAAACACGCAGCGGTCGTTTTTGCTGCAGAAGCCGCAGCCCAGGCAGCCGTGAGCGTCGTTCTTGCCCACGCGGACCCATTCTGTCTCCACGCCCTCAGCGTTCAGGGTCTTGCAGACCTCCTCCAGGGCGCGGTTGGTGCAGCCCTTGAGATGGGGGCTGCCGCAGATCACCAGAACTTTATATGCCATTTTCTCTCTCCTTTATTTCTTTACAGTGCTTTCACGCTTCTGCCGGAGCCCAGCTCGAAATGCAGCGCCGCGATGCCCAGGTCCACCCGGGTATAGGTCCCCAGGCCCTTGACGCGGATCGTGGGTTCCTCCCCTTCCAGGCCAAAGGAGAACTTCTGCTGGTTCACCGCCGTGGGAGCCAGCAGCGCCGCCTCCACACCGTCCCGGAACCAGTCCGGCGCGGTGCCGGCAAGCTCGCTTACCTTGCCGTAATCCTTGCCCCGGTGCTGTACGCCCTGGCTGGCCCCATAGCCCAGGGCGATGACCATGCAGAGGCTCTCCCCTTCCGGCACCAGCTCCTTGACCCGCTTCTTGTTGAATGTCAGGGCCGCCCAGCAGGTGTTGAGTCCCAGCTTCTGGGCAAAGAGCACCAGCTTCTCTCCATAATAGCCGCAGCGGAAGTCGAAGTCGCCCTCCTTCTTTCCGGCCAGGACGATATAGTTTGCCACGTTCCGGAAGCTGCCGTAGTGGGCCAGGCGGGAGTCGAAGCCCGCGGGATCGTCATAAATGATGCGGATGTGCAGCCCGCTCTCCGCGTTCAACTTGGCAACAAAGCCGTCCAGCTCCGCGCGAAGCTCCGCGGGGATGGCCTTATCCAGATAGGCGCGGACGGAATGGCGCGCCCGGATGGCTTCCAGATCGGTCATGCTTCGCTCCTTTCTCCGCCCAGAGCCTCCAGGACAGCGGCGGCACTGTCAGGCTTTTCCAGGTTCAGGGTGAAGACGCCGGCTTCCGTCTCCAGATCCACGGCGGGCTTCTCTTCCCGCACGGTGACGCAGTGGCCCGCGCTGATGACCCGGCGGCTGCGCTGGGCCCTCCGGATCTCGCTCACGGGGAGATACTCCCAGGACAGGCCCCGGGGCAGGTAGACCGCCTTTTCGCCGAGCCGGTACTGCTCCAGCTTTTTGGCGGCGCGGAAATCCTCCTTCGCATCGGGCAGCTCTTTCCCGGGAAGGAGACTGGTAAATTTGGCCATAAGGATCCTCCTCTGCTGTTTTTCTCTATTGTAATACAGCCTCGGCCCGATTGCAAACACCGTTTGCCCTAAGGCAGGTGTTTTTCTGTTGTGGAGATGACCACGCTTCCCTCGAGGACCTCATCAGTCAGCTATGCTGACAGCTTCCCCTTGCGAGGGGAAGCCGAAGCTCCGCTCGGGGACCTCATCCACCGCATACCCGCAGGGCACGCAGAGCGGTCCCCCTTCCCCCTGCGGGGGGGCTGCTTATGTTGGCCGCCGCAGCTCCAGCGTCTTGGTCGCCACCTTCTCGCAGAAGGCCCGATCGTGCTCCACGAAAAGCAGCGTGGGCCGGTGCTCCAGGATCAGCTCCTCGATCTGCATGCGGGAGATGACGTCGATATAATTCATGGGCTCGTCCCAGATGTGCAGATGGCTCTTTTCGCAGAGGGAGCGGGCGATGAGCACCTTTTTCTTCTGCCCGGCGGAGAAATCCGCCATGTCCTTTTCAAACTGCTTTCTGGCAAAGTCCAGCTTGATCAGGATCGCCTTGAAGAGGCTCTCGTCAATGTCATAGCGGCGGGCATAATCCGAAAGGTCGCCCCGGAGATCGCCCGGATCCTGGGGCACATAGGAGATGGTCAGCCCGCTCCCCTTTTCCATAATGCCGGTATAAGGGATCTCCTCGCCGCAAAGCAGTTTCAGGATGCTGCTCTTGCCGCTGCCGTTTCGGCCCAACAAGGCAAGTCGCTCCCCCCGCAGAAGCGCAAAGCTCACCGGCGAGAACAGCGCGCCGCTGCCGTAGTCCACCGTCAGCTCCCGGAGCTCCAGCAGCCGCTCCTTGTGATAGGCCTCCTGCGTCAGCTTCAGGGACGCCTGGTGCTCGATGTTTTTCAGCAGCTTCTCCTTTTCCTCGATGGCGGCCTCCCGCCGGGTCTCGATGGCCTTGGCACGGGCCATCTGTTTCTTGGACTTGGCCCCCTGGAGGGGACGCCAGCCCTTGACGTTATCCACCTGGATGCTGCTGATGCCGGTCTTGCGGCTCTCCGCCGTGTCTGACCACTGGGCTTTCTCCCGGGCGGTCTCCTTCAGGCGTCCGATCTCCTTTTTGAGCTTATCGTTTTCCGCCAGCTCAAAGGCGTCCTGGCGGCGCTTGTTCTCCCACCAGGAGGAGAAGTTCCCCTTCTGAATGTCGATGGAGGCCTTATTGATGGAGAGGATGTGGTCCACACAGCCGTCCAGAAAGGCCCGATCGTGAGACACCAGCAAAAAGCCCTTCTTGCCGCTGAGATAGCGGCTCACCACTTCCCTGCCATGGGCGTCCAGATGGTTGGTGGGTTCGTCAATGAGGGGGAAGCCGTTCTCCTGCAGAAATTGCAGGGCCAGCAGCAGCTTGGTCCGCTCGCCGTGGGAGAGGGTGTCGAAGGGGCGGTAGAGCACGTCTTCCTCCAGTTCCAGTCTTGCCATTTCCCGCAGGAGCCTCCAGCGCTCCAGATCCGGCTCCAGGTCCTCCAGGGCCTCCCAGCTCAGCCAATCCGGGTGCCGGGGTTCCCGGGGAAAGTAGCTGAAGCGCACCGAGGCTGCGATCTGCCCCCTGTATTCGTAGTCCCCCATCAGAAGGCGTAGGAAGGTGGTCTTCCCCCGGCCGTTCCGGCCGGTGAAGCCTAGCTTCCAATCGGTGTCGATCTGAAAGCTCAGATCCTCAAATACATTGTCATAACTGCCGTCATAGGCAAAAGTAAGATGCGAAACTTGAATCAAAGACATGTTATGCCCTCCCTGTACAGGCGGCCCGATCCGCATAAGCCGCAGGGCCGAGCATTGCTCGGCCGCACTCAGGCCCGCCGACCAATGGTCGGCGCTGCGGATGCCCAGAGATTGACCGCTTGGAATCAAAAAAAACGGCTGCGGGAAGCATCGATCCCACAGCCGAAGACAGCAGTGCAAAAAGCGCACAGTTATGCCTCTGACAGATAGAGGACCCGATCTTCCCACGTCAAGACATAACAAGACAGACGGCACGCCGCCGTCTGAGCCCTATGGCTTCGTTATGTCCCATCAGCAGGAAAACAGGTTCATCCTTCCATCTCCCATCTTCTTTGTTGGCAACAGTGTAACACGGCAAAAGGAAAAAGGCAAGGAAAAACCGGGCAGCGCAAGGCTGCCCGGTCATGCTTTTTCATTGGTTCAGGGGAATTTGGTAAAGTCGATGTCATCCGCCACGGCTTGCAGGGTATAGGTCTCGTCGTTGGCATAAATCTCCACGATCACATAGCCCAGATCGGACTCGTACAGCACATAGGGAATGCCCGCGTGGGGGTATTCCATGTCGCCGCCGTGGACCAGATAGACCTGCTCCCCGCAGGCCGTGTCATAGGCCCAGCCGGTAAGCTCCGGGTGCAGCACAAAGCGGAAGAGCGGATAGAAGGTGCCCTTGGGGATATAGTGCACATCGCAGGTCATGCCGGATAAATTCAGATTGCAGAAGAAGGCGCCGGTATCGTAGCGGAAGATGTGGAAGGGCTTGCCCGCACTTGTGAAAGGCTCCACACCCAGAAACTCCCAGCATTCCGCCTCGCTCAGGACGGGAAGTGTGGTGACATCGTCTTTCCCGCTCCGGTAGCCCAGGTCGGGGGTCACGCGGGAGGGGTCCACTTCGCTTCCGCCCAGTACCGCCCGGACCTCACAGGGCATCTCCAGACCGTAGCTCGCTTCGATCTTCTCCGCGGCCGTGCGAAGCTCCGGAATCTGGGGCGGGAAGCTGCCGTAGTAGTTATAGATGCTCAGTCCCCGGTAATTGCCCTTGTTCTCGTCCAGGCCGTCCGCCCAGGCGCAGGCGGCGCTGCGAAACTCGCTGGAGGCCTTGTACTCGTCAGTGGCCACCCAGTCGGCCAGGGTCATGAGCCCCTCCTTGGGCTTGACCTCCCGGGGCTTTGCCTGGGTCACGGGACTCAGATCCGTCTTGCCGGAGGCGAGCAGGGCAAAGTCAAAGCGATCCGCCAGTTCTTCGGCATAGGCCTTGGCCTTCTCCCCGGCAGGAACACCGCCCATCACCGTGACCAGATACTCCGGGCTGTCATAGAAGAGATAGCAGAAGCGCATCCCCGGCTCCTCCCCGGAGACAGGCTCCGGGCCCAGGGCAATGCCTACGGTCTGTCCTCTGTCATTGCTCACGCCCCATTCTTCATATTCCTCCGCCCGGTCTTCCCGGTTGGCGGCGGGGTCCAGGGCTCCCTTGGCACCGCGGACCAGAGTGAAGGGATAGCCTTTCCCGTCCAGAGCCGCCTGGCCCTCGGCCTTGAAGCTGCCGTCCTCGTAGAGATACTGGACCTGGATCTCCCCTTCGCCCAGGAAGAAGGGCTTCAGGCCGGTGAGTTCATAAAAGCGCTCTTCATTTCCCGGGAAAACCGAAGAAGTGTGCAGCCGCACGCCGTATCGGTCCCGTATCTCCAGCAGCTTGTCCAGCATAGCCGCATCGCCGCAGCCGTAGATGTCGGCAATGGCGCTCATCTCCGCGTCCAACTGCTGCTTCCACTCGGACTCCGCGGCGTTATCGAAGCTGTGGCTTCCCACATAGTCCCACCAGAACACGTTCCATTCCGCGTGGGCTTTCGCTGCCGGGGTCCCGGCATAGTCGTTGAAGCTCAGGTAGTGGGTCACAGGCAGCGCGGTCTCTTTCTGCTGCGTCTGTTCCGTCCGCTCCTCCGCAAAGGGCGAGGTGTCCTCCGCCTCCGTGAGCCGGGCGCTGAGGCCGAACCAGCCCAGCGCATAGGCCGTCAAGCCAAAGAGCAGCGCAAAGGCCGCCGCCAGCAGCAGGACACGAACCGCTTTGCGCGCGCCCCTCCCCTTTCGTGCGGGATAATAGCCAAGGGCGCGGCCCGCGTCCTCCAAATGTTTTGCCTCCGCCGTGTTCAGCGCGCGGAGGATCTGTTCCGTTACTCGCATAGTCCCTCCTCCTGCAGCATGCGCTGCAGCTTTTTTCGTGTCCGATGGAGCATGCTGGCAGTCTTGCTCTGGGTAAAGCCCAGCTTGACCGCGATCTCCTGCACCGGCGCCAGATACCAGTACCGGGCCAGGAAGACACTCCGTTCCGTATCCGGAAGGCCGCCCAAAAAGCGGCGCAGCGCCCGCTCCAGTTCCCGCCGCTCCAGGGCCTTTTCCGGGTCGCAGCCGCCGGGGACGCACTCGGCCAGCTCGTCCAGAGCCAGGAGGATCTGTCCTCCGCCCCGTTTGAGTCTGCTGCGTTCCAGGGCGCGGGAGATGGCGAAGTTTCGGGTGATCTTGGCCAGAAAAGCCCCCAGGCGGCTGGGGCGCTTGTCCGGCATGGCGTTCCATGCGCCGAGCCAGGTGTCGTTCACGCACTCCTCCGCGTCCTCGCCGCTCTCCAGGATGTTATAGGCCACGGCACGGCAGTAGGCGCCGTATTTCCGCTCGCTCTCCTCCACGGCCCGCTCCGAGCGCTGCCAGTACAGCTCCACGATCTCTGTGTCTTTCATGCTTCGTTCTCCTTTGTTTGTGAGGTCCCTCACCCTTAGAGACGGCATCTGCAGCGAAATGATGCATCGGTACGAAAAAAATCGGGCGGCGCAAGGCCGCCCGATGGGAAAACGCTGTGAGAAGGGGTTTACTTGTCCTTGGCGGCCTCGATGACGCCGGTGGCAAGACCGGCAAGGCCCTGGATCTCGCTGGGGATGATGATCTTGGTGGCCTGGCCCTGAGAGGCGGAGGTAAATGCCTCCAGCGCCTTGATGCGCAGGACGGCTTCGCTGGGGGAAGCCTCGTTGATGAGGCGGATGCCTTCGGCGGTGGCCTGCTGCACCTTCAGGATGGCCGCGGCTTCGCCTTCGGCCTCCAGGATCTGCTGCTGCTTCTTGGCGTCGGCCCGCAGGATGGCGGATTCCTTCTCGCCTTCGGCCTCCAGGATGGCGGCCCGCTTCTCGCCCTCGGCGCGGAGGATGGCTTCGCGGCGTTCGCGCTCGGCCTTCATCTGCTTCTCCATGGCGTTCTGGATCTCCTTGGGCGGCAGGATGTTCTTCAGCTCCACGCGGTTGACCTTGATGCCCCAGGGATCGGTGGCCTCATCCAGGATGGCGCGCATCTTGGTGTTGATGATGTCGCGGCTGGTCAGGCACTGGTCCAGCTCCAGATCGCCGATGATGTTACGCAGGGTGGTGGCGGCCAGATTCTCGATGGCCACCATGGGCTGCTCGATGCCGTAGGTGTAGAGCTTGGGGTCCGTGATCTGGAAATAGACCACGGTGTCGATCTGCATGGTGACGTTATCCTTGGTGATCACGGGCTGGGGCGGGAAGTCCGCCACCTGCTCCTTCAGGGACACGACCTTGGCGACCTTTTCCAGGAAGGGGATCTTGAAGTGCAGACCCACGTTCCAGGTGGTCTTGTAGGCGCCCAGGTACTCAATGACATAGGCACGGGCCTGCTGCACGATGCGGATGTTGCGGATGACGATGACGACGATGACCAGCGCCGCCAGGATCAGTGCGAATACTCCTCCGAAATTCTCCATTGTTGTTCCTCCTTATAAATATATTACTTTTCCGTAACGATGAGACGCACGCCCTCGATGCGCAGCGCCTTGACGACGGTGCCCTTGGGCGCTTTCCCGTCGGGACTCGCCATCCGCGCAGTCCAGGTTTTGCCGTCGGCCAGGACGGCGCCGGTGCCCCGGAGATTATCGATCTCCTCGGTAACGACACAGTCTGTTCCTACGATCCGGTCCGCGTTGGTGGGTGTCACCCGGGAATTAACATACTTTTTGGCCAGCGGTCTCGTCATGGCCAGCAGCACCAGGGAAACCGCGATAAAGGCCACGGCCTGCAGCCACACCGGAAGGCCCAGCAGGGATACCAGCAGCGCCACCAGCGCTCCCGCCGCAAACCAGATGGAGACCAGGCCGGGAACCACGCCCTCGATCACCAAGAGCACGACCATGGCGATCAGCCAGATAAAGGTCATGCTGACCGCAGCTCCTCCAGAAATCATAAAAAAACGCTCCTTTCTTCGGTTAATTTTCTCCTAATGCGATGACAATCTGCCTGTAAACTTCTCTCATCCTGATTATACCGCAGCGGCATACAGGAAGCAAGTATTTTTGCTTTCGAAACAATTTACCGGTTTTTTCCACTTTTTCTCTTTACTTTTTGTTTTTTATGCGGTAACATATAGCACAAGAGTTCTTTAGTATGATAACGAATAGGAGGGCAATATGAATAAGCTCCTGAAGAAACCCCGCAACGATAAACTGTATGAGGCGATCCTTTCCCTCAACAATGTGGAGGAATGCAAGCAGTTCCTGGAGGATCTCTGCTCCATCTCGGAGCTGATGGCCATGGAACAGCGCTACCAGGTAGCCTCCTGCCTGTACAAGGGAATGATTTATAACGATATTTTGGCAGAGACCGGCGCCTCCAGCGCCACCATCAGCCGCGTCAACCGCTCCCTGCAGTATGGCAAGGGCGGCTACGAGCTGGTGTTCAACCGCGTGGGGGAGAAGAAGGAGTGAGCAGCTACGCTTCCCTCGCCGCCTGGTATGATGCCTTGACCGGCGATGTCCCCTATGAAGCGTTTGCAGATTTCTATGAGGCGGAATTCGCGCAAAACGGCGGCGAATTCCGCCTTCTTTTGGATTACTGCTGCGGCACCGGCACCCTGACGGCGGAGCTGGCCCGCCGGGGCTATGAGATGATCGGCACCGACGCTTCCGTAGATATGCTGATGCAGGCGCAGGAAAAGTGCGCCTCCCTCCCCTGCCCGCCGCTGTTTCTCAACCAGCGGGCGGAGGAAATGGACCTTTACGGCACCGTGGATGCGGCGATCTGTTCTCTCGACGGGATGAACTATCTGCCGCCGGAGGTGCTGCCGGAGCTGTTCCGCAGGCTGCGCCTTTTCGTGCGGCCCGGCGGTCTTGTGATCTATGACGTAAAAGAGCCGGAATGGTTCCGCTCTCTGGACGGACAGATCTTTCTGGACGAAAAGGAAGACGTATTCTGCCTCTGGCGGGCGGACTACCGGGCGGAAGAGCGCTGCATCTGCTACGGGATGGACCTGTTCGAGCGCCGGGGCCGGCTCTGGAAGCGCAGCGGCGAGGAGCATCTGGAATACGCCCACGAGCCGAATGATCTGCAGAGGCTCATGGAACAGGCGGGCTTTCGGGACTTTACCCTGCATCGGGACGGTCCCCAGCACGAGCAGGGGCGGCTATTCATCACCGCCGTGAGAGGAGAATAAAACATGGATAAGATCATACACGCCACCGCAGCCGAGGGCGCGGTGAAAATGGCCGTCATCACCGCACGGGGCATGGTCCAGCGGGCCAGGGAGATCCACGACTGCTCCCCCACCGCCGCGGCCGCCCTGGGGCGCACGCTCTGCGCCGCCTCCCTTCTGGGCGAGAGCATGAAGGAGGAAAAGGCCAGCCTCACCATCCGCATCAACGGCGGCGGCCCCATCGGCAGCGTCGTAGCGGTTTCCGACTCCGAAGGCTATGTCCGCGGTTATGTGGATAATCCGCTGGTGCATCTGCCCCTGCGCTCTGACGGCAAGCTCAACGTGGGCGGCGCCGTGGGCCGGGACGGCACCCTTACCGTGAGCCGGGACATCGGCCTCAAAGAACCCTATATCGGCTCCACCGCCCTTGTCAGCGGCGAGATCGCCGAGGATGTGACCGCCTATCTGCTCTCCAGCGAGCAGGTGCCCTCCGCCTGCGCCCTGGGCGTGCTGGTGGATACGGACCGGAGCATCAAGGCCGCCGGCGGCTTTCTGGTGCAGCTCATGCCCGGCGCGGACGATAGCCTCATCGACAAGCTGGAGGAGAACATCTTCCTCATGGACCAGCTTACCACCATCCTGGACGAGGACGGAACGGACGCCGTATTTGCCCAGGTCCTCAAGGGTATGGAGTATCACCTGGTGGGCGAAGCCCCGGTGGGCTATCGCTGCCCCTGCAGCCGGGAGCGGGTGGAAGAGGCCCTGGCCTGCCTGGAAGGATCGGAGCTGGACGAGATGGCCAATCAGGGCGAGACCATCCGCGTGAGCTGCGAATTCTGCGGTGCGGAATACGCCTTCTCCCCCGCCGAACTGCTGGCTCTGCGGCAGGCGAAAAAAGAAAACTGAAAAAAAGAAAAAGAAGCCCTTGACAAACGGCCCAGGATTTAGTAATATGTACAAGCTGTCAGCGCGGGAGCATAGCTCAGCTGGTTAGAGCACCTGCCTTACAAGCAGGGGGTCACTGGTTCGAGTCCAGTTGTTCCCACCAAATAGTTTGTATATGCCTCTGTAGCTCAGTAGGTAGAGCAGCGGACTGAAAATCCGCGTGTCGTTGGTTCAACTCCGACCGGAGGCACCACCCCGCTATCAGCGGGGCGTATGCGGGCATAGCTCATCCGGTAGAGCGCCACCTTGCCAAGGTGGAGGTAGCGAGTTCGAGCCTCGTTGCCCGCTCCACAAAAACACATTTGCGGCCAAAAGGCCGCAAATGTTATATGGCGCCATAGCCAAGTGGTAAGGCAGAGGACTGCAAATCCTCGATTCCCCAGTTCAAATCTGGGTGGCGCCTCCAAAAATCCTGCGCGAAAGCGCGGGATTTTTCCTTATTCTCTCTTCCTTCTTCACTCTTCCCTCCTCGTTCGCGCTGGATTTTTGGAAGGAAGACGGAAGAGTGAATAGGGAATAAGTGCTTGCCCGGAAGGAGCAATCTTCATGGCTGACAGTCCCTTAACACAAAAATCCAAAGAATTTGCCCTTGAGGTCATTCGAGTATGTAAAACTCTTCGCGCTTCCAAGTGCGAAGGGGCCTTGATCGGTCAGTTTCTGCGTTCCGGTACTTCCATTGGCGCGAATATACGGGAAGCAATCTATGCTCACAGCACTCCCGACTTCATCTCCAAACTCCAAATCGCATTGAAAGAGTGTTCCGAGTCTGAGTATTGGATCGAGCTTTTACTCGAAAGCGGATATTATTCTGATACAGCGCTTTTGGAGCAGTGTGTTGAGGTCAAGAGAATCCTCATCTCTTCTATCAACACCGCCAAAGCTCGCCTGGAGCAATCCAAACCTGCTGCAAAGGAGCCTTCTCTATGATCACCGAGGAACAGCGCCGCATTGCAGCTGATGTCTTTATAACCGCTGCCCGGGACTTTGGCTTTGATTTTATCGAGTCTCCTTTTCTTGATGACGGGATCTCCGCCTTCGGTTATATCTCCGGTTACGGAAGCAGCAAGGGTACTGTCATCGACCTTCTTTCTCTTCCGGAAGATGTGCCGAATGAAACGCTTCTCCTCTGGTGTGAAAAGAACGGTTACTATTGCTCTTTTCTAAATGTACAGCCTCTGATGAATGGCTATCGCCGCTCCTATTTCCGGGAAATGCTGCGCGATTGGGGCCGTTATTGATTTCCCGTACTCTTCCCCTATTGACGCTTCCCGTTTGCACAATCAACCATTAACAGACCGCACGCCTCGGCGTGCTTTTTGTTTGGTTCAAATTTCCAGCGTTTCCCATGTCATTCTTAAGACTTCTTATGTTTCTTTTTTGAAAGAATCGTACTATAATGAGGCCAGAGAAAGGAAAGGAGGCCTCTGTTTGAAAAGACCGCTCAAATATCTGTTGGTCATTTTGGCCGGGATTCTGGTCGGTGTGATGGCCTACAGCTCTTATAAGCTCATCAGCGACAAGGTGGAACACAGCCAGGCCCGCAGCAAGGACCAGGACGCGACTCAAAGCTATGGCATCGCTTTCCCCGTCTCCCCCACGCCCCGCGTGTATGAGGATCAGACCGGCGAAGAGATCCAGCTGGACGATGAGGTGTCCCCCCTCAACAGCATGTATGATCTGGAGAAGTTCTATGCCCAGTACCCCGACGCCATCGGCTGGATTTACTGTCCTGACACCCCGGTGGACTACGGTGTGGTGGAGGCGGAGGACAACGACTACTATCTCCACCGCTTCTATGACGGCAGCTACAGCGTCAGCGGCTCCCTCTTTGCAGACTGCAACAACGCCCGGGACTTCTCCGATGAGAACACCGTCATTTACGGGCACCACATGAACGACGGCACTAAGTTTGCCGACATCATGTATTACAAGGAGCAGTACTACTACGACCAGCACCCCGTCATGTACATCAGCACCCCCACCATGAACTACCGGGTAGAGCTCTTCACCGGCTTCCTCTGCGACGCGGACTCCGAGACCTATACCTTCCGCTTTGACAGCGACCAGGCCTACGCCGAGTGGCTGCAGCGCATGGCGGACAACTCCGATTTCAAGTGCAATGTGCACGTCTCCTACAAGGACCGCATCGTGACCCTCTCCACCTGCTCCTATGAGTACTATGACGCGCGCTATGTGGTCATGGGAAAGCTGGTCCCCATCCACTGATCGTTCTTTCGCGACTTAAGAATTCTTATGTTGTGGAATAGAAGCTTCATCCCTTATAATGCAAGCAACCAAGCAAACGTTTTCTAACGAGGTGATTACCATGAAAAAGAATCTTCGCATGATGCTGAGCCTGCTGCTGGTTCTGGTCTTTGTGTTCCAGTTCGGCGGCATGGCCCTGGCAGACGATGTGAATGTGACCCTCACCGGCAAGGAAGCTCTGGTATACGAGCTGCTCCTGACCGACGCCGAGGGCAAGACCGCTCCCCTCTCCGCCGAGGAAGAAGCAGACAAGCTGGGCGGCAGCTGCAGCGTCTCCCTCCTGCGTGAGGGAAGCGAGGAAGCCGAAACCGCTCTGTCCCGCGCCGCCGGTTCCGCCACACTGGAGGATCTGGTGAAGAAGGGTCTGGTCGTAAAAGTACCCGAGGGCTTCTATGTTTCCGAAAGCTATCTCCGTGGCGATGCCGTGGAGACCCAGCAGCGCAAGTCCCTCCCCTTCACCGCCTATGCGGAAAAGACCGATCTGCTCCTGAAGGCCGGCGCTGTCGGCGACAAGAGCAAGAGCTTTGACAAGCGCTTCCTCAGCACCGCCTCCACCGTGGAGCCCCAGGTCTACACCCTGGTGCTGGTCCTGAACCCGCTGGAGAAGGAAAAGGCCCTGACCGTCACCCTGGCCAATGATTCCAACGCTCCCGGCAGCGAGCAGCAGCTCAATCCCGGCGAGAGCTTCACCGCTCCCGACGCTCCGGTGCCCAACACCGAGGATCTGCTCTTCTCCTGCTGGCAGGTCAAGTACCCCAGCGGCGGCGTTCTGAAGCTGAATCCCGGCGAGAGCTTCAAGCCCTACGCCAACTGCCGCGTGGAGGGCAAGTGGACCGACGTGATCACCTTCACCGCCAACGCCCCCGTGGAGGATGGCGAGAGCTTTGCCCCCAACGGCTACTCTTACCGCGGCCACCTGGCTGAGGGCGACGCCATCTCCTCTGTCTCCCTGTGGATCCAGGAAGTGGAGGACGGCTTTGTGGCCGTACCCTCCGACGCCGTGATCAAGAACGGTGAGGAAGACGTCACCGGACATTACGAGTTCCGCTACGTGGGCAGCGACCCCGTCCGGAAGGATGCTCCCCAGGACGATCCTACCCCCGCTCCCACCGAGGAGCCTACCCCTGAGCCCGTTCCGGCAGAGCCGGTGAAGATCACCGTTACCGCCAAGGAGCCCATCAGCAACGATGGCGGCAAGACCTATGAACAAAACGGCGCGGCCCTCTCTTCCGGCGCTCTTAACGAAGGCGACGCTTTCGCCGGCGTATTCGTTGACGTGCAGCAGCGCGAGGACGGCAGCTTCGTGGCTGTTCCCCGGGACGCCGTCATCGTGAACGGTGAGACCGACGTCACCGCAAACTACGACATCACCTATGAAGCCAGCCAGCCTGTGACCCCTCCCGCCCCGGAGAAGGTGAAGATCACCGTCACCGCCAAGGAGCCCGTCACGAATGACGGCGGCAAGACCTACGAGCAAAACGGCGCCACCATCAGCGCCGGCGCTCTCAGCGAGGGCGACGCCTTTACCGCTCTGACCGTGGAAGTGAAGCAGAACGAGGACGGCACCTACGTGGCCATTCCCCGGGACGGCGTCATCAAGAACGGCGAGACCGACGTCACCGCAAACTACGAGATCAGCTATGAGCCCAGCCAGCCCGTAACGCCTCCCGCTCCCCAGAAGATCAAGCTCACCGTCACCGCACGGGAGCCTGTCTCCAAGGACAACGGCAAGACCTATGAGCAGAACGGTGCCTGGCTCTCCGCCGGTGCGCTCGCCGATGGAGACGCCTTTGTGAGCATCGCCATCGACGTGAAGCAGAACGAGGACGGCAACTATGTGGCCACTCCCCGGGACGGCGTCATCAAGAACGGCGATACCGACGTCACCGCAAACTACGAGATCACCTATGAGCCCAGCAAGCCTGTGACCCCCGCCGCCGACAAGATCGCCATCACCATCCGCTCCAAGGACCGCACCGCCGAATACAGCGGCAAGCCTATCACTGCTGAAGAATACGAGATCCTCAGCGGCGCCCTGGCCGAGGGCGACACCATTGAAGTGAAATACGAGGGCGGCAGCACAAACGTCACCGCCTCCCCTGTTGCCAGCACCATCGCCTCCGTCGTCATCAAGGACGCCCTGGGCACCGATGTGACCGAGAGCAAGTACGCCGTCACCATCGATAACGATCATGCCGGCAAGGTCACCGTCACCAAGCACCCCATCACCGTCACCGCCATCACCGGCACCGTGGAGACCGACGGCACCAAGGTGATCTACGCCAAGGACTGCAAGACCGCCAACGGCAGCTTCACCAAGGGTCACAAGGTAGAGGGCCTGCTTCTGGGCCATGAGCTTCGGGGCGACTTCGTCAAGGGCTACGGCAGCGAGACCTTTGTCACCAGCATCGATCTGACCCAGCTGCGCGTGGTGGACACCGCCAACGGCGATACCGACGTCACCGCAAATTACCAGGTCAACACCGTGGACGGCAAGATGACCATCAAGGTCAGCTCCAAGACCGGCGTGCCCGTAGCTGTCACCGTGAAGGACCAGTCCTGGACCTATGACGGCGCGGCCCACCGCCCCGACCAGAGCGGCTACAACATCAGCGGCCTGCTGGACGGCGATGTTGCCACTGTGACCCTGCAGCTCAAGCAGAACGAGAACCAGATGGAAGAGGCCACCAACGCCGGCACCTACTCCATCGTTCCCGTGGTGAGCATCAAGGACAAGGACGGCAATGCTGTCAGCGAGAACAAGTACAAGATCAACGCCACCAACGGCAGCCTCACCGTGAAGAAGCTGGACATCACCCTGGAGGCCATTTCTGACACCAAGCCCTATGACGGCAAGGCCCTTGTGAACGACAAGGTGAAGGCCCCGGCCCTGGCCGCCGGCCACAAGTATCAGGGCGTGAAGCTGAACGTCTATGACGCCAAGGGCAACCTGATCAAGAACGGCGCCAAGGAAGTCGGCACCTACACCAAGAAGATCACCGAGGTCCACATCGTGGATTCCAAGGGTGTGGAAGTCACCGACAACTACAACATCACCAAGGTCGATGGCAAGCTTGTCATCACCAACAGTTCCAAGAACGACTCCAAGAGCCCCAAGACCGGCGATGACAGCAGGCCCGTCCTCTACATCATCCTGATCGTCGCCTCCGTGATCCTGCTGGCTGTCATCGGCGTGTTTCTCGCCATGCAGAGCCGCCGCAAAAAGATGCTCCAGCCGGAGCCTCCGGTAGACGGGGAATACTTCGAGCCTGACGAGGTCGGCAACGACTGGCAGGATGCAGCCCAGCCCGTGGAGGAAGAGCCCCTGACCCCGCCGGCCAGCTGGAATCCCGAGGAGGCCTGGAAGGATCTCGGCAAAGAGCTTGAGGAGGATCCCGGCAAGGACCTTGACATGGATCTTGACAAGGATCCGGGCGAAGGCATCGATCCTCTTCCCGAGGAGCCCGTCCACAAGCCCAAGCACTGATTGAAACCACAAAAAATCCTGCGTTCCTCGGAACGCAGGATTTTTCAAGCTGTCGACAAAGTGTCGACAGCTTGAAAAGCCAAAATGGAAACTTCCGAAAAAGTTTCCATTTTGGCATAGATTAAACGTGAAGGGGGGCATACCCTCCCCCCTTGTATTATTAAGTCGTAGTTAATATAGCTCGTCTCTCAGAGCTGTGCTACACTGCAAAGGATGCTGTGGA
>ONBX01000046.1 GCA_900316205.1 uncultured Eubacteriales bacterium
CGGAGCTAAATTTATATCTGGTAGACATCTTCATCACCCAGAGCTATTATACTCCTCTGTCAATTATATTTAAAGCTTTTTATTTGAAATTAGTATCAAAGAAAGGTTTTTTCCTTGTTCAGCTTATCACGCCCGCTTCCCCCGGTCAATCCCGTTTAGCTGCCGCCCGTCCCTCTCGTTGTCATCCTGAGGAGGCATTTCCGACGAAGGATCCCGTCGGCGCCAGGCGGGTATATCAAAACCGCCCGGAAATACGAACTCTGAGCCGGGTACGGGATATCCGCTTCGCGGGGACCTCATCCGGTCACTTCGCGGCCACCAGCCCACCTTGCGGTGCCCGAAAGCTGCTGCGGGCTTACGCTTCTCCTTGCAGCTTTCGACCGCTGCGGAAAAAGGGCCATCGCTTTTTCTGCCACAGGCAGCGCGATGGCTCTTTTCCCCGTGCGCGGGGAAGGCTTCTGGACGCAAAAACTCCCTGCCCGGGGCAGGGAGTTTTGACGTTTTATTCTACTGCCTGACAGGCAGCAGGCCTTATTGTTTGTAATGGTGCGCGTCCTGCAGGACCATTTCCTTGACCTTCAGCAGCCGTACCTTGGTGGCGTTCTCGTTCTCCTCCAGCTTCATGGAGATGTACTTGATATTGCCCTCCAGCTCGGGGATCATCACGTATTCCAGGGCGTTGACGCGCCGCCGGGTCTTCTCGATCTCCTCGGCCAGCAGCTGCATGGTCTTTTCCACCTCGGCCAGCTCCAGCATGTCCTGGAAAACCTGGGCCAGCTTTTCCAGCGCGTCGTCCAGCTCGCCGGAGGTCTGGGCAAAGCCGTAGGGGAAGATCTCCGAGGGGTCGCTGTTTTTGGTCTGGAAGCGGTAGCGGGGGACGTTGACGCTCATGATGTTTTTATAGCTCAGGTCCAGCTCCACGCTCTGCCGGGGGTAGAGCAGCGCCTGCTCCATCATCTCCGGAGACATGATGGCGCTTGCCACCTGCTGGGAGGCAAAGGCGGCGGTGAGCCCCTGCTCCACCTTGGTGCGCAGCTCCTTGTTGCGCCGGACCACGTCCATGAACTGACGCATCAGCTCATCCCGCTTGTCCTTCAAAAGCTTATGGCCCCGGCGCGCGGTTTTCAGGCGTCCCTTCAGCTGATTCAGCACCATTCTTGTGGGGGTAATCGCGGTATTGGCCAAAAAGTTTCACCTCCGTATCATTCTTCATGCCGTAGGGGCGACCTTTGGTCGCCCGCAGTCCCGCAGGGGCGACCGCAAGGGTCGCCCCTACAGGATTGTAGGAAGCTTAGTCCTCTTTGGGCAGATACTTTTCGATCATCTCGGGCTTGATGCGCTTCAGCTCGCGCCTGGGCAGGATCTTCAGCAGCTCCCAGCCCAGATCCAGGGTCTCGATAATGGAGCGGTTGGTGCTGTTGCCCTGGCTGACGTAGCGGCGCTCAAATTCATCGGCGAACTTGGCAAAGAGCTTGTCGTCCTCGCTGAGGGCGGCCTCGCCCAGAATGGTCATGAGCTCCTTGGCGTCCTTGCCGCGGGAATAGGCGGCGAAGAGCTGGTTCATGGTGCCGGCGTGGTCCTCGCGGGTCTTGCCCACGCCGATGCCCTTGTCCTTCAAACGGCTCAGAGAAGGCAGCACGTCCACCGGCGGCACGATGCCCTTGCGGTGCAGCTCGCGGCTCAGGATGATCTGGCCCTCGGTGATGTAGCCGGTCAGGTCGGGGATGGGGTGGGTCTTGTCGTCCTCGGGCATGGTCAGGATGGGGATCATGGTGATGGAGCCCTTCTTGCCCTGGCGGCGGCCGGCCCGTTCATAGAGGGTGGCCAGGTCGGTGTACAGGTAGCCGGGATAGCCGCGGCGGCCGGGGACTTCCTTCTTGGCGGCGGAGACCTCGCGCAGAGCCTCGGCGTAGTTTGTGATATCGGTCATGATGACCAGGACCTGCATGCCCTTCTCAAAGGCCAGGTACTCCGCGGCGGTGAGGGCCACGCGGGGGGTGGCGATGCGTTCCACGGCGGGGTCGTTTGCCAGGTTCGAGAAGACCACGGTGCGGTCGATGGCGCCGGTGCGGCGGAAGTCGTTGATGAAGTACTCCGACTCCTCGAAGGTGATGCCGATGGCGGCGAAGACCACGGCGAAGGTCTCGTCATCGCCCAGGACCTTGGCCTGACGGGCGATCTGGGCGGCCAGGGCCGCGTGGGGCAGACCGGAGCCGGAGAAGATGGGCAGCTTCTGGCCTCTGACCAGGGTGTTCAGGCCGTCGATGGTGGAAACGCCGGTCTGGATGAACTCCGCGGGGTAGGCCCGGGCGGCGGGGTTCATGGGCAGGCCGTTGATGTCCTTATGGGCGTCGGCCAGGATGGCGGGGCCGCCGTCGATGGGCTCGCCCATGCCGTTGAAGACGCGGCCCAGCATGTCCTCGGAGACGGCCAGCTGCTGGGGATGGCCCAGGAAGCGGACCTTGGATTCGGCCAGGTTGATGCCCTGGGCGGACTCGAAGAGCTGTACCACAGCCCGGTCGCCCTCCACCTCCAGCACCTTGCAGCGGCGCTTCTGACCGCTGGGCAGCTCGATCTCGCCCAGCTCGTCATAGGTGACGCCTTCTACGTGCTCCACGATCATCAGGGGGCTGGCGATCTCTCTTATGGTCTTATATTCTTTGATCATGCGTCCTCACCTCCGGCAATGACTTCCTCGATCTCCCGCTTCATCTGCGCTTCGATCTCGGCAAAGTCCTTTTCGAAAACCTTCACATCGGCCATCTTGGCCCGGCCCACCCGCTCCCGGGCGGGTATGGTGAAGAGCTTGTCCATGTCGGCGCCCTTCTGCAGCGCGTCACGGCAGAGGCTGTCAAAGCGCAGCACCAGGTCCATCAGCTTATACTGCTTCAGGTAGGAGGAATAGGCGTCCTCGTCCACAAAGGCGTTCTGCTGGAGGAAGTCCTCGCGGATGCTCTTGGCGGTCTCCATGGTGAGACGGTCGGCGGGGCTCAGGGCGTCCTGGCCCACCAGACGGACGATCTCCTGCAGCTCGCTCTCCTCCTGGAGGATGTGCATGGCCTTGGAGCGGTTCTGCATGTAGCCCTCGCCGAACTCCTTGGTGTACCAGGGGGCCAGGGTATCCAGATACAGGGAGTAGGAGGTCAGCCAGTTGATGGCCGGGAAGTGACGGGCATAGGCCAGGGAGGAGTCCAGGGCCCAGAACACCTTGACGATGCGCATGGTGGCCTGGGAGACCGGCTCGGAAATATCGCCGCCCGGAGGGGACACGGCGCCGATGGCGGTGACGGAGCCCTGGCGGTCGTCGGCGCCCAGGCACTCCACCACGCCGGCCCGTTCATAGAACTGGGCCAGACGGGAGGCCAGGTAGGCGGGGTAGCCCTCTTCGCCGGGCATCTCTTCCAGACGGCCGGACATCTCGCGCAGAGCCTCGGCCCAGCGGGAGGTGGAGTCGGCCAGCACGGCCACGTCATAGCCCATGTCGCGGAAGTACTCGGCAATGGTGATGCCGGTGTAGATGGAGGCCTCGCGGGCCGCCACCGGCATATCGGAGGTGTTGGCGATGAGCACGGTGCGCTTCATCAGAGGCTCGCCGTTGCGGGGGTCCTTCAGCTCGGGAAACTCCATCAGAACGTCGGTCATCTCATTGCCGCGCTCGCCGCAGCCGATGTAGATGACGATGTCCACGTCCGACCACTTGGCCAGCTGGTGCTGCACCACGGTCTTGCCGGAGCCGAAGGGGCCGGGGACGGCGGCGGTGCCGCCCTTGGCAATGGGGAAGAGGGTATCGATGATGCGCTGGCCGCTGTTCATGGGGCGGCTGGGCACATACTTGCGGGTATAGGGACGGGCGACACGCACGGGCCAGCGCTGGAACATGGGAAGCTCGTGGATCTTGCCCTTCTTGTCCTTCACGGTGGCGATCACATCGGTGACCACATGCTCGCCGGAGGCCACGGAGAGCACCTCGCCCTCCACGCCGTAGGGGACCATGATCTTGTGCAGGATGGCGCTGGTCTCCTGGACGGTGCCCAGCACGTCGCCGGGGATCACCTGATCGCCGGGCTTGGCTACGGGCACGAAGTCCCATTTCTTCTCCCGGTTCAGCGGGGCCACGTCGGTGCCGCGGGTGATGCAGTCGCCGCTGAGGGCGCGCATCTCGGGCAGGGGGCGCTGAATGCCGTCATAGATATTGTCCAGCATACCGGGTCCAAGCTCCACGGACATGGGCATGCCGGTGGTCTCCACCACGGCGCCGGGTCCCAGGCCGGAGGTCTCCTCATAGACCTGGATGGAAGCGCTGTCGCCGGTCATATTCAGGATCTCGCCGATCAGACGCTGAGAGCCCACGCGCACCACGTCGGAGACGTTGGCGTCCGCCAGGCCCTCGGCCACGACAAGCGGGCCGGATACTTTGGTAATGGTTCCGCTCATTTGCAACCTTCCTTTCATCTTTGGCTCCCCTGGATAAGGGGAATTGCGGGTTCCCGCCGCCGGTGGCGGAAGAAGGGAGCCCGGAATTTCCGCAGCGGTCGAAAAATGCGAGGATCAGCGTAAGCCCGACGCATTTTTCGGGCACCGCAAGGCGGAGCTGTCAGCCGCCGTCTCACGCAAGGCGGATGACTGAGGGGTCTGTTCGTTTTTTTGAGCGTGAATGGGGAGGTTTTGAAAACCCCTCCGCCCGGCGTCTGCCGGGCACCTCCCCTTTCAGGGGAGGCAATCAGTCTCCCAAAATATTGGTGCCGACAGCACGCTCCACCGCGGAGCGCAGGGCGTCCTGCCCCAGGCCCAGGGAGCCCTCCCGTCCCGGGATCAGGATGATGGCCGGGGTGGGGCTGTCTTTGAATTTTTCGATCTCGTGGCTCAGCTGAGCGGCGAGATTTTCCTCGATGTAGATGATGGCGTAGTCGTCATGCTCCCGGGTGAGGGAGCGGAGGATCCGCCCGGCCTCCTGGGCCTCCGCGGCGGGATAGGTCTCCAGCCCCAGGGCCTTGAAGCCCATGACGGTCTCCCGACCGCCGATAACTGCAATTTTAAGCATAGAGTTCACGCAGCCTTTCCCGGATGGTCTCCGGCGCGACGCCGGTGAGCTTGCCCGTGAGGATCATGCGAACGGCGGTGATCTCCCCCTCCACGGCGGCGATATAGGCGATAACGGCCTCGGGGCCGTAGCTCACCAGCTTCGCCGAACGGAGGTAGGTATTCAGGGCGTTGTCGCAGGCACGCTCAAAGGCGGTCATGCTGCCGCCGCTCAAAGCCTCCGCGCCCAGAGACGCCGCCTGCTCCAGAGGCGAGTGGGCAAAGAGGGCGGCAAGACCTTCCCCGTCGCCGGCAGAAAGCAGCCGATCCTCGCTCACATTGCCGCCGGGCAGCAGGGCGTCCCGCAGGAAGTCCGCGTCCTTGTGCATGCGCCCCGTGCGCACCAGGCTTTTCAGGTTGGCGCTGTCGATCTGCAGGCGGGCATAGCCCTCCAGGAAGGGGCAGTCCGCAGCTTTCGCCGCGTCCAGCATCTCCCGGAACATGGCCTTGTCCAGCACGAAGTCCGCCAGCTGGGGATTGGCCGTGCGGGAAAGGGTGCTCCCGGCCTCCGCCAGGGCCTTGCCGAAGGTCTCCGGCAGCTCGCTGAGCTTCTCCTCCTGCCAGGCCTGGCGCAGCTTCTCCGGCGCAAAGCGCCCGGCCTTGCTGTAGAGAGAGGTCCCGTCCAGGCCCATGGCCTCGCTCTTCAGCAGGACCTTGGCGTTGTGGGTGTCGTACTTCATGCGGAAGAAGTCCACGATGGCCCGCTCGGGGCAGAGCTTTTCCAGTTCGTCCAGCGTCTGGCTGCGCCGGAGAGTCAGGGCCTCCTCGATCCGGGCGGCGCCGGCCTGGGACAGGTCGGGATAGCCGCAGTCGGTGAGGAGCTTGGCAGCCTCCTCAAAGGAGGCCGCGTCCAGCATCCGTCCGGCCCGGTCGCCGCTGAGAAGCCTTGGCTCTCTTGCCCGCAGCATGGCGGACAGGCTCAGATACGCTTCTTTTTTCTTAGCCAATGTTTTCCCTCCCGATCCTGGGATCACTGAAAGAGGATCTCCGCGACCTTGGCGGAAAGATCGCTCTGGCTCAGCTCCACAAGCAGCTCCGCGCTGCAGTTGGCTTCAATGCTGCCCCGGCGAAGGATCAGACCGCCGGCGATGTCCCGCGTCTCGTCGGAGAGCGTGAGCTTGCCGCCGGGCAGAAGGGCGTTTGCAGCCTTGACCAGCTTTGTGCCGATGGCTTCCCGGTCCCGGGCGTTGAGCAGGATCTCCTCCTCCCCGGTGACGGAGGCCCGGGCGGCCAGCTTCGCGAGAAAGGCCACATAGTCCTCCTCCGGCAGGGAGACGATCTTCTCCAGGGCCCGGCGGAAGCTCTCGCTGACGAGAGCCTGCTTTGCGGAGAGCATGCTCTTGCGGCCCTCCATGCGGGCGATGCGCTGGGTCCCGTCCACCTGATCCTGGGTCTCCTTCACACCGGCGCGGATCCTTTCGGCATAGAGCGCGGCGGCCTGCTTGTCGAAGTCGCCCCGAATGCGCGCGCACTGCTGCTCCGCCTGCGCAAGGATCCCGTCGACCTGGGTCTTGGCATCGGCCTTGATATGCGCGATGATTTTTTCCGTGCCTTTCATAGCCTGCTCCTATCTGAACTCAGCCGATGGTGATGGCGTTGAGCATCATGAAGGAGGCCAGCAGCGCCAGGATGGCGTAGAACTCCACGGTGATGCAGAGGATCATGCCCTTGGACCAGTCATCGGGCTTCTTGGCCAGAATATTGACGGAGGCGGCAGCCACCTTGCCCTGGGCGATACCGGAGAGGAGACCGCCGAAGGCGATGGGCAGGCAGGCGGCCAGGACCTGCAGGCCCTCTGCCACGCTCATGCCGGGAACCAGCTTGCCGAAGGCCAGGAACCAGATGACGAAGCCGTACAGGCCCTGGGTGCCGGGGATGACCTGCAGGATCATGGCCTTACCGAACTTGCTGGGGTCCTCGGAGACGAGACCGGCGCCGGCTTCACCGGCGATGCCGGTACCTTTGGCGGAGCCGATGCCCGCCATGAGAGCAGCCAGACCTGCGCCCAGCAGGCCGAGAGCGTAACCGCCGAAAGTTTCCAGAAAATTCATGTTGATTTCCTCCTAAATGATATTTGAATTATAGTTTTTCCTTGTAGCCTCCCCTGCCTAAGGGGAATTGCGGGTTCCCGCCGCCAGTGGCGGAAAAAGGGAACCCGGAATTTCCGCAGCGGTCGAAAAACGCAAAGATCAGCGAAAGCCTGCAGCGTTTTTCGGGCACCGCAAGGCGGAATGTGGCATCCGCCGTCTCACGGAAGGCGGATGACGGAGGGGTCTTCCTTGTTGGCTCCCTTGTCTAAAGGGCGGTCAGCGGGCTTGCGCTGCTGACCGGGGGATAATCTCTTGCTTCCCCCGCCGGGGGAAGTGGCCGAAGGCCGATAGGGGCTCACTCTTCCTTCGCTACCGCGTACTTGCTGCGCAGCTCCAGAGGCTGGAAATCCTTGCCGCCGTCCTGATAGAACTTGCCGAAGAACTCCAGGCACTGCAGTCTCAGGTCATGCACAAAGCAGCCCAGCAGGTTCAAGCCGAAGTTCAGCGCGTGGCCGATCAGGAAGATGATGAGGAAGACGATGCCGGTGAAAACATTGAGTCCCGCGCTCTCGGCAGGCATGGCCGCAATGGTGTTGAAGACCTGGGCCACCACGCTGCCGGCCAGCATCAGGGCCATGATACGGGAATAGCTCAGAATATCGCCGAACCAGCCGGTGAGGGTGTTGTAGATGATGCCGAAGGCGGCGGTCACCTTGCCAAAGCCCTTGCTGTGCCGGCCCGCGCCGTAGAGCAGCATCACCGCGCCCACAGCGAGGATCACAATGCCGATGGTCTTCAGGATCTGCAGATCCTTCCACACCAGCATCTGCAGGCCCACCAGCACGCCGCCCAGCAGGATCACCCACAGGGGGCCTTCCTCAAAGACGCCGTCCATCAGGTTTCCGGCCCGCTTCTTCTCCAGGAAGGAGACGATCATGCCCACGTTCAGGTGGATGACGCCAAGCACCATGGCGCCGTAGAGCACCAGTTCGCTCTGGTCCACGGGATTGAACAGGTAGGGCAGGCCCTTGAAGGTGGTATTGGGATCGATCATCTTCGCGATGACCTCCGGGGCGTTGCCGAAGAAGCCGCCGGTGAGGGCGCCCATGATGAAGGTGCTGATGCCGCCGTAGAGCAGCAGCTGGCAGAAAGCCAGGGTGCCCTTCCGGGGCCTCAGCTTCTTCATGGCCACCAGGGCCGCCGCGATCATGATGATGCCGTAGCCCATGTCCGCCATCATGAGCCCGTAAAACAGGATGAAGAAGGGGGCCATGATGGGGTTTGCGTCCACGGTGCCGTAAGCCGGAAGGCTGTACATGTTGGTCACCATGTTCAGGGCGTTGGAAAACTTGTTGTTCTTGAGCTTGACGGGTACCTCCGGGTACTCCTCCTCGCTGGGCTCGCTGAGCTCCCAGGCGCATTCAAAGCGCTCCAGCAGGGCTTTCAGCTCCTCCTCCCGCTCCGCGGGGACCCAGCCTGCCAGCACCACGGCGGAACCGGTACCGTAGAGCCGCTCCTCCGCCTCGGCCATGCCGATGCGGGTGGCAAGCCGGTCATAGGCCAGCTTCAATTCCTCCCGGTGGGGAGCCTGGGCTGCGATCTCCTGGGTCAGGCTCATTTTTTCCTTCACCAGGGTCTTGATCCTTTCCTTTGCCGCGGCGATGTTCTCTTTGGCGGTGCCGGTGCAGCCGTTCAGGCTCACCGCGCCGAAGCCGAAGTCCCGCAGGCACTCCTGGGCAGCGGCCAGCTGCTCCTTGGCCGAGAGCAGCAGCACATACTGCTGGCTCTTATCCTGACTCACTGGGAAGAGTTCCGCCTCCTCGGCCTTTTCCGAGAGGGCCTCGCTCACCTGTTGGAGCGGTATGCGGCTGCTCAGCGATCCCAGAAGCAGCGAGCAGCGCTCGGTGCCCTCGGTCTCCAGGGGCAGGTCCAGGCTCTCCCAGGGCGTCAGGCTCTCGATGAGGCTGCGCTCCCGGCTTTCCTCGGCAAGGTTGCGGCGGATGCGATCCTCCCGCTCGTTTACAGCGGCAGCAAGCTCCAGAGCCTCATCCAGCCCTTCCTCTGCCAGCAGCACGCCGCCCTCCACTTCGGGCTTGGCACTGAGCAGGGGCGTCTTTTCCGGGGCGTAGCGCTTCAGCAGCTCCACGGCCCGCTCCAGGCTGGCCTGCTGGGATTTGAGCTTGCTCAGCTCGCTCCCCTCCCGGCGCACCAGGCCCTCGCTTTCCTGCTCCTGAACCTCCTGGGAGATCTCGCTGACCTGGACGCAGCCCAGGCGCGCAAGCTCCTTCAGCAGTTCTTCCTTCTGGGAACGGACCAGCATCAGCCGCAGGCGTTTCATTTTCAAAATGGCCATGTCAGTCGTTCACTATCCTTTCTACAATGAGCGCAGCCGCGGCATCAAGCTTCTCCTCCGCCTTTTTGCGCAGGGCTTCCCGCTCCGCTTCCAGATCGCGGCCGAGAGCTTCGGCGTCCGCCTTGCTCTTCTCCTCCGCTTTCCTGCGCAGGGCCTCCAGCTCGCTGTCCGCCTTGGCGCGGGCGGCCTCCAGAGAGGCTTCCCCGGCAGCCTGGGCTTCCGCAAGCAGCTGCTTTGCCTTGGCCTGAGCGGCGGCGACGGCGTTTTTGGCTTCCTGCTCCGCTCTCGTCACGCTCGTGATTGCTTCCAATGACATCCACACACCCCCTTCTCCTTTTATGTTCCCGGCGGCGCAGCCGCGCCGCCTCAAATTATGCCGTAGAATATAATACCGCAAAACAGGATGCCTTTCAAGGCTTATATGTCCATATCCCTGACAAAATTCTCACAGACACGACAGGGAAATGCGGCGGTTGGTCTACGACTCTGGCCGTTTTCTCTTCCTTCTTCCCTATTCACTCTTCACTTTTCTCTCTTCCCATAAAAAAGGGACTGTTGCAAAATGAGATTTTTGGGTTCTATAATAAATGTTGGGTGTAGCTCTGCCTTTCGGCTTCGCTACCCCAACATTTATTATAGAACCAGTCCTTTTTGGACCTAACTGGTGCTTTTGTTATGCAGCGCTATTTTGCAACGCGCCCTTACGTAGCTCACGATTTACAATCTCAATTGCCATGTCTGCATTCCAATGGCGCGCAGAGCTTCTCGATTCGCCGGGTAAATTGACCCCGCGCACCGCTTTTGCTCCGCTGCAGAGGCAGTAAAATTGTTTACTTTTCAATAGACTCTGTGCGGATGATGAACTGCACGCTGCCGGGCATGTCGGCATCTGTTCCGGCGAAGGAGGTATACTCTCCGCTCAGCTCCTGCAGGGCACGCAGCCGCTCGATCAGCTCGTGTGCGTCGCCCTCCATGAGGTTGGTAAGCTTCTGGATGCCCTGGGCATCGAACTGCGCCATACCGTCACGAAGCTCCTTGGCACCCGAGAGCAGCTGCGTTATGCCGTCAGTGAGACTGACGCTGCCGCTTCTGAGCCGTGCCGTGCCGTCTTTCAGGGTGGCCGCACCGGTTGCCAGAGCATCTGCGCCGCCTGCCAGCTGGGATGTACCATCTGCCAGCTGAGCAGCGCCTCCGGCCAGAGCAGCCGCGCCGTCGGCGGCGTCATTGGCCCCGTCGGAGAGGGCCTTGGTGCCGCTTTTCAGCGTGTCGGCGCCGCTGGACAGATCGGCCACGCCGGTTGCCAGCGTCGCAGCGCCGTCACGGAGCTGGATACTGGAGCCGGCCAGGGTACGGCTGCCGGAGGCCAGCTCCTTTGCGCCGGTGGCGGCTGCAGAAGCGCCACCCGCCAGTGCATCCGCGCCGTCGGTGAGCTGATCTACTCCATTCACCAGGTCTTGGGAGCTGTCCGCCAAATTGGACACGCCGCCGATGACGGCGCCCAGGTTCTCATCGCTGACGATTTGGTCTACACCGGAGGCCAGTTGGCCTGCGCCGCCTTCCAGTTGCTTTGCGCCGCCAGCCAGGGCGGTGGCACCGCCAGCGATACGCTGTGCGCCGCTCTGAAGGTCGCCTGCACCGCTGCTGATGGCATTGGCACCGTTTTCCATGGCGGTCAGTGCCGCATCCGCCTGGGTAAGGTCCACAGACACGCTGCCCAGACCGTCGCCCACGGCGGAGATGTAGCCAAGCGCCGTCTGGATGGCCATGCGCTGCTCGTCGGTCAGGTTCTCGTCGTTCACAATGGCGGTCAGCTGACCGGAGGCGGCCTGCAGGCCACCGGAGGCGGAGGTCACCGCGCCGGAGATGGCGTTGGGGATTTGGTCGATACCGGCCTTGACCTGTGCCGCCGCTGCTGCGATATTGTCAGCACCGCTCTCAATGGCACCGGCGCCGCTTTCCAGCGCCTTGGCACCCTCATAGATACCGGGGTTGGCCTCGTCGCCGCTGACCAGCCCGGCAGCCAAAGCCGCCGCGCCGTCACGCAGAGCTGCGGCACCCTCATAGACGCTCTGGCCCTGGTCGCCCTTCAGCGCGGCCTTGACGCGGAGCAGGCCGTTATAAAGTGCCTGCACACCCGCCGGCAGACCGGCTACCTGAGACTGCAACTGTGCCAAGCCTCCGCTGACCTGTGTTGCGCCGCCGGACAGGGTATCCAGCCCGCCGGACAGGGTGTCCATATTCTCGGAGATGGTGGCTGCACCGCCTGCCAGAGCCTTTGCGCCGCCGCTGAGGGTGTCGGCGCCGTCAGCGGCCTGCTTGGCCCCGTCGGAAAGGGCCTTTGCGCCGCTGTCCACCTGCGCTGCGCCGTCACGCAGGGCGGCGCTGCCGTCGGACAGTGCCTTGGCTCCGTCAGAGAGCGCGGCCGCACCGTCTGACGCGTGGCGGGCACCATCGGCCAGAGCCGCCGCACTGCCCGCCAGCTTACCGGCGCCGGTATCCACCTGGTTTGCCCCGGCAACCAACTCACCGACGCCAGTATGCAAAGCGTCAACGCCGTCATACAGCGCACTGCTGCCCTCCACCAGACGGGTGGAGGCGTCGGTAAGCTGGGTGAGTGCGCTGCGCAGCTCGTCAAGGCTGCTCACGTTACTCAGGTCCAGATCCTGCAGAGGGCTGTTTTCGATCACTGTCACCGTGGTAAGGAGCGTGAAACTGGACACATCGGCCTCAACGGTCACGGCCTCCGGGATGTCCAGATCCAGGGACTTGCCATCCTGGGTTCGCATACCGTCCAGTCCCAGGCTCTCGCGGAGACCGGGCATTGCCATGCCGACGGCCACGGTGCGGTCGCCGGTGTGGAGAATCTTGCCGTGGGTGACGGTGACGTTGTTTGCCTTGGCGTCGTCCAGCATCAGACCGGACATCACCAGGAAGGGCTGATAGAGGGTGACGGTCTTGCCGTTCACCGTCCGCTGCGTGGCGGTGTGATTTGTGTAGCGGAAGGTGATGGCCAGGTGGCCGGTGGCGCCGGCCAGCTCCTGAGCGGAGACGGTCTTGCCGTCCAGCTCATAGGTAATAGCGGTGGTCACAGGCAATTGCTGTGTAGTCGTGCCCTGGTAGTGGATGTCATTGCCGTTTGCCTGCCAGGTGACGGCACCGTTTTCGCTGACCGTGAAGGTCTCGTCTCCCTTTACATTCTTGATGTCCGTCAGCTCCGCGTGATCCGTCAGGGTATCAGCACCATCGGGATTTTTCAGCCAGGCGCTGACGATGGTTTCTGTGGGGTTGCCGTCGGCGTCGGCAATGACGTAGACGGTCTCCTCCTTGCCCGCCGTGTCGCTGTGACTGCCCAGCAGGCTGACGGCAGCCTCGGTGACCGTGTCGGCCTCCGCCGGAGCATCGAGTGTTTTCGCTTCCTGCTGCGCGCCGCAGCCGGCAAGGCAGAAGCCCAGCATAAGGGCAGACAGCATGATGGCTGTCGCCTTTTGGATCCTTTGTTTCATAGAATGATTCCTCCCATCTATGTCAAATGCTCTGGAGTTGTTTTTTCATACCCAATGTGGTCTTTCCGATGACGCCGTCCAGCAGCATCAGCAGCGCCGGCAGCACCAGCAGCACGGAGAACATGCTGACAATGGCACCCCGGGCCAGCAGATTGCACATGGAGCTGATCAGGTCGATGTCGGAATAGAGACCCACGCCGAAGGTGGCGGCGAAGAAGCTCAGGGCGCTGACCAGCACCGAGGGCATGGCATAGGCCAGCGCCTCCGTGATTGCCTGTCGCTTATCGCAGGTGTGCCGCAGCTCCTTGTACCGGGTGGTGGTCAAAATGGCGTAGTCCACGGTGGAACCCAACTGGATCGTGCTGATGCAGATGGGCGCGATAAAGGGCATGGTGAAGTGGGTGTAATAGGGGATGCCCAGGTTGATGAATACGGCAAACTCGATCACCGCCACCAGGATCACCGGTAGCGTGGCCGAGCGCAGCGTCAGAAGGATAATGAGAAACACGAAGCCAATGGACACCCAGGACACCACGGTGAAGTCCTTGTCGGTGATCTCGATGAGGTCCTTGGTGCAGGGCGCCTCGCCGATTAGCATGCCGTGGGGGTCGTACTCCTTCAGGATGCCGTTGATGGCGTCGATCTGGCCGTTCACCTCATCGGTGGAGACGGCGTAGGCGGAGTTGATGAGCATCAGCTGCCACTGACCGCTCTTGAGCATTTTGGTGACGCTCCCGGGCAGGAAGTCCGCCGGGATATCCGTACCCAACAGACTGTCCAGACTCAGCACGGTGGTCACGCCGTCCAGCTTCTCGATGCGCCGGGCCATGGCCTCGGCATCCTTGGCCGGCAGATCGGCGTCGCAGAGGATCATGTGGGTGGTGGCCACGTCGAAGTGCTCCTCCAGCTTCTGCTTGGCCGTCAGGAACTGCATATCCTCAGCATCCATGCTCTCCACGTCATCACCGGAGAGGATCTGGGTGAAATCGTAATACACCGGCGTGTGGAAATAGCCGATGGTGGCCGGGACCAGGATCACGGCGAAGGCCACCAGGAAGGCCCAGAAGTGGCTGGTGATCCAGGCGGCCACACCGCTCATGTCGGGGATCAGGGACTTGTGCATGGTGGCCGTCAGCGGTTTATCCAGCAGTAGGATCAGCGCCGGCAGAATGGTGACGCTGCCAATGACGCCCAGCAGACATCCCTTGGCCATGACCACGCCGATGTCGGCGCCCATGGTGTAGCTCATGAAGCACAATGCCAGGAAGCCGGCGATAGTGGTCAGAGCGCTGCCCGCTACGGACAGCACCGTGTCGCGGATGGCCAGGGCCATGGCCTCCTCCCGGGAGGGATTCTCCTTCTTCCGGGCGCAATAGGCGTGCCAGAGGAAGATGGAGTAATCCATGGTGACGGCCAGCTGCAGCACCGCCGCCAACGCCTTGGTGATATAGGAGATCTGGCCGAAGAATACGTTGGTACCCATGTTGTAGAGAATGGTGATGCCGATGCCCGCCAGAAACACCAGCGGCACCAGCCAGGAGTCGGTCAGCAGCTCCATGGCTACCAGCGCGCACAGCACGGCGATGCCCACGTAGATGGGCTCCTCCCGTTCGCACAGGTTTTTCAGATCCGTCACCAATGCGGAGATACCGGAGACAAAGCACTGCTTGCCGCAGAGCTGGCGGATCTCGGTGATGGCCTCGATGGTCTCATCCGCCGAGGACGAGGTGTCAAAGAACACGGCGATCATGGTGGCGTCGCCGTCCACGAACACGTCGCGCAGCTTGTCGGGCAGCAGCTCCTTGGGGATGCTCAGATCCGCGATGCTGTCGTACCACAGGGCGCTGTCCACGTGGGGAACCTGCTCAATTCGCTGGCGCAGGTCGGAGACGTCCTTGTCCTCCATGCCCTCCGCCACGATGAAGCTGAAAGCGCCTTTTCCGAATTCGTCCATCAGGATGTCCTGCCCTTTCATGGTCTCGATATCCTTCGGCAAATAGGTGAGCATATCGTAGTTGATGCGTGTGGCTTGCATCCCCAGCCAGGCGGGGATTATCAACGCCAGCGCCAAAATCAGAATAGGCAGCCGCAGCTTGACGACTGCTTTCCCGAATTTGTACATGCCATTGCCTCCTCTCGAATAAATGACCACCGTTCACTTAAGCATATGCTGTTATAGCACTAAAATGACCAGTGGTCAACCCCTTTTGGGCGTAAATTTGACCGCCGGTCATTTTTTGGCGTCATGCACAAAATGACTGGCTGACTGACGGTCATTTTTTGTTTGACAACCGGGCACCTCCACGTTACAATAGAGAAAAACACAGAGAGAAGAGGTGCGGAAATGGGACGGGTGGAGGAAAACAAGAAGCAGAAGCTGACCTGTTTGATGGACACGGCTTTTCAGCTGTTCACCGCCCAGGGCATTGCCAAGACGTCCATTGCGGACATTGCCCAGCAGGCCGGCGTTGCCAAGGGCACATTCTATCTATATTTTAAGGACAAGTACGATCTCCACGAAAAGCTGGTGATCCGCAAATCGGAGCAGCTATTTCAGCACGCACTGGAGCAATCCGGCTATCAGGACCAGCCGGATCCCACCGGCAAGCTGCTGACCATCATCGACGATGTGCTGTACCAGCTGCGGGACAACAAGCTGCTGCTGCAGTTCATCAACAAAAATGTAAGCTGGGGCGTTTTCCGCCGGGCCATCGGCAAATGGGAGCCGGACTATCCCGCCATTTTCGAGGAGATCCTGGGCTCCATCCCCTCTGACCGAAAAAGCCTGGCAATCGAGGTATACACCATTCTGGAGCTGGTGGACTCCACCTGTTACACAGTGATCCTCAACGGTGATCCGGTGGATCTGGACACTTACCTTCCCTATTTGCACCGGTCCATCCTGGCCATACTGGACAGTTTTTCGGCCACTTGATCCCGATCATTTCGATTGCCGCTCCAGTCCTTTTCGGTATATGTCGGAGAGCTGGCATCGTTTTCGAGTGCTCTGATGCCGCACGGTACCATTGCATAAGCGCATGACAGCGTCTGCTTCCGAAAGGAGGCAGGCGCTGTTTTTGCGTTTTTGGGGTTTCATATAGAACAGCGACTTTTTTAGGACAATGAATTTGCTAAACTTTTTTCAGAGAGTGGGAACAATCGGCCCGCTTTTGCGCCGATAAAAAGCAGAGAGGGCTTCTCTCGGAACAGGAGGTGAAAGAAAATGACAATTATGAGAATGAAAAACGGTGCCCCGACGCTCATGCGGAATGCGGAGTTTAAGAAGTCAAAAGAAAGTTGTTAAATGTCATATTGAAGTCCTGCAAAACTCGAACAGCAATCAAAAAGAAACGCGTTACAAGAAAAAACTTGTAACGCGCATTCTTGGTAACTTTTCAGATATATAATCGCCGAAAAAGCGACCATTTTTGAATATGCCATAATTTTTGCATGGTTACTGCATTTTCAATGCCTTCGGATTCGTGAACTTTTGAAAGGCAAAAGTGGCGAAAAATGCAGGAAATAAAAAAGGGCGCGTTGCAAAATAGCGCCGCATAACAAAAGCACCAGTTAGGTCCAAAAAGGACTTGGCTGGTGCTTTCGTTTGCGTTAGAATTTGGTTGTGAAGACAAAATCCACGCTAGAACAGTGTAATATGACGGAGCGGAATGGTCAAGTGGTATTTACACTGAACAGCGAAATCATGTTGCCGGAAGACGCACCCGTACGGCTGACCAACGCCCAGCTTGAGGAACTGGATTACAGGAAACTGTATG